>NZ_JBIAUC010000003.1:0-630517 GCF_042892355.1 Streptomyces sp. NPDC001796 | reverse complement strand
GCGGCGGAGCACCGTTGGCGATCGTCCGCCAGTACATCGAGCAGCAAAAACGTCCGCTCTAACGTGCACGTCAGAGCAGTCCTGAGATGCATTCATCCCCGGCGTGAACGCCGGGGCTTTCTGCAAGAACCCCAGTAACCCGGTCGTCAGTGTCGTTCTGGGTGAGCAGGGCGGTCAGGCCCGCTGCTCCCTTGCCATCCGTGGCCGGCACGTGCAGAGCGCGACCGCCAGCGGCGAGTTCGGTCGGGCCACGTGCAGCGGCGAACTGCGCAGGGCCGCCGCCTCCGTGGGCTGACCGTACGCCGGGGGCCGGAGCGTGGGTGACTCACCACCCCTTCTCGAACATCCGCGCCACCCCGGCGATCCGTACCTCGTCGCGGCGGTAGTGGGTGCGGCGGCGGATTCGCCTTGTGCGGAGGGCGCCGATGGCAGCAAGGAGGCGCAGGTCGGACTCGGCGACGGAGCGGGGTACACCGAGTTTCGCGGCCACGGCGGCCGCGGTCACACCGTCCTCGGCGAGGTCGGTGTGCCGCTGGGACGGGAAGTGGGCTCCCGGGTCCTTCAGCCACTCCAGGATCCGCAGCCGCCTGTCGCCGGCGGGTCTCTTCAGCATCTCGTCCCTTCCGTACCGCCCTCTGGTCCCACTCTGCCGTGACGGAAGGTGCGGGGCCGAGGCCCGATCGGGCCGAACTGAGAAGGGCCGAACCGCCCCTTGTACGCGCGGGGCCCCGGCCGCACACGCGGCCGGGGCCCTGGCTCGCCGGTGGTTCGCCGGTGGTTCAGCGGTGGCTGAACCGGCTCATCGCCGGGGTCGCCTCGTTGTCGTAGTCGAACAGGGCCTGGTTCTCCCAGCCGTTGCCGGAGGACGGGTCGGTCGGGTCCCAGCCGTTGCCGGTGACCGCGGTCCAGGTGGCCTCCCAGTAGAAGACGCCGAGGCCGCGGCCGTTCGGCACGGCCTCCACGACGTTCAGCACGTCCCGCAGCCAGGCGGCCTGCCCGGCCGTGGTCGCGGGGTAGCCGTTCACCAGCTCACCGGTGGTGTCGATCTGGTTGGTCAGCGAGTCCTTGCTGTCCAGCCGGAAGGGGTAGGCAGTCTCGGCGACGAAGACCGGCTTGCCGTAGCGGGAGGCCGCGTCGTCGATGGTGCTCTGGAAGTCGGAGAGCGGGCCGTGCCAGTAGCCGTAGTAGGACAGGTCGATGGCGTCGAACTTCACCCCGTTCGCCACCGCGTTGTCGCGAGATGGTCCGCGTCCTGCTGGCGCAGATCGGCGGCGAGGACCCGGCGGCGGTGATCCTGCCGACGGAACTGGTGAAACGCGAGTCGACGTGACCGCACGGTCGCACGTGCGCGCCGCTCGGCCACCGAGCCGTCGGCGCCTCGTGCGACCGGTCAGTTTTGGAGAAGCCGTGCGCCGCTCCCTCTCCGTAGCGTGGAAGCACCGGCGAACGACGCCGGCCCATCCACCGCCGAGGAGCACACCATGACCACGGGCCTGCAGACCATCATCTACCCCGTCAAGGACCTGGCCGCGGCCAAGTCGATGTTCAGCGCCCTGCTGGGGACGGAGCCGTACGTGGACGAGTCCTACTACGTGGGGTTCCGGGTCGCCGGGCAGGACGTCGGGCTGGACCCGAACGGGCACGCCAAGGGCCTGACCGGGCCGGCGCCCTTCTGGCACGTGTCGGACATCAAGGCCCGGCTCGGGGCGCTGGTGGACGCCGGGGCCGAGGTGGTGCAGGACCTCCAGGACGTCGGTGGCGGCAGGCTGATCGCCTCGGTGAAGGACGCGGACGGCAACCTCGTGGGCCTTCTCCAGGACCCGGCCAAGTAGGGTTTCGCCCTCCGTGAAGTGCTTGCACACACACTAGTTGCAATGTAAACAACAGGGGTCTTTTCTGTTACCGTGCGGGTATGGCAGTGAAGACGGCCGACTCCCGGCTCGAGGAACAGTGGCGGGGCATCCTGTCGGTGCACGCGCGCACCATGTGCGAGATCGACCGTGTGCTCCACCCCCACGGTCTCGGCGCCAGCGACTTCGAGGTCCTCGACATCCTCGCCGCCGAGACGCCCGCCCACGGCGACCAGTGCCGGGTGCAGAACATCGCCGGGCGCGTCCATCTGAGCCAGAGCGCGCTGTCCCGGCTGATCGGGCGGCTGGAGAAGGACGGCCTGGTGCGACGCTCGGTGTGCGAGGAGGACCGGCGCGGGGTCTGGGTCGCCCTGACCGAGAAGGGCCGCGCGCTGCACGCCGAGGTGCTGCCGCTGCAACGCGAGGTCCTCGCCCGCACGCTGACGTCCTCGCCCGCACGCTGACGTCCTCGCCCGCACGCTGACGTCCTCGCCCGGCCGACCCGCCTGACCCGCGGCACGTGGTTGCCGGCCCGGCGCACCGCCGGCCCCGGCATCGGGCGCGCGATCGCATGCGTGGCCGCTCCGTGTGAACCTGGTGGTGCGGGCGCCGCGGCGCGCACGACATGGGCCAGGACAACCGGAGGGACGTCATGGAACAGGTCGGAGACAAGCCGGAAGAGGTACGCAGGCATCTCGAGGAGGAGCAGCGGCAACTCGAGGGGCAGCAGCCCTCAGGAAGTGGGGTCCGGCCGGACGACGAGGCCGAGCAGACGCCCGCCGACGACGAGGCCGACGTCTCCGGCAGGGATGCCTAGCACCTGTCTTTCGGACCAGGTCGGCCGGGGCCCTTGACCAGCCGCGCTCACCCCGTCGCCGGCCGCCGGTCCACCGGGCGGCGCGGCGGGATCTGGGGGCAGTCGAAGTCGCGGGGACCACTCCACAGCGCGGGTACGGCGTCGCAGCGGCGGCACAGTTCGTATGCGATCGCCTCGTAGTTGACCCGCCAGCCCTGGAAGTGCGGCCAGGCCTCCCGCGCCGTCCGCTCGGCCATGAAGCCCGTCGCCTCCAGCGTCGCCACGGCCGCGTCGAACTCGGTGAAGGTGAGGCGGATCGGGGCGTCGGGTGCCGGGTCGGCCTCGAACGGGAAGCGCAGCGAGCGGGCGATGTCGCGCAGGGCGGTGAACCCGGCCCGGAGCACCAACCGGGCCTCCGGTGGCGCGGCGCGCGGCGCGAGGGACAGCTGGATCGCCGCCGCGTCCATGACGGCGAGCATCCCGACCAGCCAGTTCCGGTACGGGCGCGGCGAGCGGAACGAGATCAGCACCGGGTAGGTGGAGTGGCTCTCGCCGATGTCGGCGGCCAGCCGCTCCCACGCACGGTACAGCTCGGGCAGCGCGGTCTCGGTTTCGACGAGCCACTGACGGGCCAGGATCTCCGGGCCCCAGGCGGGCTCGCCGGCCCGGGACTGCAGCAGGGTGACCTCCAGTTCACGGCGGTTGTAGGCGGCGTACAGGGTGGGCAGGTAGGCGATCTGCAGGGCGATGACCACGGGCCCGGTGGCCGCCGCCACGAAGTCCAGAGCGGACAGCCGCAGCCGCATGCCGCTGGCGAAGCCGAGCGTGAAGAGGCTGGAGCCCGCCTCACGGAACGCATTGCTCCAGCTCAGCGAGGACACGGAGGACAGCAGCAAGCCGTAACCCGCGAGCGCCCCACCGAGCCAGATGGCGAGCATGCCGATCAGGATCAGCGGGGCGAGCCAGGCCTGTGCCCGGTCGATGTCCTCGTAGCGGCCGCCGGGCGCGGCCAGCCGCAGCAACCGCCGCAGTGTCCACCACAGCCTGTACACGAGGATCGAGTACAGTCCGCGGGGCACCACGAGAGTGCGCACGATGCTGGAGAGCACGGTCACCAGGACCAGGGCGCCGGCGACGCCGGAGATCCATCTCATGCGGTCATTGTGGACCGCGCGGCCCGGCCCGCCTCGGCACAGCCGGTGCTCCAGGGCGTCGGGCGGGCCGCCACCCCCGACGCCGCCGTGCGCGTGAGCCCTACGGCCGGGCCAGCAGGGTGCGTACCCCGTCCGAATTGAGGGTCAGGCCGTGCGGGGAGGCCGCATCGATGGTGAGGGTGAGGTCGCTGGCTGGCCACTGGGACGCGAGCGCGCCGAGCGGCACCAGGCGGTAGCGGGAGACGAACGGCAGCAGGTCCGCCATCTCCGTCTCCGAGGTGAACACCGGCACGGTCTGTTCGCCGTCCGGCTGCTCCAGGACGGGCAGCGCGACGGTGTTCGGGTTGTTGGCGTCCTCCTCGCTGGCGTCGTCCGGGACGGGGACGAGCACATCGCTCCCGGCCAGCGTGTCCAGCGCCTCCACGTCCCGGGCGTCCACCGCAAGGGTGTCCAGTGCCGCCTGGGCCGCGGTCGGGTGGTGGTTCTTGTCCGGAGTGTCCATGGCAAATCCCCAGGTAGGTGCGGGCGGGCACGCCCCGGAACCAGAGGCTCCGGGCGCACTCCCGCCCACGTACCCATCCCGCGCCGGGCCATGCATGCCGCACGGGTCAGGTGTCGGCCCGGTCGGGGAGAACGGCTGCCGGATCGCGGGGCCACGGCCGGCGCGTGGGCCGGGGACGGCCGTCGGGTGCGACGCCTCTCAGACCCGCCGCTCCGCGAGCAGTTCCCCGGTGGTGACCACCCGGATCAGCGGGCGGTACAGGTCCATCACGCGCAGCGCCCGGTCGTGGGCGGTGTCGTCGGCGCCCGCGCAGGCGTCGGCGACCACCAGCACCTCGACTCCCGCGTCCGCGGCGGCAAGAGCCGTGGACAGCACGCAGCAGTCAGTGCTGACACCGGCCAGCACCAGACGGCCTCCGGGCCCGACACGCCCGGCCAGTTCGGGCGTCCACTTGCCGAACGTGGTCGCGTCCAGCACGTGCCGCGCCACGGCGGCGAAGTCGTCGGTCAGCCGCCACAGCGGGGCATGAGGCGGTTGCAGGGCGAAGGGCCACTGCTCGTAGTACGCCCGCCAGGCGCCCTCGGGCGTCCGGGGTGCCAGGAAGCGGGTGAAGGTGACGCGTTCCCCGAAGGCGGGCAGCAGGCGCCGCACGCCGTCCGCCGCATCCCGGAATCGGGGGGCGGCCCAGGGGCTCGCGGGATCGGCGAAGACGCGCTGCATGTCGATCACGGCGAGCAGATCGGCGGCGGTCATGCGATCGGTGCGCCTTCGTTCGTCGCCCGGCCCGTGGCCTGCTGCTCCTGCCGGTGCGCACGCCCGCGGCTGAGGACGAGAGTGCCGAGGAACCCCACCGCCAGGGCCGCCAGGACACCGAGGTTGGCGTACGCCCAGGCGCCCGATGTGCCGCCGAGGCCCGCGGGGCCGAGGAGATAGCCCTGCCAGTCCAGCCAGGTCGCTGCGGTGTTCGTCACCAGGCCCCAGCCGATCGCCGTTGCGGCGAGGGTCAGCAGCAGGGGTGTGAGCGGGACGTCGCCGTAGCGGCCTTGCGGGCGGTAGAGGTCGTCCTCGGCGTAGTCGCGGCGACGCAGGGCCAGGTCCGCGAGCATGACGCCGCACCAGGCCGCGATGGGGACGCCGAGCGTCGTGAGGAAGCCCATGAACGGGCCGAGGAAGTCTCCGGCGAAGAAGACGATGTAGACCGAGCCGGCGATCATCAGGATGCCGTCGACCAGAGCGGCCAGGGGGCGGGGTATCCGCAGACCGGCGGAGAGGAGCGCCAGGCCCGACGAGTAGATGTCCAGTACCGCGCCGCCCACGAGGCCGAGGACCGCGACCACCGCGAACGGGACCAGGAACCAGGTCGGCAGGATCGTGGTCAGCGCGCCGATGGGGTCGGCGGCGACGGCCTTGCTGAGGGTGTCGGACGAGCCTGCCAGCAGCAGCCCGAAGACCAGCAGGAGCAGGGGGGCGACCGAGGCGCCGAAGGTGGTCCAGCCGATCACGCCGCGGCTCGAGGAGGTGCGCGGCAGGTAACGGGAGTAGTCCGCGGCCGCGTTGACCCAGCCGAGCCCGAAGCCGGTCATCATGAAGACCAGGGCGCCGATGAACTCCTGGGTGGAGCCCGCCGGATGGGCACTGACCGTGTGCCAGTGGATGTGGTCGGCGACGAGGGCGATGTAGACGACGGTGAGCACGCCCGTGACCACGGTGATCACGGTCTGCAGGCGCATGATCAGGTCGAAGCCCATGACGCCGCCGACGACGGTCAGCGCGCCGACCAGGACGAGCGCCGCCACCTTGGTCCCGGTGCCGCCGCCCCAGCCGAGCCGTCCGAAGACGGTGGCGGTGGCCAGGGTGGCGAGTGCGGTCAGGACGGTCTCCCAGCCGACGGTGAGCATCCAGGAGATCACCGATGGCAGCCGGTTGCCGCGCACACCGTACGCGGCGCGGCTGAGCACCATCGTCGGGGCCGAGCCGCGCTTGCCCGCGACCGCTATGAAACCGCAGAGCAGGAAGGAGAACACGATCCCGATCGCCCCGGCTGCCAGCGCCTGCCAGAAGGAGATCCCGAAGCCGAGCGCGAAGGCGCCGTAGCTGAGTCCCAGGACGGAGACGTTGGCTCCGAACCAGGGCCAGAACAGCGTCCGCGGAGTGCCCTTGCGCTCGGCGTCGCCGATCACGTCGAGGCCGTGCGGCTCCACCTGGAACTGCCGTCCCCCGGGTCTGCTGTCGGAGGAGTCCGTCATCGTCGGCCTGCCTGTCTGGACGCGTTCGCCGCAGGCCCGGTCGGTCCGGGCCGGCGTCCAGGGTAAGCGAGCGCCGCGCGCGGTTCACCAGGCCCTGCCGCCCGGCCGGCCGAGGAGGCCGGACGCTCGCCGGCAGCCCTGCTGCCTCACCTGGGTGCCGTGCGCGATCCGGGTCCCAGCTCGTGGCGGATCGCCGACACGGGGGCCGGACGGCTCGACGCCTTCCGGGAGTTCGGCCGTGACGCCGTCAACCTGCTGCGGGCGCCTGCTGCCGGGCGCGCTGGTGGACCCGTGAGGCGGGCGCGCCGGTCAGCGATGCCGAGGGCCGCCCCTGGACCGCGCAGTCCGACAGCTTCCTCGTGGCACCGGCGGGGCTCCACGAGCGGCCGGTGGAGACACTCGGCCGCAGTGGCCGGCAGAAACGGGCGGTGGCCCCGGGATCGCCGGGGCCACCGCTCATGTGTGCGCATGTGCCCGATCAGGCGCCCGCGCGCTCCTTGCGGCGCAGGGTGAGGAAGGTGCCGGTGGCGCCGGCCGCGACGAGGGCGCCCGCCGCGATGCCCACCGGGAGGGCGGGGAAGGACGAGGCGTCCGTGCTGGCGGCCGTGTTCTGCATCGCCGGGCCGGGGGTGATGCTGGTGGCGACGGCCTTCACCGGGTGGATCGGGCCCACCGACTGGACCGAGCCGTCCGTGTTCAGCAGCACCTGCTTGTTGTTCGGGTGCCGGAAGTCGAACATGCCCGCCAGGGAGCCGGCGGTGGCGTCGAAGGAGTGGTCACCGATCCGGCCGGTGTGCCAGTTGTCCTCGATGAAACGGATGATGGAGGACTGGTCGGTCTGCGTGTGGTCGACCTTGTTGACCTTGCTGTACGGGGAGACCACAAGCAGCGGCTGGCGGGTGCCGGGGCCGCAGCGGTCCTGGTAGCCGCCGGCCGGGGCCGGGCCCGCCTGGCAGGCCGGGCTGTCGGTGGCCTTGCCGTTGGAGCCGGTCGAGGTGTCCGTGGAGCCGTTGCGCGGCTTGGCGTACGCGTGGTCGTACCAGCCGTCGGAGTCGTCGTAGGCGATGACGACCGCGGTCGACTTCCACTGCGGCGACTTCTGGATCGCGTTGATCTCGTCGACCAGGAAGTGCTGCTCGTCGATCGGGTCGGAGTAACCGGCGTGACCGTCCTGGTACTCGGCGGCCTTGAGGAAGCTGACCGCCGGCAGCTTGCCCGCCTTCAGGGCCGCGTCGAAGTCGGTCAGGTCGTAGTTGTGGTTCGCCTGCCCGTTGTGGCCGATTTCGTCGACGCTCTTCGGCGGCAGGTGGTGCGGGTTGGACGTCGACTTGTAGTACTCGAACGGCGAGTGGTGCGGGCTGTAGTCGACGACCGCGGCACCGCCGACGTTGGTGTGCGTGGTGTCGCACTTGGCGTAGTCGCCCTGCTTGCCGTCCCACGCGGTGGACGGACGGAAGCCGCCCTGGAACCAACCCCAGGTGACCTTCTTGGAGTTGAGCAGGTCACCGATGTTCTGGCCCTGCATCGCGGCCAGCGCGTTCTTGCTGGTGTGGTCCTTGCCGGAGCAGTCGTCGTAGGCCGGGTCCGGGTCGTTGATGACCGTGCCGACGCCCTTGGCGTCCGGCGACTGGACGGTGTACGAGTCCGGCGTCGAGGTCTGCTTGGGGTTCTCGGTGCCGGTGGTGGGGTCCACGGAGATGACGCCGTGCGTCTGCCCGGAGACCAGGTTGAGCGCGCCGGGGGTGGACGGGCCGTAGACCGAGCTGTAGGAGCGGTCGTTGAGGGCGTAGTGCTGGGCGTAGTTCCACAGCCCGGTGACGGTGTTGCCGTCGTAGTAGTCCATGACCAGGCCCGGCTCGCCGAACAGGGTGCCGGAGCACTTGCCGGAGTCGGTGTTCTGCACGAACTGGTCGTTCTTGCCGCCGTTGTACGCGTACTGCTCGGGCCCGTAGGCGTGGTTCTGGTCGCAGGTCATGGCCTGGGACGGAGTGAGCCGCTTGGGCGCGTACTGGTTGGGGTTCTTCGTCAGCAGCCCGGCGTTCGCCAGGGTGTCGATGTCCTTCGGGGTCTTCTTCGACGCCGTGAACTTCGTGCCGTCGGTGTTCGCGGCCTTGGGGTAGGTCGCGAAGTAGTGGTCGAAGGAGATGTTCTCGTCGAAGAGGACGACCACATGCTTGATCGGCGTGGCCGTCGAGGAGTGGGTCCCGTGGCCGTCCGGCGCCGCCGCCCAGGCGGGCGCGCCGGCCCCCAGGGCCGTGAGCGCGGCGGCGCTCGCGAGCGCGCCGAGGCTCCTCATCGTTGCTCGTCTACCTCTGCTGGCCATGCTGGTTCACCTTCCGGGCACGAACGTGATTGCGCCATACGGTCAGGGATGCTCTGCCGAACGAACGGCACGATGCTGGAGGCGCGGTGGCGGTCAAGTGAACACCGGGTCAGGGATGCCTAGGGAAATCTTGACCGCCTGTTGACCCGGCGGCGGCCCGTACCCGTTCAGGACGTTCCGGCCAGCAGTTCCCGTCCGTACCAGTCCGCGCTGTCCCGCACCCCGGGCAGGGCGAAGAAGTAGCCGCCGCCGAATGGCTTGATGTAGTCGGTGAGGGGTTCGCCCGCGAGGCGGCGCTGCACGGTCTCGAACTGCCGGGCGAGGTCCTGCTGGTAACAGCAGAACAACAGCCCCATGTCGAGGTTGCCGTTGCTGTCCAGCCCCGCGTCGTAGTTGTAGCCGCGGCGCAGGATCCGCTGGTCGGTCGTGGCCGCCGTGCGCGGGTTGGCCAGGCGTATGTGGGCGTCCAGCGGGATGACGTCGCCCTTGGGGTCGTTGGCGTAGTCGGGTGTGTCGTGCTCGGCGTCGCCGTCCAGGGGCGCGCCGGTCTCCCGGGACCGGCCGAACATCCGCTCCTGCTCGGTGAGGGAGACCCGGTCCCAGAACTCCACGAGCATGCGGATCAGCCGGACGACCTGGTAGCTGCCGCCGACGGCCCAGTCCGGTTCTCCCAGGCCGGGGCCCACCCACACCAGGCGGTTCATCTCGCGGGCGTCGGCGGTGTCCGGGTTGGCCGTGCCGTCCTTGAAGCCCATCAGGTTGCGCGGTGTGCCCGAGGGGCGGGGCGGGCTGGAGAAACCGTCGAGGCGCCAGCGGACCTGCAGGCCGCCGCGGGTGTGCCGGGCGATGTCGCGCAGGGCGTGCAACACGGTGTCCGCGTCGTCGGCGTGCAGCTGGAGGCTGAGGTCGCCGTGGCACCACTCGGGTCGGAGGTCGTCGTCGGGGAAGGACGGCATCGTCGTCAGCCTGCGCGGACGGTGACCGGAGAGGCCGAAGCGGTCGTCGAAGAGGGACGCGCCGACGCCGACGGTCACCGCGAGCGCACCGGTGGGCAGCCTCTCACCGAGGATGCCGGAGTCGGCGGGCGGGCCGGTGATGCCGACCGGCGAGGGCGTGCCACCGGAGGTGAGGAAGCGGGCGCGGGCGGTGAGGGTGCGCAGGAGGTCGCCGAGGTCGGCGCGGTTCTGGGCGGTCACGTCGAGGGCCGCGAACGCGGTGACCCGGCGCGGGGTGGCGAGCACCGACTGCTGGTGGGAGCCGTGGAACGGCGCGACTGGCGACGCACTCGCGCCTCCGGTGGCGGCCGGGGCCGCCGCGCCGCCCACCGCGAGCCCGGCGCCCGCGAGGGCCGCACCGCGCAGGAAGCCGCGCCGCCCGACCCCGTTGGTCTCCGCGGACGCGCTCACACCGTCCTCCGCGGGTCGCAGAGTGTCGCCACCGAGGCGAGTCGCTCGACCAGGTCGTCGAGGGCCGCGTCGACCTGTTCGCGCTGCGAGCGGTCCAGGCGGTCGAGCGGCGTCCAGCTCTCCTCGTGGTGGAAGCCGTCCAGCGTGTGCTGGGCACGGTCCAGTTCGCGGTCGAGGCCGGGCAGGTCCGGGTACCGGGTGGTGAGCAGGGGGTGCAGCCGGGACAGCACGGCGCGGGTGCCGTCGAGGTTGGCGCGTGCGGTGGCGAGGTTGCTGCCGCTGCCGTAGTCGGTCCGCCCGGTCAGCTCGAACTGCACGGTGTTCTCCAGGATCTCGTGTGCCCTCAGGCCCAGCTGCGCCGGGTCCATACGGGCCTGCGCCCAGCTGTCGCGCAGCGCGGTGACCGCCTTGACGAGGGCGCCCGCCGGGGCGCGCAGGGCAGCGGCCGTCTGGCCGTGCCACAGTCCGTACTCGATGCGGTGGAAGCCGGTGAAGGACGGGTCGTGGACGCCCCCGGCGAGTCCCGCGTCCGTTCCGTTGATCTGCTTGTCCGCGTCGCCGAAGGCGTCGTACGCCGCGCCCAGCCGCTCGTACTCCAGGTGCGCGGGGAGCCAGGCGGCCCTGGCCCCCTTGAGGTCGCCGCCGTCGATGGCGTCGTTCAGCCGTCCGGTCAGCCGTACGACCTGGTCAAGACCGCCCGCGACCCACTTCTGGTAGTCGATCGCCAGGGGGATCAGGTCGTGCTCGGTGACCGGGGCCGCCGCGGGCCCGGACTGTCCCGAGGTGATGCGGACAGTGGGGCCGGTGACCGCGTCGGCGTCGTCGGGCAGGCAGCTGAAGGCGTACGAGCCCTTGCCGAGGCGCACGGTCAACGCCCGTGTCGTGCCCGGGGCCAGGCCCTCCATCTCGCCGTAGACGGCCCTGGTGCGGGCGTCTTCGAGGTAGACCTCGGCGGGGCCGCTGGAGGTGTTGTGGAGATCGAAGACCTGCAGGCCGGGGACCGGCCGGTCCCAGCCCCGTCCGCAGCCGCTCGGTGACACCTCGACGGTGGTGTGCGGCAGCCCGTCGTCGGCGGCGGCCCGCGCGCGCCGGGCTCCGCCGAGGGCCGTGGCCAGCAGCGCCGTCGCCAGGACGAGGGTGAGGAGAGCTCCGCCCGCGGCCCAGAGTCGGGCCCGCCGTGATGCGAGGCCGGGCACCGGCATTTTGCTCCGCGCCTCCCCGGACGACGTGCGAACGTACCGACGCGCCCGGGTGCCGGGCGCGATCATTCATGCTAGGCAGCACGGTACGCCCGAACGGCCCTGCGACGGGGGCGGACACCAAGAGTTCCGTCAGGGTTCACCGGGTGCTCGCCGGGCGCGGTCGTCGTCAGTCCCAGCGGGCGCGGTCGTAGTCAGTCCCGCGGACCTCTTCACCGTGCCACGGGCCCGCACCCTTCGTACGCTGGTGCCCTCGGGGCATGTCACGGAGGTCTGCGATGCCCCGGAGCATCTGGTCGGGAGCGATCAGCTTCGGTCTGGTCACGATTCCGGTCAACGTGGTGCCCGCGACCGAGGATCACAGCGTGCGCTTCCATCAGTACCACTTGGAGGACATGGGCCGGGTGCGGGTGCGCAAGTACTGCGAACTGGAGGACCGTGAGGTCCCGCCCGAGGAGGTCGGCAAGGGCTACGAGCTGTCCAGGGACCGGGTGGTGCCCGTGCTCGACGAGGAGCTGCGTGAGCTGCCGCTGCCCACGGCGAAGGCCATCGAGATCGCCGCGTTCGTGCCGGCCGGTTCGATCGACCCGTTGCGCATCGGCGAGGGCTACTACCTGCAGGCGTCCGGCACGGTCGCCGCGAAGCCGTACGCGCTGCTGCGCAAGGCGCTGGAGCGGACGTCGAAGGTCGCGGTGGCGAAGTTCGCCTGGCACGGCCGGGAGAGGCTCGGGCTGCTGAGGGTGCGGGACGAGGCGATCGTGCTGCACGCGATGCGCTGGCCCGACGAGATCCGCGACCCGGGTGAGCTGGCTCCGCAGCAGGTCCGGCTCTCCGACGACGAGATCACCGAGGCGGAACATCTGATCGACCGCATGACCCGTGAGGACCTCCAGGGACCCGACTTCGTGGACCACTACACCGAAGCGCTCGAGCGGGTGATCGAGGCCCGGCGCGAGGGGCTGGCGCCCCCCGAGATGCCGGAGCCGGAGGCGGGGCCCGGAAAGGTGCTGGACCTGATGACCGCGCTCCAGGCGTCCGTGGCCCAGGCGAAGGCCTCTCGCGGCGAGCAGACGGAGGCCGGGGCCGAGGTCCACGAGCTGCCGAAGAAGAAGGCCGCCGCCGGCAGGGCGGCGAGGAAGGAGCCCGCCGAGAAGGCCGCGGCGAAGAAGACGGCCGGGAAGAAGACCACGAAGAAGACCGCGGCGAAGACCGCCTCGAAGGCCGGGGCGCGAACCGCCGCCCGGAAGGACACCGCGCAGAAGGACACCGCGGCGAAAGGGGCCGAGGCCAAGAAGACGGCGGAGAAGAGGACGGCCCGTCGGCCGCGCAGCGCCTAGGCTCGGGCACGGCCGACGGGAACACCGCGTATCCGGGTCGTCCACGAAGCCGACCTGGGGGAAGCTGGAACTGCGGCTACTCGTTCATCCAGGGGCACACCATGGCGTTCCACGCGATATCCAAGCGGCACCCTCCGCGCCTGCCCGCGCACCTGCTCTCCCCCGCCGACCTGGCGACGGAGAACGAGCGGCTGCACGAGGAGAACGCGCAGCTGCGGCAGGCGGTGACCTCCCACGCCACCATCGACCAGGCCATGGGCGCCGTGGTCGTGCTGGGACGGATCGCGCCGGAGGAGGCATGGCGCGTCCTGCGCGACGTCTCCCAGCACACCAACACCAAGCTGCGGGTCGTGGCCGAGCACATCCTGAGGTTCGCTCAGGGTGACGCCCTGCCCGACCCCGAGCTGAACCAGCTGCGGGAGGCGCTCAGCCGGTACGAGATCCGTTCCCGCACCGACCGGCCCGACCGGTGAACCGCCGACCGGCCCGACCGGTGAACCGCCGGCCGGTCAGTCCTTCTCTCCGCGCCCCGTGAGCGCGTCGCGGATACGGTCCACCAGGCCGGCGCCGGGCGCGAGCAGCTTGTTGGCCGGCGGCTTGTCCGGGGCGGAGGGGTGCGGGCGGGTCGGTGCCGTCTGCTTCGCCCGCCGGACCTTGTCGCCCAGCTCGTCGAGGGCTTCGGCGGAAGCCGTCGCGCCCAGCCTCGGGAAGAGGTTCCCCTCCTCGTCGGCCACATGGGACCGGATCTCGGTCATGAGCATCCCGATGAGCCGGTCGAACTCCGGGTCGTCGGCCTCGTGGCGCTCCAGATCATTCATGATCTGCTCGGCCTTGGCGTGGTCCTCGAGCTCCTTGTCGGCCACCGCGTCCCCGTCGGGCAGGAACTGCCGTACGGCCGGGTAGAGGTAGGCCTCCTCGGCCACCGAGTGACGCACGAGTTCCATGACGGCCTGTTCGGCGTACACCTTGCGGTTCTTGTCACCGGGCGGCAGTGCCTCGATCCGGCCGAAGAGCTCCTCCACTTCCCGATGGTCCGTCATCAGCTCGTTGATGACGTTCCCTCCATGTCCCATGTCCGACGCCTCCTTGTGGATTCGGCTGGATAGGACGACCCCACGAGGGCTCGCCCGGCACACCGGGTGCCCCCGTCGGCGGACGGATAACCGGGGTGTCGTGGCAGGCCCCGGTCCTCTCGGCTCACGATCGGGTCGGCGCCGGGTGACGCGGTGGCCCTGACCGCTTCGCCCAGGCCGGTGTCCAGGTCTCGGTGCCGGAGTGGTCGAACCGCCCGGAGCCGAGGTGGTCGCGGAGCGCGGCGAGCGCCGGGTGCGGGTTGTCGCGATGCCACAGCAGTGAGTGCGGGTAGACCGGTGCCGGGTCGCGCACGGCGATCCGCCGCAGGCCGTGGTCGGCGGGCCAGACCAGGCGTGTCTGCTCGCCGACGAAGGTCGCCAGTGACCGGGAGTCGGCGATGGTGTCCAGCAGGGGCTCGGTGCCGAAGTCGGGGCCGGTGATCTCGATGGTGAGTCCGAACGCGGCGGCGAGGGCATCGTAGTAGGCGGCCCACTCGGTTCCCGGAACGATGCCGGGCATCCAGATCCGGTGCCCGACGAGCTGGGCGGGCGTGACCGCGCGGGCGGCGGCGAGCTTGTGGTCCGGTCCGGTGAGAAGCTGGATGGGCTCGTCCAGGGCCCAGGCGACCTCGATGTCGTCGGGGAGCTTCCGGCCGGGCATGGCAACGGCGCGGAAGGACGCGTCGATCGTGCCGGAACGGATGGCGTCGACGGCCGCGTCGGCATCGAAGAGGGTCACGACATCGAGCTCGACCTCCGGGTGCGCGCGGTGGAAGCCGCGCAGCACGGCGGCGGGGGCCAGCCGTCGGCCGATCACATCGACGCGCAGCGCGCGGCGGCCGGGACGGACCGAGGCGACCGCCCGCTCTTCGGCACGTAGGAGATCGCGGGCGTGGGGCAGGAACGCCTGTCCGTCGATCGTCAGCTTCGCTCCTCGCGCGGTGCGGGTGAACAGCCGTACGCCGAGGATCTTCTCCAGGGTGGCGATGCGTTTGGAGACGGCCTGCTGGGTGATCGACAATTCGGCGGCGGCGTCCTGGAACCGTCCCGCGTCAGCGGCGGCCACGAAGGTGCGCACAGCATCGAGATCCACGTCACCCACCGTATCCGTACAACGAATGGTTGTGCCTTCCTGGTGGATCGGTTGTTTGCTCTCGCCGTCTGCCACTCGCTTTGATTGCCGATGGTCAGCGGCTGGTTGTTCGGGGTGGCGAGGGGTGCGTCGGGTATGGCGGGGAGACGGGCGCTGGGGCGGCGGTTCGGGTGGTTGTGGGCAGCGTATGCGGTCAGCTCGTACGGTTCCGGGTTCGGGTTCGGCGCCTTTTCCCTGATCGCGGTTCTCGTGCTGCACTCCGGGCCGACCCAGGTGGCGGCGCTGTCCGCCGCGGGGCGGGCAGTGGGGGCCGTGGTGGCGGTGCCACTCGGTCCGTGGGTGGAGTTCCGCCGTAAACGGCCGGTCATGGTGGCGATGGACCTGATCCGGTTCGCGACCTTGATGAGCGTCCCGGCCGCGTTCGCGCTCGGCCGGCTCACCTTCGCCCAACTCCTCGTCGTCTCCGTGGTCGTCGCGGCGGCCAACATCGCCTTCAACGCGGCCGGCGGTGCGTATCTGAAGGCGCTGGTGCCGCCGGAGGACCTGCTCGTCGCGAACGGCCGGTTCGAGTCCACGATGTGGAGCGCGACGGTGATCGGACCGCCGCTCGGCGGGGCGGCGATCGGCATGTTCGGCCCGGTGACGACCGTGGTGGCCGATGCGGTCAGCTACCTGCTCTCGGCGCTGGGCATCCGCGCCATCGGCGGGAGGGAGGCGCGCCCCGAGCGGACCGGCGCGCCGCGGCTGCGCGCAGGCGATCTCCTCGAGGGATGGCGCCACATCCTCACCCACGCCGCGCTGCGCCCGCTGTTCCTCAACACGATCGTGGTCAACGGCCTGATCATGGCCTCCGAGCCGCTGCTCGCCGTACTCCTGCTGGGCCGCCTGGGGTTCGCGCCCTGGCAGTACGGTCTGGCGTTCGCGGCCCCTTGCGTCGGTGGTCTCGTCGGTTCACGCCTGGCGCGCCGGCTCGTGGCCCGGTTCGGGCAGCGCAAGGTGATGCTCACCGCGGGGGTGCTGCGTGCGTGCTGGCCTGTCGGACTGGCGTTCGTCCGGCCCGGTGTCCCCGGGATGGTCCTCGTCATCGTCGTGCAACTCGGCCTGGTCACCTGCATCGGCGTGTTCAACCCGGTGCTGGCCACCTACCGGCTCGACCACACGGGCCCCGACCGGGTCGCCCGCACCCTGGCCGCGTGGTCGGTCAGCAGCAGCGCCGCCATCGCAGCCCTGACCGCTCTGTGGGGTCTGCTGGCCACCGTCACCGGCCCCCGCGCCGCGATCGCGGTCGCCGGAATGCTGCTCCTGGCCACCCCGCTGCTGGTCCCGCGCCGCGAGAACGTGCCCGGGAACGCAAGGGAACAGGCTGCCACCCTCACATGACACGGGTGCGTTGTCGGACGACGGGCTCTGGGTACTCGGCGTGCATGAACGACAAGCACCGCAACCACGACAGTGACGAGCGGCGTACGGCCGAGCAGGCCGCCCGCGAGCAGCGCGAGGCAGAGGAGCAGCGCGCCGCTTCGCGTCCGTTCGAGTACCCCTACCCGGAGCGCCGGGCAGGTGTCAGGGCCCGGCGCCGTGTGACGGAAGACGAAGCGGACGCCGACATGGCGCCCGGCGTTCCCGGCGGCTACGGCACCACCGGTGGCGGCCAGCCGGGCGGCACGGGCGCGGCCCATCCGCCCCGGCCTTCCCGGCGGCAGCGCGGGGAGGGCGAGGGCGACCCGCAGGAGCCCTGACGGTACCCACTGACAGGACGACGCCACCGCCGGTGTCCGCCGGCGGTGGCGTCGTCCGTCTGCCGGTGCGCACACCCGTTCAGCGTGCGCCCGCGTGTCTCAGGTGCGGCCCGACGATCCGGTGATCGCGTCCTTCACCCGGTCGACCATGGACGCGAAGGGACCGGTCAGCAGCTGGGCCGCGGGCGATCCCGCAGCGGTGGGGTGCGGATGGGTCGGTGCCACCTTCTCGACCATCTGCAGCCTTGCCCCGAGGCCCTTGAGCTGTTCCTCGTCGCAACCGCGCCGCACCGCGGGGAACTCCTCCTGCTCCTCGTGCTCGGCGTGGTCGATGACGGACTTCTCGAAGGCGGTGAACTTCGCGTCGAACTCGGCGCTGGTGACGTCCATCTTCTCCAGCTCGGCGAGGACCTTGTTGGCTTCCTCTTCCTCGTGGTTGCGGGCGTCGGCCTCGGCGTCCCCGGCCGTCTTCTTCGCGGTGGGACGCAGGATCAGCTCCTCCGCCGTCTCGTGCACCGCCAGCAGCGCCCTCAACTCGTCGAACGTCTGCTTCTTCTGCTCGCCCTGCACGCTCTTCACCTCGTCGAACAGGTCTCGGATACGTGCGTGCTGCTCCAGCAGGACGCGGACCACGTCGCCTTCCGGAAGCCTCGCCGCCTCCTTGCGTTCCATCGTCGCATTGCTCACGGCACTGCCCTCCTCTGAGCGTCGTTCACTGGGCGGGTAACCCCATCCCACTAGGGCAAACAGAACAAACAGGGCACAGATCGCACGGGGACCTGCCGCTCATGCCCTCATCGCGCCGCCCCGTGAGGCGGAAGCGCGGGCGTTGTGACGCACCTCTTGACCAGCCGCGATCAGGGGAAGATCGTGTGACCGGGGGCGGACCGGCACGCAGGAGGCGCCGTGACAAGCACATCAGCAGAGCCGCGGATGCCGGGCCTGGAGATCCGCTCCATCGACTACGTCCCCCTCGACGAACGCCACGGCAAGCTGTGGCACCTCGGGCCGCTGTGGTTCATGTCGAACGCGCAGATCGCCACGCTGGCGGTGGGCCTGATCAGCATCACCGAGGGCGGCAACCTCATCTGGTCGCTGATCGCGATCGTGGCGGGGACCGTCGTCGGCACCTTCTTCATGGCCTTCCACTCGGCCCAGGGCCCGCAGCTGGGGCTCCCCCAGATGATCCAGTCGCGGCCGCAGTTCGGCTATGTCGGGGCCCTTCTGGTGTGGCTCTTCGCCTACCTGCAGTACGCCGGGTTCAACGTCTTCAACACCATCCTCGCCGGGGACGCCCTGCACACCACGCTGCACGGAGGCGTCGACCTGTGGGTGGTCGTGGTCACCGTCGTCGCCTTCCTCGTCGCGTTGGTGGGCTACGACGTCATCCACCGGGCCGAGCAGGTGCTGACGTACACCTTCCTGGTCGTCTTCGGGATCTTCACGGTGGGAATCCTGTTCACCCTGCACTACCCGCCGGGCTCCTTCGACCTCGGCGCCTTCCGGTGGACGCCGTTCCTCGCCCAGTTCGGCGTGGTGGCCGGCTATCAGATCAGCTGGGCCATCTACGTCTCGGACTACTCGCGCTACCTTCCGCCGGACGTGACGGTCCGCAAGACCTTCTACTGGACCTACTTCGGATCGGCGCTCGGCGGCATCTGGCTGATGGTGCTCGGGACCCTGCTCGCCGCCTGGGCGGGCAAGGACTTCGACACCATCCGCTCGATCGAGGCCGCCGGCGACAAGGTGTTCAGCGGATTCGGCGCGATCGTGTTGCTGTTCGCCGCGCTGGGGCTGGTGTCGGTCACCGCGCTGAACATGTACGGCGGGTCACTGACGCTGATCAGCGCCATCGACTCCTTCAGGAGGGTGCGCCCGACGCTCGCCGTACGGCTCATGACCATCGGACTGACCGCGGTGCTCTCCCTCATCGGCGCACTGTCCGCGACGTCCGACTTCCTCCAGAACTTCAACAACTTCCTGTTGCTGGTGCTCTACCTGTTCATCCCGTGGACCGCGGTCAACCTCATGGACTACTACGTCGTGCGCCGCGGTCACTACGCCATCGCCGAGATCTTCAATCCGCGCGGGGTCTACGGGCGCTGGGGGTGGCACGGCATCATCGCGTACCTGGTCGGGTTCGCCGCCATGGTGCCCTTCTTCTCCGTCGCGAACCTCTACGTCGGGCCCGCCGCCGAGGCACTCGGCGGAGCCGACATCTCCTTGTTCATCGGACTGCCGGTCGCCGCGCTGCTGTACTGGCTGCTGACCCGGTCCATCGATGTGGAGGCCGAGAAGCGACTGGCCGAGGCGGAGGCCGCGGAACTGGAACGAGCGGCACACGAGCACCGCGAACCCTAACGCCCGTCCACGGATCAGCTCATACGGCGGTCACGACCAGCGCGGCCTGGTCGTCCAGCGAGGTGTCGTGCGTGAAGGCGGCCACGGCCGTGGTGACGGACTCCAGCAGGGCGGTGGCTGTGGGCGGAACCGTGGTCAGCGTGTCGGCCAGCCGTTCCTCACCGAACAGCTCGCCCTCCGGGGACCGCGCTTCGGTGATGCCGTCCGTGACGAGGACCAGGCCGTCGCCCGGGTGCAGGTCGACGCGCGCGGGTGATCCCACACCGCCCAGGCCGAGGCCCAGCAGCAGGCCGGGCGGCACGAGCCGCTCGACGGTGCCGCCTGCGCGGCGCACGAGCGGCGGCACATGGCCGGCGCGCATGAGGGTCACCGCCTGTCCGGTGGCGGTGTGCCGCAGCTCGCCGTAGACGAGCGACACGAACAAGTCCTGGCCCTCGGTGTGCTCGGCCAGAGCGTCGTTGATCGCGGCGACCACGGACACGGGGTCGCGCAGCAGACGGGCGACCGCACGTGCCGTGTGCCGGACCATACCGGTCGTGGTGGCGGCCACCGCTCCGTGACCGCACACGTCGCCGATCATGACGGCCCACCGGTCGCCGGGCAGCGGGAAGACGTCGTAGAAGTCGCCGCCGACGTCGAGACCCTCGCCGGCCGGATGGTACGAGGCCGCCAGGGCCGCGCCCGGCACGTGCGGCAGCTTCGGGGGCAGCAGCCCGGCCTGGAGCTCATGCGCGAGCCGCACCCGGTGCGTGAACTGGCGGGCGTTGTCCGCACTCATGGCCGCCCGGCCGGCGAGTTCTTCGGCCAGCGCGACGACGTGGCCGTCCCAGTCCCGGTCGACGGCCAGCAGCGCCAGGGCACCGAACGTGGATCCGCGAGCCGTGAGCGGTACGCACAGGTAACCGGCGCCGCGTCCGCCGGGCACTGTGCCGGGGCGGAGGAGGAGGGACCCGGTCTCCGTCGTGCCGGAGGCCAGGACGCGGGCGACCGCGCGGTCCACCACCTCGCACCACTCAGGTGCCACGAGCAGCTTCTCGTCCGCCCGGGGCGCGGCCGCGGAGGCGATCCGGCTGCGGTGGCCGCCGTCGGCCACGTAGACGGCGCACAGCTGCGCCAGTCCCGGGACCGTCAGCTGGGCCAGACGCCGCAGACTGTTCGCGTAGTGCTGTTCGCGCGCGATGGCGGTGCTCGCCTCCAGGACGAAGGCCAGGTCTTCGCGGGCCGAGCTCTCACGCTGCCGCGCGGCTCGGCCCGCCGCCACGGCCTGGTGCCGCTCGATGGCCAGGGCCGCGATGCGCGTGAAGGCGGCGCCGAGGGCCAGGTCCTTCAGTTCCGGGATCTTCGGCGTCCGGTGGTACATGGCGAAAGTGCCCAGCAACTGGCCGTCCGTGCTCAGGATCGGGGTGGACCAGCAGGCCCCGACCCCGGCCCGCTTCGCCAGCTCGCGGTACTCCGCCCACAGCGGATCGGTGGCGATGTCGGTACAGACGACCGGGGCGCGCCGGTACGCGGTGGTGCCGCAGGATCCCTGGCCCTCGCCGATCGGGACGCCGTCGATCGCCTCGTTGTAGAAGTCGGGCAGGCTCGGGCCGGTGCCGTGCCGCAGCCGCCGGCCGTCGGCGTCGACGAGCAGCACCGAGACGAGCAAGCCCGGGGAGAAGTCCTCGATCGTCCTGGCCATGCCGGTGAGAATCTCCTGCAGCGGGGCCTCGCGCGCGATCTGCTCCAGCAGGGCGCGCTGCTCCGCCGCCAGCAGCTGTGTGTCACGGTAGGCGGTGGTGTCCATGGCGATCACCACGACCCCGTCGACCCTGCCCACGGCGTCCCGCCGGGGCTCATAGGTGAGGTCGAAGATCCTCTCCTGTTCCGCCCCCGGCTCGCCGAGAACCAGCCGTTTGTCCCGGGTGCGGTGGGGAACGCCGGTGCGGTACACCTCTCGGATGCGGTTGATCACGCCTTGCAGAGCCGCACCGGGTATCAGCTCGACGATCGGTACGCCGGTCCGCCTCCGGCCGCCGCAGACGATGTCGAAGAACGCCGAGTTCGCGGTCTCCACGATGTGCCCGGGACCGCTCAGAGAGGCGAAGATCACCGGGGCCGGTCCGAACAGGTCCGCGTCCGGCGGCCACTGGGGGGAGAGCATGGTCGCACCGGGCGGTCCTGGGACATCGGGCCTTATGGACATGACCGGGTCCCCTTTCCGCCGTCCGCTTCCAGACAATTTATACGTCTTTTTAGCGGAATTTCATGCTTGGGCGGATTTTGGCTGTCATTCGGAGAGGGGCGGGCTATGCGGCGTCCACAAACGGGCGACGCCCGGGCCGGCCGTGCGGGCCTGCCCGGGCGTCGTGATCGGGACGATCAGACGAGGTCGAACCGGTCGAGGTGCATCACCTTGTCCCACGCCGCGACGAAGTCCTTGACGAACTTCTCCTTCGCGTCGTCGCTGGCGTAGACCTCCGCGAGCGCGCGCAGCTCGGAGTTGGAGCCGAAGACGAGGTCGGCCCGGCTGCCGGCCCACTTCAGCTCGCCGGTGGCGGCGTCGCGGCCCTCGAACGTGGTCTGGTCCTCGGAGGTCGCCTTCCACGTCGTGCCCAGGTCGAGCAGGTTGACGAAGAAGTCGTTGGTGAGGACGCCGGGCGTCTTGGTGAAGACACCGAGCTGCGAACCCTGGTGGTTGGCGCCGAGGACACGCAGACCGCCGACCAGGACGGTCATCTCGGGGGCGCTCAGGGTGAGCAGGTTCGCCTTGTCGAGCAGCAGGTACTCGCCCGGCAGGCGGTTGCCCTTGCCCAGGTAGTTGCGGAAGCCGTCCGCCGTCGGCTCCAGCGCCTCGAAGGACTCGACGTCGGTGTGCTCCTCGCCGGCGTCCACGCGGCCCGGGGTGAAGGGCACCTCGACCTCGAAGCCGGCTTCCTTGGCGGCCCTCTCCACGGCGGCGGCGCCGCCGAGGACGATGAGGTCGGCCAGGGAGACCTTCTTGGCGCCGGAAGAGGCGTTGAACTCCTGCTGGACGCCCTCGAGGACGCGCAGCACCTGGGCGAGCTGGTCGGGGTCGTTGACCTCCCAGCCGCGCTGCGGGGCGAGGCGGATGCGGGCGCCGTTGGCGCCGCCGCGCTTGTCGCTGCCGCGGAAGGTGGAGGCTGACGCCCAGGCGGTGGTGACCAGCTGGGACACGGTGAGGCCCGAGTCGAGCAGCTTGGTCTTCAGCGCCGCGATGTCCCCGTCGTCGATCAGCTCGCCCTCGCGCTCAGGCAGCGGGTCCTGCCACAGCAGGGTCTCCTCCGGGACCTCCGGGCCGAGGTACAGCGACTTCGGGCCCATGTCGCGGTGGGTGAGCTTGTACCAGGCGCGGGCGAAGGCGTCGGCGAATTCCTCCGGGTTCTCGTAGAACCGGCGGGAGATCGGCTCGTAGATCGGGTCGAAGCGCAGCGACAGGTCGGTGGTGAGCATCCGCGGGCGGTGCCGCTTCGCCGGGTCGTGCGCGTCCGGGATGATCTCCGGGGCGTCCTTGGCCACCCACTGGTGGGCGCCGGCCGGGCTCTGCTCGAGCTCGTACTCGTACTCGAAGAGGTTCTTGAAGAAGCCGTTGCTCCACTGGGTCGGCGTGGCGGTCCAGGTGACCTCCAGGCCGGACGTGATGGCGTCCGCGCCCTTGCCGGTGCCGTAGGTGCTCCTCCAGCCGAGGCCCTGCTCCTCCATGGAGGCGGCCTCCGGGTCGGCGCCGACGTGGTCCGCGGGGCCCGCGCCGTGGGTCTTGCCGAAGGTGTGGCCGCCGGCGATCAGCGCGACGGTCTCCTCGTCGTTCATCGCCATGCGGCGGAACGTCTCACGGATGTCGCGGGCCGCGGCGATCGGGTCCGGGTTGCCGTTGGGGCCCTCCGGGTTGACGTAGATCAGGCCCATCTGGACCGCGCCGAGCGGGTTCTCCAGCTCGCGGTCACCGGTGTAGCGCCGGTCGTCGAGCCAGGTGGTCTCGGGACCCCAGTAGACGTCCTCCTCCGGCTCCCAGACGTCCTCGCGGCCGCCACCGAAGCCGAAGGGCTTGAATCCCATCTGCTCCAGCGCGACGTTGCCGGTGAGGATCATGAGGTCGGCCCAGGAGATGCTCTGGCCGTACTTCTTCTTGACCGGCCACAGCAGACGGCGGGCCTTGTCGAGGTTGCCGTTGTCCGGCCAGCTGTTCAACGGGGCGAAGCGCTGCTGGCCGGCGCCGGCGCCGCCGCGGCCGTCGCTGATGCGGTAGGTGCCCGCGCTGTGCCAGGCCATACGGATCATCAGCGGGCCGTAGTTGCCGAAGTCGGCGGGCCACCAGCCCTGCGAAGTGGTCAGCACCTCGGCGATGTCCCGCTTCACCGCCTGAAGGTCTAGGGACTTGAACGCCTCCGCATAGTCGAACTCCTCACCGAGGGGATTGGCCACGGCGGGGTTCTTGGCGAGGATCTTCAGATTGAGCCGCTCCGGCCACCACTGGCGGTTGCCGCCGCCCTGCGTCGGGTGCAGGGCGCGCCCGTGCGCGACGGGGCAGCCGCCGCCTCCACCCTCCGTCTTCGGGTCTGTGACGACTGCGTCGTGGTTCTCGGTCATGGCAATCCTTCCGGATGAGAGCGGATCACGGTGCTCAGGAACTGCGGGCGGTGGAACATGCGGAGCACAGGCCCCAGTAGACGACCTCGGCCTCGTCGATCGAGAAGCCGTGGTCGTCGGACGCGGTCAGGCAGGGCGCCTCGCCGACCGCGCAGTCGACGTCGGCGACGGCGCCGCACGACCGGCACACGACGTGGTGGTGGTTGTCGCCGACGCGTCCCTCGAACCGGGCGGGGCTGCCGGCCGGCTCGATACGGCGTATGAGCCCCGCCGCGGTGAGCGCGTGGAGGGCCTCGTACACGGCTTGAAGCGAGATGTGTCCTACGCGGTCGCGCACTCCGGAGGCGATCGCCTCGACGCCGAGGTGGTCGCCTTCCCGGACGGTCTCCAGCAGCGCGACGCGGGCCGCCGTCACCCGCAGGCCGGCACCGCGCAGCTCCTCGGCGGTGGTCGGAATCCGGGATGCGGTCATGGCGTCGAACCTACCCCCACAAACACGAACTGTTCAAGAAAACGAGCAGACCAAGTTTGGCGCGTCGCGACGGAGGCCGCAGACCGGAGCCTGATTGAAGCGGCCATGCCACGAAATGCTCGCCTCCCACCACTGGCCCCGGTGATGCGGCGACCGGTATACAGGCCCCGGCGAACGTGCGCCGGCCGCCGCCCGACGCGGGCTCCGCGCGCCGTTCCGGCCTCAGGGGGAGGACTTACATGGCGCACGCCGGGCTTTCCATGGCGCACAGCACGCATCCGGGCGCAGCGGCGAGACGCCGCCGATGGCCGCTCGCCGTGGGGGCGGCCATCGGCGGTTGCGCCCTCTTCGCCACCTCGACGGCGCCTGCCGCGGCGCACGGCGCGGCACCCGGCCGCCACACGCGCTACGTGTCACTCGGGGACTCCTACACCTCCGGCCCCGTCATCCCCCGGCAGGTGGACGCCGCCTGCGCCCGCTCCGACCACAACTACCCCTCGCTCGTGGCGGCGGAGCGGCAGGTGGCCGCGTTCAAGGACGTGAGTTGCGGCGGAGCGAGGACCGACGACATGTGGAAGGCGCAGGGCACCAACGCGCCCCAGCTCGACGCGGTGCGGCGCGACACCGATCTGGTGACGGTTCAGATCGGCGGCAACGACATCGGTTTCGGCTCCATCATCGCCGTCTGCGCGCACCTGAGCTCCCAGGACCCGACGGGAGATCCGTGCCGGCGCTCCTACTCCTCATCGGGGATCGACCGGTTGACGCTCGCCATCGCGGAGACGGCGCCGAAGGTGGACCGTGTCCTGCGGGCCGTGCACGCCAGGGCTCCACACGCCCGGGTGCTCGTCGTCGGCTACCCGGACCTCCTGCCCGACGACGGCGGCGGCTGCTACCCCTCGGTCCCGTTCGCGTCCAAGGACTTCCCCTATCTGCGGGACACCGAGAAGCGACTGAATCTGATGCTCCGCCTGGTGGCGGAGTGGAACCGGGCGGACTACGTCGACACCTACGGTCCCACGCGCGGCCACGACATGTGCAAGGCCCCGGCGGACCGCTGGATCGAGCCGTTGCAGCCGGCCTCGCCCGCGGCCCCCGCGCACCCCAACGCCCTGGGCGAGGAAGCCATGGCGCGGGCCGTCCTGGAACGCTTGAGCGAGGGACGCGGACGCCACTGAGCCGGGCGACACCCGCAGCCCCGCCCCTGTGGCGGATCCGGACACGCGGCCAGGGGAGATCGTCCGTGCCGGTGTGACGTTCCCAACTGCCCCCGAATGAAACGTCGCGAACGGGCAACGGTCCCCCTCATGCCCGTTCGCACACCCCCGGTAGATGACACGACGACGGCGCCCGCCGCCACCACCGAGCCCGCCACAAGAGTCCCTCCATCCGCTCCGGCGCCCTCGCTGCCGTCCCTCACCGGACTGCGCTGGATGGCCGCACTCCTGGTCTTCGGACTGCACGTGGGCAACTTCGGCTATTTCGGAGGCACCGGCGGCCACATCATGACCTGGGCGTTCCAAGCCGGTAGCACGGGGGTGTCGTTCTTCTTCATCCTGTCCGGGTTCGTTCTGATGTGGACCGCGCGGCCGAACGACCGCGCGGTCTCCTTCTGGCGGCGGCGCATCGCCCGTGTATTCCCCGTTCACCTGGTCACCGCCGGGATCGCGCTGATCATGGTCTACACGCCCCCCCATCTGGCGAAGCCGACGGCGGCCCAGGGAGTGGCCAACGTGCTGCTGGTGCACTCCTGGCGGCAGTCCTGGTGGCAGACGCTCAACCCGGTCAGCTGGTCGCTGGCCTGCGAGGCCTTCTTCTACGCCGCCTTCCCGCTGATGATGGTCGTCCTGCGCCGTACGGGACCCCGGGCGTCGGCGGCGCTGGCCGGGGCATCCGTGCTGGCGGTCCTGGTCCTCGCCCGGGCGGACATCCACGACTGGGTGAGCCAGTCGCTCTACTCCCTCCCCGCCGCCCGCCTGCCCGAGTTCGTCCTCGGCGCCGCCACCGCCCGGCTGGTGCGGCTCGAACGGTGGCGCGGTCCCGGCCTGGAAGCCTCACTCGCCCTGGCGATCATCGGCTACTTCCTCGTGCCGCAGATCACCGAAGGGGGTTACCCGGCCACCGCCTGCACCCTCATCGGCTTCGCGCTGCTCATCCCGGCGGCGGCCGTCGCCGACCTGCGCGGCCTGCCCTCGCTGTGGCGGCACCGGCGACTGGTGCGCCTGGGGGAACTCTCGTTCGCGTTCTACATGATCCACCTTCTGGTGCTGCGGGCCGGCACCAGCCTGCTCGGCAACACGCCCCACTTCGGCCTGCCGACGGCCGTGGCCGCCACCGCCGTCGCGTTCGGCCTGTCCCTCGGCCTGTCCTGGGTGCTGTACGAGGCGGTGGAACGCCCCGCACGACGGCTGCTGCTCCGCGGTCTCCGGTCCTCCCGTACACAGCCCGCCCCGAAGGCCGCCAGGCCGGAGCCCGTCGCGCCCGTCCGCGAGGCTCCGGCCGCGGCACCCGACTGACGGGGGGTGCCCGCACGGGCGGGCGCGGCGGCGCCCCCATCGGGGTGACGCCACGCCCGCCCGCATCGGACTCACTCGCCGCTCCCGGGCCACCACGTCACACCGCGCCGGCACCCCCGCGGGGCCGGAGACGGACACTCGGGACGAATGGGCGCGGATGCGAGCCCTCCGCCGGACCCATGCATGAGTGCGGCACCCAGAGGATCGGGCGCCGCTTCCGGCAAGGTCAAGACATCGGCGGCACGTCGGGGCGGCAGCCCACACGGCGACAACTTCCGTCCCCCGCGGGTATTGACCGCCCATGACGCGCATGAGAACGTTCTCTCACCCAATCGGGAGAACGTTCTCCCGCTCACTCTGAGAGAACGTTCTCAGCAAGCACGGGAACACGCTCTCGCGCCCCTCGCGTGCCGTCCGCGGTCGCGGAGGGGCATCCGGCTCCGCAGTCGTCGACCGCCCGGCCACCGCCGTTCGGCCCCGTCGATCAGGCCGTCACCACCCGCACCAATCGACCGGAATCCCGTGCGCCCGGGCACGGATCCGGTGCTCAGCGCACGCATGACGTTCCAGCACGCATGGAGGAGACATGGGGAAGTTCCGCTCGGCCAGAGGGGTGGCCGCCGCGGCGGCCGTGCTGGCCCTCGCCGCGACCGGCTGCGGTTCCGGTTCCGCCGCGGACGGGAGCTCTTCGGCCGCGAACGCGTCCGGCGTTGCCCAGGCCGGCACGCTGAAGGTCGGCACGTCGAACGACACCAAGCCGTACACCTACGAGGACGACGGCAAGCTGACCGGCTTCGACGTCGACCTGATCTCGGCAGCGGCACAGAAGCTGAAGCTGAAGCCGGAGTTCGTGTCGCTGGACTTCGCGGGACTGCTGCCGGCGGTCAACAACCGGCAGTTCGACGTGGCCGCCGCGGCCGTGGGCATCACCACCGACCGAGTGAGGATGGTCGACTTCTCCGACGGCTATCTCGCGGGTTACTTCGGCCTGTTGACGGCCGCCAAGAGCGGCATCACGTCCAAGGTCTCCAGCGTCGAGGGGAAGAAGATCGCGGTCCTCCAGGGCTCCATCACCGACGTCAACTCCGCCACACTGATCCCCGGCGCCCAGATCGTCCGCTTCCCCGACAACAACACCGCCGCCCTGGCCTTGAAGAACGGCCGCGTCGACGGGTTCTTCAACGACTACGGCCCCAACCGCGCCATCGCCGGCAAGTACCCGGCCCTGCATCTGAGCCAGCCCCTCACCGTCCCCGCAACCGACTTCCCCGCCGGCTGGGCGGTCCGCAAGGGCAACACCGCGCTGCGGAGCAAGCTCGACACCGCGCTGAAGGAAGTCGTCGCCGACGGCACCTGGCTGAAGCTCTACAAGAAGTACTTCCCCGAGGACCCGGTGCCGAGCAGCAGCCAGCTGCCTCCCTACAAGGCGAAGGCACTGAAGTGAACGACCTCATCGGCAACTTCTTCGACTGGCACCTGATCGGGCGGGTACTTCCGGACCTGCTCACCTACGGTCTGCGCAACACCCTGCTGCTGTCGGTGCTCTCCGCACTCCTCGGCAGCGTCATCGGCATGGTGCTCGCGGTCATGGCCCTGTCGTCCCGCTCCTGGCTGCGGTTCCCCGCCCGCGTCTACACCGACGTCTTCCGCGGTATGCCCGCCGCGCTCACCATCCTGGTGATCGGCGAGGGCGTGTTCGCGGCCAGGATCAGCTGGCTCGCCTCGCCGTACCCGGCGGCCATCCTGGCGCTGAGCCTGATGTCCGGGGCGTACATCGGGGAGATCTTCCGCTCGGGCATCCAGAGCGTCGACAAGGGACAGGGCGAGGCGTGCCGGGCCCTCGGCCTCACCCACGGCCAGGCGCTGCGGCTGGTGGTGGTGCCGCAGGGTGTGCGGCGGGTGCTGCCGGCGATGGTGAACCAGTTCATCGGCATCATCAAGGACTCCAGCCTGGTGTACTTCCTGGGGCTGATCACCACCCAGCGCGAGCTGTTCCGTATCGGCGAGGACGAGTCGGTGACCTCGGGCAACCTGTCACCGCTGCTGGCCACCGGCCTGTGCTACCTGCTGCTGACGGTGCCCCTCACCCACCTCGTCAACCACATCGACCGGCGACTGCGCGAGGGGACCCGTCCGGCCGCGGCGCCCGAGGAGCCCTCGCTCGTCGACCCGAAGGAGGTGCTGGCGTGAGGACGCCGGACCTGACCGTCTCCCCGACCGAGCAGCGGTACACGGGAGCGTCCCTTCAGGCGCGCGACATCCGGATGCGGTTCGGGCCCGTCGAGGTGCTGCGCGGTGCGGACCTGACGGCGCCGGCCGGTGAGGTGGTGTGCGTGATCGGTCCCTCCGGCTCGGGCAAGTCGCCCCTGCTGCGCTGTCTGAACGGCCTGGAGACCCGCACGTCGGGCGAGGTGCTGCTGGACGGCGAGGACACCACGGCGATGGACCCCAACGTGCTGCGGCAGCGCATCGGCATGGTGTTCCAGCAGTTCAACCTGTTCCCGCACAAGACAGCCCTGCAGAACATCACGCTGGCACTGCGCACCGTGAAGAAGCTGTCGAAGGAGGAGGCCGCCGGGATCGCGCTGCGGCGTCTGCGCGACGTAGGGCTCGGCGACCGTGGCGGGCACCGGCCGGGCCAGCTGTCCGGAGGGCAGCAGCAGCGGGTCGCCATCGCACGGGCTCTGGCCATGGAGCCGCAGGTGATGCTGTTCGACGAGGCCACCAGCGCGCTGGACCCCGAACTGGTCAAGGGAATCCTGGAGTTGATGGCCGAGCTGGCCGACGCGGGCATGACCATGGTGGTCGTGACCCACGAGATGGGCTTCGCCCGGCAGGTCGCCGATACAGTGGTGTTCATGGATGCGGGAGTCGTCGTGGAGTCCGGGCCGCCGGAGCAGATCTTCGACGCGCCGCGGTCCGCGCGGCTGAAGAAGTTCCTCTCGCAGGTGCTGTGATGGCGGGGAACGGTACGGGAGCGCACGGCGGACGCAGGCGTCCGACGGTGGCCGACGTGGCCCGCGAGGCCGGCGTGTCGGTGGCCACCGCGGGCCGCGCCCTCGGCGACTACGGCCGCGTCGGTGACGCCCTGCGCGACCAGGTGCGGGCCGCCGCCGCCAGACTCGGCTACTCCCCCAACGGCGTCGCCCGCAGCATGCGCTCCGGCGGCACCCGCACCATCGGCTTCATCGGGGTCGACATCTCGAACCCCTACTTCGCGACCGCGATGCGCGGCATCTGCGACGTGGCCCGTGAGGAGGGCTACGAGGCGATCCTGGCCAACAGCGACGACCGTATGGACGCCGAGCGGGCCGCGGTGAAGGTCTTCCTGGAGAAGCAGATCGAGGGCCTCGTCGTCGCGCCGAACGCCGTGATCGACGTCGCCCACCTGCGGCGTGCCCAGGACCTCGGGGTGCCGGTGGTCCTGCTCGACCGCCACAGCAGCGCCCTGGACGCCGACAGCGTCGTCATCGACAACGAGGGCGCCGCGAAGGAGGCGGTCGAGCATCTGCTGGAGCTGGGCCACCGGCGGATCGGGATGCTCCTGTACGTGGATCCCGACGAAAGCCCCGAACTGGTCACGTCGGACAGCGGCCGGATGACCGTACGGGGTGCGGCACGCCCCTCGATCGACCGTATTCGCGGCTACCTGGCCGCTCTGGACGCGTACGGCGCGGAGTCGTCCCGGGAGCTGATCCGCTGCTCGGTGATCGGGGACGCCGCCGAGTTCGAGAAGGAGGCCCACGCACTGCTGTCGCTTCCCGAGCCTCCGACCGCCGTCTTCGCCGCCGACAACGTCGCCACGCAGGGGCTGTTCACGGCCGTCCGGCAGCGCGGCCTCGCACTCCCGGGCGACATCTCGCTCGTGGGCTTCGACGACCTGGACTGGACGACTCTGGTCGATCCGCCGCTGACCGTGGTGGGCCAGTCGCCGATGGACATGGGCCGCACCGCGGCCGAGCGGCTCTTCGCCCGCATCAAGGGCGACGACGGCCCCGGCGAACGGATCGTCCTGCCCACCCGGCTGCTCGTCCGCTCCAGCGCCGCACAGCCGCGGCGCGGCGGCGCCCGCGCCGACTGACACAGGGCCTCACCCCCGAGACCCTCACCCTCGTCCTCACTCCGCGCAGCGCGATCACGACGCGGCGCACGCACACAACACGCTCATGCGAGCGCATCCCTCACGGCGCCCGCGGAAAGGCACGTTCATCATGCCCGTTTTCTCACCTTCGTCCTCCTCTTCCTCCAGCCGTCGCCGCGTGGCCGTGGTCGGCGGCGGCGTGCTCGGCGTGTCGACCGCGGCACAGCTCGCCCGGCGCGGCGCCGAGGTCGTCCTGGTCACCGACTCCGACCTGGCCTCCGGCGCGTCGGGGCGGTCCCTGTCGTGGCTGAACTCCTTCGGCGGTCCCGGCGTACGGTCGGCGGCCTACCACGACCTGCGGATGCTGGGCCTGGACCGCTACCGCACGTTCGCACACCGGGTTCCGTCCTCTTCTCCTTACCTCCGCTTCGACGGCGGGCTGACCTGGGCGCCGTCCGGGGACGCCGGACAGCATCGCTCGGCGTTCGCACACATGCGGCGGTGCGGCTACGACGCGGTGTGGCTGAACCGCGACGAGGTCGCCGACTGGACGCCGGGCGTCGACCCGGCCGCCATCCCCGACGAGGGGGCGATCTTCAACCCCGGTGAGGGCTGGGTGGACCTCGCGGCGCTCGTCCGGAAGCTCGCTGCCGACCTCACGGGGGCGGGCGGCCGGATCGTCACCGGTGCGGGAACGGCCTCGGTCGTGGTGGAGGGAGGCCGTGCCAGGGCCGTGCGGACCGGGTCGGGTGAGCGGATCGAGGTCGATGCCGTGCTCCTGGCGACCGGTGCCGCCGTGCCGCGGATGGTTCAGGAATACGGTGTCACCGTCCCGGACGCCACCCCGGTGGCCCTCCTGGTGCGGACCCCGCCCGTGGACACCGCCCTGCGAGCGGTGCTCAACACCCCGCGTGTGGCGGTGCGTCCAGCGCCGGACGGTTCACTGGTGATGGACTCCGACGCGGCGGCGGACGAGGTGGTCGTCCACCCGGACGGCTGCTACGAGGTCAAGGACGCCACGGTCGAGCAGCTGCTGCGCGAGGCGTCGGCCGTGCTGGAGGGCAACCCCGTGCTGACCGCTGCCTCCTACGGCGTCGGGCCCAAGCCGATCCCCGGCGACGGCGAGCCGGTCTTCGGCGAACTGGAGGAGGTACCCGGTCTGTTCGTGGCGTTCTCGCACAGCGGGGCGACGCTCGCTCTGATCGCGGGTGAACTGCTGGCCGACGAGATCGTCACCGGGGAGCCCAGCCCGCTCCTCGCGGCCTTCCGTCCGGGCCGCTTCGGCTGACCCAGTCCGGAACGGCAGGGTGCACCGGGGGCGCCCTGCCGTTCCGCCGTGCGGTCAGGCACCCTGACGGCGCGCCGCACCGGCCGGAACCCGCACTTGCGGGGCCCGTCCGCTCACTCCCCGGCCGGAGGCTGAACGTCGTAGACGAGCAGTCCGTCCTCGCGCAGCCGCACTCCCTGGCTGAGGGAGTGCGGGACGAGCCGGCCGTCGTGCATCAGATGCAGGACGGGTCGGCCGCGTGCGAGCACCACGAAGTCGGCGATGAGGCGACGGTGGCAGCGCCACCAGACGGCCTCCCCGCACATCACGGCCGTCCGGCGCTGTGCGGCTTCCTCGAGGAGCAGCGTGATCGCGTCGACGAACTCGGCCGTCCGGGTGTGTCCGGCGTATCCGCGGAAGGACTCGTTGCGCCACACGGTGTCGGGTGAGTCCTGCGGCACCTTGCGGAATCCGCCCAGCCGCGGCTCCCAGCGGTAGCCGATCCCGCACTCGGGCAGCCACTGCCGCAGCCGCTCCCTGCCGACGTCCGGGTTGCGGCGGCTTCCCGGCGCGGTCCTGACATCCACCACGGCGGCAATCCGCGCCTCGCGCAACAGGTCCGAGAGCCGGTCGCGGTCCGCCGTACCGTGTCCGAAGGTGACGAGCGCCTGTTGCCTCACAGGTCCAGGATCGTCCGAACGCCTGGTCCCGCAGCCGCTCAGGCTCGGCGGCCGACCCGGGTCGTGGGCGCTCCCCGCGAGGTTCGGTTCACCGTGTCAGCACACTGACGCCCAGCGCGATCAGGCCGACGACCTTGAGGATCTCCAGGGCCACGTAGTACAGGTGCGCCCGGGAGCGGGGCGCGGCGTCCCCGCTCTCTCCGGCCAGCACACGATCGGACCGCCGGTTGAGAATCGGCCGGACCAGAGCGAGCTGCACCGCGAGCAGCGCCACCACGCACACGGTGGGCACGACGACGCCGGTCGGCGGGCCTCCGGCCGCCACCGCCGCGATCACGACGACGGCAGCTCGACGCCAACCTCATCCGCCTGCCCGCCCGGCAGCGCGTGGACACCCACACCGAGCCGGACCTGGACGTCCTTCTCCTGGTCGTCGCGGGCGACGGCGTCCTCGGCAGCCCCGAGGGGCCACGCCAACTCACCGAGGGCACGCTGCTCTGGCTGTCGCGCGGCTCGACCCGCAGCGTCACCGCGGGGGAGACGGCCTGTCCTACCTCACCGTCCACAAGCGCCGCCCGGGCATGCAGATCCGCCGCCGCTGAACGATTCGCGGCTCAGGGCCCGTCACAGCGCATCTTTTGCGGCGCCCGGCGGGGCCATACAGGACAAAAGCGATCGATTTGGAGCCGCATCGCGCCATGCCGGACCATGGGTCCGCCCCGGCGATCCCGGGCACCAGTTCGATGAAAGGCGCACCACCTCATGCACGTCACCGGAACCGTCCCTCCGTCGGCTCCGGCCCCTCAGGAGGCCCTCAAGACCTCCGATCCCGCCGAGGACTCCAGCGGCGACACCGGCAGGCACGCCCGCCGCTTCGGGCTGCCCGTCGCCACCGCGCTGGTCATGGGCAACATCATCGGCGGCGGCATCTTCCTGCTGCCGGCCTCCGTCGCCCCGTACGGCACGGTCAGCCTGGTCGCCTTCGGCGTCCTGACCGTCGGCGCGATCGCCCTCGCCCTGGTCTTCGGCCGGCTCGCCGAGCGTGACCCGCGCACCGGCGGGCCCTACGTCTACGCCCGCGAGGCGTTCGGTGACTTCGCCGGTTTCCTCGCCGCCTGGGCGTACTGGATCACCACCTGGGTGTCGAACGCGGCGCTCGCCGTCGCCGCCGTCGGCTACCTCGACGTGCTGATCCCGGTGAACGGTCACCGCTGGAGCGCCTGCCTGGCCGCGCTGACCCTGCAGTGGCTGCCCGCCCTCGCCAACTTCGCGGGCACCCGCTATGTGGGCGCCGTCCAGTTGGTGTCCACCGTGCTGAAGTTCGCACCGCTGCTGCTTGTCGCCGTCGGTGGGCTGTTCTTCTTCGACCCGCACAACCTCGGCCCGTTCCACGCGGGCGGCGGCAGCGCGATCGGCGCGGTGTCCGCCTCCGCCGCGATCCTGCTCTTCTCCTACCTGGGCGTGGAGTCCGCCGCCGTCAGCGCGGGCGAGGTCAGGAACGCCCGGCGCAACGTGGGACGCGCCACCGTCATCGGCACCACGGGCGCGGCACTGGTCTATCTCCTCGGGACCCTGTCCGTCTTCGGCACGGTCGCGCACGACCGCCTGGTGAAGTCCACCGCGCCCTTCTCGGACGCCGTCAACGCCATGTTCGGCGGCAGTTGGGGAGGCTGGGCCGTAGCGCTCGCGGCGCTCGTGTCGATGACCGGCTGCCTCAACGGCTGGACGCTGCTGAGCGCCCAGACCCCTTACGCCGCGGCCAGGGACGGCCTGTTCCCCGCCCCCTTCGCGCGCCGGCGGCGGGGCGTTCCCACTGTCGGCGTCGCCGTCACCGTCGTCCTCGCCTCGCTGCTCACCGTCTACAACTACACGTCAGGCTCGGCGAAGGTCTTCGAGATCCTGGTCCTCCTCACCACGTTCACCGCGACCGTGCCCTATCTGCTGGCCACCGCCGCGCAGCTCTTCCATCTCGTCTCGGGGCGGCAGGAACTGGTCGACCGGGCGCGGCTGGTACGGGACGCCCTGGTCGCGTCGGTCGCGGCCGCCTTCTCACTGTGGCTCGTGGCGGGCGCCGGATACGCGGCGGTGTACCAGGGCGTGCTGTTCCTGTTCGCGGGGGTCATCGTGTACGCGGTGCTGGCCGCCCGGCGGCAGAGGACGGCCTGATCCCACCGCTGCCGTTCCCGCCGGACTCGGCCGGTCGCGGTGCCGGAGGGAGTGCCGGATTCGGCGGCGGGGCCTGGCCGTGCAGACCTGAGAGGCGGTTGACGCCGATTCCGTCCGGTTGCGTGGCGCGGCGGGGGGTACCCGCGCCCGCAGCGTTTCGCTGGTTGCACTGCTCGGTGACGGTGACGGAGGACAGATGAAGGGCCCAGGTTCCGGGTTCCGGTCGGCACTGCATGTCTCCTCGGAAATGGTGGGTGGCCGCTACCGGCTGGGAGCCGGGATCGGCCGGGGAGGCGCCGCCGACGTCCATGAGGCGTTCGATGTCCGCCTGGGGCGGGAGGTGGCCGTCAAACTCTTCCGGCCGGACACCGATCCGCGGATGGAGGAGCGGTTCTCCGAGGAGGCCGTCCTCCTCGCGCGCATGCAGCACCCCGGCCTGGTCACCATCTACGACGCCGGCCGGCACAGGGGGCGCGCCTATCTGGTGATGCAACTGATCAAGGGCGAGACTCTGCGCACGCGTCTGGCCGCAGGGCCCCTGCCCCCCGGGCGTGTCGCCGAGCTGGGTGCCGCCCTTGCGCAGGCGCTCGCCCATGTGCACGGCGCCGGCATCGTGCACCGTGACGTGAAGCCGTCGAACGTCCTGCTGAACGCCTCCGGGGCCCCTCACCTGGCGGACTTCGGTATCGCCCGCCTGGTGAACGCCACGCGGCACACGGCCTCCGACGTACTGATCGGGACCGCGGCCTATCTGGCCCCGGAGCAGGTCATGGGCAAGGGAGTGGGACCGTCCGCCGACGTCTACGCGCTCGGCCTGCTCCTGCTGGAGTGCCTGAAGGGCGAACTGGAGTACGAGGGCACCCCGTTGGAGTCCGCCGTGGCCCGTCTTCACCGCCAACCCGTGGTTCCGCCCTCGGTGCCCCATGAGCTGGCCTGTCTGCTGCGAGCCATGACCGCTCAGGACGCGGAGGCCCGTCCCGACGCCGAGCACTGCGCCCAGGTCCTGTCCGCTCTGCGCGCCGATCGGCACGTCCTGTCGTCCTCGGCCTCCTTCGGTCCCCGGTCGACCGCATCCACCGATACACGTGTCCACGCGCGTACCGGTGGGATCGCGGTCCAGGAGGCCAAGGAGCCCGCGGTCGACACCACAGCCGCGGATCCGCGCACCGGAACGCGGCATCCGAGCCGGCCGCAACACGGACGCCGCCGTACGGCGGGCGCCGTCCTCACAGCGCTCTCGGCCACGCTGACGGTCACGCTCGCCGTGGCTCCGGGCAGCAGCGAGACCAACGCCGGACGAGCCGACTCCGCCCCGCGCACGTCCCCGTCGGCGAAGCCGCCCACCAAAACCGCGACCAGGGAAGCTCCGTCCACGGCAGCCCCTCGACCGACCGCGTCCGTGTTCCCGACCGACTCGAAGACTTCGCCCTCCTCCGTGGCCGGCGCCTCGGGCGACGGCCACGGCGCGGGCAGCCGTGCTGCCCGAACGGGGGCCGCCCTACGCGACGCCCGTCAGGCGACCAAGGAGGCCGAAGAGGCCAGGAAATCCAAAGAGACGGACGCAAACGAGGCCGCCCGGGCCGCGGAGGCCAAGGAGGCCAAGAAGCCTCAAGCGCCCAAGGGACGCGAAGGCCACGGTTGACCCGCGTGCAAGGCGGACGTTCGGAGCATGAGTTCGGTCTGTCGGTCACTCTGTCGATCGCGTCCGATCTGGACCGAGTCGGCGTCTGCCGGGCCTCACGGCCCGGCAGACCTGTCCCGTCACACTGTCACTGACTGCGGCGCCCGGACGGATCGTGCGCGACCGTGTCCCGGGCTTCACCGGGGACGGGCCCGGAACCGAGGGATCCGTCGACTGTGCCGTCCGCCGCTTCCTCTGCGCGGTCCCCGTGCCCCGGCCACCAGGCCGCGTGGCCGATCAGCGCGGTGAGGCTCGGTGTGAAGAACATCGCCATGACGAAGGCGGCGACCGCGATGCCGAATGAGACCGCGAAACCCATCTCCGTGAGCAGCGAGTTGCCCGCCAGCATCATCGTGGCGAAGGTCGCCGCCAGGATGAAGCCCGCGGCGGCCACGGTCGGTCCGGCGTGCCTCAGCGCCATGCCGGCCGCCTCACGTGGCTCGCGGCCCTCCCGGGCCTCCTCGCGGAGCCGGGCGATCATGAGGATGTTGTAGTCGGTGCCGATGGCGACCACGAAGAGATACATGATCACCGGGAGCATGAACATCAGCCCCGAATGTCCCTGTCCCGCCTGGAAGATCCAGACCGTGGCGCCGAGGGTGGCGCCGAAGCCAAGGCCCACCGAGGCGATCAGGTACCAGGGGGCGACCACACTACGCAGCAGCAGCCCCAGGATGACCATGATCAGGACAGCGGCGACAGGGAAGACCGTCCGGTAGTCGTGGTTGACCGCGGCATTGATGTCCTTGTAGATCGAGGACATGCCACCGACGAGGGCCTCGGTGCCCTGCGGGGCGGAGGAGTGGGCGATGTCGCGCACCCTGCCCACGGCGTCGATCGCCTTGTCCGTCGACGCCTCGTACTTGAGCGTGACGGTGAAGTCCGCGGTGGTGCCGTCCTTGTCGACCTGGGCCATACGGGCGCTTGCGACGCCGTCCACGGCGCCGAGTTTCTTCGCGTACGCGTCGAAGGCGGCCCTGTCCAGCGGCTTGCCGTCGGTACTGGAGAGGTAGACGTCGGTGGGTGCGGCGGCGCCCGCCGAGTACGCCTTCTGCATCTCGTCCTGGACGACCATGGACTCCTTGGTCTTGGGCATGGAGCCCGAGGCCAGGTCGAAGGTGGCCTTGTAGCCGAACGTGCCGAGCGACAGCGCGACCAGGACGAGGCCGGACACCGCGGCGGTCAGCGCCGGGCGGCGCTGCACACCGCGACCGAGGGCGGCGAAACGGGCGTTGTCCGGCTCGCGTTGCCAGGACTTGGAGGGCCAGAAGACCTTCGGTCCGATGAGCGAGACCACGGCCGGAATCAGGGTCAGGCCCGCGATCAGGGTGGCGGCGACCGCGATGGCGAGCGCCGGGCCCATCTGCTTGAGGAACCCGAGCGTGGACAGGACCAGTGCGAGGAAGGCGATGATGACCGCTCCGGCGGCCGAGGCGATGGCCTCGCCCACCCGGTCGACCGCGTTGACCATGGCCTGCTTGGGCTCGTCGCCGGCGCGCAGGCGTTCGCGGTAGCGGAACATCAGGAAGAGGAAGTAGTCCGTGCCCACGCCGAAGAGCACGACGATCAGGATGGATGAGATCGAGCTGTTGGCCTGCAGGTCGAACAGCTTGGTGGCGTACGCGATCAGCCCGTTGGCGACAGCGGACACCAGGCCGATCAGGACCAGGGGCAGTAGGGCCAGGATCGGCGCCCGGAAGATGATCAGCAGCGTCACCAGGATGATCACGAAGGTGCCGATGCCGATCAGTGCCTGACCGCGCTGGGAGGAGTCCTGCTGGTCGAGGGCCTGCGCGGCGGAGCCGCCGAGCCTGGCGTCGAGATGCGTGCCTTTGGCGAGCTCCTTGGCATCCGCGCGCAACACCTTGGCCGCGTCCGCCTGTTTGGGCTGGCCGGCGTTCTTGCTGTCCATCTGGACCAGGGTCAGGGCGTACCTGCCGTCCTTGGACGGCTGGCCGGGGACGACCTTCTGCACCTGGTCGATGTGCTTCCTGCCCAGTTCGGAGGTGATCCGGGCGACGTCCTGCTGGTCCGAGGCCGTCAACTTGCCGCCGTCGGTGCGCTGGTACAGCACGATCGCGGACGGGGTGAAGGCGCTGGGGAACGCCTTCGTCTGGAGGTCCGCGGCTTTGATGGACTCGTAACTCTTGGGCAGGAAACTGCTCTCGTCACTGTTCGAGGGCAGGCCGGGAGCGGTGGCGACGATCGCCACCGCAGCGATTAACCATGCCACGATCGTCCAGACGGGATGTCGGACGACGGCGTTCCCAATACGTCGGAACATGCGGGAGGGTCCTCCTGATGCAGGAAGATCACCGCAGCCCGGGGAGCGGACCCTGGCATCGGCGACCCCGACCGGCACGCACCGAACGGGCCGGTCGAATGGTTGTCTTGGGGTCCGATCGTAGTGGCCGCACGCCGAGATCAATCCGTCGGGCGTCCCCTGATGTGACAAACCGTTGCCTTGGGCTCAGGGCTGTCGGGTCTCCGGCGCTGAGCAGTGAACTGCGGTTCACCGAGGGAGCGTTGGAGCGTCGCACGGGGTCACGCGGGAGGGGCCGTCAGCGGCGGCGGCCCCTGCTGGGCCGCCGGGTACGTTGCCCTAGCCTCCCGCGGTCACGGCCTTGAGCTCGTCCAGCGATTCCCGCATCAGCTGCGACATCTCGCGTTCCTCGGCGGCCTCGATCCAGCGCTCGAAGCCGACCTTGAAGACGGCCACCCCCGCCTCGGCGGTCAGGCTCGCGGCCGGCTCCTCGACGCCCCGCCGGCGCAGGGTGTCGGCGAGCGCGGCAGACATCGAGGCGAGCTTGATCAGTTCACGCTCGCGGAGTTCCGCGTTCGCCACGATCACAGCGTGCCGCTTCCGCGCGTGCTCGCGCCGGTCGGTGAACACCTTGGAGACCGCGTCAAGGCCCAGGGCCACCGCGTCGATCGGCGCTGCGGACTCCGGAGCGCCGGCGACCGCCTTGACGAACAGCTCCTGCAGTTCACCGGAGCCGGAGAACAGCACCTCGCGCTTGTCGGCGTAGTGCCGGAAGAAGGTCCGCTCCGTGAGCCCGGCCCTTCTGGCGATCTCGGCCACGGTGGTCTGCTCGAACCCGCGCTCGGTGTAAAGCTCCAACGCCGCCTTCGCCAGGCGCCCGCGCGCGTTCGGCTCCCATCTACCCATGCACCGATCCTAGCGTGATGACAGCAACTGACATCGAGTGCTAGCCTCGATGACAGTAACTGACATCAACAGTTCGGGGTCTTCGTCATGCGCATCTTTGTCACCGGCGCGTCCGGTTGGATCGGTTCCGCCGTCGTGCCCGAGCTCATCGACGCGGGGCACCAGGTCGTCGGGCTCGCCCGCTCCGACACCTCCGCCGACGCGCTCACCGCCGCCGGGGCGGGGGTCGTCCGCGGCACCGTCGACGACCTCGGCGTCCTGCGGGACACGGCCGCCGCCTCGGACGGGGTGATCCACCTCGCCTTCAAGCACGACATCGCCTTCACCGGCGACTTCCAGGGCGCCGCGGAGGCCGATCGACGCGCCGTCGACGCCTTGGGCGACACGCTCGCCGGCACGGACCGCCCCTTCGTCATCGCCTCCGGCGTGGTCGGACTCGCGCCCGGGCGTGTGGCGACCGAGCAGGACATGCCCACGATCGACGGCTCGCCGATGTCGATCCGGGCGGCCACCGCGCAAGCGGTGCTGGCACTCGCCTCGCGCGGTGTGCGCTCGTCCGTGGTGCGGCTCTCTCCGACCTGCCACGGCGAAGGAGACCACGGCTTCATGGCGACCCTGGTCACCATTGCCCGCGCCAAGAAAGTCTCCGGCCACATCGGCGACGGCGCCAACCGCTGGCCGGCCGTCCACCGCCTCGACGCCGCACGGCTGTTCCGTCTGGCGGTCGAGAAGGCCCCCGCCGGATCGGTGTTGCACGGCGTCGCGGAAGAGGGCGTCGCGATCCGCGACATCGCCGAGGTGATCGGCCGTCACCTCGACGTGCCGACGGCTTCCGTGACCCCCGAGGCCGCAGCCGAGCACTTCTCCTGGCTGGGCGCCTTCCTCGGCGCCGACGCCCCGGCGTCGAACACCCTGACCCGCGAACTGCTGGGCTGGGAACCGACCCAGCCCGACCTCCTCACCGATCTCGACAAGGGTCACTACTTCCACACCTCTGCCACCACCGACTGACACCGGCCGCCGGGACGCCGTCTGCGGCAAAGGCCTCCGGTCAGGGAGCCACACGTCGAAGCCCTGGGCAGAAGCCCACGTCAGGAACCCTGTCGCAGTCCGGACCGGCCCAGGCGGAGCCGCTGTCGCATCACCGTCGGCACTCAGTCGTCGGCCGGGAGCTCTCCGGTGAAAGCGGCGGCCATGCGCAGCCAGGGCGCGGCGTCCTCATGACGCCCCTGGCGTTGCAGCGTGCGGCCCAGCATCAGGTGGGCGTAGTGCTCCACGGGGTCACGGTCGATGATCCGCCGCAGCTGCTCCTCAGCACGCCGCAGCTGGGCCGACTGGTAGTAGGCGCGGGCCAGCAGCAGCCGGGGCGCGGTCTGCTCGGGGACCTCCTCGACGACGGCGGCGAGCAGTTTCGCGGCGCCGATGTAGTCCTTCGCCTCGAACAGCAGTCGGGCCCGCTCCCAGCGCTCCGCCGTGGTCTCCTCGTGCGGGACGCCGGCGCCCTTGTCGAACAGGTGCAGGGCGCTCGCCCAGCGGTCCGGCGCGACTCCGTCCGTCGCCGGGTAGCCGTTGAAGGTGTCGCTCATCAGTCCTCCTCTTGGAGTTGTCCGGCGTGAGCACGGTCCCTCACAGGGGCCGGAGCTCAGCCGGTCGCCGTTCGTACGGCACGGTGGGCACGCCGCCGCCGCGCGCCCTCGGACACCGGCTCGGCCGGGCGACTGTTGATGTATCAACTGACTGCCCGAACATGTGCCGACCGCCCTCTATTCCAGGCGCGGAGCGCCGGCCTGCCCCTCCGGTAAACCCCTCGAATTGCCGGCCGGCGTCGTCTCCGCCTCCGGCGTCGTTCCCCCCACTGCTCGGCAAGGGCGGCGGCCTGCAGGCTCAGGGAAGAAGGTCGCGCAGGGCTGTTCCGATGGCGGCGATGCCCTCGTCGATCTCGTGCGCCGGGCCCGCCGCGTAGCCGAGGACCAGGCCCGGAGGGCCGGGCGTGATGCGGTGCCAGGACAGGGGGTGCACCTTGACGCCTCCTGCGAGAGCGGCCGCGGCGAGGTCGGTGTCGCGGAAGCCGCTGTCGCGGGCACCGTCCCGCGGGTCGCTGAAGGTGACCATCAGGTGCAGGCCGGCTGCCGCCCCGTGGACGCGGGCGCCGGGCAGATGCCTCTCGATCGCTCGCAGCATCACGTCCCGGCGCCTGCGGTGGCGCTGCCGGACATGGCGCAGGTGCCGTTCCAGCTCGCCCGAGTCCATCAGGCGGGCGAGGACGAGCTGGGTGAGGACGCCGTTTCCGAGGTCGGCGTACCGCTTGGCCGTCACCAGGGCGTCGCGGCGGTCCGGCGGTACGAGGAGCCAGCCCACTCGGAGCGCCGGCGCGAGCAGTTTGGAGACGCTGCCGGCGTAGCAGACGCCGCCGGGCAGCAGCGAGCGCAGCGCAGGCACCGGCGGCCGGTCGTAGCGGTGCTCGGCGTCGTAGTCGTCCTCGATGACCACGCCGCCCTCGGCCGCCCAGCTCAGCAGCTCGCGACGGCGTTCCCCGTCGAGGACGACACCGGTGGGGAACTGGTGGGCCGGGGTCAGCAGCACCGCCCGGGTACCACTGGCACGCAGCGCTCCCACGTCGAGGCCGCCCGCGTCCACGGGAACAGGCACGACCTCGTGGCCGCCGTACTCCAGCTGCTGGCGTGCCCCGAGCGAACCGGGATCCTCCACGGCGACGCGGCGGATCCCGTCCGCCCGCAGGATCTGCCCGAGCAGGCCGAGAGCCTGCGCCACGCCCGCGACGACCACCACCTCCTCCGGGTCGGCCCGAATGCCGCGGTTGCGGGCCAGCCAGCCGACCACGGCCCGGCGAAGGGCGGGCGCACCCCGGGGGTCGCCATAGCCGAAGTCGGCCGGTCCGACTCCCGCGAGGACGGCGCGTTCGGCGCGCAGCCAGCCGGTGCGCGGGAAGGCCGCGAGGTCGGGGACGCCCGGGGAGAGGTCGATACGGCAGGGCAGGGCGCGCAGAGCGTCGATGAGGCCGTCGCGGTCGCCCGAGCCGAACAGCGCGGGGCCGGCCACGGCCCCCGATCCGGCCGCGTCGCGGGCGTGGTCGCGGGGCGCGGCGGGAGCCGCCACGACCACCGTGCCCAGCCGGCCGCGCCCGGCGATCTGACCGGACTCGGCGAGGCGCCGATAAGCCTCGGTGACCACGCCCCGGGTGACGCGCAGCTCCTCGGCGAGTACGCGGCTGGCGGGCAGTCGTGCGCCGATGGGCAGCCGACCGTCGGCGATGGCTGACCTCAGCCGGTCGGCGAGCCAGGCGGTACGCCCGCCGGGCGGTGCCTCACCGATGTCCAGCTGGAGGAAGTCCGAGCCGGCAACCGCGCCTGAGGCTGCCCTGCCGTCCACCGGCACGTCCGCTGCCGCGGCCCTCGAGCGTGCACTTTTGGACCCCTGAGCCGATGGCTTTGTGGACCTGTCCATGGCGTCCATTGTCACGGCAGCGTGGGCGGTATGGACACACCTTCCGCTTCGTTCACCAAACTCCTCCCCGGCATGGTCGGGATGACGCTGGTCGGCAGCAGCGTCACCGTCTCGCGCACGCTGGTCGACGCCCCGCTGTTCACCACTCAGGCGGTCCGGTACGCGGCCGCCACCGTGATCCTTTTGCTCATGGCCCGGCTCGCCGGGGCTCGCCTGCTGTGGCCCCGTGGCCGGGAGTGGCTGTGGCTGGCCGGGATCGCGGTCACCGGTCTGGTGCTGTTCAACGTGGCCGTGGTCCGGGGCGTCGGCCATGCGGAGCCCGCGGTGGTCGCCGTCGCGATCGCGTGCGTACCGGTGGTGCTCGGGGTGGTGGGCCCGGCGCTGGAGCGGCGCAGGCCGAGCCGGCAGGTCCTGTTGGCGGCGCCGGTCGTCATGGCGGGCGCGGTGCTGGTGGAGGGGACGGGTCGCACCGACGCCGTGGGGGTGGGCTGGGCGGTGGTGGCCCTCGGGTGCGAGGCCGCGTTCACACTGCTCGCGGTGCCGGTGCTGCGACGGCACTCGCCCTGGGGGGTGTCCGTGCATGCGATGTGGCTGGCCGCTGTGCTGCTGGCCGTTCTCGGCGCGACCTCGGAAGGTCCTTCGGCGGTCCGGGAGTTGTCCCGCTCCCAGTGGGCTGCCGCCGGCTATCTGGCGCTGATGGTGACGGCGGTCGCCTTTGTGCTGTGGTACTCGACGGTCCGCGCCGTCGGGGCCGGACGAGCCGGGCTGCTCACCGGCATCGCGCCGCTGTCCGCGGCGGTCGTCGGCGCCGTCTCGAGCAGCGGCGCGCCGGGACCGTCGGTATGGCTGGGCATCGCCGTGCTGATGCTCGGGCTGGTCGGTGGCCTGCGCCCACACGGCGATCCCTCCCGCGGCGTCACAGCCATGGATCAGTCGCCCACGGCGGACTCCTCACCCGCGACGGCGCGCTCCAAGTAGCGGGCCGCACGCACAACAAGGTTGCCGCAACGTCCTCGGGACCCGCGAGCACCGGCGCCGCACGGTGGCCACCGCCCGCAGCCGGGCTCGACATGCCCCTCTCCTCTCTCCTCGTTCCGCGTCCTGCGGAGCACGCCCCGCCGCTTGCACGGACGGTGACCTGGGCGGTCGGTCAGTCGCTGCCTCGGCGGGTGTGTGCTTCGGCGAGGAGGAGGTAGCTGCTGGCCGTCCAGGTGTAGGCGCGGTCGCGCAGACCGGCTCCGGTGAGGGCGTCGAAGTTCTCGGCGAAGCCGTGGGTCTCGCACAGGGCGCGGAAGCGGGCGCTTATGTCGTCAGCCAGCCGCAGGTGGCCGGCCCTGCGCAGGCCGTCCTCGATGAGGACGGTGGCGGGGGCCCAGATGGGGCCGCGCCAGTAGCCGTCGGCGAGGTAGCGCGGTGATGTGGTGAGCTCGGTGGCCAGGCCGTGCGGCGTCAGATGGGCCTTGATGCGGTCCGCAAGTGCGCTGCCGACGGGGCCGGGCAGGTGCTCGCCCAGCACGATGGGCATCAGGTCGAGGAGGCTGGTGCTGCTCCAGGTGTCCCCGCTGTCGACCCCCCGGGAGACGAACCTGTCGTGTGACCAGAGCTGGTCGAGCAGGGCCGAATGGGCGGCATCCGCCGCTCGCGTCCAGCGGAGCGTCTCATCTGCCCTTCCCAACTGTGCCGCCAAAGCCGCGAGTTCCCGCATCTGGAGGATGAGGAATGCGGTCAGGTCCGCGGTGACGACCACCCGCTCGGGGTCGAAGGTGGTGGCGTTGTCCCAGCCGCTGTCGTTGCCGTGCTGGTAGTGGGCCAGTTCGCTGCCGGGGGCTCGCCGTGCGGTGAGCCAGAAGTCCGTCCACCGTTCCAGCCGGTCATAGGTCTGGGCGAGTTCCGCACGGCCGGGAGGTGTCGGCAGACGGCGGCGCAGGTGACCGTAAGCCCAGCCGTGGATGGGCGGTTTGACGAAGTTGTACAGGACTTCGGAGTGGGTGACCGAGTCGGGCAGGGCGCCGCCGGGTTCCTGGTGGTCGAAGGGCAGTGCGAACTGGTCCGATGCGAGTTCCGGGCACCCGGGAGCCAGAGCGAGCGCGTTGAAGCAGTGGTCCCAGCTCCACACCTTGTCCATCCAGTGCTTGGACATGAGCACGGCATGCCTTGTGACCAGGCCCGCAGGGCGTACGGTGGCCGACCAGAGGACGTAGGCGGCGAGTTCGGCGGCCGGGGTGGCGGATGAGCGCCAGGGTGCCACCGCCTCGAGGAAGTCCGCGAACGAGCTCCGCGCGGACGCCACGATCTCGCCGAAGGTCGCCGAGGACGCGTACGGCGGGCGGGACGCGTCGAACTCCTCGAGCGCGACCTCCCAGGTGCCGTTCGCGCCGGCGGTCGTGACGAGGCCACGCTCGCCGGTGCCGAGCGCCTGGCCTCCGGCTCTGCGGGCCACGGTGCCGGAGAGCACGGTGACACGGTAGCGGCGCCCGGTCTCGTACGACGTGAACACGTGCGCGTCCGCTGCCGGGTCGTGGAAGAAGTACGTGCCGCTGAACGGGGTCAGGGCCTCGGCGGCTGCGGACACCTCGAGGTCCAGACCGGTGCCCCGCAGGCGCACGGTGTCCGGCGACTCGAAGGCGAGGTCGACGCGCCCGCCCTCGCCGATCCAGCTGAGCAGGCCGGGCGTCGCCTCGACGCGGGTCTCGGCACGGTCGCCGGTCCCCAGCAGGGGCATCAGGCGCAGAACGGCGTGCATGCCGTTCTGGTGGGAGACGAGATGGAGGTCCTCGGCGTACGTCTTCTCCGCCACGACGGGCGAGATGTCGAACCAGGATCCGTGCGTGCTAAACGGGATGTCGTGGACGGAGAAGGCCGGACCGGATCGGGCGGCGGTCATAGGGTGAGACTCGTTTCTCGAGCAGGGGAGATCGGCGGTCCGACGGGCGGACGGTGGAGCCGTGACGGTGTGAGGCCGTCAGTCCTTGACGGCACCGGCGGTCACGCCGGCGGCGACGTAGCGCTGGGCGAGGACGAGGATGACCGCGGCCGGCAGGGAGGCCACGACGGCGGTGGCCATGATGGCGTTCCACTCCTGGTTGTTGTTGCCGATGTAGTGGTAGATGCCGAGGGTGATCGGCTCGTGGGCGCCGCCGTTGACCAGCGTGCCGGCGAAGACGAAGTCCGACCAGGACCACAGGAAGGCGAACAGCGACACCGTGACGACGGCGTTGCGGCTCATCGGCAGGACGATCGACCAGAAGGTGCGCAACGGTCCGGCGCCGTCCGTCTTCGCGGCCTGGAGCAGTTCGCCGGGGATGCCGGACATGAACGCGGTGAAGATGAGGACCGCGAAGGGAACCGCCAGGGTGGAGTCGGCGACGATCAGGCCGGGGACCGTCTGGAGCAGACCGAGCTGGAGGTAGATGGCGTAGAAGCCCATGGCCATGATGATGCCGGGGATCATCTGCGCGGCCAGCAGGACGAAGCCCAGGACGCCGCCGCCGCGTGGACGCAGCTTGGCGAGGGCGTAGCCGGCCGGTGCGGCCAGGACGACGGTCAGGACGACGGTGCCCACGCCGATGACGAGGCTGGTGCCCAGGTAGGGCAACTGCTCGTCGAGGACGGTGCGGTAGCCGGCCAGCGTGCCGTGGACGGGGAGCAGGTCCGGCGGGCTCTTGCGCATGTCCTGGTCGCGGGTCAGGGAGACGTTGAGCATCCAGTAGACCGGGAAGAGCATGATCGCGGTCAGCAGCAGGCCGACGGCCGTCCTGGTCCACGTACGGCTGGTGCTTCGGTTCATGACAGCGCCTGCTTTCGCTGGGCCCTCACGTAGACCAGACCGAACACCAGGGCGGCCACCACCAGGAGGTTCCCGACGGCCGCGCCCGGGCCGAAGGCGGGCAGGAGATTGCCGAAGCCGAGCCGGTAGGACCACGTGGCGAAGGTGGTGGACGAGTCCGCCGGGCCGCCCTTGGTCATGATCCAGATGATGTCGAAGACCTTGAGCGTGTAGACCAGGCCCAGGAGCAGCGTGATCGCCGAGACCGGGCGGAGCAACGGGAAGGTGATGCTCCGGAACCGGCGCCAGGCGCCCGCACCGTCGAGGGCGGCGGCCTCGTACAGGCCGGCCGGGATCGACTGCAGGCCGCTGTGGAGGACCACCAGGTTGAAGGGGACGCCGATCCAGATGTTCGCGATGATCACCGAGGTCAGCGACCACGACGGCGAGGTCAGCCAGTTCACCGGTCCGATGCCCATGACGTGCAGGGCGGCGTTGACGATTCCGGAGTCGCTGTTGAGCATCCACGACCAGATGGACGCCGACACGATCAGCGGCAGCAGCCAGGGCACCAGGAACAGGGCACGCAGGGTCGCCGACAGCCGGAAGTGCTGGTTGAAGAAGACCGCGAGGGCCAGCCCGATGGCGTACTGGAAGACCAGGCACACGGCGGTGAACACCACCGTGTGCAGCAGGGCGGGGGCGAAGGTCGGGTCGTCGAAGACGGTCCGGTAGTTCTTCAGGCCCGTGAAGGGCGCGTCGCCCTGCACGAAGGAGCGGACCGTGTAGTTGCGCAGGCTCAGATCGATGTTGCGGTACAGCGGATAGGCGTAGAAGAGGGCGAGATAGAGGGTCACCGGGGCGAGGAAGCCCCAGGCGGCCCACTGCGTGGAGGTGGGCCGGCGCCGTGACCCGGTGCGGGCGGGGGCCGGGGCGGCGGAGACCGCCCCGTTCCGGGTGTGCGCGGAGCGATGGTCCGGCAGCTGTGTCGTGTGGTTCATGAACGACCCCCGTGGTCGGGTTACTTGGCGGCGGACTGCGCCGCGGCCAGCGCGTCCTTGGGCGACTTGGACCCGCTGAGGGCGGTCTGGACGGCCTTCCACATCTGCTCGGAGATCTTCGGGTACTTGGTGCCCAGATCGTCGCTGGTGCGGCCCTTGGCCGACTTGACCGCGTCGACCCATGGCTTCAGTTTCGCGTTCGCCGCCACCTGCTTCGCCTGCACCTCGCTGGTGGGCGCCACGTAGGACAGCGTGGTGTCGGTGTCGTAGAGGTTCTGGGTGCTGGTCAGGCAGGTCGCCAGCTTCTGGGAGGTGGCGTAGCGACCGGTGTCCTGCTGGACGGGGACGGTCACGAACTCACCGCCGGTCGGGGCTGCGGCGGTGCCTTCGTTCGCGCCGGGGACGGGCAGCACCCCGTAGTCGAAGCCGACTTTCTCCGCGTTCGCGAGCTGCCAGGTGCCGTTCTCCGCGAACGCGTAGTCACCACTGGCGAACTCCTGCCAGCTGGTCGTCTGGGTGTTGTTGAGCACCGAGTTGGGTGCGTAGCCCTGCTTCAGCCAGTCCCTCCACAGCGACAGGGCGGCCACGCCCTGGGCGGAGTCGAGTTCGGTCAGCTTGGCGCCCGCGCCCCAGAACCACGGCAGGAACTGGAAGCTGCCCTCCTCCGTGCCGATCGCCGAGAAGGTGACGCCCTTCTTGCCCGCCTTCTTGACCTTCTCCAGTGCCGCCGTCAGCGACCTCCAGTCCTTGACCGAGGAGATGTCCACCCCGGCCTCCTTCAGCACCTTCTTGTCGTAGTAGAGGGCGAGCGTGTTGGCGCCGATCGGTGCGCCGTACGTCTTCCCGCCCGACTGGCCGGCCGCGAGCAGGTTGGGGTCCACCTTCGAGGTGTCCAGCTTGTTGTCGTCGGTCGTGGTGAGCACGCCCGCCTCGGCCAGGGTCGACACCACCGGGTTGTCCACGATGAGGACGTCCGGGGAGTTGCCCTGCTGCGCCGCCAGCAGCGTCTTGTTCGCCAGGTCGCTGGTGTCGAACCCGGTCCGCTTGATCTTCACGCCGGCCTGGGTGCCGCACTTGTCCAGCAGCCGCGTCCACGCCGAGCCCTTGGCGAACTGCGGGTACGGGTCCCAGACGGTGTACGTGCCGCTGTCCGCGCCCTTGGTGCCGGTGCTGCCCGAGCCGGAGGAGCAGGCGGTGCCGACGAGGGCGACGAGTGTCGACAGAGCGGCGGCAAGGAGCCGTCGGGAGGAGCTGTGCATGGGGGGTCCTTCGTTTTTGGGCACAGGGATGCCGTGGGAGGGGCGACGTGGAGGAAACGGGCACGCCGAACGACGGGGGGAGACGGGATGCCCGGTGTCGAGAGGAAGGGGGAAGGAGGGAAGGAGGGTTACGGGTACGGCGGCCGTGATGGTGCGGTCAGGAATGCCGGCCCTCGGTGCAGGACGTACCGGCGGCGGGCCCGGTGCTGGCCCGCAAGGAGATCGGCGGCGTGAGCAGGTGGTGCCGGGCGGGAGCGGCAGGATGGTCGAGCCGCTCGACGAGCAGGTCGACGGCGCGCCGGCCCATCTCCGCAGCCGGTACGTCCGCCGCGGTGAGCTGCGGGGTCACCGTCTCCGCCCACCGGCCGGCCACGACCCCGGTGACGGAGAAATCGCGCGGCACATGGCGGCCCGCCTGGGCGAGCCCCCGGTACAGGCCGCCCAGCGCGGCCTCGTTCAGCGTGACCAGGGCCGTGGTGGCCGGATCGTCGTACAGGATCTGTTCCAGGCATGTCTGACCCGATGCGGCATCGTCCCCGCAGCAGTACGTCCGCACGGTGAGCCCGCGCTCGGCCGCGGCCTTGGTGAAGCCCTCCAGGCCACGGTGCGCGGACTCGTACCCGGCCCGCAGCAGTTGCTCGGGCCGGTTGACGAAGGCGACCCTGCTGTGGCCGAGGTCCGCCAGGTGGTGGACGCATGCCGCCGCCAGCGCGGTGTGGTCCAGGCCGACCCACCAGCCGCCCTCCGGATGGGCGGTACGGCCGATGGCGACGGAAGGGAAGCCGAGTGCCGCCAGGTGATCGACCCGGTCGTCCTCCAGCCTGATCTCCATCAGGATCGCGCCGTCGACCCGCCGCTCCCCCAGCAGCCGCTGGAAGGACCGGTCGCTGTCCATGCCGCTGGGTGACAGCAGGACGTCGTAGTCGTATGCCGCGGCTGCCTCCACGACACTGCCGATGAAATCCAGCTGCATCCCCGTGTAGTGGTTCCCGGCCGGGGGGAAGACCAGGCCGATCGTGCTGGTCCGGCCGTTGGCCAGGGCGCGCGCGCTGGCATTGGGCCGGTACCCCAGCTCGTCGATGACCTGCTGGATCTTGCGGCGGGTGTCGTCCGACACGGGGCGCTTGCCGCTCAGCGCGTAGGACACGGTGCTCCGCGAGACACCGGCCCGCCGGGCGATCTCACCGATGTTCACGGTGACTCCTTGCTCGAACCGGTTCGACACTCGCAGGAGAGCACGGCTGCCGGTCGTCAGGGGATTGGAATGAGGTGCGGGGCGAGGGCCGGCCGTCGAACCGGTTCGCGTGAAGCGAAGGTAGGGAGGCCATGCACGTCTGTCAATACCTCGGACCCGCTTGCCGAAACCCCGTACGACTCCCGGAGCACGCGGCGTCGAAGGGATTGCTGGTGGCCTGTCCCGGTGCTAGCTTCACCGAACCGGTTCGATGAAGTGATCAGCCCCGCAGCCGCGTGTTCGCCTGGTCCACAGCTCCGCAGCACGGTCCCGGCGTCCCCGGCTTCCGCACACGGTTCCCCGCTCCTGGGCGCATGCGAACGAACCGGTTCGACAGTCTGCTCACTCAAGGGATTGAGGACGCGATCGATGTCATCCGCTGACAGACCCGCCCGGCCACGCCGGGCCCCGGCCGCCGTGGCCGTGGCTCTCGGCGCGGGCCTGCTGACCACGCCGGCCGTCCCCGCACAGGCGGCGGACCCGCCCCAGCCCGCTGCCCACTACACCTTCGACCAGGACGACCTCGCCTCCGGAAGGATCGCCGACAGCTCCGGCAACGGCCTCACGGCGAGCCTGGTGAACAGCTCCACCGCCCAGTCCGTCGCGGGCGCGGACGGCGGCAGCGCTCTGGCCCTGCCCGGCGGCGCGCCCGACTCCCATGGCGCGTACGTCCGTCTGCCCCGCGAAGTGCTCGGGGACGCGGCCGACCTGACGGTCTCCGCCCGCGTGAAGTGGAGCGGTGCCGACTCGTCCTGGCAAAGGATCTTCGACCTGGGCACCGACACCACGAAGTACCTCTTCGCCACCCCGTCCGACAACGGCGGTGTGCTGCGCACCGCCGTGACCACCGGAGGCGGCGGCGCAGAGGCTCAGGTGAGCGGCTATGCGGCGCTTCCCGCGGACCAGTGGCGAACCGTCACCGTCACCCTCGACAGCTCCGCCCAGCGCGTCACCACCTACCTCGACGGCGTCGCGGTCTCCTCCGCCGCGACCGGCGTCAAGGCCAGGGACCTGCTGGACAGTTCCGCAACGGCCGCCGGTTACATCGGCAAGTCCTTCTACCCGGACCCGCTGTTCAAGGGCGCGATCGACGACTTCACCGTGTGGCACACCGCGCTCACCCCCGAGCAGGTGGCCGGCACGGTCGGGCACGTGCCCACCCTCCAGCAGCTCTCGCAGACGTCCTTCGAAGCCCGTACGGCGACGGGGACAGCCCCGGCTCTCCCGGCCGCCGTCCGCTCCTCCTTCTCCGACGGCTACGACCGTGACACGCCGATCTCCTGGGACGCCGTACCCTCCGAGAAGTACGCCCGGCCGGGGACCTTCACGGTGGCGGGAACGGCGGCCGGGCGCGCGGTGAAGACAACCGTCACCGTCGTCCGCGAGGGACAGCTGGATGTCGACCTCGGTTCGGACACCGGCGCCTTCCACGGCGGCGCCTCCGGCACCCTGTACGGCGTGTACGGACCGGGCGTGCCGACCAACAACCTCATCGAGGGCATGGGCCTGCGCACGGTCTCCACGAAGGCGCAGGACGGCCCGCAGCACCCCGGTGCCGACGCGCTGGATGTGGTCGGGCCGCTGGCCGACTCCACCGACGGTGACGTGTACATCTACATGACCGACATCCACCGCGGCTTCCCGTACGAGTGGCCGGGCGACACGCCCGAGGAGAAACTCAAGCGCTACGAGGAGAAGATCGCGGGGCAGGTCGACCAGGTCCTGCGGCTACCGGCGAAGTACCAGGACAACATCGTCTTCGTGCCGTTCAACGAGCCCGAGGGCAACATGTTCGGCACCGGCGAGTGGAGCTACGACAAGGTCAGCTGGCTCAACGACCCGCACGACTACTTCGCCGCCTGGGACGAGGTCTACCGGCTCATCAAGGGGAAGATGCCGAAGGCCCGCATCGCCGGCCCCAACACCAGCGTTCTCTACGACCAGGTCAAGGGCTTCCTCATCCATGCCCTGGCCGCCGGCACTCTCCCCGACGTCATCACCTGGCACGAGCTGAGCCATCCCGAGGCGGTGCGCGCCAACGTCGCCAAGTACCGGGCGTGGGAGAAGGAACTGTTCAAGGGAACCGGTCGTGAGGGCACCCAACTCCCGATCAACATCAACGAGTACGCCTTCAACTACCACACCTCCGTCCCCGGCCAGATGATCCAGTGGGCCTCCGCGATCGAGGAGTCGAAGGTGGACGCCGACATCGCGTACTGGAACATCGACGGCAACCTCTCCGACTCCGCCGTGCAGGCGGGCCGCGGCAACGGCCAGTGGTGGCTGCTGCACTCGTACGCCTCGATGAGCGGACACACCGTGAAGGTGACACCGCCGTTCCCCGGCCAGAACTACACCATGCAGGGCGTCGCCACCCTCGACAGGGACAAGCGGCAGGCGCGGCTGCTCTTCGGCGGATCCACCGGCGACGGCCACATCACGTTCGGCAATGTCCCGAAGGCGGTCTTCGGGGACCGCGTGCACGCCTGGGTCCGGGAGATCGAGTGGAGCGGGCAGATCGGCGACTCCTCAGGCCCGAAGCTGCTCACGGAGACGAACCTCCAGGTCGGTGACGACGGCAAGGTCGTCGTCGACTTCGGCGACGGCGCGCTGCCGAAGCTGAAGGAGTCCTCGGCGTACGAGATCGTCCTCAGCCCGGCCGGCAAGGCGAAGGGCGCACAGTCCCCGCCCGTGCGCTGGCAGGCGTCGTACGAGGCGGAGGACGCCGCCCACACCGGGTCCGGCTACTCCAGGAACGGCCCGGAAGGCTCTCCCCGCGACGTGTCGAAGTTCTACACCTCCGGTGGCTACGACGTGGGCGGCCTGCGCACCGGCTCCGACATCACGCTCGGCTTCACCGTGGACGTGCCCGAGGACGGCACGTACGACCTGAGTGTCTTCGCCAGCTCCCTCAACACCTTCGACAAGGTCAAGGAGCAGGGCCCCACCAACGTCTTCCTGCGCGTGGACGGCGAGGCGGACAGCGAGCAGGAGCTCTACCTGCCGCTGGGCTACAAGTGGGTGGTCTGGGACCACACCGACACCAAGGTCCACCTCACCAGGGGCAAGCACACCCTCACGCTCGCCGCGAAGAGCCTCGACGGCAAGCGCGCCACCAAGGGCGACGCCATCGTCGACCGCCTCACCCTCTCCCTGCCCGCGCCTTCGGCCACCACCCAGGTGTACGAGGGCGAACTGGCCTGGCTGGGCGGCGGGGCACGGCCCGTCTACGACCTGTCCGAACACGCCGGAACCCCTCCCACCGGCTCGGGCGCGGCCCGGCTTCCGCGAGGTGGGACGGCCACGTTCTGGGTCTACTCCCCCGCCGACCGGGAAGCCACCCTGAGCGTCGACACCCTCGGCGCCCCGAACGCCCGGCTCTCCGTCAACGGGCACGAGGTCGCGCAGGTGACCCGGGGCCGCCGAAGCGTGGCGGTCTCCCTCTCGGGCGGCATCAACAAGGTGACACTCACCGGCGGTTCGTCCGCCACCCTCGTCGACCGCCTCACGGTCACGCCGACCGAGGGCACCCTCACGGCACGTACCTACGAGGCTCAGGACGCCAGGCTCACGGGCTCCGCCACACTCACCCCGCTCTCTCTGGCCACCGACGGCACGGCGATCACCGGCATCGGAGGCGATCCCGGCAACGGCAACACCGCGACCTTCACCGTGGACGCCGACCGAACCGGCCTCTACGCGCTCCGCATCCGCTACTCCAACCCCGAACAGTCCGAAGCCACCCACTACAACCCCGACCCGCTCGCCCGCCACGCCGACATCACCGTCAACGGCGGCGACACGCGACGCGTCAGCTTCCCCCACACCTTCCACCAGAACAACTTCTGGGAGCTGACCGTCCCGGTCCACCTCACGAAGGGACGGAACACGATCACCTTCCGCTCCGAGGAACTGCCGAACTTCGACGGCACCACCTACGCCTCGGACACCTTCCCCGGCATCCTGCTCCGCTCCCGTTACGCACCGCTGATCGACCGGATCACCGTCGCGCCCTACGCACGGGAGCTCCGATGAAGTGATCACCACCGGCGGGCCGGCCGCACCGGGCGAGTGCAGTGAGCCACCGCACAGCTCCGGCCGGCCCGCCGGCGCCCCAAGCAGACGCCTGGGTCCGTCACGGGCCCCGGTGCCCTTCGAGAGCCACGCTCTGCGTTGCGTCCGGCAGCCAGGCGGAGGTCGGCGCGTCGGCGCGGTGAGTTTCGTAACGCGGCCGATTCACCGGTCATCCGATCGATCCCACCGGGCTGCCGCACGCGCCATTCTCACAGCATGACTGACACCCCCCGCCCCCATTCCACAGACCGCGAGCCCGGCCCCGAGCCGGCCGACGGGCCGGTCGGCGCCACCCGCAGGACCGTCATGGCCGCACTGGGCGGTGCGACCCTCGGAGCGGCCGCTCTGGGTCTCACGGCCGCGCAGGCGACGGCAGCGGCAGACCGGAAGAACGAGGCCCGGCCCCCGGCCGGGCCGGCCGCCGACTGCGTCCTCACGCCCGAGCAGACCGAGGGGCCCTACTACCTGGACCTGGAGACGGTCCGCAAGGACATCACCGAGGGCAGGCCGGGCGTGCCGCTCACCCTCCGCGTCAAGGTGATCGACACCACGACCTGCTCCGCGCTGCCCGGCACGGCGGTCGACATCTGGCACTGCGACGCCCTCGGCGTCTACTCCGGATACGTGGCAGGCGGCTCCACCCCGGACACGACCTTCCTGCGCGGTGTGCAACTGACCGACTCCACCGGCGTCGCGGAATTCACCACCATCTACCCCGGCTGGTACGTCGGCCGTGCCCTCCACATCCACGTCAAGACGCATGTCGGCGGCACCGTCACCGGCGGCAGGTACCAGGGAGGCCATGTCTCCCACACCGGCCAGCTCTACTTCCCGGAAACGTACAACAGCAGGGTCGCCACATTGACCCCCTACCGGAACAACACCGCCACCCGCACACTCAACGCCAGGGACGGCATCTACCGCAACGGCGGGTCCTCCACCCTGCTGACCCTCACACAAGTCGGCGGCGACCTCGGCAAGGGAGTGACCGGCACCGTTGTGCTCGGCGTCAAGCCCGACGCCGTGCCCTGACGCTCCCGCCGGAGCGGTGGCCGGTCCGCTGCAACGATGCCGGCTACCGCCGCTGCGGCGGTCCACCGCACACGCCCGCCGCTCGGCGTCGCGTGCCGGCGTCGGAATGGGCGACGCGGAATCGGGGATGACCGGAGCATGACATGTGAGGTGTGCGGTGCACCGCTGACCGGTCGACCGCTCGGCGGTCGACCGGCTCGCTACTGCTCCGGCGCATGCAGGCAACGGGCGTTCAGGCAGCGCTCGGCCCACCGCGATACCCGCGGGGCGCAGACGGGCGCGTCACCGTCCGCCCAGAGCGCCGCCTCCCCGAGCGCCCAGGGCCGCGGTCTGCCACGGGCCCTCGACTCCTTCGTGGGCCGACGGGCGGAGCTGTCGCGGTTGCGCACCCTGCTGAGGGCGTCCCGGCTCCTGACCCTGACCGGTACCGGCGGCGTCGGCAAGACGCGGTTGGCTCTGGAGTTCGCCAAGGGCCTGCCCGTCCGCCACGGGCGGGTCGATCTGGTCGAACTCGACGCGCTGCACGACGGCACCGCGCTCGCACAGTCCGTCGCCGCCGCGCTGGCCGTGGGGGAACGGGCGGGACGATCCGGTGTCGACGTCCTGGTGCACGCGATCGGCGACGCCCGTCGGTTGTTGATCCTGGACAACTGCGAGCATCTGGCCGAGCCGTGCGCCCGGTTGATCGCGACCTTGCTGAGTCACTGCCCCCGGCTGCGGATCCTGACCACCAGTCGAGAGGCCCTGCGGGTGCCCGCGGAGACCGTGCTCCGGGTCGGTGAGCTGTCGCTGCCGCCGGCCGACACCGGAGACGACCCGGTGGCCCTTCTGCGGGCGGACGCCGTCCGGCTGTTCGTCGAACGGGCCTCGAGCCGCTCACCAGGATTCACGCTCCACCGCGGAAACGGCCGGACGGTCGCCGAGATCTGCCGCAGGCTGGACGGCCTGACGCTCGCCGTCGAGCTGGCGGCACGCCGGGCCGGAACTCTTCCGCTGAGTGACATCCTGGCAGGACTGGACGACCACATGTCCCAGCTGTCCCTCTTGACGGGCGGACACAGGACCGGGCCAGGGCGCCACAGCGAGCTGGCCGCGGCGATCGACTGGAGCCACCGGCTGCTCGATCCGGCCGAACAGGCGGTCTTCCGGCGTCTTGCGGTCTTCGTCGGCGGGTTCGACACGGCTGCGGCGCGGGCGGTCTGCGCCGGTGACGGTATCGCTCCGCCGCAGATACTCGGCATCCTGTGTGCCCTCGAGGCCAAGTCCCTGATCGCACGTCTCTCAGGAGACGCGCGGACCGCACGATTCAGACAGCTGAGCGCCATCCGCGCCTACGCCCTGGAGCGCCTGCTCGCATCCGGCGAGCTGCACGTCACCAGGCGCCGGGTCCTCGAGTGGCTGAACGGGCTGGCTGAACGGGCCGGTGACGAGGTGTTCCCCGACCAGGCAGGCAGCCCACTGGCCGGGGAGCGGGACAATCTCGCGGCGGCCTTGGCCGGCACCGCCGTCCGCGACGGTGCCGCGCACCCACGGCTGGAGCTCGAACTGGCGCGTGTGCGCTACGAGCAGGAACAGCCGTCAGCCGCCCACGCGCTGCTGACGGGGCTGCTTCGGAGAACCGGCGGCCGAGCGCTCGGCGGAGCGGTACCTGCGCTTGCCGCGCGCGTGGCCTGCCAGCGGGCCGACCTGGCACAGGCGCTGCGCCTCGGTGAGCAGGCGGTGGCCATGGAGCGCACCCGCGATCACCCCGCCGGACTTGCCAACGCCCTGGACGCGCGGGCCGCGGCGCGGCTGTGCCGAGGGGAGTTCGCCGCGGCCGTCGCGGATCTGCGCGAGGGGCTTGATGTCGTCGCCACGCTGGGCAGACCGCAGGACACCGCGTGGTGCACCCATCACCTGGCATGGGCGCTGCTGCAGGCGGGCGGGGAACTGGAGGCCGACATCCTCATGTCCCGTTGCCTGCCCGTGCTCAGGGAGCACGCCCCCTGGAGCCGGGTCGCGGCCGCTCTGCACACAGCGGGCGCCGTGCGGCTGGCTCTGGGGGATCTGGAGAGTGCCGAGGCGCTCTTCGCCGAGGTGCTGCGGATCGTCCCCGAAGCAAGTTTTCACGCGCTCTACCCGGTGGAGGGTCTGGCTCTCGTGGCCGCCGAAAGCGGTGACATGCGGCGAGCCCTCCTGCTGTACGAGGCGAGCGCACAGGAGCGCCGCCGACTCGACACCGTGTCGGAGGCTCCGTGGCGACACCAGGTGGAGCGCACGGTGGCTCGTGCCAGGACAGGGCTGCCGGCAGCCGCCCGGGAAGCAGCCGTCAGTGGCGGCCGCCGACTGCGCGGGGATCGGCTTGTCGCGTACGCGCTGCGGACAGGGAACGAGGACCGCCGAGCGACGGCCGACACCGCAGAGGTCGTCGACGACCGGCCCAGGCTCACCGGAAGGGAGTTCATGGTGGCCGAGCTCGTCGCCGGCGGGCTGACCAACCGGCAGATCGCGGAGCGGCTCGGGCTTTCGACGCATACGGTTGCCACGCACCTGGACAAGGTGCGCGACAAGCTGGGCATGCGGTCGCGCACGCAGATCGCCTTATGGGTGGCCGCACGGACCAAGGACGGGCACATGTCCGGGTGACGTGTCACCGGCTCCGCACCCCCGTTGCGCCCTCTCCAGGCGGTGGCCGGGAGAGCCGACCCGAGCCACTCGCCTCGTGCCGTCAGTCCTTGCCGACGACGACCACCTCGTCCTCGACCGACCAGTGGCGTCGCTCGGCTTTGGGCGGGTTGATCCGTAGCCGGCTGCGCGACCCCTACGCCTACGGGGAGGCGTCCGTGCTCCTGCCCGGCCAGCACACGGAGCTTCTTCCCGTGATCCCCGCGCCCGAGGGGCCGTTGCACTTCGCGGGGGACCACACGTCCGTCAAGCCGGCCTGGATCGAGGGAGCCGTGGAGTCGGCCGTGCGTGCCTCGTTGGAGATCCACACCGCGTGAGCCCCGCCATCCGCTGAGCCGTGACAAGGAAGGCAGGCCCCGGCGCTGCGGCGCCGGGGCCGTACGCGGGTGCGTCAAAGGACGTTGACCGCGCTCCAGGCCGCGGCCACGGCGGCGTACTCGGCGCTGGTGGCGCCGTAGAGGTCCTTCGCCGCGTTCAGAGTCGCCGTGCGGGCGCCCTTGTAGTCCGTGGTGGAGGTCATGTAGACGGTCAGCGCCCGGTACCAGATGGCGGAGGCCTTCTGGTTGCCGATGCCGGTGACGGTGGAGCCGTTGCAGGTGGGGCTGTTGTAGGAGACGCCGTTGATGGTCTTGGCGCCGCTGCCCTCGCTCGCGAGGTAGAACCAGTGGTTGCCGACACCCGAGGAGTAGTGCACGTCGAGGCGGCCGACCGACTTCGACCAGCAGTCGGCGGAGCGGCCGTCCAGGGACGGCTTGTCGAAGCGGCGCAGCCACGGCGGCGTGGACTGGTCGCTGAACAGGTAGTCGGGGGTGTCGACCGGGTTGTCGGCGTACCACTCGACCATGGTGCCGAGTATGTCGCTGGTGGCCTCGTTCAGGCCGCCGGACTCGCCGCTGTAGCGCAGGTTCGCGGTGGCCGAGGTGACGCCGTGGGTCATCTCGTGGCCCATGGTGTCGAGGTCGACCTGCTCCGGGTCGGTGGTGCCGTTGCCGTCGCCGGTCATCATGCAGAAGCAGGAGTCCGACCACTGGGCGTTGTCCCAGTTCGTGCCGACGTGGACGAAGACGGTGGCGCCGCGGCCGTCGTTCTTGATGCCGTTGCGGCCGAAGGTCGTCTTGTAGTAGTCGAACGTCTCCGCGGTGTTGGCGTGCGCGTCGACGGCGGCGGTGGCGCGGTCGGTGGAGAACCTCTTGCCGTCCCCCCAGATGTCGTCGGCGTCGGTGAACAGGGTCCCGGAGGAGCTTTTCAGGGACGAGGACGAGAGGTTGTGCGCGTCCTTGGTGATGTGGCCGCGCACCGGGTCGATCAGGGCGAAGGTGCCGTCGGCCTGCTGGGTGGTGTCGATGCCGACATCACCGGTGTACTCGGAGTGGCCGGTGCCGGTCGCCTCGCGCTCGGCGTCGTAGTTCTCGATCGCCGCGCCGGTGGTGGCGTCGGTCACGAAGACCTCGCCGTGCGGCTGTCCCTTGTCGCCCAGGCCCTGCACGGTGGTGCGCCAGGCCAGACGCGGCGTGCCGTCGGCGGCCCACACGATCAGCTCGGGAGTGGACTTGGCTTGCCGGACCAACCCGTGCGCGCGCTTCAGGGCGCCGGCCGCTGTGCCCCTGGCGTCGACGGCGGGAGTGACGGACTTGAGCGCCACCGTGTGGGCCTGGGCGCGGGTGGATCCCTTGAACGAGCCGTCGGCTCTCTGGTGGACGACGAAGTCGCCGCCGACGACAGCAAGGCCGCGGTAGGTTCGCTCGAAGCGGACGTGCTGGGTGCCGTCGGCGTCGATCACGACGTCCTTCGCCTGGAGCGTCTGGCCCGCACCGAAGCCGAAGGTGCCGGCGTGCCGGGTCACGTTCGCCTTGGCCTGGGATATCGCCGTGTCGCGGACGAAGGTTCCGCGCTGCACTGCTTGTGGCTGCGAGTGCGCAGGTATGGCCATCGCACCAGTGGTGATGACGCCGGCGGCGACCATCGCGGAAAGAGCAAGAAGAGGACGGGACATGACGGGGTGATTCCTTCGCTCGTCGTGGGGTGACGACGTCCTTGGACGTTGACGCGAAGTGTTCAACAGATGGCATGTCCCTGACGTGACTTCATCTGGGATACAACTGCGGAGCTATAGGGCAGGGAGACCCGTGGCCCGGCTTGTCACCTGCCCTCGCCGAGGGCGAACTCCTCTCCCCCGCCCTCCCACCAGGCCAGATACCGCGGCCGTTGCCGCACCAGCGACAGATAGGCGGCCAGCAGTCGCTCGCCCGCCGCGTCGGCGAGCCCGGGCGGAACCGATGCCGTGTTCCAGGCCAGCAGCAGCCGCCGGTGGAACGGGACGTCCACGAGCGGCCGCTGCACAGTGCCCCGGGCGGAGACATCGGCAGTCGGCCATACGCCGCAGACGGCACGCCGACCGGCGACCAGGATCTGCGCCACGGACAGGTCCGGGGTCACATGGGCGATGCGCGGAGTGAATCCCGCCGACCGGCAGGTGAGATGAAGGTACGCGTGCACGCCGCTCTCGTCCGCCTCCGGCATGACCCAGTCCTCGTCCGCCAGATCACGGAGGCTGACCATCTCCTGGCACGCCAGCGGGTGGTCTTCGGCGAGCAGGACGAAGACCGGCTCGCGGAGCAAGGTGCGGGTCGCCACCGACTCGCCGACCGGAAGGGGAAAACCGGGGAACTCGCCGAACACCGCGATGTCGCATTTCGACTGGCTCAGCGATTTCACCAGGGTGTGCACGGAACGGCGGGCATCGATGGTGAGCCGGCGTTCCGGGACGAGTTCGAAGAGGGCGGAGACCAGCAGGGACACCAGAGGGCCGGCGGTTCCGCCCGCTCTCAGCGGCGCGGCCGCCACTCTGTCCGCCTCGGCCGCCGATCGGGCGTATTCACGCAGCCGGTCGAAGCCGACGACGAGGTCGCGGGCGCAGCGCAGGACGTACTGTCCGTTCTCGTTCGGTTTCACCCCGTCAGCACTGCGGATGAAGAGCGGGCCGCCCAGCTCGTGTTCGATCCGCTTCAGCTGAGCGCTCGTGGCCGGCTGAGAGAGCTGCAGCCGTGCGGCGGCCTTGCGGATGCTGCCGGCCTCGGCGACGGTGAGCAGGATACGGAGGTGCCGGAACTCGAGGTGCATGAACATTCCCCCGCTCAGCGCCGGGGGACCGCTGCAATCCCCGTGACCTGCGTATCCAGCTATCCGACGGCATGGTGACCAGCAATCCGACGGACCCGTCGGGCCGGCAACCACGGGACGGTAAAACCTACGTGCGAATGTTACGGCTTGCTCCGACAGCCGCGCACTCCACGCTCCGGTAACGGAAAGCCGGTCGGCTGCGCTGCAAGTGATGAGGGACGCCGTCACTCTGGGAGGCCGGATGGCGAACGAGGCCATTTTTGGCAATCGTTACCTTTGTTGCGCTATAAAGTCCGCGTAAACCCCTGTGGTTGAGGGAGGGCACGGGAGTACGGTTCCGGCGCTCGGCAGTAGGAGATCAAGTGTGGTCGTAGGGGCGACCGCGACTTACGCCGAAGAAGCCGGAGACAGTCCATGCGTGTGTATTCCGCACGGCGCAGACCGCGCCGCGAGGCGGAGAGCGGTGGCAGGAGAGTACTCGCCGCCGCGGCCGCCGCACTTCTGATAGCGGGGACGGGACCCGTCGCCGCGTTCGGGGCGAGCGCCACGGACTCCAGCCGCCATGACGTGGCGGGCGAGGAGTCCCATGAACTCATGGAGTCCCTCGACGCGTTCAACGAGCCGAGGCTCTCGCCCAGCGGCGAGATCGCGTCGGGCGCCTACGCCGACGCCTGGGCGCACATCAAAAACATGCCCGTCAGGTCCGGCAGTTGGTCCGAGGTCACCACCTCCCCGTACAACGAGGACGCGCTGCACTACCGAGACCAGTCGGCCTCCAACTCCGGTGGCGGCGCGGGGCACTCGGCGGGCCGGATCGCCGCCCTGGCCACCGATCCGACGCACCAGGGCGTGGTCTACGCGGGCGCCGCCGGCGGCGGTGTGTTCCGTTCCAGCGACGACGGGAAGACCTGGGCGCCGATCGCCGACCGGTTGCCCGCCCTGTCCGTGGGCGCCCTCGCGGTCGCACCCGACGGCTCGCTGTGGCTGGCCACCGGCGAGGCGACCACCGCCTCCGACAACTACCTGGGCAGCGGCGTCTACCGGCTCGCGGACCCGGTCACCGGCACCTTCAGCGAGAGCGACAAGGTGGGCGGCACGGAACTGGACTCCGCCTCCATCCACACCCTCACCTTCGACAAGGCCGCCGGGTACGTCTTCGCGGCCTCCTCACACGGCGTCTTCCGGCGCCCGCTGTCGGCCGGCCAGTCCTCCGTCTGGACGAAGGTCCTCGCTCCCTGCGCGGGCGTCGGCATCAGCGGCGTGAGCTGCGGGGTGGACGGCCACTACGCGGACATCGCCAACGACATCGCCGTACAGTCCGGCAGCGACGGAAGGAAGCTGCTGGCCAATGTGGCCTGGCGGAGCGGTGCCGACTACAACGGCTTCTATTACTCCGACGACGCGGGCACCACCTGGAAGCGCGCCAACCCGACCGGTGCGATCAACCCCGCCGAGATCGGCAACGCCGCCTTTGCCTACGCGGCCGACGGCAGCAGGCTGTACGTCTCGATGGAGTCCCCGAAACTCCTCAACAAGTCCTCCGGTTCCGGGGTGTACTCCGTCCTCGCCGGTGTGTACGTCAGCCAGAGCGGCAACGCGAGTGGCCCGTTCCAGCAGATCGCGACCTCCTCGTCGCTGTCCGCGAGCGGCTCCGCGATGAAGGTCAACGAGATCGGCAGTGGCTACCAGCCCGGCTCCCAGGCCTGGTACGACCAGGTCATCGCGGTCGACCCGAGCGACCCGAACCACGTCTACCTGGGCCTTGAGGAGATGTTCGAGTCCCGGAACGGCGGCGCGACCTGGAAGGCGATCGGCCGGTACTGGAACTTCGGTATGCCGTGCTTCTCGTACGAGCCGGCCGCGAACACCTGCGACGGCGACGTGATGCACTCCGACCAGCACGCCCTCGCCTTCTCGCAGTGGAAGGGCAGCACGCCGGAGGTGTTCGTCGGAAACGACGGCGGCGCCTACGCCCGCCCGACCACGCAGACGACCGCCGGATGGCGCAACCTCAACGAGTCCGGCACCCTGCGCGACCTCCAGTACTACTCGGTGCGTGCGGGGCGGATGACCGACGGCAGCGGTGACGCCGTCTGGGGCGGCCTGCAGGACAACGGCGTCTCGCTCCTCGCGCCCAAGGGCGCCACCTACCAGGGGCAGCAGCTCAACCCGGACGGCGAGATGGTCTCCCCGTTCGGCGGTGACGGCGGCGACCAGCTGGTCAATCCCGCCAACGGCTGCCAGACGGTCGGCGAGTACGTCGACCTGGCGCTGCAGATCACGAACAACTGCGGCTACACCGCGAGCGACGACGGCTCCGAGGACGTCATCACCGACATCGCGCCCGGCGACCCCGGCGCCCGCTTCATCGCCCCGTTCAGCGCGGACGAGACCGACCCGAACGGCCTGTGGGTCGCGGGCGGCCAGTACGTGTGGGGCAACACCAAGACGTGGAACAGCACCTCCGGCGCCGACTGGACCAAGCTGTACGACTTGGGCGCCGGCCACTCCGCCTCGGCGGTCGCCAGCCGGGGCCACGTGGCGTGGGCGGCCTGGTGCGGCCCCTGCTCGAAGGTCGACGGCACCTTCGGGCGGGGCATCGCCACGAACTACGGCGGCACCTGGCACCAGGTGAGCCTGCCCACCGCCTTCCCGAACCGCTACATCTCCGGTCTGGCCATCGACCCGTCCGACGCCTCCGGCAAAACGGTCTACGCGGTGATCAACGGCTTCTCGCGGCATTGGAACGAGGGCCCCGGCGCCGGCTACGGCCACGTCTGGAAGACCACCGACGGCGGGACGACCTGGACGGACATCAGCGGCGACCCTGCGGCCACGGACTCCTTCCCGGACGCCCCGGCCAACGCGGCGCTCATCACCAGGAACGGCACCCTTGTGGTCGCCACCGACCTGGGCGTGTTCACCAGCACCTCGGCGGGCCACTGGGCGCGCCTGGGCACGAACCTGCCCACCTCGCCGGCGGTCTACCTCTCGCCGAGCCCGGACGGCAGCCAGGTGTACGTGGCCACGCACGGCCGCGGCATCTGGAGGACACAGACGCCGTAACGCCACACCGGCTGCTTCTGCGCTGTGCCGCGCATTCCCGGACACGGCGCAGAAGCACGGCGCCCGACGGTCACTCTTCGCAGTGCGGAAGCGTCGGCTTCGGGTTCCGGAGTCGGTGGGGCGGCAGGCTACGAGGCTGACGGTCTGCCTGCGTCTGCGGGTGATCCACGGAGCGTGGCCAGACGGCGGTGGTATTCCTCGTCGTCGATCTCGCCGCGTGCGTACCGTTCGGCGAGGATCTGCTCGGGGCCGCTGCCCGGAGGCGTCTTCTGCCAGGTGCCGTGCCATCCGCCGGGAGGGGTGGGGCGGACCAGAGCCCGGAAGAGCAGGACGCCGAGGATGATGAGCAGCGCCCAGAACAGCAGCGTGCCGATCGACATCACGAACCAGCCCCAGCCGTTCATGCCGTGGCCGTACCAGAACATCATTTCCGCCTCACCTTCCCAGGTCCTCCCGGGCACGAGCCCGCGGCGGCAGATCTCTCGAGATCCATCGTCGCTCGCCTCTGGGGGAAAGGGCGACGGGCCGGACGGCCCTGCTCCAGGGCCACCGAGCCCATCTGCCCGTGGAAGATCTGTGCACGACCCTCGCGGCCCACAGTCCCAGCGACGGCCACGACGACCCGGTCATCCTCGCCCGATTTCAGGGCCGACCGGCCCGCATTCCACCCCGGTCAGCCCATGTGATCGCCGGAAAAGTCGCGGATGCTCGAAATGTCGAAAGGCTGGAGGAGAGCACGATGACGGATGGCACACCCAGCCGCCCGCAGATCCACGCCCTGCTCGCGGACCACCGTGTGCATCCGGCCCGTGGAACCGGATGACCACGAGCGATCTGCCCCAGCCGGCGGAGGCCGGCTTCGACCCCGTCCTCGCCGCACCGGGCGCAGTGACCGTGCTCGACGCGCGCGTACGTCTGCTGCCCCGCACGCCCCAGGACCCGTATCTGCGCCGGTTCCGCCGAGGAGGGAACGGACATGAAGCACAACAAGGTCGGCTCCGTGATGACCATGGATGTCGTCCGCGCCGAGTACCGCACTCCGTTCAAGGAGGTCGCGCGGCTCCTCGCGGACCGCCGGATCAGCGGACTGCCCGTCGTGGACGACGACGACAAGGTCCTCGGCGTCATCTCCGAAACGGATCTGGTGACCAGGCAGTCGGAAGCTTCCGACAGGGACAAGCCCAGGCGTCGCTTCCGGTTCGTCGCACCCAGAGCGCACCGGCAGGCCGCCAAGTCCAGTGCCTTCACCGCCGGTCAGCTCATGACCGCACCGCCCGTCACCGTTCACGCCGAGGAGACCATCGCCGAAGCCGCGCGCACCATGGCGCACCACCACGTGGAGCGGCTGCCCGTACTGGACGAGGAGGACCGGCTCGTCGGGATCGTCACCCGCCGGGACCTGCTTCAGGTCTTCCTGCGTCCCGACGCCGAGATCCGCGACGAGGTGATCGAGGAAGTTCTCGTCCGCACACTGCGGCTGCCACCCATGACCATCGACGTCTTCGTGGTCGAAGGCGTGGTCACACTCACCGGACAGTTGGAACGCAAGAGCGAGACGGAGATCGCCGTCTCCATGACCCGGCAGACCGACGGAGTGGTCACGGTCATCGACCAGCTCACCTACCGGTTCGACGACTCCCGCCTGTCGTCCGGCGGGCGGTCACCGCACAGTTCGCCCACGACCGGACGCGCGACCTCTGAGAGAAGGTGACGGGCTGTGGCCGCACAGACGTCGCCGAACGCGGCGGGAGGCAACCCGACCGGTGACCTCGGACGCCGAATCGCCAAGCGGCGCGAGGAACTCCGCTTGACCCGGGAGGAGACGGCCGATCGGGCCGGAATGGCTGCCGGCTACCTCCGGTACCTCGAGGAGCAGCCCACCGCCGCACCGAGTGCGGCCTCCCTCCTACGGTTGGCCGGAGCACTCGAGACCACCGTCCGGGACCTCTCCGGCGGCGACGTCGATCTGCCGCCCGGCCTCGGACAGGCAGGCCGGCACCCGAGGTTCACGGAACTGACCGCGCAGGAGTGCCGGGAGCTGCTCTCGACGCACGGCGTGGGAAGACTCGCGGTGACCACCGCCTCGGGACCGGTGGTCGTCCCTGTGAACTACAGCGTCGTGGAGGGCACGCTCGTCTTCAGGACGCAGCCGCACGCGGTACCTGTGCAGGCGTCGGGTTCTCAGGTGGCCTTCGAGATCGATCACATCGACGGAGCCTTGAGCCAGGGGTGGAGCGTCCTGGTGCGCGGACACGCCCGAGGCGTGACGGACCCCGACGCCGTACGGCGGCTGGAGGAACAGGCGTACAGCGCACCCTGGGCAGGCGGGCAACGGGAGCTGTGGATCCGCATCGAACCTCTCAGCATCACCGGGCGCCGGATCACCGTGTGAGGACAGCGACGATCCGCGACTCATGTGCGATTGCGGTCGGGCAGTTCACGATCAGCGGACCGTTCCAGCTGGGAAGCGGTGACCGGCCGAGTGCCGCGGTGGAGGACCCGGCCGATTCCGGAGTGCGCAGAGCGCGGTCAGCGCCACCGGTCGAGGGCCTGCTGGAAGGCGGTGCCATGGCGGGCTTCGTCCGCGGCGGTGTCGCGGACGAAGCGGACGGCGGTGGTGTCACCGACGGCGGCGGCCTGGGCGGCGAACCCCGGGTACAGGTTGGTGGCCTCGTCGTGCTCCCCGGTGATGGCCTTGCGCAGGTTCTCCTTGGTGCTGCGCACGAGGCCGGCCGGCACCGCTTCGGCTGCCGCCATGCCGCGCCTGTGTGACGGTGAAGACGGAGCCCACCCCCTCCATGGCTCCGCGGTACGACGTCGACACCGCACTCGTCCTCCTTCGCCGGTGTGGACCGCCGCAGCTCGAGGCTCCGGCGCGAGGCCGGCGCCAGTGCGCACACCGCCGAACGCATCAAGGAACCGCTGGTGGGAGGAGCGCCGCAGCGACGGCCTGGACTTGGCAGTACGAGGGTTACGAGCCCGCCGAGGAGCGCCTGCGGGAGTCCCTGTGCACGCTGGGCAACGGTTACTTCGCCACCCGTGGGACGCTTCCCGAGTGCGCCGCGGACGACGTGCACTACCCGGGCACGTATGCCGCCGGCTGCTACAACAGGCTCGTCTCACACGTGGCGGGCCGCCGGGTCGAGAACGAGGACCTGGTCAATCTTCCCAACTGGCTGCCGCTGCGCTACCGCCTCACCGGGCAGCAGTGGCTCACGCCGGACACGGGCACCGTGCTCGACCACCGCCAGGTCCTTCACCTGTCCACGGGCCTGCTGGAGCGCCGCACCCGGCGACCTAGGTCCGTGCCCATGGGTCTCACCTCTTTCGCGGCCTTCTCGTCGGCCACGCCGGATGCCGTCGTTCACCTCCACGCTGCGCGACTTCGGGGTGGCGCGCCAGGGGGATGCGGCGAACGGGAGGACCGGAGAAGGTGGGCGTCGAAACGAGCCGAACGAGGGCCCGGCCTCAGATCTCGTCGAGCGGGCCCGGAGGGGGACGCCCGCGCGGCACCGGAAGCACCTTCGCCGTCACCAGCCAGCGGCGACCGGGGCGTCGGGTCGGGGCACTGAACGGCGACCGCTACCCGTCGGCCAAAGTCCCTTCACCGGGCGCGACGCCCCGTCCACCGTGGTTCCACGATCTCCCACTCCCGATCCCACTGCTCGAAGCGGCGGCGATCGAGGCGGACGCGGACGCCTTTCCACGCGCCGCCCACTACCAGGACAGCACCCGCCGCGGCAGCGAAGCCCATTTCGACGCCGGCGAGCGCTGCCGAGTCCGACGTGGGAGGCGGCGTGGTGACGTGGCCGTGGGCATCCAGCCACACGGTCGCCGTGTCTCCTTTCCGCTGCCATGCCCCCACCGGTACCGGAGCGGCGTGGGTCCCGCGGGCATCGCTCCAGCGGACCGACGCATGAGAGCTGAGGGTCCCGTCCGTGCCGTCGCCGCCGTCCTGGGCATCGGACAGCAGCCGTGCCGTGACCGGGTGTCGTTCAGCCATCTGCACTTGCCGGAGCTGGCTGTCATGGTTGTAGGTCGTGCTTCCGGCGACCCACGCCGCCATCGGCACGGCCACGGCGAGCACAGCCATCACCAGGACCCGGAGCCTGCGCTCGAAGCGGTCCGACGGTCGTTCGAGGGGATTTCGCCGACAGTCCACTGCCCTGGCATGCCGCCCCCGCCCCGGCTGATGCGGAGGCCGGTGTCCCCGAAGATGCGGTGTCCGCATGGCGTGACCTCCTCGCAACAGTGGTTTGCGCCTCGTGCCCACCGTGGCGTGGTACGGACCCGACCGGACCGGTAAGGGCCCTGCAACCCGTTTGAGCGCCGCCCCGGTAGACCCATTTTTCTCTTCAGGAACGGTGAGGAACGACGGCGACGGGGCAGTCCGCGTGGTGCAGTACGGCGTGGGCGACCCGGCCCAGTTGCAGACAGAGGTGGTGGCCGGTCCGCCGCTGCGCGCCGACGACCAGAAGGTCCGCGTCCGCCGCGGCGTCCAGCAACACCTCGTGCGCAGGTCCCTGCACCGTGCGGGGGTGCACCTGAACACGGGGATGCTCCCGTTCGGTCTCACGCAGCGCCTCGGTGAGGGCGATGGCGGCCCTTTCCTCGTGCGCGGTGCCTGCGTCGTCGACGATGAGGGGGCTGTCCCGGTGTTCATGGGCCGGACGGCGCCAGGCGCGGACGGCGTGAAGGGCGCAGCCGCGTGCTTGGGCTTCACGGAAGGCGAAGTCGACGGCGGCCTCGTTCTCGGGCGAGTCCCCGACACCGACCACCACCCGTCCGAGGCGGCCGTCCCGGTTCCGCTCGGGACCACGGACCACGACGACCGGGCTCACGGCGGCGCGCCGCCACCGCCAGGCTCACCGAACCCAGCAGCAGCCCGGCGATCTCACCCCGGCCCCGGCATCCGACCACCACGGCGAACGCCTCCTGGCTCGCCTGGACCAGCGCGTGCGCGGCCTCGTCGGGCAGCACCTCGGCCGACACCTTCACCTCCGGATCGCGGCGCTCGACACGCTCCGCGCAGGACGCGGCGATGTGTTCCGCCATGAGCTCGTCGGAGGGACGCTCGGTGCTGAAGGACGGCCGGCTGCCCTCGTAGCGCTCCCAGAGGGAGGCATACAGCAGCCGCAGCGACAGTCCGTGGCGCGCCGCCTCGTCCGCAGCCCAGTCCACCGCTCGAAGACTGGATTCCGAACCGTCGGCGCCGACAACCAGGGGCAGCTCCATCGTCCCCACCGCCTTCCCGTCGCAGCTCACTGTGAGGACCCCCTGTCACCACCGTCGCACCGTCCGGTGAGGCCCGCGACAGGCGCGATGGCCCTGCGACGAGGACCTTCGGCCGGGTTCCGACGGGTCGCTCCCCTGGGACGCCCGAGGTACAGGGCCGAGGCTGCGACGCGCCGGCGTCTTCCGGCGAAGCGCCGTGCGCCCTTTTGCCGCGCCCGACCGCGGCGCCCTCATGTTGGGCGAACGCACCTCGACACCCGGAACTATGGTGTCCCACCACATACGCCTCTGACCTGCATCTTCCTACCGTGTGCCAGCACGTACCCGTCCCCACCGCACACGAGGAAGTGGCGCACATGGCCTCCGGAACCACCGCTCCCCCACCCCCGGCGAAGCTCCCCCGTATCGTCGCCGCCAGCCTCATCGGCACCACCATCGAGTGGTACGACTTCTTCCTCTACGGATCCGCCGCCGCGCTCGTCTTCAACAAGCTCTTCTTCCCCGACTCCGACCCGCTGGTCGGCACGCTCCTGTCGTTCCTGACCTACGCGGTCGGTTTCGCCGCCCGGCCGCTCGGGGCCCTGGTGTTCGGGCACTACGGCGACCGGCTCGGGCGCAAGAAGCTGCTGGTGCTGAGTCTGCTGCTGATGGGCGGGGCGACCTTCGCCATCGGGCTGCTGCCCACCCACGCCACCGTCGGGAGCGCCGCGCCCGTGCTGCTCACCACGCTGCGTCTGGTGCAGGGCTTCGCGCTCGGCGGCGAGTGGGGCGGCGCCGTTCTGCTCGTGTCGGAGCACGGCGACGCGCGGCGCCGAGGCTTCTGGGCCTCCTGGCCGCAGACCGGCGCGCCGGCCGGGCAGTTGCTCGCCACAGGTGTGCTCTCGTTGCTGACCGCTGTGCTCTCGGACGACGCGTTCGGCTCCTGGGGCTGGCGCATTCCGTTCCTCCTGTCCGGAGTGCTGGTGATCGTCGGTTTGTGGATTCGTCTCTCCGTCGACGAATCGCCCGTGTTCCAGCAGGCGTTGGCGCAGGCCGAGGCCCGTAAGGCGGCCTCCGACGGCGGTCCGGAGAAGTTGCCGCTGGTGTCCGTGCTGCGTCACCACTGGCGGGACATACTGGTCGCGATGGGCGCCCGCATGGCGGAGAACATCAGCTACTACGTGATCACCGCCTTCATCCTCGTCTACGCCACCACGTCGGCCGGCGTCTCGAAGCAGACGGCCCTCAACGCCGTCCTCATCGGCTCCGCCGTGCACTTCGCCGTCATCCCGGCCTGGGGCGCGCTGTCGGACCGGATCGGCCGCCGGCCCGTGTATCTGCTGGGCGCGGCCGGGGTCGGCCTGTGGATGTTCCCGTTCTTCTCGCTCATCGACACCGGCGGCTTCGGGAACCTGATCATTGCCGTGACCGTCGGCCTCGTGCTGCACGGGGCGATGTACGCGCCTCAGGCGGCCTTCTTCTCCGAGATGTTCGCGACCCGCATGCGCTACTCGGGCGCGTCCATCGGCGCCCAGTTCGCCTCGGTGGCGGCGGGCGCTCCGGCCCCGCTCATCGCGACCGCGCTGCTGTCGGACTACGGCGGTTCGACGCCGATCGCCCTGTACGTGATCGCCGCCGCCGTTCTGACCCTGATCGCCGTCGGTGTCGCCAAGGAGACACGCGATCGCGACCTTGCCCGGGTGGAGTCCGCGGACGCCGAAGTCTCGGGGGCGCGGGCCGCCGACGCGCGGACCGTCTGAGTCCGAGTCTTCCCGGCCGGCCCCGTGCGTTCACGCGTGCGGGGCCGGTGCGCGTCGTGCCGGCGGCGTGCCGAGTGAGCCCCTCAGTGTCCGGGCCGGGACGACAACCGGTGCAGCCGAAGCGCCAGTTGTATCTCCAGGGCGCGGGCCGGGCTCTGCCAGTCGTCGCCGAGGAGCCGGCCCACCCGCTCCAGGCGCTGCGCCACCGTGTTCACATGGACGTGCAGTTCGTCCTTGGTGCGGGCCGGGCTCATCCCGCAGGCGAAGTACGCGTCGAGGGTGTGGACGAGGTCCGTGCCGCGCCGTTCGTCGTAGGCGACGACCTCGCCGATCGTGCGTTCGACATAGGCGGCGATGTCCCGGTCCCCGGCTAGCAGGAGTCCCAGGAACCCGAAGTCCTCGGCGGCGGCCCCGTCTCCGGCACGGCCCAGCAGGCGAAGGGCGTCGAGGCAACGCTGTCCCTCCGCGTATGCGGCGGCCACGGCGTCGGGGTGGCCGGCGAGGTCCTCGACGGGGGCGGAGGCGCCGACGGTGACCGGTTCGTGGACCGCGGTGCCGAGGTGCCGGGCGGTGCGGCGGGCCAGGTCCGTCGCCGTGTCGCCCGCCTCGAGCGGCAGCAGCAGCACCGTACCGCCGTCGCGGGCGGCGGCGAGTCCACGCCGTGTGGCCGCCAGATGGGACGCCGCGGACCACAGGCGGCGGCGCGCGGCCGCTTCCTGGTCGGCGTCGGCGGCGGCGCCGTCCAGGCGGGCGGCGAGCACCACATGGGTGGCGTCGAGGTCCGCGTGCAGACGGGCGGCGCGCTCGCGCAGCACGCGCGGATCGCGGTCGCGGGCATCGAGCAGGTCGTCCAACAGCTCGCCGCGGACACGCTGTTCGGCCTCGACGGCCGAGCGGCGGGCGAGCAGCAGCAGGGAGGTGACCATCGCGGCGCGCTCCAGGGTGCGCTGGTCGACGGGGTCGAGCCCCGGATGGCCGCGCAGCACCAGCGCGCCGAGCAGTTCACCGCCGGCGGTCACGGCGGCGATCCAGTCGTCCTCGTGCCGTACGGCGTGGCCCTCGGCACGGGATGCCTCCAGGGGCGCGGCGGGCGCGCCGTCCGCCTCGGTGAACTCGACCGTGCCGTCAAGGACCTGGGACACCGCCGCCGCCACGTCGTGGACGCCGCCGCCGCGCAGGACGAGTTCGGCGAGCCGGTCGTGGACGTCGGAGGCGCGCTCGATGACGGCGCTGCGGTCGCGGATGATCTCGTTGGCACGGGCGAGCCGGTCCAGGGCCGACCGTGTCTCGGTGAGGAGGTTGGCGGTGTCGATGGCGGCGGCGGCCAGCGCCGCGAACGAACCGAGGAGCGCGATCTCCTCCCGCTCGAAGACCCTGGCCCGCCGGTCGGCGGCGAACAGCACTCCGATGACCTGTGCGCCGATCATCAGCGGCACGCCGAGGATCGCCACGAGCCCCTCGTCACGCACGCCCGTGTCGATCGTCCGGGTGTGCTGGAAGCGGTCGTCCTCGAAGTAGTCGGGCGTCACATAGGGGCGGGCGGTCTGGGCGACGAGCCCGCCGAGCCCCTCCCCCATGCCGAGCCTGAGCTGCTGGAAGCGGGCGGCGACCGACCCCTCGGTGACCCTCATATAGGTGTCGCCGGCGGCCTCGTCGTGCAGGGTGAGATAGGCGACGTCGGTGCTCAGCAGGGAGCGGGCGCGCTGGACGATCGCCTGCAGGACGGCGTCGAGATCGCGCAGCCCGGCCAGGTCGTGGGCGGTCTCGAAGAGCGCGGACAGCTCCGCCTCGCGGCGGCGTCTGCCTTCCATCTCGGCGCGCACGTGCAGCGCGAGCCGCTTGGCCTGCTCGAGCGCGCGGATGCGCTCGGACGGCAGGCCCTCAGCGCGGGCGAGCAGCACCGGTTGCTCGTAGGCGTCGGCCGACGCGCCCCGGGCCAGGAGCTCCAGGAAGGGCGCCTCGGCGCCGGTGCCGGGGCGCTGCGCGGACTGTACGTGATCGCGAGACATGCCCCCAGAATGGCCCACGACCGGCCCGGACCCACCGGGCCTGTGGACAACTTCCGACATGTCCCTGCTCAGTGGGCGGTCCAGCCGCCGTCAAGGACCAGCGAGGTGCCGGTGATGAAGGACGCCTGTGGGCTGCACAGATAGGCCACCGCCTCGGCGACCTCCTCCGGTTCGATCAGCCGTTTGACGGCGCTGTCCTGCAGCAGCACCTCGGACAGCACGCGCTCCTCGGGAATCCCGTGCGCCCGCGCCTGGTCGGCAAGCTGCTTCTCCACCAGGGGGGTTCGCACGTACGCCGGGTTCACACAGTTCGATGTGACGCCGTGCGGGGCGCCTTCCAGGGCGGCGGTCTTCGAGAGCCCTTCCAGCCCGTGCTTGGCGGAGACGTACGCCGCCTTGTACGGGGAGGCGCGCAGCCCGTGGACCGACGAGATGTTGACGATACGGCCCCAGCCCTGCCCGTACATATGGGGCAGCGCTCCGCGGATGAGCCGGAACGGGGCCTCCAGCATCACCGTCAGGACGGTGTGGAACACGTCGGGCGGGAAGTCCTCGAGCGGCCGGACCAGTTGGATCCCGGCGTTGTTGACGAGGATGTCGGTGCCGGCGGCGGCGTGTTCGCCGGCGTCCAGGTCGGTGAGGTCCAGGACGTGTGGTTCGACGGTGCCCGCGAGGTCGCGGGCCACGCCGGCGAGGGCGTCGAGGCCGGCGGCGTCCCGGTCGACCGCTCTCACCTTGGCCCCGGCGGCGGCCAGCCGCAGCGCGCAGGCGCGGCCGATTCCGCCGGCGGCGCCGGTGACGAGGGCGGTGCGTCCGCCGAGATCGACTGAAGTGGTGTGGGGGTGGGGCGCGGTCATGTGCCGACCCTAAGCAGTGCCGGTACCCCACCCCATATGGTCACCACCCATACTTCACAGTGGATTGGTGGGGTCGAACCATGTGGGTGCCTCCGACAGGGCCTGCTTGATCCGCAGCAGGCCGTACTCGTTGAGCTCCGGCAGAGAGTCCACCGGGAACCAGCCGACCTCCAGCGACTCGTCGTCGTTCACGCGCGCCTCGCCCCCGACGGCCCGGCAGCGGAACGTGATGTCCATGTACTGGCAGGTGTCGCCGTTGGCGTAGGTCACCGGAGCCAGGGCCTGCACGAGAACCACGCGTTCGGCGACGCAGCGCACGGCCGTCTCCTCGTAGACCTCGCGTATGGCGCAGGCCGCGGGCTGCTCCCCCGGCTCCGGGATGCCGCCGATCGCAGACCACCGGCCGGTGTCTGCCCGGCGCCCCAGCAGCACTCTGCCGTCGTCGTCGAAGACGACGGCGGTGACGCCGGGGAGCCAGAGCAGCTGATGACCGGCGGAGGCCCGGATGGTCCGGATGAAGTCGGGAGTAGCCATGGGCCGACCCTAGCGGGTCGGTTCCGCCACTCCCGCGTCTTCGGGACGGACGGCCCGGACGTGACGGTCGCGGCGGTCCCGTGCCGCCGACGCCGCCGCCCATCCGAGGCCGCCGGCCGCCACGAGCACCAGGATCATCTCGGGGAGGGTGCCGAGCCGGGTGGCGGGGGTCGTGTAGGAGCGCAGCGGCACCTTCTGGACGAGCGAGTCGGCGACGAACATGCCCGTGCGCTGGGTGATCCTCCCGTCGGGCATGATGATGGCGCTGACGCCGCTGGTCACCGGGACGGTGACGGTGCGGCTGTGCTCCACCGCCCGCACCCGGGACATGGCGAGCTGCTGGTAGGTCATCTCGCTGCGGTCGAAGGTCGCGTTGTTGCTGGGCACCGATATCAGCTGGGCGCCGTCGGTGACGGTCGAGCGCACCGTCCAGTCGAAGGCCGCCTCGTAGCAGGTGACCAGCCCCACCTTGGCGCCCGCCATGGTGAACACTCCGGGCTTGTGTCCGCGGCTGAAGTCCTGGCGGACCATCGCCGTCCAGTCGGGGTTGACGGCGTTCAGCAACGAGCGCAGCGGAAGGTACTCGCCGAACGGCTGCACCTGCCGCTTGTCGTAGGTGTCGACGGGGCCCTTGGCCGGGTCCCACAGGATCTGCTCGTTGTAGAGCCTGCCGCCCCGCTCGACGACGCCGCCGACCGAGATGGGCACTCCGATCGCCTTGGCGGCGCGGTCGATCACTGCGGCGGCGTCGGGGTTGGCGAAGGGGTCGACGTCGGAGGAGTTCTCGGGCCACAGCACGAAGTCCGGCCGCGCGACCTTGCCCGCCTCGACCTCGGCGGCCAGACGCTCGGTCTCCCGCGCGTGGTAGTCCAGGACGGCGCGCCGCTGGGCGTTGAACTCGAGTCCGGAGCGCGGCACGTTGCCCTGGATGACGGCCACGGTCGCGGTCCCGTCCTCCGCCTTGTCGCTGACCAGGGAGCGCGCGGCGACGGCGCCCACCACGGGAGCGGCGACGCTGATCAGCGCCGCGACGGCCGCCCCGCGCCGCAGCGCGTTTCCGGTGCGCCGCCAGTCCAGGACGAGCCGCACGATCTCGTAGAGCCCGAAGCCGCACAGGACGACCGCGAAGCCGAGCACCGGGGTACCGCCGACCGCAGCGAGCGGCAGGAAGACACCGTCCGCCTGACCGAAGGCGATCTTTCCCCAGGGGAAGCCGCCGAACGGCACGCGCGCGCGTGCCGCCTCTCCGGCGGTCCACACGGCCGCCGCCCACACCGGCCAGGCGGGCAGCCGGGAGACCAGCGCGATGCCCGCGCCGACCAGCGCGATGAAGATCGCTTCCACCGCGACGAGTGCGAGCCACGGTCCGGAGCCGACCTCGACACCGGTCCACACGAGCAGCGGCAGCAGAAAGCCGAGGCCGAACAGATAGCCGAGACCGAGACTCGCCTTCCAGGTATGGCCACGCAGGGCCCAGCCGAAGACGGCGAACGCCGGAAGGGCCAGCCACCACAGTGTCCGGGGCGGAAAACTGACGTAGAGCAGCACGCCGGACAGCGGCGCGGCGGCGGCCGGAACGACACGCCGCACCCGGCGTACGCCATGGGCGGGTGCTGGTGCGGCCGCGGGCTCGAGCTGTTCCGGCTCGCCCACGGATGTTGCGGTGACGGTCACCCGGGGAGTCTACGGCGCGCCACCACGGCGCGGACAGCGCGGCCGGTGCCTGCACCATGGTCGGTCCCGCCCCTTGCCCGGACATGGGTCCGCACCCTGCTGCATCGTTTCTGCACAACCCGTCCACAAACCGGCGCATCACCCGATACGGTGTGCCGGAGCTCTGCACCACGGCCGGACGGGGCGGCCGGGACGGTCGGGTCCGTCAAGGCAGGGGGCGGCAGTGGGATCCACGGGAACGAAGTCCGAGGCCAGGGCCGCGGACACGGAGGACGAGAGACGGAACGCCTCGGACACGGCGGGCGTCCTGGTGCTGGGCGCGTGCGCCGTGTGGTCGCTGATCACGGCCGCCGCCCACGGCGGCAGGCCCGAGGGCGTCCTGCTCGCGGTGCTCGCGGTCACCGCGGGATACGCGTCCGGACGTATCTTCGGGGCGCTGCTCCCGGTCGCGGCACCCGTCACGGGCGCCTTGGCCGGTGTCGGAATCACCGTGGCCGCCCCGCACGTCGCGGTGGGCCCGCAGTTCGCCGTGCCGCTCGGGCACACCGGCGGGACCGCAGCGCTGCTGGCGCTCTCCTCGGGGGCGGCGTGCTGCGCCGCCTGGGCCGCCCGGGCCCCCGCGGCACGGCTGGTGCTGCGCCTGTCGGCCGCCGGGATCGCGGTGGTCGCGGCGGCGATCGGTTCCACGACCGGGCTCGTGGCCTGCACCGGGGTGCTGCTGTGCTCGCTCGCCGCCGACCGGACCCGGCACCGCGCCCCGGCACTCGCCGCTCTCGGGCTCGCGGCGGCCCTGGTGACCGGCCTCACCTGGGGGATCACCCAGGACGTCCTGCCCGACGGGCTCAGGGCGTTCCTGACCGACCAGCTCAGCCGGCACCGGGTACTGCTCTGGCACGACGCCCTGGCGCTGGTGCACCAGGACCCCGCGCTGGGCGTGGGCCCCGGACGCTTCGGGGATCTGAGCGTCACGGCCGCGCAGTCCCTCCTGCCCGACGGCAAACCGCACTCCGCGCCCTTTCAGCAGGCCGCAGAAGAGGGGCTGCTCGGCGCGGCCCTGCTCGCGGCGGTCTTCTGCTGGGTTCTGTACGCGCTGTGGCGCACCCGGCGCCCCACTCCGCTCGCACTCACGGCGGGCGCCGCACTGACGGCGCTAGCAGTGATCGCGTCGCTCGGCGACGCGCTGAGCTTCACGTCGGTGACGGCGGGAGCGGGACTCCTGGCCGGGATCGCCACCGCGCGTCCACTGGTGGACGAGGAGCCACCGCACCGATGAAGAGGAGGCCGGCCACTGATACCGCCCGCCGACGCAGAGGTAGCCGAGCCGGTACGTCGAGTAACACGAGTAAGAGTCGAGTAATACGAGTAAGAGGGGAGAGGGAAGGCGGCAGTCAGTGCGTGGCGCCGGGAAGCGTCGGATGCAGTCGGGCGCGGATGACCCGTACCGCCGTCTCGGCGTTGTCCACGGTGATCGTGAAGGTGTGACCGTCCCACAGACGCAGTACGAGACCCTCACCGCGCCGTACGACGACGGCGGTGCCCTTCTCCGGTCGCCACCGGTAGCCCCAGCCTCCCCACTGGCGTGGTGTGACGCGGGGCACGAATTCGGCACCGGCGACGTGGGCGAGGGGGATGCGGCGGCGCGGCACACCGATGTGGCCGCACCGCACCTCGAGGCATTCCTTGTCGACCTTGACGGCGACGTGCACGAACGCGAGCGTGCCGAAGAGAACCAGCAGGCCGGCCGCGATACAGCCCACGACCGACATCACGAGCGGCGCGACGCCGGACGTCCAGGCGGAGTCGACTGCCAGTTCGATACCGAGCGCCATGCAGGCCGCACCCACGAGTGCCGCCAGCCACTGCGCCCGATTGGTCGCCCGCCCGGTCCAGATGTCGGGGTGCGGGGCTTCGTCGCCGTGGGGGTGGTCCCTCATGCCACGAGAGTACCCATGTTCCGTAACGGGGGCACCGCATCGTGCGGCGTCACCGGTTCGGGCCAAGAGCCGGTCGCCCCGCCCGCGTCGCTCACCGCGCGGGGCTGACCGCCTGCAGGAACCTGCCCTCGGGATACGCCAGCGCCTCGGCCGGCAGTACGCCCTCCCGACCGCTCAACAGGACCGTCAGACCGCCCTCGGCGGGAGCCTCCGGCACCGGGACCTCACCGATGCGGCGCAGCGCCTGCGCGGCCACCGCCCCGGCGCTTCCGTGCAGGATGAGCGGCACCGCGCCGGGTTTCTGCACGGCTTCGCGGATGCGGTCGGCGACCAGTTCATAGTTGGTGCAGCCGAGCACGACGGTCGTGACATCGTCCGGGGTGAGCGCCGCGGCGGCGGCGATCGCGGCCTCGGTCGCCGGGTCGTCCGCGTGGTGCACGGCGTCCGCGAGTCCGGGGCACGGCACCTCGGTGACCGTCACGCCGTCCGCGAACTCTTCGATGAGCCCCCGCTGGTAGGGGCTGCCCGTGGTCGCGGGCGTGGCCCAGATCGCGACGGGTCCGCCCCCCGCGGCGGCCGGCTTGATCGCCGGGACCGTGCCGATGATCGGCAGGTCCGGTTCGAAACGGGCGCGCATCTCCGGCAGCGAGTGCACGGACGCGGTGTTGCAGGCGACGATCAGGACATCGGGACCGTGGGCGGCGGCGGCCTCCGCGACGGCCAGTGCCCGCTCCGTGATGTCCTCCGGTGTGCGCGGCCCCCACGGCATCCCGTCGGGGTCCCAGGAGAGGACGAGGTCCGCGTCCGGCCGCAGACGGCGTACCGCGGCGGCGGCCGGCAGCAGTCCGATTCCGGAGTCCATGAGCGCGATCTTCACCCGGCAACCATAGACGATGCGCCCAACGGACCCCGTGGTGGGGCAGACTGCCACGGGTGAGTGCCGTTGTCTGGATCGCCGTCGCGTCACTGGCAGCCTGGTTGTGGCTGCTGCTCGGCCAGGGCTTCTTCTGGCGTACGGATGTGCGGTTGCCGCCGCGCCGGGACCCCGAGGAGTGGCCGTCCGTCTGTGTGGTCGTACCGGCTCGGGACGAGGCCGCCGTACTCCCGCACAGTCTCCCCTCGTTGCTCGCGCAGGACTATCCCGGGCGCGCCGAGGTCTTCCTGATCGATGACGGAAGTTCCGACGGCACCGGGGAGCTGGCCCGCGAGCTGGCGGAGCGGCACGGCGGGCTGCCGCTCACCGTCGGCTCCCCCGGCGAGCCTCCTCCGGGCTGGACGGGCAAGCTGTGGGCCGTACGCCACGGAATCGGACTGGCACGCGCGCGTGCGCCCGAGTATCTGCTGTTGACGGACGCCGACATCGCCCACGCGCCCGACAGCCTGCGGGAGTTGGTGGCGGCCGCGCGCACCGGCGGCTTCGACCTCGTCTCCCAGATGGCGCGGCTGCGGGTGGAGAGCGTGTGGGAGAGGCTCGTCGTGCCCGCCTTCGTGTACTTCTTCTCGCAGCTGTACCCCTTCCGCCGGATCGCGGTGAAGGGGTCGCGGACGGCGGCCGCGGCGGGCGGGTGCGTGCTGCTGCGGGCCGACGCCGCCGAGCGGGCGCGGATTCCGGACGCCGTCCGGCAGGCCGTCATCGACGACGTGGCGCTCGCTCGCGCGGTCAAGCGGAGCGGCGGCCACATCTGGTTGGGGCTTGCCGACCGGGTCGACAGCGTGCGCCCGTACCCGCGGCTGCACGACCTGTGGCGGATGGTCTCGCGCAGTGCCTACGCCCAGCTCAGACACAGTCCGCTGCTGCTCGTCGGTACGGTGCTCGGACTTTCGATCGTCTACCTGGTGCCGTCCGTCGCGCTGGTCGCCGGGATCGTCACCGGCGATGTGGCGGCCCTGGTGGTGGGCGGGCTCGCGAAGGCGGTGATGACGGCGACGTACGTGCCCATGCTGCGCTACTACCGTCAGCCGCTGTGGCTCGCTCCGCTGCTGACGGTCACCGCTTTCCTGTACCTGCTGATGACGGTCGATTCGGCGGTGCAGCACTACCGGGGGCGCGGCGCGGCATGGAAGGGTCGCACATATGCACGCCCGGACGCGGTGCTGGACGAGCAGTGAGCGGGCCGGAGGCGATCGCACGCGATCCGGTCATTTCCTGCCGGGCGTCCAGTTCATGCCCCACCCGTAGGCCCGGTCGACGGTGCGCTGCGGGCTGACCCCGCGCTCCGGGACGAGATAGCGGGCCTCGCGCTGGACGACCAGGTCGCCGCCGGTGTTCGTGATGAGGGCGAGCGCGCACACGGTGGAGGGCACCGTGCAGTCGTCCAGGAAGAACTCGACGGGGGCGCCGTGCTGCGGCTGGAGCGTGACCGTGGCGTGCAGGTCGGCGAAGGACCGGGCGCCTGCGTAGATGGTCACGAAGACGAGGATGCGCCGGAAGCGGTCCTTGTGGTCCAGGTTGACGGTGAGGTTCTCGCCCGCGTCCAGGGCTCCGGTGCGGTCGTCGCCGTCGAGGTGGATGTACGGCGGCCGGTGCAGCGAGCCGAAGGCGTTGCCGAGCGCCTGGACTACGCCCTTGCGGCCGTCGGACAGCTCGTACAGGGCGCACAGGTCCAGGTCGAGGTCCGCGTGACGGGGTACCGCCCGGCCCTGTTCCCGGCCCCCTCCGGAGTACTGCCCGCGCACCTGCCAGTTGAGGTTGACGCGCATCGCTCCGGAGGAGCCGCCCTGTTTGGCCAGCGAGACGGTGGGGGCCTGCTTGGTGAGCGTGACCTTGGTGAGGCGTACCGGGGCGGGGGGTGCCGCCGGCGGGGCGGGCGGCGGAGGCGGGGGCGCGGCGCGCTGCGGCTCGTCCACGGTGATCCCGTAGTCCGTGGCCAGGCCCTCGAGTCCGCTGCTGTAGCCCTGGCCGACGGCGCGGAACTTCCAGGCGCCCTGGCGGCGGTAGAACTCTCCCAGCACGAACGCCGTCTCGACGGTGGCGGCGGGGTCGAAGCGCGCGACCTCAGTGCCCTGCCGGGCGTCGAGCACCCGGATGTACAGGCCTGGCACCTGGCCGAAGGTGCCGCCGTCGGCCGAGGCGGCGAGCACCACCGTCTCGACCTCGGGTTCCACGCGCGTGAGGTCGACGAGGAGGGTGTCCGTCACCTGGCCGCCCAGGTCCCGTTTGCCCTCGTGGCGCACCGCGCCGGAGGGATGCGCGGGCTGGTTGTAGAAGACGAAGTCTCCGTCCGTACGGACCCTGCCGGAGACCAGAAGCAGCGCCGAGGCGTCCGCGTCGGGCACGCCCGGTCCGGAACGCCGGCCCAGTTCGACGCGCAGCGCCGTGGTCGGCACCTGAAGGTTGGACCCCTTCGCCATCGACATGTCCGCCCCCATCCACCTGTAGCCACGCCGGGACCGGGGCCCGGGCAGCGCCGCGCATCCGTGCCTCGCATCCGTGGGGCCAACCTATTCCCCCCGGGGCCCGAACTCCCGCGACCCGCCCCGCAAGACCGCGGAGCAACCGCCGGTAACCCACTCGGAACTCGGCCTTTACACGATCCAGAACCGGCTTGCTGCCCCTTTTTGTCAAGTTCGCTCGCATTGGGGATCCCGCGTCACCCCGGACACGGAAAACAACCCTCTTATCGGTCTCCCCAACCAGCACATCGTGGGCTTAACTTATGTCCCATGACCTCCCCCCGCTCCACCTATGGCGGCGGTTACTACTCCGCGTCGCCCTTCCCGGACACTCCGATCTACGACAAGCTCGTCGCCGAGCGGGGCACCCCGCAGATCGCTCCGATCCGGGTCCCCTCCGCTTACGAGACGCCGGGCAGCAGCCTGCCCGCACTGCCGTCGGCGCTTCCCGCGCTGCCGTCCGGGCCCTCCCACCAGGCCCCGGCGTACGGCTACCCCCAGACACCGCAGCCCGCACCGTTGCAGCAGGCCCCGACCGCGTACATCCCGCAGCAGGCGGGGCCCCGCGGCTACCCGGCCCCGCAGCAGATGCAGCAGATGCAGCAGATGCAGCAGATGCAGCAGATGCAGCAGCCGCGCCCGATGGCCTCGGGCTACGAGTCGATGCGTCCCGCGGCGCAGCGCCCGGCCCCGGCGCCCTACCAGGACCCGTACACCAACGGGCAGCAGTACCGCGGGTACTGATCCGCGAACCGGATGAGGCCGTCGATGCCGGTGGCACGATGGCCTCATGCCGAATTCAGCGCTGCACTCGATTCACGTCCACCCGGTCAAGGCACTGCGGGGCCAGGCGCCCCACGAGGCCGTGGTGGAGCCATGGGGGCTGGCCGGGGACCGGCGCTGGGCACTGGTCGACGACACCGGCAGGGTCGTCACCCAGCGCGAGCGCCCGACTCTGGCGTTGGCGGCCGCCGAGCCGCTGCCCGGGGGCGGTGTCCGGGTGTCCGCGGAAGCCCTTGAGCCGCTGACCGTCGCCGTGCCCGATCCCGTCGGCACGACGACCGCGAAGTGGGCGGGAGAGAAGATCGAGACGGTCCCCGCAGGCCCTGAGGCGAGCGAGTGGTTCAGCGCCTTCCTGGGCGAGCGTGTGACCCTCGTCCACCTCGACGACCCGGCCACCCGCCGCCCGATCGACGACCCGCCGTACGGGCGTCCTGGCGAGACCGTGAGCCTGGCGGACGCCTACCCGCTGCTGCTCGCCTCGGTGGCCTCCCTGGATGCTCTCAATTCCCTGATCGCGCAGGGCGATCACGCCGACGAGGGCCCGCTGCCCATGAACCGGTTCCGGCCGAACCTCGTCGTGGCCGGAACCGAACCCTGGGCCGAGGACGACTGGACACGGATCTCCATCGGCGAGGTCGCGTTCCGGGTCACCAAGATGTGCGGGCGCTGTGTCGTGACCACCACGGATCAGAGCACCGCCGAGCGGGGCAAGGAGCCGCTGCGCACGCTCGCCCGCCACCGCCGCTTCGGCGGCCAACTCGCCTTCGGGCAGAACCTCGTACCGGAGACGACCGGCGTGGTCCGCATCGGCGACCCGGTCACGATCCTCGCGTAGGGCGGTCGGCCGGCCGCACCGGCCGTTTCCCCGGCCGGGCCGAATCGTCTCCGGCCGTTTCCCTGACCGGGCCGAGCCGTCTCCGGCTGCCCGCGCCGTCGTGCGGGCAGGATCCCTCCGAACCCGGGGCGGGAAAGGCCACGATGCCGCGCGCGGGTGGGAACCCGGGCGAGGGCCGCGGTCGTTGAGTCCGCGTGAGAAGTTCGTGAGAGGCGTGCGGGGCGGGAGAGAGGTGATTTCCCTCTCTCTTCCCCGGCCTCGAGAGTGAACGGCCGGGTGCGGGGGTTATCACGGACGCGGAAGGGGGTGCGGGACGTGCGAGCAATCAACGGCCTGTGGCGCTGGCGGCACAATCCGCTGCGCCGTACGACCGACCTGATCGAGGCCTGGGTGGCGCTGGTCGCCCTGCTGCTGATCCTCGTCGCCGCGCCCGCCGCCGGGTCGCTGATCGGCTCGGTCGCCCAGGACTCCCTGCAGCGCTCCGCTCGGGACCAGCAGCACAGCCGTCACCAGGTGGCGGCCACCGTCGTCAAACAGCTCAACCGAGGGCCGCTGGACCCCGATCCCGACTCCTCGACGACCCGGGACGCGCACAGCCGGGTTCTCGCCGACTGGACCGCCCCGGACGGCACCGCACAGCACGGCGCCGTTCTGGCCACCCTGTCCTCCCCGCACCCGGGCGACCGTTTCCCGCTCTGGACCGACGGCCACGGCCGAATAACCGCCCGCCCGCTGGACAGCGCCACCGCCACGACGCACGCCGTGCTGGCCGGTTTCGGCGTGGCCGCGCTGACCGCGGGACTCATAGAGGGCTGCCGGCGGCTGATCGTCTGGCGCCTGGTCCTCCGCCGTTACGCCCGCTGGGACCAGGCGTGGGACAAGGCGGGCCCGGACTGGGGCCGTACCGGCGCGGGCAGTTGACGGCGTTCGGCCTCCGGTCAACCGGCCTCGTCCCCGCACGCTACGGTGGACCCGCCGGGCCGTCCGGCATCTTCGCGAGAACCCGCGTGAGCAACGAGGTAGGGGCACAGCAGCGCCATGGCACAGGGCACGGTCCAGGTGACGCACACCGGCACATCGCGGTGGCGGCGCCGCACGGGTGAATACGCGTCACTCGCCGCCGCCCTGGAGGCCGCCGGCGACGGGGACGTCCTGACCGTCGCGCCCGGCACCTACCGGGAGAACCTCGTCGTCCAGCGGGCGGTGACGCTGCGTGGACCCGAGGGCTCCCCCGGCTCGGTGCGCATCGCGCCGGTGGACGGCGTGCCGCTGACCGTGCGCGCCTCCGCCGTGGTCCAGGACCTGCACATCGAGGGGCAGGACGCGGCGGCGCCCGCGCTCCTCGTGGAGGAAGGCACACCGGAGCTGGTCGACGTGCGGGTCATGACACGCTCCGCGGCCGGCATCGAGGTCCGCGGCAACGCTCGCCCCACGGTGCGGCGCTGCACGGTCGACAATCCGGCCGGCGTCGGCATCGCCGTCCTGGACGGCGGTGGCGGGGTGTTCGAGGAGTGCGAGGTGGTGGCGGCGGCCCAGTCCGGCGTCGCCGTGCGAGGCGGAGCGCACCCGCGCCTCGAGCGCTGCCGGGTGCACCACACCTCGGGCGCCGGCCTCTCGGCGACCGGCGAGAACACCTCGCTGGAGGCGGTCGGTTGCGAGGTCTACGAGGTGAGGGGCTCCGGTGTGCAGATCACCGGGCGGGCCACGGCCCACCTGACGGACTGCGAGGTGCACCGCACCACCGCGGACGGCGTCACCATGGACACCGACGCGGTGCTCACCCTGGCCGACTGCCGCATCCACGACATCCCGGAGAACGCGGTCGACCTCAGGTCCCGCTCGGTGCTCACACTGACCCGCACGACGGTGCGGCAGTTCGGCCGCAACGGCCTGTCGGTGTGGGACCCGGGCACCCGCGTGGACGCCAACCAGTGCGAGATCTTCGACAGCACCGGGGACTACCCGGCGGTGTGGGTCAGCGACGGCGCGACCGCGGTGCTCGACTCCTGCCGGGTGCACGACGTGCCGGACGCCCTGTTCGTCCTGGACCGGGGTTCGCGGGTGGACGTCGTGGACAGCGACCTCTCCCAGGTGCGCAACACGGCGGTGTCGGTGAGCGACGGTGCCACCGCGCAACTGGACGACTGCCGCATCCGGGAAGCCGCGACGGGGGCCTGGTTCCGGGACCACGGCAGCGGCGGCACACTGTCCGGCTGCACCATCGACGGTACCCAGACCGGCGTGATCGTCACCAAGGGCGCCGACCCGACCATCGAGCGCTGCACGGTGACCTCGCCGGCGGAGGCGGGCTTCTACGTCTCGGCGGAGGGCCGGGGCAGCTTCCTGAACTGCCGGGTCACGGGCAGCGGCGGCTACGGCTTCCATGTGATCGACGGCTGCCGCGCCACGCTGCGCAAGTGCCGTACGGAGCGGTGTGCGCGCGGGGGCTACGAGTTCGCGGACGGCGGCCCGGGCGCGCCCGGTGGGGGCGGTGCGGTCGTCGAGGACTGCACCAGCGACGAGAGCGCCGGGCTGCGGCCCGCGGTGACCCAGGAGACGGCCGTGCAGACGACGAGCCCGTCGCCCGGTCTGCTGGGCATTCCGAGCCAGCGCACCACCGAGCAGGAGCCGCTCGTGGCGCCGGCCCCCGAGCAGCCGAGGCCCGCGCGCACCTCGCAGGACGTGCTCGGCGAACTGGATGCGCTGGTGGGCCTGGAGAGCGTCAAGCGCGAAGTGAGGGCCCTCACCGACATGATCGAGGTGGGGCGTCGCCGGCAGCAGGCGGGCCTGAAGGCGGCATCCGTGCGGCGGCATCTGGTGTTCACGGGCTCCCCCGGCACCGGCAAGACCACGGTCGCCCGCCTCTACGGCGAGATTCTGGCCTCGCTCGGCGTCCTGGAGAAGGGCCACCTCGTGGAGGTGTCCCGGGTCGACCTGGTCGGCGAGCACATCGGTTCCACGGCCATCCGCACCCAGGAGGCATTCGACCGGGCGCGCGGCGGAGTGCTGTTCATCGACGAGGCCTACGCGCTGTCGCCGGAGGACTCGGGGCGGGACTTCGGGCGTGAGGCGATCGACACGCTGGTGAAGCTGATGGAGGATCACCGCGACGCGGTGGTGGTGATCGTCGCGGGCTACACGGCGGAGATGGAACGCTTTCTGTCCGTCAACCCCGGTGTCGCCTCGCGCTTCTCGCGGACGATCACCTTCGGCGACTACGGTGCGGAGGAACTGCTGCGGATCGTCGAGCAGCAGGCCGAGGAGCACGAGTACCGGCTCGGACCGGGGACCGCCGAGGCGCTGCTGAAGTACTTCACGGCGATCCCGAAGGGGCCGACGTTCGGAAACGGCCGGACCGCGCGGCAGACGTTCGAGGCGATGGTGGAGCGGCACGCGGGCCGGGTCGCCCAGCTCGCGGACGCCAGCACCGACGACCTGTCCCTGCTCTACCCCGAGGACCTGCCGGAGCTGCCCTGAGCGCGCCCGCCGGGCGCCGCGCCCGGCGCCGAGGAGGTGTTCGCCTCCCGCGGCGCCGGCAGCCCGGGTCTGAGGCGCGCCAGCAGTCGCTCGCGCTCCTCGGCGAACGCGGGATCCGCCTGGTAGTCGCCGTGCCCGAGGATCGGCGCGGGCAGCGGGTGCTCGGGGGTCCGGCCGTAGGCGAGCGGGTCCTTGAGCGGTGGGTGGTCCACCTGCGGGCCGCAGTCGCCGGGCAGCCGGATCGGTCCGCCGATCGGGTCGGTGAGGCGGTACAGATTGCGCCAGCAGTCCACCTCGCGGTGCAGGGAGCTGAGCGCGGCCGGGCCGAAGTACGCCGGGAACCAGCGCCCGTAGAGCCGCTCCAGGGGTGAGCCGTACGTCAGCAGGGCCACCCGCCTGCGCACGGAGGGCCCCAGCTGCCGGGCCGCGGCCGCCGCCAGCACGCTGCCCTGGGAGTGCCCGGACAGGACCAGGCGCCCTCCGGTGGAGCTCGTCCAGGTGGCCATGCGCCAGGTCAGGTCGGGCACGGCGCGCTCGGCGTAGCAGGGCGGGGCGAAGGGATGGGCGGCGCGCGGCCAGAACGTGCCGACGTCCCACAGGATGCCGATGGTGCGGCGCGCGGAGGCGTCCTTGTAGGCGCGGCGACCCCACGTGACGAAGAGCAGGAATCCGATGCCGATCAGCCAGGAGCCGAGGCCCTGGCAGGTTTCGGCGGCGGCCCGGACGAACGGTGGGCTCTCGCGTGCGGCGCCTTCGGGAGTGTCGCCGGTGGCGAAGGCCCCCGCCAGGGCGACGGCGCCCAGGAGCAGCGTCATGGCGGAGGTGACGGCGACGACGAGCGGTGCCCGGTCGGTGAAGGCGGCCATCGCGCGCGTGTGCGCGATCCGCAGGGTGCGGGCCGTGTCCCTGGGCTCCCCCGGGTACTCCGCTTCGACCGCGGCGGTCTCGGCCCGCCGTAGCAGCCAGGTGCGCCGGGCCAGCCGGCCGGCGAGGACGAGCAGGACGAGGAGCAGCGGCGGGATCGTGGACGCCTGCCAGGTCAGCAGGGCCGACGGGCCGGCCAGGGTGTTCCCGGTGCCGTCCAGCCAGTCGGCGACCCGCTGGGCCACGCCGCCGGACATCACGCCGCCGAGCGCGCAGGCCAGCAGCGCGACGGCGGGTCCGGCCTGTCCGCGCATCGCGGTGCGTGTGTCGGGGTGGGTGCGGTACAGGACGCGGGCGACGACACCGAGTGCGATCACCAGGACGCCCTGCGTCAGGGTGAGCGCGCCGAACGCCGCGTCGCCGGGCAGCCGGCCCGACGAGTGCCAGCCGGGTCGGGACCAGGCGGCGTACACCATGGTCAGGACGAGCAGGGCAAGGGCGCCGGCGGGCAGCCATCGCACCAGGGCCCGGTCGAGATCCTTGTCGAGCCGGTTCTCCGAGCGTCCCCGGCGGCACACCACCCACAGCACGATCGCCGCGCCCGCGAGGAACACCAGGTGCAGCAGCCAGCCGAGCACTTCCAGCTGGACCGAGCCATGGCGGCGGTCGTAGCGGGCGGCGCTGCCGCCGAGCGCAGCGGTGACCGTGAGGAAGCCGGCGGCGGTGTGCGCGGCGCGCAGCCGGGCCACCAGCCGGCGCCCGTACCAGAACCCGGGGCGGCCGAGCGGGGCACGGTGGGAGTCGTCGTCGGGCCCGGGATCGCGTGAGATCGGCTGCTGGGACTCGTAGGCGCTCCAGGTGCGGTGCGACAGGTACCACAGCAGGCAGGTGAGCGCCGTCGGCATCAGCGACGCCAGGGCGAGGCGCCTGCCGGGCCGGTTCCACCAGCCGTGGCCGGAGACGGCGGGCGAGAGGAAGCCGAGCCAGGTGTGGCGCTCCGCGCACGCGCGCGTACCCGCGCACTGCCAGGCCACCAGGTCCAGGGCGACCTCGCAGGCGGCGGCGACCAGCAGCACGGTCAGGGAGAGGCCGACGAGCCGGATGATCACTCCGTACAGGCGGACGGTCCGCCGCCGGCCGATGGCCGTGGGGCGCATCCAGTGGGCGAGATTGGCGACCATGAACGGCAGCAGCAACAGCCACAGGGCGCGTGCGGCGTTCCCGGAGGTCAGGTTGCACCAGACGTACGCCTCGGGCACCGGCTCGTCACGGTGGTCGCCCGGCCGCCGTTCCGCGTCGGCGTCGTCGGCGCGCCGGTACACCGCGGCCGTCTCGTCACCGGTGATCCTCACCGTGCGCGGATCGCCGAGCATCTCCTCCGGCGTGGTGCCGCCGACTCCGTGGACCCGGAGTTCCAGGGCCGCTCCGGCCGGCGCGGACGGCTCGGCGAAGTCGCCGCGCTCCCCCTCGTGTTCCCGTGCACGCTCCACTGTTCCGCTCTTCCCCCGTGCTGCGTACGGTGTCTCCCGGGCAGCGACAGGTTCTCCGCTGTGCCGGTGGCGCACACCTGCCGGCGCGAAATCTCCCCGATATGTGTGACAGCGGCGGGGAGGACGGAAGGATCCCAGGTGGCGGGCGATGGCGCCACCTGCGGCGAGGCGTGCGAGGATGGGGCGTCCGCGGTGCCGGCGGCGGGAGAATGACCTCGTCGGAGCCGATATAGGCGACATGTGGGGCGTGATGGGATGAAAGGGGACGGAGCGGACGTGAGCGAGAATCAGAACCTCCTCGCGGAGCAGCGCCGTGCCCTGATCCTGGACGAGCTGCGACGGCGCGGCGGCGTCCGCGTGAACGAGCTGACGCGCAAGCTCGGCGTCTCCGACATGACGGTCCGCCGCGATCTCGACGCGCTCGCCCGCCAGGGCGTGCTGGAGAAGGTGCACGGCGGCGCGGTGCCCGTGGTGGAAGCCAGTACGCACGAACCGGGGTTCGAAGCGAAGTCGGGCCTGGAGCTGACGGCCAAGGAGGACATCGCCCGGGCCGCGGCCGAGCTGGTGACTCCGGGCACGGCGATCGCGCTGTCCGGTGGCACGACGACGTACGCGCTGGCCCAGCACCTCCTCGACGTGCCGGATCTGACCGTCGTCACCAACTCGGTGCGGGTGGCCGACGTCTTCCACGCCGCGCAGCGCACCTCGGGCCAGCGGCAGGGCGCGGCCACGGTCGTCCTGACGGGCGGCGTGCGCACCCCGTCCGACTCGCTGGTGGGCCCTGTCGCCGACCGGGCGATCGCCTCCCTCCACTTCGACGTGCTGTTCCTCGGAGTGCACGGCATATCACTGGAAGCGGGCCTGTCCACGCCGAACCTGGCGGAGGCCGAGACCAACCGGCAGCTCGTGCAGTCCGCACGGCGTGTGGTGGTGGTCGCCGACCACACCAAGTGGGGCACGGTGGGCCTGAGTTCGTTCGCCGCGCTGGAAGAGGTCGACACACTCGTGACCGACGCCGGACTGCCGACGGACGCGCGGATGGAGATCTCGGAGCATCTGCGGCGGCTGGTGGTCGCGGGAGAGTCCGAGGAAGGCGCAGACAGCTGACAGCGCGTCAGCTAAGGTGAGGCGGAGCCGGCTTCCGTTCGCGCACGTTCCGCGAGGAGGTTTCGTCCATGGCACACCGCCTGCGCCCCGTGGGACTCGCGTTCACGCGGACCGCTCCCGTACGGCTCGTGTTCGCCGAGGAGATGGCCGCCTCCCCCGAGGTGGTCTTCCGGGCCCTCGCCGACGACGTCCCCGGCTGGAGCGACTGGTTTCCCGCGGTGAGGTCCATAGGTCTCATCGACGAGGGCGCGGGACGGAAGGTGCGTCTCGCCGGCGGCACCCGCTTTCGCGAGACGATCGTCGCGGCCGAGCCCGACGAGCTGTACGCGTACCGGGTCGACGAGGCTACCGTCCCCGGCATCCACGCCTTGCTCGAGGAGTGGCGGCTCGCCCCCGCCGGCACGGGCACCCGTGTGCAGTGGACGTGGGCTGCCGACGGCAACGCTCTGTTCCGTCTGCTGACGGGACTGTCGCGCGGTGCCCTGGCACGGGTCTTCCGCGGTGCGGTGACGGCCCTGGACCGCAGGCTCGCCGGTCAGGGCTCCGAACAGGACGGGCGCCCGGCTGGCGACGCCTGAGACGCACTCCCCCGAGCTCTTCGAGCAGCACCCCAACCGCGTCTCCGAGGCGCCGCGGGATCAGCCCGGCCAGACCCCCGTCCGCAGGAGCGACTCGATCGCCGCGGCGTACGGCACGATGTCCAGTCCCTGTTCGGCCAGCCACACGTCCGAGTAGTACTTGTCCAGATAGCGGTCCCCCGGATCGCACAGCAGGGTGACCACGCTGCCCGTGCGCCCGTCGGCCACCATCTCCGCGACGATCTTCAACGCGCCCCACAGGCCCGTGCCGGTCGAGCCGCCCGCCTTGCGACCGATCGCCCGCTCCAGCGCCCGTACCGCGGCGACGGCGGCCGCGTCCGGGACCTTCATCATCCGGTCGATGGCGCCGGGTACGAAGCTGGGCTCCATCCGGGGCCGGCCGATGCCCTCGATCCGCGAGCCGCGGTCACAGGTGACCTCCGGATCGCCGGTCGTCCATCCCTCGAAGAAGCAGGAGTTCTCCGGGTCGGCGACACAGACGCGGGTGTCGTACCCCATGTAGTGCACGTACCGCGCGATGGTCGCCGAGGTGCCGCCGGTGCCGGCGGTGGCGACGATCCACGCGGGTTCCGGAAACCGCTCCAACTCCAGCTGGCGGAAGACGGATTCGGCGATGTTGTTGTTGCCGCGCCAGTCCGTGGCGCGTTCCGCGTAGGTGAACTGGTCCATGTAGTGGCCCCCGGTCTCCTCCGCGAGGGCGGCCGAGGCCTCGTACATCGTGCGCGGGTCGTCCACGAAATGGCACCGCCCGCCGTGGAACTCGATCAGGCGGCACTTCTCGGCGCTCGTCGTGCGCGGCATGACCGCGACGAAGGGCACGCCGACGAGCTTCGCGAAGTAGGCCTCCGAGACGGCCGTGGAACCACTGGACGCCTCGATCACCGGGCGGCCCGGCCGGATCCATCCGTTGCACAGCCCGTACAGGAACAGCGAGCGCGCCAGACGGTGCTTGAGGCTGCCCGTGGGGTGGGTCGACTCGTCCTTCAGATACAGGTCGATGCCCCAGTGCTCGGGCAGCGGGAAGCGCAGCAGATGCGTGTCGGCGGAACGGTTGGCGTCGGCCTGGACCTTGCGGACGGCCGCTTTCAGCCAGGCCCGGTACTCGGGGTCGCTGCGGTCCACGTCGAGGGTCTCGCCGGGTCGGGTCATCTGGGAGGTACTCACGGCGGGACTCCTTACCGGGGCGTGCCGATGTCCGGATCACTCGGTCGGACCTCTGCATCATAGGCACCTTTCACATGCCTTCTCACCTGCATAAACGCATCTTTGAGCCACTCAAAGGAGCACCTGGGAAGGGCTCTGGGAAAAGGCGGAAATCCGTGGGGGCGCATCCGCGCGAGTGCGCCCGGTGGCCGCCGCCACCTCGGTGTGCGCACTGGTGCGACGCGCCGGGCCGGGGCAGACTGCACCGCGGGACGGGAGGCGGTGCGGCGCGCTCCGCCCGGCAGACCCGTCCGAGCCGGGGTGCACACTGGATCACGACCGAACTCTCGATCGAGGCCGCGGGATCGCGCCGCCGGGCGGGATGCGCAGCGGGACCCAGCCGAACGCACAAGGGGGCGGACATCATGGCGGAGCCGGAGTTCACGGCCACGGGTGTGCGGATCGGGAAGGGGCTGCGGTCGCTCACCCGGGCCGGGCAGGTCCGGATCAGCGACGGCAGGTTGCGACTGCTCACCAGTTACGGCAGCGAGATCGACAGCGCGCCGGTGCAGGCGGTGCGTGCGTCCCAGCCCTGGTTCGCTCCCGAGGACCGGGCGCTGGCCGATCTGAACGGCACCCGCTACTCACTGACCCTCGGTGAGCACGACCCGGCACCGGGGCAGCCGGGGCCGCCGTCGGCGCGCCGGTTCATCGAGGCGGTCCGCAAGGCGGCAGGTCGCGGCGGCTGAGCGCGGCGTGAGTTGCGGCCCGGCGTGCCCTGCGTCACTCTGGTCTCACATCACTCTCGGTTTACCGGCGATTACGCTGAAGAACCAGCCGCCGGTCACGACAGCGGGCGGCCCCCGTACGAAGCCGCTCCGCACCAGGCGGCCGGAGTACTCAGCCGCACAGCAGGCGGCGTGCACACCCGGCCACCCTGCTGGATCCGATCTCCGTGTCTTCTTCCGGACCTCAATTCGGGGAGTCGCAGCCGTGATCAGCCAGCCAAGCAGGCACTGCACGGTGGAGCTCCAAGCCCTGCCGTCGCGGATCGGCCAGGTCCGCAGAATCGTATCGGCGCAGTTGCGCTACTGGCATCTCGATTCCTTGATCGACCGGGCCGCGCTCGGTGTGACGGAGCTGTTGACCAACGTCCACCTGCATGCCCAGCCCGACAAGACGTGCACCGTGGAGATGGAGTTGCTGCTGGACCGGCTCACCGTCTCGGTGCACGACCACGATCCGCGCCTGCCGGAGTTGCGCGCGCCGGATCCCTCCGCCACCAGCGGACGCGGTCTGGCGATGGTCGCCGCCGTGGCCGCCAGCTGGGGGGCGCGTCCGGACGGCGATTCGGGAAAGGTCGTCTGGTTCACGCTTCCCGCGCCGTCGGCGGCGCCGGCCGGGCCGGTGCGCAGCCGTACCCCGTACGAACGGGCTCTCGAGGCACCCGCCCTTGGGCCGGCGGTCGACGAGAACGCGACCCGACATGCTCCCGCCCGGTCCGCCGTTGCCGGCTGACCGGGCGGTGACCCCTCCTTCCCGTGCGCGCCGGGCGGGTCATTCCAGGGGGATGGCCCGCATGCCGTCAAGGCGGGCCGCCCCCGAGCAGTGCCACAGCGTGGACTCGCCGGACGCCGAGGTGTCGGAAACCACGGTGGAACGGCCGGTCGGGAAGCCGGAACCCACCCTGTCGAGGGCCCGCACCGCGGGCTCGCCGCCGGACACCTTGTCGGCGTCGACTGCCCCGGCCGCCCGCGCACCGGTCACCGCGATCACGCGGGACCGCCCTTCCCCGTGCGGAAGTACTCGTCCAGGACGGACAGCCGGCGCCAGTACTCCTCCTCGTCGATCTCGCCGGAGGCGAAGCGACGGCCGAGCACCGCGATCGGCGAGTCACCGGCGGGGCGGCCGTCCATCGGGCGCCAGGGGCCGCCGCGGCCGCGCCCGGCGGTACGGCGCAGGACGGTGACGGCGCCTACGACGACGGCCGCCCAGATCAGCGGGAAGAACAGGATCCACGGGCCGGGGCCCCCGTCCCAGTGAGCCAGGGTCTGCATCGTGAGGTCATCTCCCTCGGTGGGTTGTCGGGTGATGCCTCGAGACTGGCTCCCGGAGGGGGTCCGGGTCGTCGTACGGCCAGCGGCAGTGCGCATACCTCCCGGGGAGTAGGCGGGCGGCCGAGTGCTGCTCCTTGAAGGGGGCGCCCACATCGGCACCCGGACCGGGTGAGCTGCCGCGGGGGCGGCCGTCGGCCGAGTGCGCAATGCGCCTCGCCCGGTGCCTGAAGCGGCGTCAGGTGAGGGCGGCCAGTGGGTCGTCCAGTACCGGCTGCCACGCCAGCTCCGCCGCTCCGACCAGGCTGTTGTGGTCGAGTGTGCAGGCGAGGACGGGGACTTGGCCGCTGCGGCCCCACAGGCTGCGGTCGGCGACGACGGCGCGCAGCCGCTCGGGATCGGCGTCGAGCAGGGTGCGGTGCAGCCCGCCGAGGATGATGCGGTCCGGGTTGAGGATGTTGACCAGGCCGGCGAGGCCGAGGCCGAGCCGGTCGATCAGCAGGTCGACGGCGCCGCGGACGGCCGGGTCGGTGGCGTACGCGGTGCGGATGAGGTCGTTGGCCTGCTGGAGCTGTGAGACCTCGGGGCCCGCCTCGCGCCCGGCCGCCGCCAGGAAGGCCAGCGGGTCCGCCTCCACGTCGAGGCAGCCACGGCTGCCGCAGTGGCAGGGGCGGCCCTCCGGGTTCACGGTGAGGTGGCCGACCTCGAGCGCCAGACCCGAACTGCCCGTGTGCAGCCGTCCGTCGAGCACCAGCGCGCCGCCCACGCCCCGGTGCCCGGTGGCCACGCACAGCAGGTCCCTGGAGCCGCGGCCCGCGCCGTGCCGGTGCTCGGCGAGCGCGGCCAGGTTGATGTCGTTGGCGGCGAAGGCGGGCCCGGTGATGCCGGCGGCGCGCACCCGCTCGGCGAAGATCTCCCGTACGGGCGCTCCCGCCGGCCAGGCGAGGTGCAGCGGGTTGAGCGCCAGGCCCTCGGGTTCGGCGACCGCGGACGGCACGGCGAGCCCGGCGCCCACACAGCGCCGCCCGGTCTCGCGCAGCAGTTCGGCGCCCGCTTCGACGACCGAGCCGAGCACCTTGGCCGGGTCGGCGTCAACGGTCTCGCAGCCGGGGGCGGTCGCGACGATGCGGCCGCCGAGGCCGACGAGCGCGGCCCGGAAGCCGTCGGCGTGCACCTGGGCGGCGAGCGCGACGGGTCCGTCGTCGGCGATCTCCAGCCGGTGCGAGGGCCGGCCCTGCGTCCCGGCGGCGGCCCCCGGGTGGGCGTCGACGCGGATCAGGCCGAGCGCCTCCAGTTCGGCGGCCACCGCTCCGGCGGTCGCCCGGGTGACGCCCAGCTCGGCGGTGAGCACGGCGCGCGTCGGCGCACGGCCGGTGTGCACCAGCTCCAGCGCGGGTCCGAGCGCGCCGCGCCCCCGGTCCAGCCGTGTCCGTGTGTTCCCTTCCCCTGCCGCCCGGGGGCCCGCCTTACCGCTCATGAGGGGGAGTCTCCCATGATCCGCTCCGGGTCCCGACCGAAGCCGCTGACCCTGAGCGTGATGTTCAACCGGCCCGTCAGTCCCAACGCGGGCGGCGCGGTTCCCGGCCGCACCTTCGGCACCCCGTGGTGGGCGAGCCGCGCCGGGCCGCCGAAGACGAACAGGTCCCCGCTGCGAAGCTCCACGTCCGTGTAAGGGCGCGTCCGGGTCCGGGTGTTGCCGAAACGGAAGACGCACGAGTCGCCGAGACTCAGCGACACCACGGGCGCGTCGGACTTCTCGTCGCTGTCGCGGTGCATCCCCATCCGGGCGTCCGCGCCGTAGAAGTTGATCAGGGCGATGTCGTACGGCTCGGATGGCACCGCCCGCTGACCCAGGGCGGCCTCGACCGCGTCGCGGCCCAGTGCGGCGAGCCATTCCGGGAGCGGCTTCACTGGGGCGCCGTCGCCGTCGACGACCGTGCGGGCGTATCCGTAGGGATACCAGTGCCAGCCCAGGCAGACCTGCCGTGAGGTCATCGTGCCCCCGCCGGGCGTGCGCACGGTCCGCAGTCCGGCCGGCGGGCGGACCCACTCCCGGCAGGCGTCCAGGAGCCGCAGCTGACGGTCCGCGCCCAGCCAGTCGGGCACATGGACCGCGCCTGGGGCGACCTGTGCGCGGCTCCGCGGGAACAGCTCGGCGTCCATGGCCCCATCATCACGTATCCGGCCCACCGGGGACGGGGCCCCACCTGCGGCTCGGCTAGCCTGGACGCACCATGAACGACCGATTGACCACGCCGTGGGGCGAGTACGCGCTGGCCCGCTTCCCGGAGGACCCCCGCGACCGGCTGCGCGCCTGGGACGCCTCCGACGCGTATCTGCTGCGGCATCTCGCGGCGATCGGCACCCCGCTCGACGGTGCGGTCGTGGTCGTCGGCGACCGGTGGGGTGCGCTCACCACGGCGCTCGCGGCGCACCGCCCGACACAGATCACCGACTCGTTCCTGGCGCACGAGGCGACCCGCGCCAACCTCGCGCGCAACGGCGTCGCTGCGGGCGCCGTCCGGCTGCTCAGCACCCGGGACGACCCGCCGTCACGTATCGACGTGCTCCTCATTCGCGTCCCGAAGAGCCTCGCGCTGCTGGAGGACCAGCTGCACCGGCTGGCGCCCGGCGTGCACGAGGGCACGGTGGTGATCGGCACCGGCATGGTCAAGGAGATCCACACCTCGACGCTGCAGCTGTTCGAGCGCGTCCTCGGGCCGACCCGTACCTCGCTCGCCGAGCAGAAGGCGCGGCTGATCCTCTGCACCCCCGACCCGGCCCTCGACCGGGGCAGCAACCCGTGGCCGTACCGCTACCGACTCCCCGACGGCATCGGCGCGTTGTCCGGCCGGACCGTCACCAACCACGCGGGCGTCTTCTGCGCCGACCGCCTCGACATCGGCACCCGTTTCTTCCTCCGGCACCTTCCGCGCGGCCGGGGCGCCGAACGGATCGTGGACCTCGGCTGCGGCAACGGCATCGTGGGGCTGGCGGCCGCGCTGGCCGACCCCGAGGCCGAGGTGTTGTTCACCGACGAGTCGTACCAGGCGGTGGCCTCGGCGGAGGCCACCTACCGGGACAACGCCCGGGGGCGGGCGGAGTTCCGGGTCGGTGACGGTCTGTCCGGGGTGCCCGCCGCGAGCGTCGACCTGGTCCTCAACAACCCGCCGTTCCACTCCCACCAGGCGACGACGGACGCCACCGCCTGGCGCATGTTCACCGGCGCGCGGCGCGCCCTGCGGCCGGGCGGCGAGCTGTGGGTGATCGGAAACCGCCACCTGGGCTACCACCTGAAGCTGCGCCGCCTCTTCGGCAACAGCGAACTCGTCGCGAGCGACCCCAAGTTCGTCGTGCTGAAGGCGGTCAAGAAGTAGCCGAGCCCACGACGGTCCCCCGCGTGGGGCGCGCGGGGAGGCACGCCTACGTGGGCGGGGGCTGCGATGCGGGCGTGCCGCCGTCCCGCAGCACGGTCACGAGACGGGTCACCGTCCGGGCCATCGCCTCCCGTCCCACGCCCAGGTAGCCGCGCGAGTCGACCGCCTCGGGCCGCCCGACGAGGAACTCCCGGATCGCGTCGGTCATCGCGACGTTCAGGGCGGTGCCGATGTTGATCTTCGTGATGCCGCCCGCCACGGCCGCCGTCAGTTCGTGGTCCGGCAGCCCGGACGAGCCGTGCAGCACGAGCGGTACGTCGAGGGTGGCACTGAGCCGTTCGATCAGGCCGTGGTCGAGTGCGGCCGTGCGCGTGGTCATCGCGTGTGTGCTGCCGACGGCGACGGCCAGCGCGTCGACGCGGGTGTCCGCCACGAAGGCGGCGGCCTCGGCCGGGTCGGTCCGGGCGCCGGGTGTGTGCGGGTCGGGCGGCGGTTCGCCGTCCTTGCCGCCCACCTGCCCCAACTCGGCCTCGATCCAAAGCCCTTGGGCATGTGCCCAGTCGGCGGCGGCGCGGGTCGCGGCGAGGTTCTCCTGGTACGGCAGCCGGGCCGCGTCGTACATCACGGAGCCGAACCCGGCGCCGGGTGCCTGGCGGAGCAGGTTGTCGCTCTGGACGTGGTCGAGGTGGAGGGCGACGGGAACCGCGGCGCGCGCGGCGGCCGCGGCGGCGGCGCGGGCGAGCGGGAGAAGCCGCCCGCAGCGGTACTTGACGGCGTTCTCGCTGACCTGGAGCACGACGGGGGCGTCGGCGGCCTCCGCGCCCGCGATCACGGCCTCGATGTGTTCGAGGGCGATGACGTTGAACGCGGCGACGGCACCGCCCGCCGCGGCAGCGGCGGCGACCAGCTCACCGGTGGGGGCGAGGGGCACGGCTGCTCCTTCTCACCTGGCGCGGGAATCGGGTGCGAGGATCACGGAGCGGGTCAGATGGCGCGGCCGGTCGGGATCGCGTCGGCGGGCGACGGCGAGGGCGACGGCGAGTCGCTGGACGCGGACGAGTTCGGCGAGCGGGTCGAGGCCGCCGGCCACCCACAGCCCGCCCGTCTCCCGGACCTGTGCGGCCAGTCGGCCGGGTGCCTCGCCGAGCATCCAGGTCGCGGTCGTGCGGGTGGTGATGCTGATGGGGCCGTGCCGGTACTCCATCGCGGGGTATGCCTCCGTCCACGCCTGCGCGGCCTCGCGCAGCTTCAGCGCGGCCTCGTGGGCGAGCCCGACGGTCCAGCCGCGCCCCAGGAAGGTGAACTGCGAGCGCTGGACGAGCCCTTCGGGCAGCGGGGTCTTCAGGGCCGTGCGGGCGTCGGTGACCACGGCGGCCGAGTGCAGCCCGAGGTGGGCGCGGAGCAGGGTGAGGGCGGTGGTGGCGAACCGGGTCTGCACGACGGAGCGTTCGTCGGCGAAACCGAGCTCCACCACCTCGTCGGCGCACTCCGTCACGGGCGTGCGCGCATCGGCGGTGATCGCGGTGGTCCGCACCTGACCCCGGAGCCGGCCGAGGAGGTCGAGGACCTCGGTGGTGGTGCCTGACCGGGTGAGGGCGACGACCCGGTCGTAGGCCCGGCCGTGGGGGAACTCCGAGGCGGCGAACGCGTCCGTCTCGCCCTGCCCGGACCGCTCGCGCAGCGCGGCGGCGGACTGCGCCATGAAGAACGAGGTCCCACACCCCACGATCGCCACCCGCTCTCCCACCGCCGGCAGCGCGTCCTTGTGGCCCTGCGCACTCTCGGCGGCGCGCGTCCAGCACTCGGGCTGGCTGGTCAGCTCCTGCTCGACAAACGTCATGCCGCACCTTCCCAGCAATCCGGCGTTGCTTTTTCTTGCAAGATAGAGGGAGTTTTCAAGCATGAACAAGCATTGCGACGAAACTGCGGTGCGCTAGGGTCACCCGCAGGATCAAGGAAACGGAGAGTGGGGATGTCCCGCGACGCCCGGTGGAAGGCGCTGCTGGAGCTGCTCGTCGAGCGGGGCCGGCTGGAGGTCGAGGAGGCGGCGGCCGAGCTCGAGGTGTCGGCCGCGACGATCCGCCGCGACTTCGACCGGCTCGCGGAGCAACAGATGCTGGTGCGCACCCGGGGCGGCGCGGTCGTGCACGGGGTCTCCTACGAACTGCCGCTGCGCTACAAGACCGCCCGCCGCGCCTCGGAGAAGCAGCGCATCGCACAGGCGGTGGCCGGTCTGATCACGCCCGGCGAGGCGGTGGGTCTCACCGGCGGCACCACCACCACCGAGGTGGCGCGGGCACTCGCGGTGCGGGGTGACCTGGCGTCGGCCTCCCACGCGCTGACGATCGTCACCAACGCGCTGAACATCGCCAACGAGCTGGCCGTGCGCCCCCAGTTCAAGATCGTGGTCACCGGCGGGGTCGCGCGACCGCAGTCGTACGAGCTGGTCGGTCCGCTCGCGGACGGCGTGCTCGGCCAGGTGACCCTGGACGTGGCCGTGCTCGGTGTGGTGGCCCTGGACGTCACGCACGGCGCGGCGGCGCACGACGAGGCGGAGGCCGCGATCAACCGGGTGCTGTGCGAGCGCGCCGCGCGCGTGGTCGTGGCCGCGGACTCCAGCAAACTGGGGCAGCGCGCGTTCGCCCGGATCTGCGCGACGGAGGCGGTGGACACCCTGGTCACGGACACGGCGGCCGGAGCGGACACGGTGCGGCGGTTCGAGGAGGCGGGACTGCGGGTGATCACGGTCTGACGGCCGGTGGCCGGGCGACCGGCAACCGGGGGCGGATCCGCTCCCCGTGCCGCCCCCTCGCCTTGCGCCTACTCTTGGACCTGCGGTGCGCGTACCCGGTGGTCAGGGAGGCTGCGATGGCCGAAACGCCGAGCGAGCAGTACGGGCCCGGGCCCTCCCGGTACCTGCCGATCGCCGACCACGGTCTGATCGGTGACATGCGCACCGTCGCGCTGGTGGGAAGCAACGGCACCATCGACTGGTACTGCTGCCCCTCCTTCGACAGCCCGAGCGTCTTCGGCGCGGTCCTGGACGCCGAGCGGGGCGGGTGCTTCGAACTCGCCGCGACCGTGCCGGGCCGCACGAAGCAGTTCTACTTCCCGGACACCAACGTCCTGATCACCCGGTTCTTCACCGAGGACGGCGTCGGGGAGGTGCAGGACTTCATGCCCGTCGGAGCGGCATCGGTCGAGACCGAACGACACCGGCTCATCCGGAGGGTCCTCTGTGTGCGGGGCTCCCTGCCCTTCCGGGTACGGGTGGCTCCACGGTTCGACTACGGCAGGCAGCCGCACACCCTGCGGCTGCTCGGCGACGTGGCGGTCTTCGAGTCCGCCGACCTGTCACTGGCCCTGACCGCCACCGTCCCCCTGGAGGGCGACGACCGGGACGTGTGGGCGGACTTCAAACTCGCCGAGGGCGAGTCGACGGTGTTCACGCTGGACCAGGTCGGTCGACATCTGGCACCGCGCATGTGCGCACGCGTCGAGGCAGAGAACCAGTTCGCCGCCACGGTGGAGTACTGGCGGCGCTGGCTGCACCAGTCCCGCTACCGCGGTCGCTGGCGGGAGATGGTGCACCGCTCCGCCCTCACCCTGAAGCTGCTCACCTACGCCCCGACCGGCGCGATCCTGGCCGCGCCGACGACCAGCCTGCCCGAGCGGCTCGGCGGCGAACGCAACTGGGACTACCGCTACGTGTGGGTGCGCGACGCGGCCTTCTGCGTCTACGCCATGTTGCGGCTGGGGTTCGCCGGCGAGGCCGAGGCGTTCATGAAGTTCGTGAACCGGCACATCACCCCCGGCGACGGCGGACCGTCCGGCCCCCTGCAGATCATGTACGGCATCGACGGCCGCACCGACCTGCCGGAGTACGAACTCGACCACCTGGAGGGCCATCAGGGCTCCGCACCGGTCCGGGTCGGCAACGCGGCCGCCGACCAGCTCCAGCTCGACATCTACGGGGCCCTGATCGACTCCATCTATCTCTACGACAAGTGGGCGCAGCCCATCTCCAGCGACCAGTGGGACCAGCTCTGCGCGCTGGTGGACTGGGTCTGTGACCATTGGGACCAGCCGGACGAGGGCATCTGGGAGACCCGGGGCGGCCGCAAGAAGTTCCTGTACTCGCGGCTGATGTGCTGGGTGGCGATCGAACGGGCCATCCGGATGGCCCGCCGCCGGGGCCTGCCCGCCGACATGGTGCGCTGGCTGCAGTGCCGGGACACCATCTACCGGCGGATCATGCAGCGCGGCTGGTCCGTCAAGCGCCAGGCCTTCGTCCAGTACGAGGACGGCGACGTGCTGGACGCGTCCGTGCTGATGATGCCCCTGGCCAAGTTCATCGCGCCCACCGACCCCAAGTGGCTGTCCACACTGGACGCACTCACCCAGGACCTGGTCTCCGACTCCCTGGTCTACCGCTACGACCCACAGGCCAGTCCGGACGGCCTGCGCGGCGACGAGGGCACGTTCTCCATCTGCTCCTTCTGGTACGTCGAGGCACTGGTCCGCGCCGGACGGCTGGACGAGGCACGGCTGGCGTTCGAGAAGATGCTCACCTACGCCAACCATCTGGGCCTGTACGCCGAGGAGATCAGCCACACCGGCGAGCAACAGGGCAACTTCCCGCAGGCGTTCACGCACTTCGCCCTGATCAGCGCGGCGTTCAATCTCGACCGGGCGCTGGGGTGAGGCGGAGCAGGACGGCGGACGGGGCGGTGGGGAGGGCCACGGTGTACCGCTCCTTCAGCTCTGCCTGCGCGTCAGACGGATCATGTTCCAGGACAGCGGCTCCAGTTCGGCACGCAGGACCCCGTCCTTGACGAGCGTGCCGGTGGCCGGGTGCGGTGTCACCCGGTCGGGGTGGTCCAGGGTGTTGCGGGCGTCGGGGTCGGCGTCGGCCAGCACCAGGTGCTCCTCGACGGTGTGCGCGTCGACGCCGTTCAGGTCGGCCTCCAACGGCAGCGCCTCGCTCCGGCTCCGGTTGCCGGCGAACACGGTGACGGTGCCGGTCTCGTCGTCGGTCACGGCGGTGGCGTGCAGCAGGGGCACATCGCCGAACCGGGCCGTGGGGTACGTGGGGCTGTCCACCTCGACGCGCAGCACCCGGCCGCGGCCGTACCGCGACGCCTGGGCGAAGGGGAAGAAGGTGGTCTGCCGCCAGGCGGGCCCGCCCGGCTCGGTCATGATGGGCGCGATGACGTTGACGAGCTGGGCGAGCGAGGCGGCGGTGACCCGGTCGGCGTGCCGCAGCAGGGTGATCAGCAGCGAGCCGAAGACCACGGCGTCGGTGACGGTGTAGACGTCCTCCAGCAGGCGCGGCGCCCGCTGCCAGTCCTCCACGGTGTGCGGGTTGGGCCGGCTCTGGTACCAGACGTTCCACTCGTCGAAGGAGAGGTTGACGCGCTTGGTCGCCTTCAGCCTGGCGCGGACGTGGTCGCAGGTGGCCACGACCGACTCGATGAAGTGCTCCATGTCGACCGCGGAGGCGAGGAAGGAGTCCCGGTCGCCGTCGGTCTCCTCGTAGTAGGCGTGCAGTGAGACGTGGTCGACCAGGTCGTACGCGGCCTCGAGGACGGTCGCCTCCCAGGCGGCGAAGGTGGACATTCCGGAGCCCGAGCTGCCGCACGCCACCAGTTCCAGGTCCGGCTCGATCATCCTCATGGCGCGGGCGGTCTCGGCGGCGAGCCGCCCGTACTCCTCGGCCGTCTTGTGGCCGATCTGCCAGGGGCCGTCCATCTCGTTGCCGAGGCACCACATCCGGATGCCGTACGGCTTCGTGCCGCCGTGGGCGATGCGCAGGTCCGACACTTCGGTGCCGCCCGGATGGTTGCAGTACTCCAGCAGCCGTACGGCGTCCTCCACGCCCCGGGTGCCGAGGTTGACGGCCATCATGGGCTCCGTGCCGGTCTTGCGGCAGAAGTCCATGAACTCGCCGAGGCCGAACTGTTGGTCTCGGTGGTCTTCCAGGCGAGGTCGAGGCGCACCGGCCGCTCCTCGCGCGGTCCGACGGTGTCCTCCCAGCGGTAGCCGGAGACGAAGTTGCCGCCCGGGTAGCGCACGGTGGTGACGCCCAGCTCCCGGATCAGCGCGAGCACGTCCTGACGCAGGCCGGCGGCGTCAGCGGCGGGGTGGCCCGGTTCGTACAGACCGCTGTAGACGCAGCGGCCCAGGTGTTCCACGAACGACCCGTACAGACGGGGGTGGACGGTTCCGATCCCGAAGGACGAGTCGAGGGTGAAGCGTGCGGGGGCGGTGGCGGACATGGCTGCCTCTCGGTCATATGTGCGCAGGGCGATGATGCGGGCCTTTCAGAGGGGAAGCGTGCAGACCACCGACGGCAGGAAGGCCGCCGGGGCGGGCTGTTCGAGCGTGCCGTCGTCCCGGACCCGCAGCGCGGCGAGGGTGCCGCTGTGCTGATTGGCGACGAGGAGGTGACCGGCCGTCAGGGTGAGGCCCCGGGGCCAGGTGCCGCCGCTGGGGAACTCACCGATCGGCGTCAGGCCGGGGCCGGTGATCCGGAACGCGGCCACCCTGTCCGCTCCGCGGTTGGTCACCCACACGAAGCGCCCGCACGGCGAGGCGACGATTCCGCCGGGATAGTTGTCGACGTCCTGAGCCGTGGTGGCGGGCACGGCGGAGCCCGCCGTCAGGATGCCCGTCCCGGCGTCGTAGCGGTGGCAGGTGACGGTGGAGGAGAGCTCGTCGGCGCTGAACACCAGCTCGCCGCCGGGGGCGAACGCGAGATGGCGGGGGCCGGAGCCCGGGCGCAGCCGGCTCACCGCGGTCTGTGTGAGCGTTCCGGCGCGGGTGTCCAGCACGTAGGCGAACACCGCGTCCGCGCCCAGGTCGGTGGCCAGCACGAAGCGGCCCGCCGGGTCGACGACGACCTGGTGGGCGTGGCTGCCCTCCTGCCGTCCGGTGACCGGGCCCGAGCCCTCGTGCACGACGACGTCGGTCGGCTCGCTCACCCGCCCGTCCTCGTCGAGCCTGTGCACGGCCACGGTGCCGGGTGCGGTGTCGCTGCCGTAGTTGGCGGTCAGCAGCCAGCGGCCGTCGGGGTGGACGGTCAGATGGCACGGGTTCGTCCCGCCGCCGGCGACCGGGGTGCCCAGGGGCGTCAGAGCGCCGTCGGGCTGCCTGGTGACCGCGGTGACGGTTCCGGGGTCGGCCTCGTTCGTGCTGTAGACGACGTCCAGGGTCGGGTGCGCCGCCAGGAAGGAGGCGCCGCTGACGGGCAGCGGTGGCAGCCCGCTCTCGGGGGCCAGATGGCCGCTCGCCGGATCGAAGCGCACGGCGGCGAGTCCGGCGCCCTCGCCCCCGGTGTCGGGTGTGTAGGAGCCGGTGAGGACGAGGAGGGGGCCGGACGCGGCAGGTGTGGGCATGGGGTTTCCCGGGGCTTTCCTTGAAAGGAGGGCGGTGGCGGGTTGTCAGCGGAGGTTGTCGTCGTGGTGGTCGAGCAGAGCCAGTTCGGAGCGATGGGGCAGGCCCTCCCAGTCGCCCGCGGTGCTGACCGCGAAGGCGCCGAGCAGGGCAGCCGTCCTCAGCCGCTTCTCGGGCGGTTCGCCCGCGAGCAGTTCGGCGAGGTATCCGGCGGCGAAGGCGTCCCCCGCGCCCACGGAGTCGTGCACGCGCACGGGTGTCGCGGGCTCCCGGTGGGGCTGCCCGTCGAGGAGGGCGAACGCTCCCTCGGCCCCCAGTTTGATCACGGCGCCGGAGGGGCCGAGGTCGCGGATCCCCCGGGCGAGTTCCTCCGGGTCGTCGGTGCCGGGGACCGCGAGCCGGGCCTCGTGCACTCCCGCGAACACCAGGTCGCAGCGGCGCAGCAGCGGCAGCAGGGCGCTTGTGGCCTCCTCCTCGCTCCACAGCAGGGAGCGGAAGTTGATGTCGAGTGAGATGGTGACTCCCGCGTCGGCGGCGATGTCCACAGCCCGGGTGACGGCCTTCGCGGGTCCGTCGCCCAGCGCGGGGGTGATCCCGGTGAGATGCAGGACGGCCGCGCCGGCGACGACGTCTTCGGGGATGTCCTGCGGGGACAGTCCGGTACCGGCCGTGTGGGTGCGGTAGTAGCGCGTGCGGTGGTGGCCGGCGGTGCGTCGTTCCTTCAGCAGGAGCGACGTGGGGGCGGGGTCGCGTACGGCGAGGGCGGTGACGCCTTCCGCGCGCAGCTCGCGCAGGATGAGGTCGCCGAGCGCGTCCTCGCTGACGCGGCCGATCCAGACGGCGCGGCCACCGAGCCGGCTGACCCCCACGGCGACGTTCGACTCCGCTCCGGCGAGCCCGAGGCGCAGTTCGGCGCCCAGGGAGAGCGGGCCCGGCCGCGACGCGGACAGGGCCGCGAGGGTCTCCCCGACCGCCACCAGGTACGGCGGGGTGCGCGGGGGCCTGTTCATCGGCCGACCTCCTCGGCCGCGGAGGTCGCCCCGACCGTGGCGAGCAGGGTGCGCGCCCTCTCGGTGAGCGCTCCCAGGGCCTTGGCGCCCGGGTCCCGGTCCGCTCCGCGCAGCAGCGGCGAGCCGATGCCCACGGCGCCGGCTCCCGCGTCGATGTAGTCGCGCGCTTGGGAGATGTCGACGCCGCCGACGGCCATCAGCGGGATCTCCGGCAGCGGCGCGCGCAACTGCCGCAGATGGGCGGGGCCGCCCGTGCAGGCCGGGAAGAGTTTGACCGCGGCGGCGCCCGCCTGCCACGCGGCGGCCACCTCGGTCGGCGTCCAGGCACCCGGGTAGCACGGGATGCCGCTCTTCGCGGTGCTGCGGATCAGCTCGGCGTCCACGACCGGGGCGACGAGGAACTCGGCTCCGGCGGCCAGCGCGTCTCGGGCCTGGCCGGTGGTCAGCACGGTACCGGCGCCGACCGCCACCGAGGGTCCGAGATCGTCCCGGATGCAGGCCAGCGCGTCGAGGGCACCGACGGTGGTGAGGGTGACCTCGAGGCAGGTGATGCCGCCGTCCGCGAGCGCGCGGGCCACGGCGGGCAGTCCGGAGGCGTCGGCCGACCGGAGGATGGCCATGACCCGGGTCCGGCCGAGCTGTGGGGTGACGGGGGGACGCTCCATCACCCCACCGTCCTGGGCGCCTTGCCGATGCCTTGCATGTCGGTCATGCGAAGTTCCTTTGGCAGAAGGTTCGGTGTCATGCCCGGTCGGCCGATGTGCCGGGCCACACGACAGAACTCTTGTTGGGCTTCGCCTAGATATATCGCCTATTTCCGTCTGAGGAAACCGGTTGACCATGACTCCCGCGGACGTTAGGTTCCATCGCCGGAACATGTCAAGACCGCCCAATCCAGCGAGAGGGGTGCCCTGTTGGCGCAACAGACCGTCCGGGCCAGGCTGGTGGACGTCGCACAGGCGGCCGGGGTCTCCAAGGCCACCGTGTCCAAGGTGCTCAACGGCCGCCAGGACCTGTCCGTCCGGCCGGAGACCCGGCGCCGCGTCCACGAGGCCGCGAAAGCGCTCGGCTACCGTCCCCACTCCGGGGCGCGGGCGCTGGCGGGTGCCAGCACCCACGCCCTCGCTCTGCTGGTCCCCGCCCTCACCAACCCGACGTACGTCACCATCGCCCGCGGCGCCTATCAGCGGGCCCGTGAGCTCGGCTATCTCTCCCTGCTGGCCGAGGACTTCGACGGGCAGGAGGCGGACGAGTCCTTCAACGACCTGGTCCAGGAAGGACGCGTGGACGGCCTGCTGATCGCCTCGGCCCGTCCCGGTCACCCCCTGCTCGACGCGCTCCGCCGCAGTCCGGTCCCGCACGTCTTCCTCAACCGGTCGGTCGATGGATCCGGCCGGAACGTCACCATGGACGTGGCCCGTTCCAGCGTCACCGCCCTGGACCACCTGTACGACCTCGGCCACCGAGCGGTCGGCCACATCGCCGGTCCGCCGGGCATCGCCCCCAGCGACACCCGCAAGCAGGCGTTCCTGCGACACGCCGAGGAGCTCTCGGTCGCCGCTCCCGTCGCCTCCGGCGACTTCACCGAGGACGGCGGTGTGTCCGCGGCACTGGAACTGCTCCTGCCCGCCGACGGCGACCCGCACCCCCCGGTCACCGCGCTCTACACCAGCTCACTCGCCCAGGCCATCGGCGCGATGGGCGCGATCCGGAGCCTGGGGCTTCGGATTCCCGAGGACATCTCGGTGGTCGGCAACGACGACCTGCCCGTCGCCGGGCACCTCCACCCGCCGCTGACGACCGTGGCCATGCCCCTGTACGAGCTGGGAACAGCCGCCGTCGACGCCCTCGTCGCCGCCATCCAGGGCACGCCGCCAGGAGACGTGGTCGTACCCACCGAGCCGCACCTGGTGCTGCGCGGTTCCACCGCACGCCCCGGAGACGCTCCGTGACCGTCGCCTCCGCTCGCTTCGCGGGCCGCACCGCCCTGCTCACCGCGGCCGGCTCCGGCATCGGCGAGGCCACCGCCCACCGCCTTGCCGCGGAGGGGGCGTCCGTCGTCGTCACCGATGTCGACGCGGAGGCCGTTCACCGGGTGGCCGAGGCGATCCGCGCCAAGGGGGGCCAGGCGCACAGCCGCCGTCTCGACGTCACCTCGCCCGGCGAGTGGGCCGCCGCCGTCGGCGAGATGCGCCCCGAACTCCCGATGTCCGGCCGGAGCTACAGCGTGCGCTCCAGGCGGTCCGCCACCAGCTTCACGAAACGCGCGGGCTCCTTGGGCTGGCCGCCCTCGGCGAGCACCGCCAGACCGTGCAGCAGTTCGGTGGTCTCGGCGAGCACGGTGCGGTCCTCGCGTTCCTTGTACGCCTGGTTCAGGCCCTTCACGAGCGCGTGGTCGGGGTTGAGTTCCAGGATCCGCTTGGTGCGCGGCACCTCCTGGCCCATCGCCCGGTACATGTTCTCCAGGGCCGGGGTCAGGTCCTGTGCGTCGGAGACGATGCAGGCCGCCGACACGGTGAGGCGCGACGACAGCCGCACCTCCTTGATGTCCTCGTCCAGTTGCTCCTTCATCCAGCCGAGCAGACCCGCGAACTCCTCGGCCTGCTTCTCCCGCTCGTCGTCGCCCTTCTCGTCCCCCCGCGCGCCGAGGTCGATCTCGCCCTTGGTGACGGACCGCAACGCCTTGCCCTCGTACTCGCCCACGGCGTCGACCCATACCTCGTCGACAGGGTCCGTGAGCAGCAGCACCTCGATGCCGCGGTCCCGGAACGCCTCCATGTGCGGGGAGTTCTCGATGCTCTGCCGGGACTCACCGGTGATGTAGTAGATGTCCTCCTGCCCGTCCTGCATCCGCTCCACATAGCTCTTCAGCGTGGTCGGCTCGTCGTCGCCGTGCGTGGTCGCGAACGAGGAGACGGCAAGGATCGTGTCGCGGTTGTCGGGGTCGGTGACCAGCCCCTCCTTCAGGACGGCGCCGAACTCCCGCCAGAAGGTGGCGTACCGGTCCGGGGCACCGGTCATCATGTCCTTGACCGTGGACAGGACCTTCTTCGTCAGCCGGCGCTGCATCATCCGGATGTGGCGGTCCTGCTGCAGGATCTCGCGGGACACGTTGAGCGAGAGGTCCGCCGCGTCGACGACACCCTTGACGAAGCGCAGGTACGGCGGCAGCAGCGCCTCGCAGTCGTCCATGATGAAGACGCGCTTCACATACAGCTGCACCCCGCGCCTGAAGCCCTGCGTGAACAGGTCGTGCGGGGCGTGCGACGGGAGGAACAGCAGGGCCTGGTACTCGAAGGTGCCCTCCGCCTGCAGCCGGATCGTCTCCAGCGGATCCCGCCAGTCATGGCCGATGTGCTTGTACAGCTCGTGGTACTCGTCGTCGGACACCTCCTCGCGCGAGCGCGCCCACAGGGCCTTCATCGAGTTCAGCGTCTCGGGTTCGCGCGCGGTCTCCTCGCCCTCTGCCGCGGCCGCCCGGGAGACCAGCCGGATCGGCCAGGTGATGAAGTCGGAGTACCGCTTGACGATCTCCCTGATCTTCCACTCGGAGGCGTAGTCGTGGAGCTGGTTGTCCGGGTCCGCCGGCTTGAGGTGCAGGGTGACCGCGGTGCCCTGCGGCGCGTCGTCGGCCTTCTCCAGCGTGTACGTGCCCTCGCCGCGGGACGTCCAGCGGGTGCCCTGGCTCTCGCCGGCGCGGCGGGTCACCAGGGTCACCTCGTCCGCCACCATGAAACCGGAGTAGAAGCCGACACCGAACTGTCCGATGAGCCCCTCGGCTCCGGCCCCGTCCTCGGCCTCCTTGAGCTCCTTGAGGAACTTGGCCGTGCCGGAGTTGGCGATGGTGCCGATGAGCTGCCCGACCTCGTCGTACGACATGCCGATGCCGTTGTCCCGCACGGTGAGGGTGCGGGCGTCTTTGTCGATCTCGATCTCGATGTGCAGGTCGGACACATCGGCGTCGAGCGTGTCGTCCCGCAGCGCGGCGAGGCGCAGCTTGTCCAGCGCGTCGGAGGCGTTGGAGACGAGCTCGCGCAGGAAGACATCCTTGTTCGAGTAGACCGAGTGGATCATCAGCTGCAGCAGCTGACGGGCCTCTACTTGGAACTCAAACGTCTGGGTCGGCATGGTTCGCGATTACCTCACGGGTCTGAGTCGCCGGAACGGTTGGTAGTCACTGTAGGACACCAGGTGAGGGTGGGGTGCCGACCCGTCGCCGATAATCGAACGACAGGGGTTAGCATATGAGCGCCGCCTAGCTCGAAAGATAAGACTGTGACTGTCAATGACGACTCGTTCACCAGCTGGAAGCACCGCGAGGAGATCGCGGAGTCGATGATCCCGATCATCGGGAGACTGCACCGGGAGCGGGACGTCACAGTCCTCCTTCACAGTCGCTCCCTGGTGAACAAGTCGGTGGTCAGCATCCTCAAGACCCACCGGTTCGCCCGGCAGATCGCCGGGGAGGAGCTCTCGGTCACCGAGACGCTGCCGTTCCTCCAGGCGCTCACCGCCCTCGATCTCGGCCCCTCCCAGATCGACATCGGCATGCTCGCCGCCACGTACAAGGCCGACGACCGGGGTCTGTCGGTGGCGGAGTTCACCGCCGAAGCCGTCGCCGGCGCCACGGGGGCGAACAAGATCGAGTGCCGTGAGCCGCGTGACGTCGTCCTCTACGGGTTCGGCCGCATCGGGCGCCTGCTCGCCCGCCTGCTCATCGAGAAGGCCGGCTCCGGCAACGGGCTGCGACTGCGCGCCGTCGTCATACGCGGCGGTGGTGACCAGGACCTCGTCAAGCGCGCCTCGTTGCTGCGCCGCGACTCCATCCACGGCCAGTTCCACGGCACGATCACCGTCGACGAGGCGAACGGCACGATCGTGGCCAACGGCAACGAGATCAAGGTGATCCACGCCGAGGATCCGAGCGAGGTCGACTACACGGCGTACGGCATCAAGGACGCCATCCTCATCGACAACACCGGCAAGTGGCGTGACCGCGAGGGCCTGTCGAAGCACCTGCGTCCCGGTATCGACAAGGTCGTCCTGACCGCCCCGGGCAAGGGCGACGTGCCCAACATCGTCCATGGTGTGAACCACGACATGATCAAGCCGGACGAGCGGATCCTGTCCTGCGCGTCCTGCACCACCAACGCGATCGTGCCGCCGCTGAAGGCGATGGACGACGAGTTCGGCGTGCTGCGCGGGCACGTGGAGACGGTCCACTCGTTCACCAACGACCAGAACCTGCTGGACAACTACCACAAGTCCGACCGCCGCGGCCGCTCTGCGCCGCTCAACATGGTCATCACCGAGACCGGTGCCGCCTCGGCCGTCGCCAAGGCACTGCCCGACCTCAAGGCGAGGATCACCGGCAGCTCGATCCGCGTCCCGGTGCCGGACGTCTCCATCGCGATCCTCAACCTGCGACTCGCCCGCGAGACCACCCGCGACGAGGTCCTCACCCACCTCCGTGACGTGTCGCTGACCTCGCCCCTCAAGCGCCAGATCGACTTCATCAGCGCCCCCGACGCCGTCTCGAGCGACTTCATCGGCTCGCGCCACGCCTCGATCGTCGACGCCGGCGCCACCAAGGTCGATGGCGACAACGCGATCCTCTACCTGTGGTACGACAACGAGTTCGGCTACTCCTGCCAGGTCATCCGGGTCGTCCAGCACGTCTCCGGCGTGGAGTACCCGACCTACCCGGCGCCGGCGGTCTGAGCGGACGCGTCGGCCTGGACCGGATCCGGCGGACTCCCGGCACGGCGGACACGCGGTGCCGGGAGCGGGACGCCCCTCAGCGCGCTCGGGGTCGCCCTCTGCCGGAGTCCGCCGCGCCCGACGTGCGCAGGGTGCCGACCGTCTTCAGCAGCCGGTCGGCCGGTTTCCGCAGCTCGGGGTGGGCCAGGACCGTGTTGCGCAGGCCGCGCACGGGCCTGCGCCACAGCCGGTAGGCCGCAGCCACCGGGTGGGGGCGGGTGGCGAACCCCTCGCCCACCCGCAACTCCCGGGTCTTGAGCCAGTCCTTGTACTCCTTGTCGCCCCGCCCCAGATCCACGAGCGTCACACCGTGCCGGGCCGCCGCATCGGCCAGCCGGAGGTGCATCATCAACCCGGGCGAGTAGTAGTGCAGTTCGGGATCGTAGGCGGTGAACCAGGCAGCGAGCACCGTGCTGGACCTGGGCCCGAAGTGGGCGGCCATCGGCCGGTCGCCCGCGTACAGCACGGACAGCACGCCGGTGAAGTGCTCCTCGCGAAGGCGGGAGAGGTGGTCCACCAGGTCGACGATCCACGGCCGCGAGAACCGGTCCATCCGTCCGGTCCGGCGGTACTGGGCGGACTTCCACTGCATCAGCGTGCGCAGCGCCCGCGGATCGCGCTCGTCGAAGACGAACCGCACCTCGCCGACGTCACGCCCCACACGGCGCTCCTTCTTCAGGACCGTCTTGGCCAGCCCCGGATACGTGCCGCGCAGCCAGTGCGGGTAGTCGCCGTCGCCGGGCTTCACATCGATCACCGGTGAGGCGAACGTCCCCGTGACGTGTCGGCCGAAGGGTTTCTGCTCCTCGACGAGATGGTCGAACTCGAAGATGGACAGCCCGCAGGCCTCCAGGAGGTCCCGCGCGTCCCAGGAGATCCCGGGTCGGTGCACGAGCGCCTGGCAGTCGGACAGTCCGAGACCGATGGCCCGGCCCACGCCCAGGGCGTTGCGCTCGTACGGGAGGAATCCGACGGGTTCCCCGTTCTCGCGCAGCACCGCCACCCGTGCCCCACCGCGATACCGGCCGATACCGGTCGCGAACTCGGGTGCCAGGAAGGGGTTGGCGTATTCGGGCGACGCGTCCATGGCCCGGTGCCAGGCCCCGCGGAGCGCGTCGCTCAGCTCGTGCGGCCGGTGAATGGTGACGTCCACCTCACATCAACCGCCCTTGCGCAGGCTCCGCGAGGAACGTGCCGGTGACGGCACAGCCCGGCAAGGCGTGGTGAAGACTACTCATGGATCTGCTCGTGGATCGCATCGGACGACCGCTCCCCCCTGTGACGCTGTCCGCGTCCTGTCACTGCTTCGGGCCCCTGCCGGCCCACGCCGTGTACGCGCTCGTTCCACGATCGAGGACCGGGACGGGAACGTTCGGCAAGGATCAAACGTCGCGAAACAGTGCGCACACTGTCAAGGGTGCCTACGGCCACGAAAGTTCGCGCGTGAGACGTTCTGTTCGGCAGGCTCGGGGCCGCCCGCCTACCGGACTCCCCGTTCCGGCGCGTGCGACGCCCGGCTCGGCCGGTGTCCGCCATCGTCTTGCCCGGCCCAGGAGAACTCTCCTAGCCTCATTTTGTGCCGCTCATAAACAAATCAGTCCTGCACAAAGGCGTGCCAGGCAGCGACCTCACCCGGCTCCGGGTCGCCCTCACCGCCTTCTTCGCCCTCGACGGATTCGTCTTCGCCGGTTGGGTCGTCCGTATCCCCGACGTCAAGGAGCAGGCGGGCGCGTCGGCGAGCGCCATGGGGCTCGCGCTGCTCGGAGTGTCCGCGGGCGCGGTGATCACCATGACGCTCACCGGCCGGCTCTGCCGCCGGTTCGGCAGCCACCCGGTGACCGTCGTCTGTGCGGTCCTGCTGTCGCTGAGCGTGGCCCTGCCCCCGCTCGCCCACTCCGCACCGGCGCTCGGCGCCGTTCTGCTGGTCTTCGGGATGGCGTACGGAGGCATCAACGTCGCGTTCAACAGCGCCGCCGTCGACCTGGTGGCCGCACTGCGACGGCCGGTGATGCCCAGCTTCCATGCCGCGTTCAGCCTGGGCGGCATGGTGGGCGCCGGGCTCGGCGGGCTGGTCGCGGGATCGCTGTCGCCCACCAGGCACCTGCTCGGGCTGACCGTGACGGGCCTGCTCGTGACCGCCGCCGCCGGGCCGACGCTGCTGCGTCAGCGGCCTCCGGAACCGCCTGACAGGGCGCGGCCCGAGGACACCGCGCCGCACCGTCCCGGCACCCGCACGCGGGGCCTGGTCACCGTGTTCGGTCTGATCGCGCTGTGCACCGCCTACGGTGAGGGCGCGCTGGCGGACTGGGGCGCGCTGCACCTGGAACAGGACCTCGGCGCCCACCCCGGGGTGGCGGCGGCCGGATACTCCTGCTTCGCGCTCGCCATGACGGTGGGCCGGATCAGCGGCACCACGCTCCTGGAACGGCTCGGGCGGGTCCGTACGGTGGTGGCCGGCGGCGCCACCGCGTCGGCCGGCATGCTGCTCGGCTCGCTCGCGCCGTCGGTGTGGGCGGCCCTGCTCGGTTTCGCCGTCACCGGGCTGGGCCTCGCCAACCTCTTTCCGGTCGCCGTGGAGCGCGCCGGTGCGCTCGCGGGCCCCGGCGGAGTCGCGGTGGCCTCGACACTCGGTTACGGCGGCATGCTCCTCGGCCCGCCCGCCATCGGGTTCATGGCCGACTGGTTCTCGCTGCCCACCGCGCTCACCAGCGTGGCGGCCCTCGCGGCCGTCGCCGCCGCGATCGCCTACGGGGCGCGCCGCGCGACCGCCGGCCGCCTGTGAGCGGAAGAGGCCGTCGAGGACGGCACACAGGCCGGGGGCCCTTGGCACATGGGGCGCTCTCGCCCTGGAGCGCGCATCATCCGGCACACTGGCCCCCATGGAGACTGCCGAGTTCGTGCGAGCCGTGGACCGGGAGGGCCGGCTGCTGGCCGCTGCGGCCGAGGAGGCGGGTACCGAGGCGAAGGTGCCGACCTGCCCGGGCTGGCAGGTGCGGGATCTGCTGCGGCACACCGGCGTGGTGCACCGCTGGGCGGCGGCCTTCGTCGCCGAGGGGCACACCTCCTACCACCCGGACGGCGGGCTGCCGGACCTCGACGGGACGGAGCTGACGGCCTGGTTCCGGGAGGGGCACCGGTACCTCGTCGACACCCTCTCCACCGCCGCGCCCGACGTCCGGTGCTGGCACTTCCTGCCCGCGCCCTCGCCACTGGCCTTCTGGGCCCGGCGGCAGGCGCACGAGACGACCGTGCACCGGATCGACGCCGAGTCGGCGCGCGGCGGTACGTCCATCGCGATCGGCCGGGAGTTCGCGGTGGACGGCATCGACGAGCTGCTGCGCGGCTTCCACGCCCGTGCCAAGAGCAGGGTCCGCAGCGAGGAGCCGCGGGTGCTGCGGGTGCGGGCGACGGACGCCGACGGCGCGGTGTGGACCGTACGGCTGTCGGGCGAGCCGCCCGTGACCGAGCGGGGCGGGAGCGGCGGCGCCGACTGCGAAGTGGCCGGTCCCGCCGCGGGGTTGTATCTGTCGCTGTGGAACCGGCTGCCGTTCCGGGAGGTGACCGGTGACGCCTCCCTCGCCACGCTGTGGCGCGAGAGGTCCGCCGTCACCTGGGGCTGAGCATTTTCGTCAGCACCGCGCGCTGCACCGGCCGCACCTCGCCGTGCAGGGCGCGGCCCTTGTCGGTGAGCGTCACCCGCACACCCCGCCGGTCCTCGGCGCACAGGGCGCGCTCGACCAGACCGTCCTTCTCCAGGCGGGCGATCAACCGTGACAGCGCGCTCTGGCTGAGGTGGACCCGCTCGGAGATCTCCTGGACGCGGTAGGAGCCGTCCGCCGCCGGCCCCGGCCCGTCCGACAGCACGTCCAGCACTTCGAAGTCGCTGGCGCACAGGCCGTGCTGGTGCAGGGCGCGGTCGAGCTCGCACTGGGTGCGGGCGTGCAGCGCCAGGATGTCGCGCCACTGGTCCACCAGCGCCCGATCGGGAGTGTCCGCCTCGTCCTTGGCAGCCATGGCCGCACCGTAGCAGAGAACCGGCTTTCATGCATCTGAATTAAATGCGCTTGCATTGGATGCAGATGCATGAAAGTCTCTTGGCATGACCTCTCCGCTCACCACACCCGCGTTCGAAGGACGCTGGACCCCCCGGCTGTGGGGCACCCTGCTGGTGCTCTGCGCCGCGATGTTCCTCGACGCACTGGACGTGTCCATGGTCGGCGTCGCCCTGCCGTCCATCGGGACCGACCTCCATTTGACGACGTCGACGCTCCAGTGGATCGTCAGCGGCTACATCCTCGGCTACGGCGGGCTGCTCCTCCTCGGCGGACGCACCGCCGACCTGCTCGGCCGGCGCCAGGTCTTCCTGGTGGCGCTGGGCGTCTTCGCGCTCGCCTCGCTGCTCGGCGGGCTCGTCGACTCCGGTCCGCTGCTGATCGCCAGCCGGTTCATCAAGGGCCTGAGCGCCGCGTTCACCGCACCGGCGGGCCTGTCGATCATCACCACGACGTTCCCCGAGGGCCCGCTGCGCAACCGCGCCCTGTCGATCTACACCACCTGCGCCGCCACCGGCTTCTCCATGGGCCTGGTGCTGTCCGGCCTGCTCACCGAGGCCAGTTGGCGCCTCACCATGCTGCTGCCCGCGCCGATCGCGCTGCTCGCCCTGCTCGCGGGCCTGAGGCTGCTGCCGCGCAGCGCACGCGAGAAGGACCACAACGGCTACGACATCCCCGGCGCCGTCCTCGGCACCGCGTCGATGCTGCTGCTCGTCTTCACCGTCGTCGAGGCGCCGCACGTCGGCTGGGCCTCCGCCCGCACGCTGCTGTCCTTCCTCGCCGTCGCCGCGCTCCTGACCGTCTTCGTCCTGGTCGAGCGGCGCTCCGCGGGACCGCTCATCCGGCTCGGCGTGCTGCGCTCCGGCAACCAGGTCCGCGCCCAGCTCGGGGCGATGGCCTTCTTCGGCTCTTACGTCGGCTTCCAGTTCCTGGTCACTCTGTACATGCAGTCGCTGCTCGGCTGGTCGGCACTGCACACGGCACTCGCGTTCCTCCCGGCCGGCGCACTGGTGGCCGTGTCCTCGACGAAGGTCGGCGCGATCGTGGACCGCTTCGGCACCCAGCGGCTGATCGCGGTGGGCTTCGCCCTCATGGTCGTCGGATACGCCCTGTTCCTCCGCGTGAACCTGCACCCGGCGTACGCGGCGGCCATCCTGCCGAGCATGCTGCTCATCGGCGCGGCCTGCGCCCTGGTCTTCCCCTCGCTCAACATCCAGGCCACGAACGGCGTCGACGACCACGAACAGGGCATGGTGTCGGGCCTGCTCAACACCTCGGTCCAGGTGGGCGGCGCGATCTTCCTCGCCGTCGTGACCGCGGTGGTGACCGCCAACGCCCCCGCGCATCCCTCGGCGCAGGCCGTCCTCGACAGCTACCGGCCCGGCCTGATCGTGGTAACGGGCATCGCCCTGACAGGTCTGCTGATCACCCTCTCGGGTCTGCGCACGCGTCGGACACAGCGGTCCCTGGTGGTCGCGAAGTCCCTCCAGGAGGAGGTGAACGCGGAACCGGTGGCGGTCCGCGACTAGGGGGACGCCTCCTCGTGTGCGCCCGGCGGGGTTCCTTGCCCCGCCGGGCGCACACCTGTTTGACTCGGGACATGGAGAACCGCGGGGGGCGTTCGTCCGGGAGCGGCCGGCGTACACAGGCGCAGCGCGACGCGATCACCGTCGAGATCGGATACGCCCTGTGCAGTGCGGTGTTCGCGGCCGCCCTGGTGTTCGGGGTGGTGGCGGGGCCCGCCTTCGCCTTCGGGCTGCCGGGCGGCACGCGGCACATGCTCGTCGTCCCGGGCATCGCGGTGGCGTCCGTGCTGTTCGCCGTGCGCGTCGTCAGCGTGCTCGTCCGCTTCGGGCGCGGCGTGGGCGCTCAGCCCAGCCAGCCCGGTCGCACCAGCCCCGACTCGTAGGCCAGCACCACCAGTTGGGCCCTGTCCCGCGCACCCAGTTTGACCATGGTGCGGCTGACGTGGGTCTTCGCGGTGAGCGGGCTCACGACGAGCCGGCGGGCGATCTCCTCATTGGACAGGCCGATGCCGACCAGGGCCATCACCTCCCGTTCCCGCTCGGTGAGTTCGGCGAGCGACGCGGTGGCCGCGGGCTCCTTGGAGCGGGCCGCGAACTCGGAGATCAGCCGCCGGGTCACACTCGGAGAGAGCAGGGCGTCGCCGGCGACCACCGCCCGTACGGCGCGCAGGAGTTCCTCCGGCTCGGTGTCCTTGACGAGGAAGCCGGAGGCACCGGAGCGGATCGCCTCGAAGACGTACTCGTCGAGTTCGAAAGTGGTCAGCATGACCACCTTCACACCGTCCAGGTCCGGGTCCTGAGTGATCCGGCGGGTCGCGGCGAGCCCGTCGAGCAGCGGCATGCGGATGTCCATCAACACGACGTCTGGCCGCGCCTCGCGCACCGTGCGCAACGCCTCCTCGCCGTCGGCCGCCTCCCCGGCCACCTCGATGTCCGGCTGGGCGTCGAGCAGCGCCTTGAACCCTGCCCTGACCAAAGACTGGTCATCGGCGAGCAGTACGCGGATCAACGGTCCTCCCTGTGCGCGAGTGCCCCCTCGGTCGATGTCCGCAGCGGCAGGACGGCAAGCACCCGGAAACCGCCGTCCGCGCGTGGGCCCGCCTCGATCGTGCCACCGAGCGCGGCCGCCCGCTCCCTCATCCCGGCCAGGCCGTTCCCGCTCCCGCCCGCCTCGGCGCCCGTCACGGGGCCGTCGTCGTCGACGCGAAGGCGCAGCACGCCCTGAGCGCCGTCGATGTGCACGCGCGCGTGCCGCGACCCCGAGTGGCGTACGACGTTGGTGAGCGCCTCCTGCACGATGCGGAACGCGGCGAGATCGGTGCCCGGCGCGAGTCGCGGCGCCTCGCCGTCGACCGTCACCGTCAGCCCGGCGCCCGCGGCCTGCTCGACGAGTTCCGGCAACCGGTCCAGCCCCGGCGCGGGCGCGCGCGGCACGTCCCCGGGCGTGCGCAGGCTGTCGAGCACCTGGCGCACCTCCCCGAGCGCCTCCTTGCTGGCGGCCTTGATGGTGGTCAGCGCCGTACGCGCCTGCTCCGGGTCGGAGTCCAGCAGCGCCAGGCCGACGCCGGCCTGGACGTTGATCACCGAGATGCTGTGGGCGAGGACGTCGTGAAGCTCACGGGCGATGCGCAGCCGCTCCTCGTCGGCGCGCCGTCGCGCGGCCTGCGCCCGTTCGGCCCGCTCACGCGCCCACTGCTCGCGCCGGATGCGCACGAGTTCCGCCATCGCCACGATCGCCACCAGCCAGGCGGAGATGAGCAGTTCCTGCCCCCAGGAGGCCGCGGAGTCCCCGGGCGGCGGCAGCCATCGGTACAGCCAGTGCGCGACCAGGACGTGCCCGGCCCAGAACATCCCGGCAGCCGTCCACGCCGCGGCGCGGCGCCCGGCGGCGAGGGCGCTGAAGCAGCCGACGGCGACGGTGAAGAAGACCGGGCCGTACGGGTATCCGGCGCCCAGGTACACCATGGCCGCCGCGGCCGTCACGAAGACGACCGGCACGGGATGCCGCTGCCGCCACAGCAGCGCTCCCGAGGCGACGACGACCAGCACGTAGGCGAGGACGTCGAGGGACGCACGGTGGCCGTGCTGGTTGCGGGCGGAGAAGTGCGTGCCGACGGCCACCGAGGCGGTGAACAGCAGGGTGGAGCGCCAGGGCAGGCCGGAGCCACGCGGCTCCTGCCTCCACCACGGCGGTCCGTGCCACCGCCACGGGACGTCTGCGTACTGCTCCTCCATGCCGTTCACGCTAGACGCCCCTGACGGGGGACGGCGTCGACCGGGCGAGGTGATCACGGGTACTCCCCGGGGAGTACGCCTACGCCTACGGGAACACCGGACCCATTACGGGAATACCAGGCCCACGCCGTGCGCGAGCTGGGCCGCCGCGTGCCGGAAGAACGTCGCGCGGTCCTCCACGACGTTGTTGAACTGCCCGAACAGCTCGAACCCCACCAGTCCGTACAACTGCGCCCAGGCGGCGACCAGGGCGGCGACCGCCTCGGGCGGCAGGTCGGGCGCCAGCTCGCGCGCCATGCGCCGGGCTTCGGGCTCGAGCTCGGCGGGGATCCGGGTGCGGGCCACACCGCGCTGCCGGTACGCGTCGCGGACGATGCCGATCAGCAGGACCCCGACACGGGAGGCGGCCGGGACGGTGGCCTGGGGTGCGGAGTATCCGGGCACGGGCGAGCCGTAGATGAGCGCGTACTCGTGCGGATGCGCCAGCGCCCAGGCGCGCACGGCCTCGCACACGGCGACCCAGCGCCGAGCGGGGGCGGCGTCACCGGCCTCGGCGTCGGCTGCCTCGGCGGCCTCACCGAGGGAGTCGTAGGCGTCGATGATGAGCGCGGTGAGCAGGTCGTCGCGGCTGGGGAAGTAGCGGTACAGCGCGGAGGAGACCATGCCCAGCTCGCGGGCGACGGCGCGCAGGGAGAGCGCGGCGGCGCCTCCCGCGGCGAGCTGTCTGCGCGCCTCGTCCTTGATGGCTGCGGTTACCTCCATGCGGGCGCGAGCGCGGGCTCCTTGGGGGAAGTTCATGCTGGGCAGTGTGCCACGATTGCGGAGCAGCGCACACAAACGAGAGCAGTGCACTCTGAGGTGAGCGGCGGGCTCGGAGGGGAGCGGCGGGCTCACGTCCGGCCGAGCGGTGAGAGCGCTGCCCAAAAAACAGAGCACTGCTCTTGCTTTGGATCACCGGTCTCGAGCACACTGCTCTCAAGCGAGAGCACCGCTCACACTTCCAGGCCCCCAGGAGCCCCGTCATGTCCGACGCCCCGTCCGCGCACGTCAAGAAGCCCGGCTGGTTCACCGTCAACGTCTTCAACCGCGCCGTGGCCTGGCTGACCCGCCGCGGCATCAGCGTCTGGGGCTCCCGGGTCCTCGCGGTCCGCGGCCGCAAGACCGGCGAGTGGCGGACCACCCCCGTCAACCTGCTGACCGTGGACGGGCAGCAGTATCTTCTCGCCCCCCGCGGCCACGTCCAGTGGACCCACAACATGCGCGCCGCCGGCGGCGGCGAGCTCCGGCTCGGCAAGCACGTGGACGTCTTCACCGCCACCGAGGTCACCGACGACGACAAGGTCCCGCTGCTGCGCGCCTACCTCAAACGCTGGAAGGCCGAGGTCGGCGTGTTCTTCAACGGGGTCGGCCCCGACTCCCCCGACACCGACCTGCGCCGTATCGCCCCCGACCACCCCGTCTTCCGGATCACGGTCACGAGCTGACCTCGCCGCCCGTCGGCCCCCGGTCCAGCGCGGTCAGGGCGCGCTGGGCGATCGGGCGGTTGCGGACGATCTCTCCCAGGGACGTGGCGCCCTGCGTGATGTCCTTGAACGCGTTCCAGGCGGGCCGGAAACCGGTCAGCGCCGCGTGGAAGAGACCGGGGCGGCGTTCGAACACGCTCAGCAGCCGCTTGCCGACGCTCATCTCGACGCCGAGGCCGGCCTTGATCGCGAAGGCGTAGTTCAGGGCCTGGCGGCGCGTGTCGACCGCGTCGTGCGCCTCCGCGATCCGTACCGCCCACTCTCCCGCCAGCCGCCCCGACCGCAGCGCGAACGAGATCCCCTCCCGGGTCCACGGCTCCAGCAGCCCCGCAGCGTCCCCGCACACCAGCACCCGCCCGCGCGACAGCGGCGAGTCGTCGGCGCGGCAGCGGGTCAGATGCCCCGAGGAGACGCTCGGCCGGAAGCCGGCGAGTCCGAGCCGAGCGATGAAGTCCTCCAAGTACCGCTTGGTCGCGGCGCCTTCACCACGCGCCGAGATCACGCCCACGGTCAGCGTGTCACCCTTCGGGAAGACCCAGCCGTAGCTCCCCGGCATCGGCCCCCAGTCGATGAGGACCCGCCCTTTCCAGTCCTCGGCGACGGTCTCCGGAACCGGGATCTCCGCCTCCAGGCCGAGATCCACCTGGTCCAGCTTCACCCCGACGTGCGCTCCTATCCTGCTGGCGCTGCCGTCCGCGCCCACCACGGCCCGGGCCAGCAGCGTCTCACCACCCTGCAGGACGACGGCGACCGTGCGCCGGTCCGGCACCGCCGAGCCGTGCTGCTCGACCCGCGACACCGTGGCCCCGGTGCGCAGCTCGGCGCCCGCCTTCTGCGCGTACTCGACGAGCTGCTGGTCGAACTCCGGCCGGTTGATCAGCCCGAACAGCATCTGCTTGGAGCGGCGGGTGCGGGTGAAGCGGCCGTTGTTCGAGAAGGTGACCGCGTGCACCCGGTCGCGCAGCGGCAGCTCGAAGCCGGGCGGCAGGGCGTCCCGCGAGGGGCCGATGATGCCGCCGCCGCACGTCTTGTAGCGGGGCAGCTCGGCCTTCTCCAGCAGCAGCACGCTGCGTCCCGCGACCGCCGCCGCGTAGGCGGCCGAGGCCCCCGCGGGTCCCGCGCCCACCACGACGACGTCCCACACCCGCTGCACGCCGTCCGCCGAAGAGTTCTCGCCGCTCACGATGGTCTACTGCTCCCGATCAAGCCGCCTGCCGCATCTGTCCCCCGCATCCTACGGCCGCGTCCTCACAGACCGCTGTGGGAGGATCTGCAGCGTATGCGCCCTGCGCCGGCATGCGCGTACGCCCGAAGGACCGCCCGTACACACCCACACACGTACACACCAGAGGTACTCATCGGTACCTGAGTCGCAACCCACGAGGAGCGCTTCCATGTCGTCGAATCCGGTCGCCGAGACCGTCGCCTCGCTGATGCCCAAGGCGAAGGAGGAGCTCACCGAGCTGGTGGCCTTCAAGTCGGTGGCGGACTTCGACCAGTTCCCGAGGAGCGAGAGCGAGGGCGCCGCGCGGTGGGTCGCCGACGCGCTCACCGCCGAGGGCTTCCAGGACGTGGCGCTGCTCGACACCCCGGACGGCACGCAGTCGGTCTACGGCTACCTGCCGGGCCCCGAGGGCGCGAAGACCGTACTGCTCTACGCCCACTACGACGTACAGCCGCCGCTGGACGAGGCCGGCTGGGCCACGCCGCCGTTCGAGCTGACCGAGCGTGACGGCCGCTGGTACGGGCGCGGCACCGCCGACTGCAAGGGCGGCGTCATCATGCATCTGCTGGCACTGCGCGCGCTCAAGGCGAACGGCGGCGTGCCCGTGCACGTCAAGGTCATCGCCGAGGGTTCGGAGGAGCAGGGCACGGGCGGCCTGGAGCGGTACGCCGAGGAGCATCCCGATCTCCTCGCGGCCGACACGATCGTCATCGGCGACGCCGGCAACTTCCGCGCCGGTCTGCCGACCGTGACGACCACGCTGCGCGGTATGACGCTGGTCCGCGTCCAGATCGACACCCTCGAAGGCAACCTGCACTCCGGTCAGTTCGGCGGCGCGGCGCCCGACGCGCTGGCCGCGCTGATCCGTGTGCTGGACTCGTTGCGCGCGGAGGACGGTTCGACGACCGTGGAGGGACTCGACGGCGAGTCTGCGTGGGAGGGCCTCAGTTACGACGAGGAGCAGTTCCGCAAGGATGCCAAGGTCCTCGACGGGGTGAGGCTGATCGGTTCCGGGTCGGTCGCGGACCGCCTCTGGGCGCGCCCGGCCGTGACCGTCCTCGGCATCGACTGCCCGCCGGTCGTCGGTGCGACCCCGTCGGTGCAGGCGAGCGCGCGGGCGCTGATCAGTCTCCGGGTGCCGCCGGGCATGGACGCGGCCGAGGCGACGAAGCTGCTCCAGGCCCACCTGGAGACGCACACGCCGTGGGGTGCCCGGGTGCGGACGGAGCAGATCGGTCAGGGTCAGCCGTTCCGCGCGGACACCTCGAGCCCGGCGTACGCGGCGATGGCCGAGGCGATGGCGGTCGCGTACCCCGGTCAGGAGATGAGTTACGCGGGCCAGGGCGGCTCCATCCCGCTCTGCAACACCCTCGCGTCGCTCTACCCGGGTGCGGAGATCCTGCTGATCGGTCTGAGCGAGCCGGAGGCCCAGATCCACGCGGTCAACGAGAGTGTGTCCCCGGAGGAGTTGGAGCGGCTGTCGGTCGCGGAGGCGTTGTTCCTGCGGAACTACGCGACGAACTGAAACCGTTGGGCGGCGACGTCCACGGCGTGGTGCCCGAAGGGCGTCGGCGGGCGGTCCCGGTGCGGCGCGAGACGCCCGCCCCGTCGCACGCCGAGCGCCTCGCGGGCGTAAGCGCTCGGCAGGGGCCCCGGTCAGGAGCTCCTCTCGGTCGGTGACTTCTCCAGCGCGGTGAGCGCCGGGGCGAAGACGTTGTCCTCGCCACGTGCCTCGGCCGTCGGTTCCTCGGGAAAGTGGCAGGCCGTCAGATGTCCCTCGGGGTTGCCCATGAGGCGAACGAGCGGCGGCTCGTCGGTCGCGCACTTGTCCTGGGCCTTCCAGCAACGGGTGCGGAAGCGGCATCCCGAGGGCGGGTCGATCGGGGACGGCACGTCGCCGGCCAGGCGGATGCGCTCGCGCCGCTCGGTGCTGTGCGGATCGGAATTCTCAGAATTCCCGCCGCCGTCCGAGGGCGGACGGGTCTCGGCTCTCAGCCGAGCGGAATCCCTGCTTCGAGGTACAGCGCGGCACCGCGTTCGCGCGCCCGCAGTGCCCAGCGGAGCCGTTCGTAGCGCACGGGCGGAAGCAGATCGGCCGCCTCCTCTTCGGTGACGAACCGCCAGGCGCGCAGCTCCGGGCCGGGCAACAGGAGTCGGCCGGCTTCGGCGCTGTCGAGGCGGCCCCCGTCGAAGAGGAGGCGCAGGCCGCCGTAGCCGGGCGGCACGGGGGGTTCCCAGTCGAGGACGAGCAGCCGGGGGACCTCTTCCAGCCTGATCCCGGTCTCCTCCTCGACCTCGCGCATGCCCGCCCGGGCCGGCGCCTCGCCGGGTTCGACGACTCCGCCGGGGAACTCCCACCCGGCCTTGTAGGTGGGGTCGACGAGCAGCACGCGGTCCCGTTCGTCGAACAGAAGCACTCCGGAGGCAACGGTCTCGGAGGTCGGCTCGGGTGTCTGCACGATCTCGCAGGCGGATGCCTGGCCGGTCCGGACGGCCTCGGCGATCCGCAGGGCGGCCTCGTGCGGGGTGAGGGCGCTGGTGTCGACGGGATGCGCGTCGGCGGCGAGCCAGGCGGCGAGGGCGGTGCGATAGGGCTCGATGTGGTCGTACGACCACTGGCGGATTCGCATCTCCCCGTCGGGGAGGTCGGGCGGGACCTCCCGGTCGGCTATGCGCTGACGCAGGATCGTTTCGGCCGGAGCGAGGAGGACATGGCGTACGGGGATGCGCCGGGCGGCGAGGCCGCCGAAGATCTCGTCACGGTACTCCTGGCGCAGCAGGGTCATCGGTACCACGAGGACGCCGTCGAGCTCGGCGAGCATCGCGGCCGCGGTGTCGATCACGAGCCGTCGCCAGATCGGCAGGTCCTGGAAGTCGCCGACCTCGGCGAGGTGTTTCGGCGGCAGCAGATGGGTGACCATTGCGCCGATGACCTCGGGGTCGAAGAGCGTGCTGTTCGGGATCAGTTCGATCAGTTCCCGTGCGGTGGTCGTCTTCCCCGCACCGAACGCACCGTTGATCCAGACGACGGTCACGGTTCCCCCTCTTCTGTTGGCCCCCTGGGGCTTGCCCGCTCCACCCTGCCACGGAAACCCGGCGCTGATGAGGGCGCCTCGGCGTGGCCGAGGTCACCACCGCCGCGGCCGCCGGGCTCCGCACACCGCGGCGCCGGGCCCCCACCGTCCAGGGGCTCCGGCGCCGCGACGTCGACTCCCCCTCAGCCGTCGTGTCCCAGGGCGTCGTCGTCCACCGCCAGGCTGTCCTGGCCGAGGGTGTGGTCGACGGCGCCGAGGGTGTCCTTGACGTTCAGATCGCCGAGCCTGTCGTGGTCGGCGGCATGGGAGGGGCTGACGGCGGCCACGACGAATCCGGTGGCGAGGGAGGCGATGGCGAGCATGCTGCGCTTTTTCATGCCCTGTTCAACTGCCGAAGGACGCCGGAGTCACGCAACCGACCCCGGCAGGGCTCTCCGGCTTCACACCCCGGCAGCCGTGGCGTCCGTGCCCTTCGACAGAGCCGCGGCGGCCGCGCCCACCAGGCCCGCGTCCGTGCCCATCAGCGCCGGCGCCACCGTCAGGCGCTGGACGAAGGACAGCGTGGCGTAGTCGGTCAGGGCCTTGCGCAGGGGGGCGAACAGGAGGTCGCCGGCCCCGGCCACTCCCCCGCCGATGACCGCGATGTCGATCTCGACCAGCGTCGCGGTCGCGGCGATCCCCGCGGCCAGCGCCTGGGCGGCCCGCTCGAAGGACGCCACGGCCACGGGGTCACCCGCACGGGCGGCCTCGGCCACCGCGGCGGCCGAGGTGTCCCCGTCGGGCCCCGGCCGCCAGCCGCCCTCCAGGGCGCGGCGCGCGATGTTCGGCCCGCTGGCGATGCGCTCCACGCAGCCGCGCGAGCCGCACGGGCACGGATCGCCGTCCAGGTCCACGCTGATGTGCCCGATGTGGCCGGCGTTCCCCGTCGGGCCGGGGTGCAGCCGCCCGCCCAGGACCAGACCGCCGCCCACCCCCGTCGACACCACCATGCACAGCGCGTTGTCATGCCCGCGAGCCGCGCCCTGCCAGTGCTCGGCGGCGGTGATGGCCACGCCGTCGCCGATCAGCTCGACGGGCAGGCCGCCCGTCGCCGACCGGACCCGCTCCACCAGCGGATAGCCGCGCCACCCCGGTACGTTGACCGGGCTCACCGTGCCCGCGGAGGCGTCCACCGGCCCCGCGCTGCCGATGCCGACGGCACGCGCCCGCCCCCACAGCGGGGAGCCCGCCAGCTCCCGTATGACGTCCTCGACGACCCCCATCACGGTGTCGCCGTCCTCCTGCGCGGGCGTCGCGCGCTGCGCGCGCAGGAGGATCCGGCCGTGGCCGTCCACCAGCGCTCCGGCGATCTTGGTGCCGCCGATGTCGAGCGCGGCCACGAGGTCGGTGTGCATCAGTGTCAGATCTCCCAATGCGTGAGTGGTGTCGGCCCCGGCGTACGGCGTGCGGTCGCCGCCGCGGGGTCCGGGCGCCGGGCACGAGCGGGCAGGGAGCGCCCTGGGGAAGGCCGGGGCCGGAGAGTGCGGTGGACAGTCTCTCCCGCATCTGACAACGTTGTCCAGGTTCTATGCTCGACGCCACATCCTCATACAACCCCATGGAATCCCGGTAGAGCCCGGGACCGACGCATCTTCCGTGGACTACAGACAGGACAGCGCATCGTGCCCGAGACCGCCCGTCGCACCGGCCGCCCCGCAGACCGCCACGCCGGGACCCGCTACGGCAACCGTCCGACCATGAAGGACGTCGCGGCACGCGCAGGGGTGGGTCTGAAGACGGTGTCGCGTGTGGTCAACGGCGAGCCGGGGGTCACCCCCGACACCGAGCGCCGGGTCCAGGAGGCGATAGAGGCGCTGGGGTTCAGGCGCAACGACAGCGCGCGGGTGCTGCGCAAGGGCCGCACCGCGAGCATAGGCCTGGTCCTGGAGGATCTAGCGGACCCCTTCTACGGGCCGCTGAGCCGCGCCGTCGAGGAGGTCGCCCGGGCGCACGGGGCCCTGCTGATCAACGGCTCCAGCGCGGAGGACCCGGACCGGGAGCAGGAGTTGGTGCTGGCGCTGTGCGCACGCCGCGTGGACGGGCTGGTCATCATCCCGGCGGGTGACGACCACCGCTATCTGGAGCCGGAGATCAGGGCGGGCGTCGCCACGGTGTTCGTGGACCGCCCCGCGGGGAGGATCGACGCCGACGTGGTGCTGTCCGACAGCTTCGGCGGCGCCCGGGACGGAGTCGCCCACCTCATCGCGCACGGCCATCGCCGGATCGGCTTCATCGGCGACATGCCGCGCATCCACACCGCGGCCGAGCGGCTGCGCGGCTACCGGGCCGCCATGGAGGACGCGGGCATACCCGTGGAGGACTCCTGGATGTCCCTCGGCGTCACCGATCCCGAGCGGGTGCGCCGGGCCGCCGAGGCGATGCTCGAAGGGCCCGCCCCCGTCACCGCGATCTTCACGGGCAACAACCGCGTGACCGTCACCGTCATCCGTGTCCTGGCCGCACACAGCCGTCCGGTCGCCCTGGTCGGCTTCGACGACATCGAGCTGGCCGACCTGCTCCAGCCCGGCGTCACGGTCGTCGCGCAGGACTCCGCCGCCCTCGGCAGCACGGCCGCCGAGCGCCTGTTCCGCCAGCTCGACGGCACGCTCATCACCCCGGAACGCATCGAGCTTCCCACCCGGCTGATCACCAGGGGCTCGGGCGAACTGCCGCCCGCCGACTGAGGTTCCGCCCGGGACGGCGACCGCATGCCAGTGCAAAAGCCACAGCGCCCGTCACTGCGCCGAGGCAGTGAGGTCCCCTCGCCTCGACGCCGCGAAGCCCTCCAGGCCGGCCCGGGTCAGGCCGGTGGCCCGCGTGACCTCCCCCATGTCCAGAGCGCCGCAGTCCAGCCCCCGCAGCAGATAGCCGCTCAGCGCCTTGGCCGTGGCCGGTTCGTCCAGGACGTCGCCGGCGGTGCGGTCGGCGTAGCGGGCGAGACGTGCCGCGGCCTGCTGGAAGCCCTCCCGGTAGAAGGCGAAGACGGCCGCGTACCGGGTGGGAAGGTGACCCGGATGCATGTCCCAGCCCTGGTAGTAGGCACGGGCCAGCGCCCGCCGGGTGAGCCTGTAGTGCAGCCGCCAGGCGTCGTGGACCTGCTCGGTCGGGCCGACGGGCAGGACGTTCGTGGAGCCGTCCGACACGCGGACGCCGGTGCCCGCCGCCGCCACCTGCATGACCGCCTTGGCGTGGTCGGCGGCCGGGTGGTCGCTCGCCTGGTGGGCGGCGGACACACCGAGGCAGGCGCTGTAGTCGAAGGTGCCGTAGTGGAGTCCGGTGGCGCGGCCGTCGGCGGCGTGGATCATGCGGGCGACGGTGGCGGTGCCGTCGGCGGCGAGGACGGCCTGGCTGGTCTCGATCTGGATCTCGAAGCCGAGGCGCCCCGCATCGAGCCCGTGCGCCTTCTCGAACGCCTCCAGCAGCCGCACCATGGCGGTGACCTGCTCCGGGTAGGTCACCTTCGGCAGCGTCAGCACGAGCCCGTCCGGCAGCCCGCCGGCCTCGACCAGTCCGGTGAGGAAGATGTCGAGCGTGCGGATGCCCCGGTCGCGTACCGGCGCCTCCATGCACTTCATGCGGATGCCCATGTACGGGGCCGCGGTGCCCTCCCGGTACGCCCGGGCGACCAGCCGTGCCGCGCGGGCGGCCGCCTGGTCCTCCTCGGCGTCGGGGCGCGGCCCGTACCCGTCCTCGAAGTCGACGCGCAGGTCTTCGATCGGCTCGCGCTCGAGTTTGGCGCGGACGCGGTCGTGGACCGGCTCGGCGAGTTCGTCGCCGAGACCGAGGATGGAGGCGAACGAGGCGGCGTCCGGGGCGTGTTCGTCGAGGGCGGCGAGGGCCTTCTCGCCCCAGGAGCGCACGGTGTCGGCGGCGAAGACGTCACCGGGGACGTAGACCGTGTGGACGGGCTGGCGGGTGCCGGGGTCGCCCGGGTAGCGGCGGGCCAACTCGGCGTCCACCGGGGCGAGGGAGGCACTGATCTCCTCGCCGACGGCACGCGCGAGGCTCGTCGACACCCGCTCCTGCCGGCCCTGGACCATTCCACACCCCTTCCGCTTTCCACTCCACGGAATCAACAATCCGTAGAGCGAAGCTATCCATGGCTCTTGCCGCCGGTCAACACCGTCTCGTGCACCAACTGCCCCTCACCGGCAACCCGGGGACGACGAAGGCCCCCGCGACCGCCCCGGTGCGGTCGCGGGGGCCTCCCAGCCCTGGAGTCGCTCAGCCCTTGCGGGCCTTGATCTGCTCGGTGAGCTGCGGGACGACCTCGAACAGGTCGCCGACCACGCCGTAGTCGACCAGGTCGAAGATCGGGGCCTCGGCGTCCTTGTTGATCGCCACGATGGTCTTCGAGGTCTGCATACCGGCGCGGTGCTGGATCGCGCCGGAGATGCCGGTGGCGATGTACAGCTGCGGCGAGACGCTCTTGCCGGTCTGGCCGACCTGGTTGGTGTGCGGGTACCAGCCGGCGTCGACGGCGGCACGCGAGGCGCCGACGGCCGCGCCCAGGGAGTCGGCGAGGGTCTCGATGAGCGCGAAGTTCTCCGCACCGCCCACACCACGGCCGCCGGAGACCACGATCGCGGCCTCGGTCAGCTCCGGACGGCCCGTGGACTCACGCGGCGTACGGCCGGTGATCTTCGTGCCGGTCGCCTTCTCGGAGAAGGTCACCGACAGGGCCTCGACCGTGCCCGCGGCCGGGGCGGCCTCCACGGCGGCCGAGTTCGGCTTCACGGTGATGACCGGGGTGCCCTTGCTGACACGGGACTTGGTGGTGAAGGAGGCGGCGAACACCGACTGGGTGGCCACCGGGCCCTCGTCGCCGGCCTCGAGGTCGACGGCGTCGGTGATGATGCCCGAGCCGATGCGCAGCGCCAGACGCGCGGCGATCTCCTTGCCCTCCGCGGAGGACGGGACCAGCACGGCGGCCGGGGACACCAGCTCGTGGGCGGCCTGCAGGGCGTCCACCTTCGGCACGACCAGGTACTCGGCGTACTCGGATGCATCGTGCGTGAGGACCTTGACCGCGCCGTGCTCGGCGAGCGCGGCGGCGGTGTTCTCGGCGCCGGGGCCGAGGGCGACGGCGACCGGCTCGCCGATGCGGCGGGCCAGCGTCAGCAGCTCCAGCGTGGGCTTGCGGACGGCACCGTCCACGTGGTCGACGTAGACGAGAACTTCAGCCATGGGAACGGATCTCCTTGCGGATTGCGAAGTCTGCGGGACGGTAAGGGAGTCGATCCCTTAGATGAACTTCTGGCTCGCGAGGAACTCAGCGAGCTGCTTGCCGCCCTCGCCCTCGTCCTTGACGATCGTGCCCGCGCTGCGCGCCGGGCGCTCGGCCGCGGCCTCGACCGTGGTGTAGGCACCCTCGAGACCGACCTCCTCGGCCTCGATGTCCAGGTCGGACAGGTCCCAGGACTCCACCGGCTTCTTCTTGGCCGCCATGATGCCCTTGAAGGACGGGTAGCGGGCCTCGCCCGACTGGTCGGTCACCGAGACCACCGCCGGAAGAGACGCCTGGAGCTGCTCGGAGGCGGCGTCGCCGTCCCGGCGGCCCTTGACCGTGCCGTCCTCGACCGAGACCTCGGACAGCAGGGTCACCTGCGGCACGCCCAGACGCTCGGCCAGCAGCGCGGGGACGACACCCATGGTGCCGTCGGTGGAGGCCATGCCGGAGATCACCAGGTCGTAGCCGGCCTTCTCGATCGCCTTGGCCAGCACCAGAGAGGTGCCGATGGCGTCCGTGCCGTGCAGGTCGTCGTCCTCCACGTGGATCGCCTTGTCGGCGCCCATCGACAGCGCCTTGCGCAGCGCGTCCTTGGCGTCCTCCGGGCCCACCGTCAGGACGGTGACCTCGGCGTCGTCCGCGTTCTCCGCGATCTGCAGCGCCTGCTCGACCGCGTACTCGTCGAGCTCGGAGAGCAGACCGTCCACGTCGTCCCGGTCGACGGTCAGGTCATCGGCGAAGTGCCGGTCGCCAGTGGCGTCGGGCACGTACTTCACAGTGACAACGATCCTCAAGCTCACGCCGGCTCTCCTACTGCATCGTCATTTCTGGGCTGCCTTCTTGCAGGCAGCATAGGCGCCTGAAGCGGCCGATCCCGGTCGGGGCGACCCCACGCTCCGAACGAAATATTACTCACCAGTACATCGAGTGAATGCCCGCTAAGCAAGCGCTTTGAACTGTGACCTTGACAACGCTGTGTAACCGGCCGGGCGGGCGACTCGGCCACCGGGTCCGCCGAGGGCGACTCAGTCGCGGAGGCCGTTGAACCGGCCCTGGTGGTACAGGAGGGGGCGTCCGGCACCCGAGGGGTCGCCGAGGACGACCTCGGCGAGGACGATGCGATGGTCCCCGGCGGGCACCCGGGCCACCACGCGGCAGACCAGCCAGGCGAGGACGTCGTCCAGAAGGGGCACCCCCTCGGGGCCCTCGCGCCAGCTGGTCGGTGGCCCGAACCGGTCGGCGCCGCTCGTGGCGAAGGTGCCGGCCAGGTCCTCCTGGTGCTCGCCGAGTATGTGCACGCCGACGTGCTCGGCCTCCGAGACGACGGGCCAACTGGAGGAGCCCACGCCGATGCCGAAGGAGACGAGCGGGGGCTCGGCGGAGACGGAGGTGAGGGAAGTGGCGGTGAAGCCGACCGGCCTGCCGCCGCCCAGCGCGGTGATCACGGCGACTCCGGCGGCGTGCCGCCGGAAGACGGAGCGGAGCAGGTCCGGGGAGGCGAGCCGATGGGTGACGAGGTCGGGCGTGGCCCTCATGCGATGGTCCTTCTGGGAGAGGTGACCTGGGGTCCGTGGGTGCTCAGCACGCCGGACAGCAGGCACTCGCGGTGCGGGCCAGATCCACGTGGACACGCTCGAAGAGAAGGAGTTCCGGGGGCATACGGTCAGGCTGACGATAGGTGGTACGCGCAGTCAAGTGCGTCCCGGCATCCGGGAGGCACGTCACCGTCGTGGACACAACCGTCAAACCGCCTCCCCCAGCGCCGCGATGACGTCGGCCTTGCGGGGCTGGCCGGTGGCTCGCCGCACGACCCGTCCGCCGGCGTCGAGGATCAGGACGGTGGGCGTCTTGAGGATGTCGAGTTCGCGCACGAGGTCGAGGTGCGCCTCGGCGTCGATCTCGATGTGGTTCACGCCCGGAACCATGCCGGCCACCTCGCCGAGGACCCGCCTCGTGGCCCGGCAGGGAGCGCAGAAGGCGCTGGAGAACTGGACGAGCGTCGCCCGCTCGCCGAGCCCTTGGCCCAACTCGGCCGCGCCGAGCCGCTTTCCCTCGTCCCGCCCGCGCACTCTCACCCTCCCGCTCCGTCGCCGGTGCAGCACTCCGTACGCGCTCGCCAGCGCGAGCACGGCCACGCACACCACAATTCCCGTCATCGTCTGCTCCAGCGTTCACCAGACCGCAAAGATTCCCGGCTCCCCGATCCGATTGTCGTGCGGAATGCTTGATTCATGGACATTGATGTGAGGGGCCCGCGCTTCGGGGCGGCCGTGACGACCGTTGTGCTGGCCGTGGTCCTGGTCACCGGCAGCGCCTGGCTGCTGGCCTGGCAGTTGCTGGCCTTCGCGCTGGGCGCGGCCGGTGGCGTGACGCGTTCACCGTACGGATGGCTGTTCCGGAGAGTCGTACGCCCGCGGCTCGGGCCACCGACGGAGTTCGAGGCGCCCCAGCCGCCGCAGTTCGCCCAGGCGGTCGGGCTCGTCTTCGCCGTCGTGGGGCTGGTCGGCTACACCGCGGGGCCGCTGTGGCTGGGGCTGGCGGCCACCGGGGCCGCGCTCGCCGCCGCCTTCCTCAACGCCGCGTTCGGCTACTGCCTGGGGTGCGAGGCGTATCTGCTCATCCGGCGCGTGGCGGTCCGCGCGGACTGACCGGGCATCAGACCCGGGTGGTGCGAACGGCTGACGTGACGAGGATCTCGCCGTACACGGGCACCAGGGCTGGCCCTGCGTCCGTTCTTCAGGCACGATCTGCGGCAAGCCGTTAAACCTACGGCTGCGTAACTTCCCGCTGGGAGTCCCTTCCCAGGCAAAGAGAAGGGTCCGTCCCCATCCATGGCTGAGCTCGTCTATCGTCCCGTCATCGGTCTCGCCCGCACGATGTTCAAGGCGTGGGACCTGAAGATCGACTGCGAGGGTTCGGAGAACATCCCCCGCTCCGGCGGTGCGGTGCTGGTGAGCAACCACATCAGCTATCTGGACTTCGTCTTCAACGGCCTGGCCGCGCTGCCGCAGAAGCGCCTGGTGCGCTTCATGGCCAAGGAGTCCGTCTTCCGGCACCGCATCTCCGGCCCGCTGATGCGCGCCATGAAGCACATCCCGGTGGACCGCAAGCAGGGCGAGGCGGCGTACGCGCACGCGCTGGACTCACTGAGGTCGGGCGAGGTGGTGGGAGTCTTTCCCGAGGCGACCATCTCCCAGTCGTTCACCCTGAAGAGCTTCAAGTCCGGTGCGGTGCGCCTGGCCCAGGAGGCGGGCGTCCCGCTGGTCCCGATGGCCCTGTGGGGCACCCAGCGGCTGTGGACCAAGGGCCACCCGCGCAACTTCAAGCGCAGCCACACCCCGATCACGATCCGGGTCGGCGAGGCGATCGAGGCCCCCCGTGAGACATACGCGGGCGTCGTGACCCGTCAGCTGCGCGAGCGGGTCCAGGAGTTGCTGGAGGCTGCGCAGCGCGCCTACCCGGGTCGGCCCAAGGGCCAGGAGGACGCCTGGTGGATGCCGGCCCATCTCGGTGGCACCGCGCCGACCCCCGAGGCGCTGCGCGCCGCCGGGGTGCACTGAGGCCCGTCAGGCAGGGGCGTGCAGGGTGACCCGCGCTCCCGGGCTGAACTTTTCGAGCAGTTCCGCCAGTTCGGCGCCGGCCTGCTCGACGTCGGCCACCGGCATCGGCTCCAGGCTCTCCAGCAGGAAGAGCGCCGAGGTGGACTCCTCGGTGAGCCGGGTGCGCGGACCCTGGCGCCAGTTCCAGCGGCGGCAGGTCACGCCGGCCTCGTCGCGCCAGACCACCTCGCCGGCGTCCGGATGCTCCAAGGTCTCCTCGCCCGCCGCGACGGTCACGAACTCCTCGTCCCCCTTGGCCCGTACGAGGTGCATGGCGCCCTGGATGCGGTCGATGTCCTCGCCGCCGACCGGGATGAGATGCGCGACGCTGATGGCGTTGTAGAGGTCGACGAGCAGGTTGATCCTGGGCAGACCGGCGTCCGACAGGGCCCGCTTGGCGAGCGCCTCGGCGGAGTTGCGCGTGCGGGACGGCTTGGCGCCGAAGGCCGTGTACACCGCGCGCCAGGCCGCCATGTGCGGGTCCTCGTGCGGGGCGCGTCCGTCCAGGCGGGTGGCGAGCCGGCGGGCGGCGTCGTCGAGCAGGGTGGACGTGGCCTCGGTGCTGGGCCCGCTCACGAGACCATGGGCCTCGATCGCGAGATGCGTGAAGCCGGGCGCGAGGGCACGCACCTCGTCGGACACGGTCAGGGTGGGAGTCATCGCCTGCCTCAGAGTGCGGTGGGGAGCGTCTTCCAGAGGGCCGGCCGGTCGGGTGCGGCTCTGAGAGCCGTCACGACCGTCGGGTGAGGTACAGCATACAGGACTAGGTAGTCCACCTCACTGGACTGCGCGTCGGGCGTCCAGGCGAGGCGCTCGCCGTCGAGGGAGAACCGGGCGTCGACGCCCGGTTTGTTGCCACGGGGGTCCTGGCGGTGCCAGGCGCCGTTGAACCGCACGGCGACCAGGCCGTGCACGGCGTGACCGCCGCCGTCGTGCGCCAGCCGCTGGTAGCACAGGGCCGTCGGAATGTCCTCGGCCCGCAGCAGCGCGGCCAGGGCGTGGGCTTTCGCGTAGCAGATACCGGTGCGCTGCTCCAGCACGTCGGAGGCCCGCCAGGTGACCCGCAGGTCACCGCTGTCGGCGGAGTGCGGAATGGCGTCACGGACGTATTCGTAGGCCGCTTGCGCATAGGCATACGAGTCCTGCACTTCTTTCGCAAGGCGCGCAGCGGTTTCCCGCACCAGGGGATGGTCATGGTCGATGACCTCGTCGGCAGCCAAGTATGCAGACAGGTCGGGCGTTTCCTGGATCAGCTCCATGCCCGCAGAGCATAGGAATGCGGCCACCCGAGAGTCAATGACTTTTCGAGTGGCCGCATAACTATGCAGTCTGACGTGCTGACCGGTGCCGACGGCGGCTAGCGCGCCATCTCTTCCTTCAAGGCCGCCACGAACCGGTCCACGTCGTCCTCGGTCGTGTCGAAGGAGCACATCCAGCGGACGTCGCCCGCGGCCTCGTTCCAGAAGTAGAAGCGGAAGCGCTTCTGCAGGCGCTCGCTCACATCGTGCGGCAGCCGCGCGAAGAGGGCGTTGGCCTGGACCGGGTGGAGGATCTCCACTCCGTGGACCGCGCGCACCCCCTCCGCGAGGCGCTGGGCCATCTCGTTGGCGTGGCGGGCGTTGCGCAGCCAGAGGTCCTTGGCGAGCAGGGCCTCCAACTGCACCGACACGAAGCGCATCTTGGAGGCGAGCTGCATGGACAGCTTGCGCAGGTGCTTCATGCGGCGGACGGCGTCCTGGTTGATGACGACCACGGCCTCGCCGAACATCGCGCCGTTCTTCGTCCCGCCCAGGGACAGGATGTCCACTCCGGCCGCGTTGGTGAACGTGCGCATCGGCACGTCCAGGGAGGCGGCCGCGTTGGCTATGCGGGAGCCGTCCAGGTGCACCTTCATACCGTGCGCGTGGGCGTGCTCGCAGATCGCGCGGATCTCGTCGGGCGTGTAGAGGGTGCCCAGTTCGGTGCTCTGGGTGATCGAGACCACCTGCGGCATCGCACGGTGCTCGTCCTCCCAGCCGTACGCCTGCCGGTCGATCAGCTCGGGTGTGAGCTTGCCGTCCGGGGTCGGCACGGTGAGCAGCTTGAGGCCGCCCACACGCTCCGGCGCCCCGCACTCGTCGACGTTGATGTGGGCGGACTCCGCGCAGATCACCGCGCCCCAGCGATCGGTGACCGCCTGGAGCGCGACGACGTTGGCGCCGGTGCCGTTGAAGACCGGGAAAGCCTCGGCCGTGGCACCGAAGTGGCTGCGGATGATCCGCTGGAGGTTCTCGGTGTACGCGTCCTCGCCGTACGCGACCTGGTGCCCGCCGTTGGCCAGGGCCAGGGCGGCGAGCACCTCCGGGTGGGCCCCGGCGTAGTTGTCGCTGGCGAAACCGCGGACCTCCGGGTCGTGATGACGGCGCGCGTCGGTCTTGGGAGGGTTCACGGCTTCTCGGTCAGCCACAGACGGGTTCCGTTCACTTCGGTGGCGGACTTCTCCCAGACGCCGACGATGGCCTCGGCCAGGTCCTTGACGTCGGTGAAGCCCGCGAACTTCGCGTTGGGGCGTTCGGCGCGCATCGCGTCGTGCACCAGTGCCTTCACCACCAGGATGGCAGCCGCCGACGTCAGCTCGCCCTCACCCTTCGCTTTGTTGAAGGCGTCGGCCATGGCGAGCGTCCAGGCCTCGGCGGCGGCCTTCGCGGCGGCGTAGGAGGCGTTGCCCGCGGTGGGCTTGCTCGCGCCTGCGGCGCTGATCAGGACGTACCGGCCGCGGTCGCTGCGCTGCAAAGCGTCGAAGAAGGCGAGCGAGGTGTGCTGCACCGTACGGATGAGCAGCAGTTCGAGCAGATCCCAGTCGTCGAGCTTGGTCCTGCTGAAGGTCTCGCTGCCGCGCCAGCCGCCGACGAGGTGCACCACACCGTCGACCCGGCCGAAGTCCTTCTCGACGTGGGCAGCCCAGTCGCGGGTGGACTGCAGGTCGAGCAGGTCCACCGTGTCCCCGGTGACGGTGGCGCCGCCGTACGCGTAGCGGGCCGCGTCCACGGCTTCCGCGAGCCGCTCCGGGTCGTTGTCCGAGCCGACGACGGTGGCCCCCGCCTCGGCGAGCCGGAGCAGCGCCGCCCGGCCGGCCGGTCCGCCCGCGCCGGCCACTGCGATCACCGCACCGGTCAGTGGCCCGTTCCCGTTCCGCATCTTCGCCTCCTGCCGCGCGGCCGTACCGGTTCCAAGGGCGCTCACGCGGCGATCCGCTCGGCCGCCTGAGCCGTGATGCCCTTGGTCGAGGCGATCACGTTCTTCAGCTTCTTCTGCAACGCCTCATAGAACATGCTCAGCGGAAACTCGTCCGGAAGCACGTCGTCCACGAGCTTACGCGGCGGCTGCGACAGATCGAGGGCTTCGGGGCCCTTGGCCCACTTGGAGCCCGGGTGCGGGGCGAGGTAGGTGGAGACCAGCTCGTATCCGGCGAGCCAGTGCACGAGCTTGGGGCGGTCGATGCCGTCCTTGTACAGCTTCTCGATCTCGGCGCACAGCTGGTTGGTGACCTGCGGGGCGCGCTCCCAGTCGATGGACAGCCTGTTGTCGGTCCAGCGGACGACGTCGTGCTTGTGCAGGTAGGCGAAGAGCAGCTGCCCACCGAGGCCGTCGTAGTTGCGCACGCGCTCGCCGGTGACCGGGAAGCGGAACATACGGTCGAACAGCACCGCGTACTGCACGTCCCGGGCCTGCGGCACACCGTCGGCCTGGAGCTTCACGGCCTCCTTGAAGGCGGTGAGGTCACAGCGCAGCTCCTCGAGGCCGTACATCCAGAACGGCTGGCGCTGCTTGATCATGAACGGGTCGAACGGCAGGTCGCCGTGGCTGTGGGTGCGGTCGTGGACCATGTCCCAGAGCACGAAGGCCTCTTCGCAGCGCTTCTGGTCGTGGACCATCGCGGCGATGTCCTCCGGCAGCTCGAGGCCCAGGATGTCGACGGCGGCCGCGGTCACGCGACGGAAGCGGGCGGCCTCGCGGTCGCAGAAGATACCGCCCCAGGAGAACCGCTCCGGCGCCTCGCGCACGGCGATGGTCTCCGGGAACAGGACGGCGGAGTTGGTGTCGTAGCCCGCCGTGAAGTCCTCGAACTTGATCCCGCAGAACAGCGGGTTGTCGTAGCGCGTGCGCTCAAGCTCGGCCAGCCAGTCGGGCCAGACCATGCGCAGCACGACGGCTTCGAGGTTGCGGTCCGGGTTGCCGTTCTGCGTGTACATCGGGAAGACGACCAGGTGCTGGAGGCCGTCCTCGCGCCTGGCGGCAGGCTGGAAGGCCAGCAGCGAGTCCAGGAAGTCGGGCACTCGGAAGCCCTCGTCGGCCCACCGGTGCAGGTCCTTCACGAGCGCCTCGTGGTAGGCGGCGTCGTGCGGCAGCAGCGGGGAGAGCTCCTCCACGGCCTGCGCCGCACGGCGCACGGCGGCCTCCGCCTCCGCGCGCTCCGGTGCGCCCTCGGCGTCGAAGTCGATCGAACCGTCCTTGGCCTGCCATGGCCGGATCTGCTCCACGACATCCTTGAGCACGGGCCAAGCCGGATGGTCCACCACCCTGTCCTGCGGAGGAACCCGCTCCTCCGAACCCACCTGCACAAGAATTTCCGTCATGACCCATCCTTCACGGGAGAACCTCGCGTAAGCACACCGTATGCATACGGGGTTTCTCCCAGCAAGGGGGCACTCGACAAATTATCCTGCCCAGCCATCCCTTCACCGTTCATTTTCCTGTGCTGCACGTAACAGACGACGACTTCAGCTGAACGCTTGTTCGGTCCCCATCCGCAGGACAGAGAGGCGGCTTCCGGCCATCGGACGTGGGGGCACGGGACGGTCAACACGGGCGAGACGCGCCCACCACGGAGTGACACCGGACCGGCCGCCCAGTCCGGTTTCGCGCCGTTCCCCACGCCCAGGGCCCCGGTACGAGCGGGTTCGGGGCGCGGCCGGGCCATTAGGCTGCGGCCGAGCCGCGCCGGTCGGGGAGCGCCGCGCGGCTGCCCGAGCCGCCGTCGACGGAAGCGAGCCGAACCTTGAACTTCCTCACCATCGGTCACCGCGGAGTGATGGGTGTCGAACCCGAGAACACCCTCCGGTCCTTCGTCGCCGCCGAACGCGCGGGCCTCGATCTGATCCAGCTGGATCTGCGTCTGAGCAAGGACGATGCACTCGTGGTCATGCACGATGACCAGGTGGACCGTACGACCGACGGTACGGGGCCGATCGTGGAGAAGACCCTCGCCGAGTTGCGCGCGCTCGACGCGGGCCGCGGTGAGCGCGTCCCCGTCCTCGAGGAGGTCCTGGACGCGGTCAGGACACCGGTCCAGGCGGAGATCAGGGACGTGGCGGCGGCACAGGCGCTGGCGGAGGTGATGCACCGCCGGGACCTGGTCGGCCGGGTGGAGGTGTCCTCGTTCGACGACGAGGCGGTCAGGGAGATCGCCCGGCTCGTGCCGGGCGTCCGCACGGCGCTGATCGCCGGCCGCTACGGCACCGACGTCGTGGAGCGTGCCGTGCAGGCCGGCGCGGCGACCGTGTGCCTCGACATCCGCCGGCTGACCCTGGAGGTCGTCGAGCACGCGCGCCAGGCGGGCCTGAGGATCATCGGCTGGGTCGTCAACACCCCGGAGCACCTGCGGCTCGCCCGTGCGCTCGAGCTGGACGGCGCGACCACCGACTACCCGGAGATCAAGCGCACCGGCCGCTTCACGGCGTGACCTTCACGCACACGGTCACACCAGCGGCTTGACCAGCAGCTCGAACTGGAGGTCGTCGCGCTGGGGGATGCCGAAGCGTTCGTCGCCGTACGGGAAGGGGCTCATCCGTGCCGTACGGCGGTAGCCGCGCCGCTCGTACCAGGCGATGAGGTCGTCCCGGACGGAGATGACGGTCATCTGCATCTCCTTGACGCCCCACGTCTCGCGGGCCGTGCGCTCCGCCTCCGCGATGACCGCCTTGCCCAGGCCGCCGCCCTGCAGCGTGGGGCTGACCGCGAACATGCCGAAGTAGGCGTGGTCGCCGCGGTGCTCGAGCTGACAGCAGGCGATGATCGCCCCCTCGCGCTCCACGGTCAACAGCCGGCTGTCGGGCGACTTGATCACCTCCAGCACGCCCTCCGGGTCGGTCCGCCGGCCCTCCAGGATGTCCGCCTCGGTGGTCCAGCCCACCCGGCTGGAGTCGCCGCGGTACGCCGACTCGACCAGCGCGACCAGCGCGTCCACGTCGGCCTCCGTGGCGTCGCGGAAGGCAAGACCGGTCGGGGCGGTGTCAGCGGTGGCGGGGCTGTCCATTGGGATGCTTCTCCGTGTTCCGTGGCGCGGCGCGGGCACCGATGAGGGTAACCCGCCCACTAGGCTCCACATGCATGGTCCACGTACTGAGCAGCCGCACCCTTCTGCGCCCGGCCGATCCGGAGCGGTCCCGGGCCTTCTACGGTGGGAAACTCGGGCTCCCGGTCTACAGGGAGTTCGGGACGGGGCCGGATCGCGGGGTCGTGTACTTCCTCGGCGGCGGCTTCCTCGAGGTGGCGGGCCGCAGCGAGACCCCGCCCTCACCGGCCCTGAAGCTGTGGCTGCAGGTACCGGACGTGGCCTTGGCGCACACGGAGCTGGCCGACGCGGGGGTCGCGATCGTGCGGCCGCCGGTGAAGGAGCCGTGGGGTCTGATCGAGATGTGGATCGAGGACCCGGACGGCACCGAGATCGTGCTCGTCGAGGTCCCGGCCGACCACCCCATGCGGTACCGCCCGGGGACCTGATGCCTCCCGCCGGGTGGCCTTGGCGTGGTCCGGGGGCCCCGGTGACGGAGATGTCTTGGGCCCGGTCTTCCAGCCGGGTGCCGCTCCGCCTCGGCGGACGAGCTCCGTCAAGGGGCCGCCGTCAGCGGCGTGACCGTCACCCGGTCGATGACCGGGGCGTGCGCCGGGCGCCGACCGTAGGGGTCGGGGGTGTCGCCGTCGACCAGCCGACGTGACGGGCGTACGGCCCGGGTGTGCGCTGTCAGCCGCGCGGTGCGCCGAGCCGGCCTTCCAGCTGGACGAGCAACTCGCCCAGCAATTGCGCGAGGTGACGCCGGTCGTCGGTGCCGAGCCCGGACAGGGCGGCGGTCTCGTAGGAGAGTTGCTCGGGCAGGACGGCGTCGACCAGCTCGCGGCCCTCCTCCGTCAGATGCACATGCGCCACGCGGCGGTCACGGGAGTCCCCGCGCCGCTCGACGAGGCCGCGCTCGGCGAGCTGCTTGATCCGTTTGGTGACCGCTGCGCCGGAGGAGAAGGTCTCCCGGGCCAGCTCGCCGGGCGTCAGCTCGTGCCCCGTGCGGCGCAGCGTGCCGAGGACGTCGAACTCCGGCCGGGTGAGCCCGGCGCGGCGCAGCGGTGCGTCCTCGGCCTGCTGCAGCAGGGCGGCGCAACGGTTGACCCGCCCGATGATCTCCATGGGCCCGGTGTCGATGTCGGGACGGACGGCCCGCCACTGGCGCACGACGGCGGCGACGATGTCGCTCGCGACGGGACTCGGCCCGGCCGCACCGCCCTGCGCCCGCGTCGTCGGTCCGTTCACTGCCGTCATGTCCGTGCGCCTTCCGTCCGTGCGCCTTCCGAGGCGGGCAGCCCCTGCCGTCGTACCGTCGCCGCGAGCGTACGGTGTCCGGCCTGTTCGGTGCGCAGCACCCGCTCCTCGGGCAGGGCGCGCTGCCACCACTCGCCGGCCGCGGCGTCGGCCGTGGCGCGCAGTTCCACGAGGGCCGCGGCGAGGGCGCGGCGTGCGCTTTCCAGGGCACCCGGCTCGGCGTGCCCGGCGGCCAGGAGCCGGGCCGCGCGCTCGCGGGCACGGTCGACGGCGGCGAGGGCGTGGTCGAGGCGGTCGCCGGCCCGCCGATTGGTGACGACGATCGCGGCGACGAAGCCGACCAGCGCTCCGATGAGGGTGTCCAGGACCCGGTCGGCCATCAGCGCTGCGGCCTCCTGGTGGCGGGCGAACTCGGTGATGAGCAGGGCCATCGGCGTCACACAGACGCTGCCGAGCCAGTAGTTGCGGCTGATGAGCGCCTCGGCGCCGAAGTTGAAGACCAGGCCGCAGAGCACGAGGGCAAGCTGGTTCAGGTGCGCGAGCGGGGCGATGGCCGCGAAGAGGAGGACGCCGAGGAGGTTGCCGATGACGCGCTGGACACCTCGGCGCCAGGTGAGGGTGACATTGGCCTGGTAGAGCGAGGCCGCGGTGACCAGCGCCCAGTACGGGCGGCCGACGCCCAGCGCGAGGGAGACGTATCCGGCGAGGGCGCAGCCGAGGGCGGTGCGCAGGGCGATGGGGGCGAGCGGGCCGAGCCTGCGGTGCAGGGCGCGCGGCGGGCTCGCGAGTTCGGCTTCCATGCCGAGGAGTTCGTCGGCGGTCGCGCCGAGGTCGTCCGGGAGCGGGACGGGCCCGGTGCCGCGCAGGTCGCGCGCCCAGGAGCGCAGCCGCTCGGGGTCGGTGTCGCCGGGCGCCGCGAGCGCCACCTCGGCACGGACGACGAGCCGTGCCAGCGCGCGCCGAGGTGCGGAGCCGGTGGACAGCAGCGACTGCCAGGCGGTGTGCACGGCGGCAGCGGCACCGGCCCGGGCGGTGGGCGCCCCGGTCTCGGCGAACACGGCGGCTGCGCTCAGGGCGTGGGCGGTGGCGCGGCGCTCGGGCCCGTGCGGCCGCAGCAGGCCGGGGGCCATGCCGACGACCCAGGACCAGGCACCCGCCGCGGCGGCAAGACCCAGGTGGGCGGGGACCTGACCGAGGGTCTGCGGGGCGAACAGCGACGCCGAGCCGACGAAGGTGAAGATCACGTTGCCGGGCGGCCCGATGCGGGTCGCGTCGCAGAGCGCCTTCTGCACCGCCGCCAGCAGGGCGCCCACGGTCACCAGGACCACGGCGTTCGTGGTGAGGGACGCGGCGACCAGCGCGACGGCGAGACCGCCGAGCATGCCGAGGACGACCCGGACGAGGGTCAGGGCGCGGGCCGCGTACGGGCGGTTGTGCGCGTAGAGGGCGCACAAGGAACCCGCCATCGTGTAGACGGCCAGGTCGAGGCGGCCGAGGGCGAGCAGCGTCAGGTTCGGCGGGGCGATCGCGGCGACCACGCTCAGCGCGGGCTTGAACCAGATCTCGGAGGGTCGGCCGAGGCGCAGATGGCCGGAGAGCGGCAGAGGGCGCACTCGGGAGGTTCGCGGGGTGACACTGCTCATGGACATAAGCTTAGCAGATGTTTTACTCGTAAATGATTGGGTGGCGACCGCACTCCGGCCTGCCGCGCGATCCCCGCGCTCCCCCTCATACCCCTGTGCGCTTGCGTACGCACCCTGCGTCACGGGCATGCCCCCCGTGACCGTCCCAGACCGTCCAGCGGGGGAGGTGCGCGGTGCACGGACCGGCTTCGCCCGGCTGGCTGCTCGTCGCGCTGTGCGCGGCGACCGGGGCCTACTGTCTGCTGCGGATGCGCAGCGCCGTCGAGGAACAGCGCCGAGCCGCAGGAGGCGAGGCGCTGATGGGGTTCGGCATGGCGGTGATGGCCGTGCCCGCGGCGGTCGCCGTGCCGCCACGCGCCGTGTGGATCGCGTACGCCGTGGTCTTCGGCGGGGCCGCCGTACGGGCCCTGTGGGAGGCCCGGGGCGGCGCCCACCATCTGCACCATCTGGTCGGCGCCTGCGCCATGGTCTACATGGCGGCGGCGATGGCCGCCTCATCCGGACACCACGCGCACGGCGGCGTATCTCTGCTGACCGGCGCACTGCTGCTCTACTTCACGGTCTATGTGCTGTGGTCCGGAGCACGGCTGGTGCCCGCGGTGGCGGTGGCCGCGGCCGGGGGTGCGCCGGGCACGGGCTGGGGCGACCGGCCCGAACTCGCGCGTGCCTGCCGCCTGTCCATGGCGATCGCGATGCTGGCGATGCTCCTCGCGCTGTGACCCGGGCGCTGGCCCAGCCTGCGTCAGGTCGGCGGTGGGACAAGGCGCCGGCGCAACCGTGGCGTGCGTCACTTTGCCACGACAGTACGTAGGCCGTGCCCCTGCCCGGCTCATAGGCTTCGGCCCATGATGGTCCCCGCGGCACTGCTGCTGCTCGGCGCCCTGACCGCCGTCCTCGCTCCGCGGCTGCTCGCCCGGGCGGACTGGCCGGACCGCGAGCCGGTGGTCGCCCTGTGGGTGTGGCAGTGCGTGGTGGCGGCGGTCCTGGTGTGCTGCGTGCTGTCGATGACGCTGAGCGCGGCCGCCGCGTGGGCGGCCGTTCGGGGCCATGTGTTCGCCCCCGCCCCGCACTCGGTCGTGGCCGCGTACGCGCTGAGCACCGGGAGCCCCTGGGCCGCCACGACCGCGGTGGCGCTGGCGTGCGGTGGCGCGTGGAGCGCGGCGATGCTGGTCCGGGAGGTCTCGCGGGCACGGGTGCGCCGCCGGCGCAGCCGCGCCGCACTGCTGGTGCGGGCCCCGCTGCTGCCCGGCGAGGAGCCGCGCGGCGACCGACTTGTGGTGCTGGAGGGGGAGCGCCCGGACGCCTGGTGGCTGCCCGGGCCGGCACCCCAACTGGTCATCACGACGGCCGCGTTGCGCCGACTCAAGGGCAGTCAACTGGACGCGGTGCTCGCCCATGAGCAGGGCCACGCGCGGGCCAGGCACGACTGGCTGCTGCACTCCTCGGCCGCACTGGCCAACGGATTTCCCCAGGTGCCCGTCTTCGCCGCGTTCCGCGACGAGATGCACCGGCTGGTCGAACTCGCCGCCGACGACATGGCCTCGCGCCGCCACGGCCGCCTCACCACCGCGCTCGCACTGGTTGAACTCAATGAGGACCGTGGCGTGTTCGGGCCCTGCCCCACCCCGCAGGCCCATGTTCCGCAGCGTGTGCACCGCCTCCTCACTCCCCCGGACCGGCTTCCGGCGGCGCGGCGGCTGCGGCTGACGGCGACCGCGGCGCTGGTTCCGGTGATTCCGCTGCTGGTGGCGTTCGTACCGGGACTGCGCGCACTCGGGTAGCCACGGGAGGCGCCCGGCGGCCCTGGCTTGACCGGTGGCCGCACGTGTCGGCGAGGATCACGGTATGCACCCCGCGCCCGTCGACTCACCGTCCCGTCCTCCGGCTCCGCGGACCGCGGCGCTCACCGCCGCCGCCCTCGCCGCCCCGTCAGTGCTGCTCCTGGTGCTCGTCGCCGTCTCCTGGCGTCCGCTCATGACGCTCGACGGCGACATCGCGACCACCACACACCGCTGGGCGGTCGAACACCGCGGAATCACGCACGCGTCCCGGATCCTCACCGACTGGGTGTGGGACCCCCAGACCATGCGCGTCCTGTGCGCGGCCGCCGTCGTCGGGCTGCTGTGGCGGCGCAGAGCGCGGCTCGCGCTGTGGGTGGCGGCCACGTGCGCGCTCGCGGCGCTGGCGCAGAACGCGCTCAAGGCGGCTGTCGGCCGACCCCGCCCTGTGTGGCCGAATCCCGTCGACTCCGCCCACTACGCGGCCTTCCCCTCCGGTCACGCCATGACGGCGACCGTGGTGTGCGGACTGCTGCTGTGGCTCCTGCACCGCCACGGCGCCGGGCGCCTGTTGTGGGGTACGGCACTCACGGTGGCCGTGGTCTCGGTCGTGGGCGTCGGGCTGACGCGCATCTGGCTGGGCGTGCACTGGCCGTCGGACGTGCTGGGCGGCTGGCTGCTGGGGGCCCTGCTGGTCGCGCTCGCGGCGGCGTCGTACGAGCGGTGGTGCCGAGGGGAGGAAGAGCCGGTCCGGCGCGAACGGCGTCCTTGACCGTGGGGTGCGGGTCACGAAGGATCGCCCCCATGGCGATCAAAGGCGTGCTCTTCGACTTCTCCGGGACCCTCTTCCGCGTCGAGTCGACCGTGTCGTGGCTGCGCGCGGTGCTCGCGGAGGCCGACGTGACGCTGCCCGAGAGCGAGTTGCTGCGGCTGGCGGGCCGGCTGGAGGCCGCGGGCGCGCTGGCGGGCGGTGCCTCGCCCACGGGGCCGCTCCCGGACGACCTGGCCGCGCTGTGGGCGGTACGGGACCGCAGCGCCGAGGCTCACCGGGCCGCTTACACCGGGCTCTCCCGCCGGGTGGAACTGCCGGACGCGCGGCTGCACGACGCGCTGTACGACCGTCACATGACGCCCGCCGCCTGGCGGCCCTACCCGGACACGGTCGAGGTGCTGGCCGCGCTGCGCGAGCGCGGGGTGGCCGTCGGCTTGGTCAGCAACATCGGCTGGGACCTGCGGCCGGTCTTCCGCGAGCACGGCGCCGACCGGTATGTGGACGCGTACGTGCTGTCGTACGAACACGGCATCCAGAAGCCGGACACCCGGCTGTTCGGGCTCGCCTGCGACGCGCTCGGCGTCGCTCCTCAGGACACACTGATGGTCGGCGACGACCGCCGCGCCGACGGCGGCGCGGCGGACCTGGGCTGCGCGGTGCACTTCGTGGAGCACCGCACGGTGACGGAGCGCCCGGACGGGCTCCGCCCGGTGCTGGACCTGATCGGCTGAGCCGGGTGCGCGCCCAGGCTCTCAGCTCTCGTAGCCCTCCACCTGCGACGCCGGGCGGACCTGGGCCTCGTCCGGGTTCTCGCCGAACTCGGCCTTCGCGCGGCGCTGGCGCAGCAGGTCCCAGCACTGGTCCAGGGCGCGCTCCACCTCGCCGAGGCGCTCCTGTTCCGTCGCACTGTCGATGCGGCCGGACGACAGCGCCTCGCGCAGGGCTCGCTCCTCCTCAACCATGGCCGAAATCCTGCCCAGGATCTGGTCCTGATCCATGTCTGCACGCCTCCTCGGTGACTGCTGACCACTCTAGGGAGGGTCGACCCGCCGTGCGACAGCGGTGGCCGGAGAGAAAGAGGTCCGCGCCTGCCCTGGACCATCCCCCGTGTGGCCCGGGGCAGGCGCCGCCCGGAGCCGGCCTGCGAGGCCGGTCCCGGGACGCACTGAGTATAGTTGGCTGGCAGCCAGTCAACGCAGGAGTCCAGGATGTCGCCGCGCAGCGCCTCGGTCAATGAAGAATTGCGGCGGCGTTCCCGCGAACGGCTTCTGCACGCGGCTGTCGAACTGGTCAGCGAGCGCGGCTACGACGCGACCACGCTCGGCGACATCGCGGACCGCGCCGGCTCCGCGCGGGGCCTGGTGTCGTACTACTTCCCCGGCAAGCGGCAGCTCCTCCAGTCGGCCGTGCACCGGCTGATGCACCGCACCCTGGAGGAGGCGCTGGAGCGCGAGCCGCGCACGGAGGACGGCCGGGAGCGGATGGCGCGGGCCATCGACGCGATCCTGGGCCTGACCGTGCACCACCCCGTGCTGATGCGGCAGCACATGGCGGGGATCCTGCAGGCCGAGGGGTTCGTGCAGTGCCCCGAGCAGAAGCGGCTGGCGGAGCTGCTGCGGGACACGGTCGCACGGCACGGCTCGACGGACCCCGACGCCGACTACCCGATGCTGCGGGCCCTGCTGATGGGCGCGGTCTACGCGGCACTGGTGCCGGGCGTTCCGATGCCGCTCGCCGTCCTGCGGGCGGAGTTGTTCAAGCGGTACGGCCTCGCCTGGGAGATGGGTGCCCCGCCGGCCCCCGAGGGGACCGACGAGGCGTACGACGCGGATCTGTCGCGGTTCTTCGCGACGGAGGACCGCCCGCCGGAGAGCGGCGGTCAGCCGAAGTAGTCCGGCTGCGTCTGGACGTTCAGCTCACCGAGCCGCACCCGTTGCGCGGGGTCCGTTCGGCGGTCGGTCAGCTTCAGGACGTCGAACCCCTTGGCGATGTCGTTCGAGTAGATGTACCCGTTGTAGTAGTACGCCGACCAGGAGCCGCCGACGGTGAGGGTGTCCGTGGTGAGCGGTCCACGCTCGAAGTAGGCGATCTCCTCGGGGTGCGCGGAGTCGGTGAAGTCCCAGACGGAGACACCGCCCTGGTACCAGGCCTGGACCATGAGGTCGCGGCTCTTGACCGGGATCAGCGACCCGTTGTGGGCGACGCAGTTCTCGGTGTCCGCCTGGTGGCGCGGGATCTTGTAGTAGCCGCGGAATACGAGCTTGCGGCTCTCGCCCTTGCCGACGATGTCATAGATGCCGTCGGCGCCGCGGTTCGGACCGATCTGCGCGTTGCAGGTGGCCCCGCCGCCTCCGCCCAGCTCGTCGGTGAAGACGACCTTGTCCGCCTTCTGGTTGAAGGTGGCCGAGTGCCAGAACGCGAAGTTCACGTTGTCCTGGACCCGGTCGATGACCTTGGGATGCTCCGGGTCCTTGATGGACATCAGGATGCCGTCGCCCATGCAGGCGCCCGCCGCGAGGTCCTTGGAGGGCAGCACGGTGATGTCGTGGCAGCCGGTGGTCTTGGAGACGCCCGGGTTGGTGGGTGCGCCGGGGTTGCCGCCGCCGTCCGGTCCTTCACCGGGGAAGAGCACCGGGAAGCTCACCACCGCGGCCTTCTCGGGCGCCTTGCGCGGCACCTTGATGACCGAGATGCCGTCGTGCGGCGGCTGGCAGTCGGGGAACGTGCTGCTCGGCGAGTACGAGGAGACGTAGATGTAGACGTTGTCGCGCTTCGGCACCAGCGAGTGCGTGTGCGAGCCGCAGGCGGTCTCGACGGCGGCGACGTACCTGGGGTTCTTCTTGTCGCTGATGTCGAAGACCTTCATGCCCTCCCAGGACGACTTCTCGGTCGCGGGCTGCGTGGTGCTGTTGCAACTGCTGTCGCTGCGCGAGGAGTCGGTGGACAGGAAGAGCAGATTGCCGGAGACGGAGACGTCGTTCTGCGAGCCGGGGCACAGGACCTGGGCGACCGTCTTCGGGGCCTTGGGGTCGGCGATGTCGAAGATGCGGAAGCCGTCGTAGTTGCCGGCGAAGGCGTACCTGCCCTGGAACGCCAGGTCCGAGTTGAAGCCGGGCAGTGCGTCCTTGGGGATGTTGGCGAGGTGCTGGAGGTTGGCGGAGTGGACGATCTCGTCCTGGCCGGGTATCCCGCCGTCCGCGATCGCCTTCCTCGCCTGGGTCTCGGTGCTCCTGGACACCTCGCGGGAGGCGGGAACGTCTCCGGGATCGGGGGTGGCGGCCGCGGGTTGGGCCGTGAGCAGTGCGGCCAGGAGTCCGGCCGCGACGGCGCCGACTCCCAGGCGTCTGCGCCGCGTTCGGTGGTCGTGGGACAGGGTCACTGTGTCCTCCCTGGTGGCCGTTCGGGCTTGAACGGATCACGGACCTCCGAAGTATCGTCTTTCTCATGGGCAGATCAACAGATGGCAATGCACTCGTAACGAACGTCTTTGGTCGCGCGCGTGCTCCGCGCCGCCGTGCGTCCGTCATGTCGCTGGCGGCGCTGCCGCTGGCGATCGCCCTGATCACCGGGTGCGACTCCGGGTCGGGAGGCAACTCGGCCGCCACGGGCGGCCCTTCGGTCATCGCCCCCGGAAAGCCCGGCGAGGCGGCGCAGACGCTTTCCGCGGAGGAAGCCGGCAAGCGGCGCGCGGAGGACGACACTCCGAACGCGGCGGACTTCTCCTACGCGCGGATGATGATCGAACATCACCGGCAGGCGCTCGAGATGACACGACTGGCGCCGCAGCGTGCGCAGTCGGACGGGGTGAAACGACTCGCGGCAAGGATCACTGCCGCGCAGAAGCCTGAAATCGACTCGATGGAAGCCTGGTTGACGGAGCACGCGAAGGACGACCACGGCAGCACCCACCAGCACGACGCGATGCCGGGCATGGCGACCGAGGCCCAGTTGAAGCAGTTGCGCGCGGCGGAGGGCAAGGCGTTCGACGAACTGTTCCTCAAGCTGATGATCGCTCATCACGACGGCGCCGTCACGATGGCTACGGAGGCGAAGGGCGAGGGCAACAACATCCAGATCGAGGAGATGGCCGACGATGTGATCGCGCAGCAGACAAGCGAGATCAGCCGGATGCGCCAGATGCTGTGAGGGGTTCGCCAGCGCGTGCCCGGCCCGGTCAGCTCCGGGTATGACGCGGCGTCAGGAACCCGGCGTCCCGCGCTCCGGCGATCAGTTTCAGCGAGCGGCGCCGGCTTCGGCCCGTCGCACACATGACCGCGTACACCGGGTCGACGCCCTCGGTCTGGGCAGCGCGGTACTCCTCGGCGGCCAGACGCCACCCCTCGACGCCGCGCGGCCAGGCGGCACGGTGCCGGTCCGCCGGTGCCCCCAAAGGCTCGTACGGCGCCCCGGAGTCCGCACCGCACGCCTCGAGCAGCGGTTCCTCGATCCAGTCGACGAGGGCCGTCAGATCGCCGAGCGACAGGGGCGGCTGGGCCCGCACCTCCTCGATCGACACGCCGCCGCCCGCAACCACGGCGAGGACGTCGACCTGGCCCCCGTCGGGCAGATCGAGCCGGACCGCGTACCACGACGTGACACTCCCGTGCTCCCGCACTTCCCAGGCGGGCCACACGGCCACCGGCACATCCGACCGGGATCGATCGGAAAAATCCTGAAAGGACACCTCCAGCACACACGGAACGTAAGCGACTGATCACATACCATGCGGAGAGCCACGCACAGAAGGAGCGCGCACCGCACCCCGTCGGCCCAGCGGCACGCCCCCTCCCCTCCCGCCGTGCGCGGTGCAATGCTGGAGCCACCAGCGATCTCCTCCGCGAGGGAGTTCCGCCGTGCTGCATGTCGCCGTCGTCGGCTCGGGTCCGAGCGGGGTCTACACCGCCCAGGGTCTGGTCCAGCAGGATCCACAGGTGCGCGTCGACGTTCTCGACCGCCTGCCGTGCCCGTACGGGCTGGTGCGGTACGGCGTGGCCCCCGACCACGAGAAGATCAAGTCCCTGCAGAACAATCTGCGCACGGTCCTGGAGCACGAGCGGATCCGCTTCCTCGGCGGCGTCCAGGTGGGCGGGGGCGGCGTGCCGGCCGCCCGGCTGCGGGAGCTGTACCACGCGGTGGTCTACTGCGTGGGCGCCGCGACCGACCGGCATCTCGGCATCCCGGGCGAGGACCTGCCGGGCAGCTGGTCGGCCACCGAGTTCGTGTCCTGGTACAGCGCGCACCCGGACTCCGTCGAGAAGGGCTTCCTGCACGACGCGCGGGCGGCCGTGGTGATCGGCGTCGGGAACGTCGCGGTCGACGTGACCCGGATCCTGGCCCGCGAGGTGGCGGACCTGAGCCCCACCGACATGCCGCAGGCGGCGCTCACCGCACTGGCCGCCAACAAGGTCACGGAGATCCACATGGTGGGGCGGCGCGGCCCTTCCCAGGCCCGCTTCACCACCAAGGAGCTGCGCGAGCTGGGCACCCTGCCGGACACCGACGTGGTCGTGGACGAGGGCGAACTGGCGCTCGACCCGGCGTACGTCGATCCGTCCGGGCTGCCGGCCACCCAGCGCCGCAACGTGGAGGTGCTGCGCGGCTGGGCCGCGGCACCACCGAGCGGTGCGGCGCGGCGGATCCGGCTGCGGTTCTTCCTGCGCCCGGTCGAACTGCTGGCCGACGGGGGCCGGGTGGGCGCCGTGCGCTTCGAGCGGACGCTGCCCGACGGACAGGGCGGGGTAACCGGCAGCGGGCGGTACGAGGACATCGAGGCACAGCTCGTGCTGCGTTCGGTGGGCTACCGCGGAGTGCCGCTGGAGGGGCTGCCGTTCGACACGAAGACCGGCACCGTGCCTCATCGGGCGGGACGGGTGCTGCGCGACGGGGAGGTCTCCCCCGGCGAGTACGTGGCGGGGTGGATCAAGAGGGGCCCGACGGGCGTCATCGGAACGAACCGCCCCTGCGCGAAGGAGACGGTGACCTCGTTGCTCCAGGACGCGCCCGGGCTGGCCGCCCGCGAGGTCCCGGAGGATGCGCTCGCCGCCCTGCGGGGGGAGGGAGCGCGGCCGGTCGAATGGCCGGGATGGCTGGCGATCGAACGGGCGGAGGCGGCGCTCGGGGCGTCCCTGGGCCGGGGAGTGGTGAAACTCCCGGACTGGCAGTCGCTGATGGCCGCCGCGCACGACACAGTCCCGCAACACCCCTGAAATCAACAAACTGTTCAAGGAGCCTACGTTCTCCCCCATGCCCACCGTGCACCCCGTTGACGAAGTCCCCCCTATACGCCAACTCACCGCCTACGCCCTGCAACACGTCCTCGCCATGTACGCCGGCGCCGTGGCGGTACCGCTCATCGTCGGCGGTGCCATGAAACTGCCGGCCGCCGACCTGGCCTATCTCATCACCGCCGACCTGCTGGTGTGCGGGATCGCGACCCTCATCCAGTGCGTCGGCTTCTGGCGCTTCGGCGTACGGCTGCCCATCATGCAGGGCTGCACCTTCGCCGCCGTGTCCCCCATGGTGCTCATCGGGACGACGGGCGGCGGTCTCCCCGCCATCTACGGCTCGGTGATCGTCGCGGGCCTCGCGATCATGCTGCTGGCGCCCGTCTTCGGCAGACTCCTGCGCTTCTTCCCACCCCTTGTCACCGGTACGGTCATCCTGATCATCGGCCTGTCGCTGTTGCCGGTGGCCGGCAACTGGGCCGCCGGCGGCCAGGGTTCGAAGGACTTCGGGGAGCCGGGGAATCTGGCCCTCGCGGCCTTCGTGCTGCTGGTCGTGCTCGCGGTGCAGCGCTTCGCGCCGGCGTTCCTGAGCCGGATCGCGGTGCTGATCGGCATCGTGGTGGGACTGGCGGTCGCGGTGCCGTTCGGCTTCACGGACTTCGGCGGGCTAGGACGCGCCGACTGGGTCGGGATCAGCACGCCGTTCCACTTCGGTACGCCCGTCTTCCACGCTTCGGCGATCGCGTCCATGCTGGTGGTCGCGGTGGTGACGATGACGGAGACCACCGGCGACCTGATCGCGGTCGGCGAGATGACCGGCCGCGGGGCAGAGCCGCGCTCCCTCGCGGACGGCCTGAGGGCCGACGGGCTGTCGACCATCCTCGGCGGTGTGTTCAACACCTTCCCCTACACGGCGTACGCCCAGAACGTCGGCCTGGTCGGCATGACCCGGGTGCGCAGCCGCTGGGTCGTGGCGGCCTCCGGCGGCATGCTCGTGCTGCTGGGTCTGCTGCCCAAGCTGGGCGCGGTGGTCGCGGCCGTTCCTGCGCCGGTGATCGGCGGGGCGGGTCTGGTGATGTTCGGGACGGTCGCCGCGAGCGGACTGAGGACGCTGAGCGGCGTCGACTTCCGGGGCAACCACAACCTGACGGTGGTGGCCGTCTCGCTGGCGGTCGGCATGCTGCCGGTCGGGGTGCCGACGGTCTACGAGAAGTTCCCGGACTGGTTCCAGACGGTGATGAACAGCGGCATCAGCGCCGGCTGTCTGACCGCGATCGTATTGAATCTGCTCTTCAACCACCTGCCCTCGAAGGCCGGTTCAGCCGTCCTGGAGGCGGACGGCCTGACGCGCGGCGGCGGCGAGGAGGGTGTCGAGGAGCCCCGGGAAGAGATCGTCTAGGTCGTCCCTGCGCAGGCCGTTCATCTTGGCCGTGCCCCGGTAGACCTGCCGGATCACCCCGCTCTCGCGGAGCACCCGGAAGTGGTGCGTGCTGGTGGACTTGGTGACGGGCAGGTCGAAGTGCGAACAGGGGAGCTCGTCGCCGACGGCGGCGAGCTCCCGCACGATCCGCAGCCGTATGGGGTCGGACAGCGCGTGCAGCACGGCCTCCAGACGGATGTCCTCACGCACCGGGTGCGGAAGGTCGCGGCTGCCGAGAGCGGGGGCGGCGGGGGTCACAACGGCTCCAGTTCGTCCGGGGGTCCGTCCGGCGGGGCGTCCGGGAGACTCCCCTTCACGCCTTCATCGTACGAGGACCATCGTAGTTTGACATCCGCCGTACTACGATGGCTATCGTACGACGGTCGTTGTCGGCACCGCACCGAATGGAGTCCGCCGTGAGCGCGCTCTTCGAACCCCTCACCCTGCGCGATGTGACGGTCCCGAACCGCCTCTGGATGCCTCCGATGTGCCAGTACTCGGCGGCCCCCGAGGGGCCCGGCACGGGCGCACCGACCGACTGGCACTTCGCGCACTACGCGGCGCGCGCGACCGGCGGCACGGGACTGATCGTCATCGAGGCGACGGCCGTCTCCCCCGAGGGCCGCATCTCCCCGTACGACCTCGGCCTGTGGAACGACACCCAGGTCGAGGCGTTCCGGCGGATCACAGGCTTCCTCAAGGAGCAGGGCACGACTCCGGCGGTCCAGCTCGCACACGCCGGGCGCAAGGCGTCGACGGACCGGACCTGGAAGGGCGGCGCGCCGGTCGGCCCCGACGCGCACGGCTGGCAGCCCCTCGCGCCGAGCCCGGTGCCGTTCGACGCACGCCATCCCGTGCCGACGGAGCTGACCGCGACCGGTGTCCAGGAGATCGTGGGGCGGTTCGCGGACGCGGCCCGCCGCGCCCTGGCCGCCGGCTTCGAGGTCGTGGAGATCCACGGCGCGCACGGCTACCTCATCAACGAGTTCCTCTCCCCCCACTCCAACCACCGCACGGACGCCTACGGCGGCTCGTACGAGAACCGCACGCGCTTCGCGCTCGAGGTCGTCGACGCGGTGCGGGAGGTGTGGCCGCAGGACAAGCCGCTGTTCTTCCGCATCTCGGCCACCGACTGGCTGGACGAGGGCGGCTGGACGGCCGACGACACGGTCCGCTTCGCGGCCGACCTGAAGACGCACGGCGTGGACCTCCTCGACGTCTCGACCGGCGGCAACGCGGCGGGCGTCCGCATCCCGACGGGCCCCGGCTACCAGGTGCCCTTCGCCGCCCGGGTGAAGGCGGAGACATCCCTGCCGGTGGCCGCGGTCGGACTCATCACCGAACCCGAGCAGGCCGAGAAGATCCTGGTCAACGGGGAGGCGGACGCGGTGCTGCTGGGCCGCGAACTGCTCCGCAACCCCTCCTTCGCCCGCCTCGCGGCCCGCGAACTGGGCGGCGAGGTGCGGGTCCCGGACCAGTACCACCGTTCCGTCTGATCCTGTCCTCCCCACCCGCGAGAACGTCCAGCGCACCGGGGACACGGCCGGCGGTGTGTCCCCGGGCGTCGGCACATCGGCGAGGGTCAGGTCGCGTGCGGCCGGTCGCGGGTCAGCCCGTCATCCGGCCCCACATCGGTCCGAACCGCGCCCAGGACTCGTCCCACTGCGCCATGCGCCGGCGTTCCAGGCGTTCGCGCAGGATGCGTCCGCCCACGAACGGGACCGCCGCCGCGCCGGCCCCCGCCAGCACCCCGACCATGGCCGCGCGGACCTGGGCCTGGGACTCGGTGGCAGGCTGGGTCACCAGGGCGCCCGCACGGTCCGTCCACACGGTGACGGCCGTGCCCGTGGGGCTGCCGGCGGCCACCCGGGCCTGCCCGGCGTGCGACGAACCGTCTTCGCCCGTCCACCGCACCTTCGCCCAGACCCGCTGCGCCCCGGCGGCGCCCCCCTTCGGGGCGTCCTGGGTGACCAGGGCCACGACCGGGTGCCACTGCGCCCGCTCCTCGGCCAGCCCTCGCTCCACCGAGTGCGTCGCCGCCCATCCCGTGAGCACTCCCCCGGCCACGGTCACGGCCCAGACCGCCAGCACCACCCAGGCCTCCAGCGCATCGCTGCGGCGCCGCAGCGGATTGCGCCGCCACCGCCACAGCCACACCCTGCGACCGCGGAACGTCATCGACGACAGCCACCTCATCGATGGCATCCTCCTCACGCATACACGGACACCCCCCGACCGCCCTCCCATACGCGAGCGGGCCCGCCGCTGCTCACCCGACGTCCGCCGGTCCTCGGGTCCGAGGTCTCCGCGCGAAGCCTCCAAGGCTCGCCCGTCGCCCGGCGTGTGCCCTTCTCCGGTCTTCGGAAACACTGCTCTGACCTGCGGTGACTCCGTCCACGAGGGTGACTGTCAGTGCCGGGGTGCACACTGGCCCATGTCTGGAACAACGGCGTTTCGGAGGTGGCCGGCATGGCCGACGTACTGCTCACCGTGGGCACACGCAAAGGACTGTTCATCGCGCGGCGGCGAGGCGGCGCCTGGGAGTTCGACGAAAGCCCGTACTTCAACGCACAGGCCGTCTACTCGGTGGCCATCGACACCCGGGGCGCCACCCCGCGCCTGCTGGCCGGAGGGGACAGCTCGCACTGGGGGCCCTCGGTGTTCCACTCCGACGACCTGGGCCGCACCTGGACGGAGCCCGCGCGGCCCGCCGTCAAGTTCCCCAAGGACACCGGCGCTTCGCTGGAGCGCGTCTGGCAGCTGCACCCGGCCGCGGCGGAACCCGACGTGGTGTACGCGGGCACGGAACCGGCCGCGCTGTACCGCTCGGAGGACCGCGGCGAGAGCTTCGAGCTGGTGCGCCCCCTGTGGGAGCACCCGACGCGCGGCAAGTGGGTGCCGGGCGGAGGCGGCGAGGGCCTGCACACCGTGGTCACCGACAGACGGGACCCGAAGGCCGTGACGGTCGCCGTGTCGACGGCCGGCGTCTTCCGCACCCGGGACGGCTGCGCGAGCTGGGAGCCGTCCAACTACGGGGTCTCCGCGGTGTTCCTGCCCGACCCGAACCCCGAGTTCGGCCAGTGCGTGCACAAGATCGCACAGGACACGGCGGCTTTGGACCGGCTCTATCTGCAGAACCACTGGGGGGTGTACAGAAGCGACGACGCGGGCGCCCACTGGACGGACATCGGCGAGGGACTGCCGTCGACGTTCGGGTTCGCCGTGGCCGCCCATCCGCATCGCGGGGACACGGCGTACGTCTTCCCGATCAACGCGGACGCGGACCGCGTCCCGGCCGGTCGCCGATGCCGCGTGTTCCGGACGGCGGACGCGGGCAAGAGCTGGGAGCCGCTCACGGCGGGCCTGCCGGCCGAGGACCACTACGGCACGGTCCTGCGGGACGCCCTGTGCACGGACGACGCGGACCCGGCGGGCGTCTACTTCGGCAACCGCAACGGCGAGGTCTACGCGTCGGCGGACGACGGTGACAGCTGGCAACAGCTCGCCTCCCATCTTCCGGACGTGCTGTGCGTACGGGCGGCGGTGATCGCCTGATCCGACATCAATCCACCGGTTGAGGCCCCTGTTCACGCGCCGCGCGATCATTCCCGGTCACCCATGGGTTACCGGTTGATCGCCAGTGCGCGCGCGGCAGTAGGGTGACGCCCGTGGCACCACGACCGTTGCATGAAATCGTCGAAGCAGGCTGGGCGAAGGCCCTGGAGCCGGTGGCCGAACGGATCGCCGCGATGGGAGACTTCCTGCGCGCGGAGATCGCCGCGGGGCGCACCTACCTCCCGGCGGGACCGAACGTCCTGCGGGCCTTCCAGCAGCCCTTCGACGACGTCCGGGTCCTGATCGTCGGCCAGGACCCCTATCCCACACCGGGCCACGCCGTCGGGTTGTCGTTCTCGGTCGCCCCGGACGTACGGCCGCTGCCGGGCAGCCTGATCAACATCTTCCGGGAGCTGACCGCCGACCTGGGCCTGCCCCAGCCGTCCAACGGCGACCTCACCCCGTGGACCAGGCAGGGCGTGCTGTTGCTCAACAGGGCGCTCACCACGGCTCCGCGGCGACCCGCGGCCCACCGTGGCAAGGGCTGGGAGGAGGTCACCGAGCAGGCGATCCGGGCGCTGGCCGGGCGCGGCAAGCCGCTGGTGTCCGTCCTGTGGGGCCGCGACGCGCGCAATCTGCGCCCGCTGCTGGGCGATCTCCCTGCGATCGAGTCCGCACACCCGTCGCCGATGTCGGCGGACCGGGGCTTCTTCGGCTCACGGCCGTTCAGCCGGGCCAACGACCTGCTGATCCGGCAGGGCGGACAGCCGGTGGACTGGCGTCTGCCGTGACACCCTCCGGGCCGGGGCCCGTTCCGTCGGCGGGTGTACCCGGCGCCGTGCCGGCGGCCGTGCTCGCCGTGGACTCCGGGGGCTCCGGCCTTCGGGTCGCCCTCGCCCCGCGCGGCGGCCCGGCCTCGGCGGCGACGGTCCCGCGCACGTCCCGGGAGCCGGTGCGCACCGGTGCCCGGGGGATCGATGCCGAGCATCTGCTCGAACAACTCCTGCCGATCGCACGGGGATTGCTGGCGGACGCCGGTGGTGCCGAACTGCGGGCGGTCGCGGTCGGGGCGGCAGGTCTGGCCACGTTGGGCGACGACCTGCGCGCCCGGCTTCCCGGCGCGCTCGCCCGTGAGCTCGGTGTACGCAGGGTGGCGCTGGTCGCGGACGCCGTCACCGCCTACGTGGGCGCGCTCGGCGCACGCCCCGGGGCGATGGTGGCGGCCGGCACGGGCCTGATCGCGCTCGGCACGGATCTGACGGGCTGGCACCGTGCGGACGGCTGGGGTCATCTGCTGGGCGACTGCGGCGGCGGCGCGTGGATCGGGCGGGCCGGGCTGGAGGCGGCGCTGCGCGCGCATGACGGGCGGCCCGGCGGTTCGGAGCGTCTGCTGGCGCGGGCCGAGGCGATGTTCGGCCCGGTCACCGGCCTGCCCGGCAAGGTGTACCCGCGCCCCGACCGGGCCGCGGTGCTGGCCTCGTTCGCTCCCGAAGTGGCCGCCTGCTCCGCGGAGGACCCGGTCGCCGACGGCATCCTGGGCGCGGCCGCCCGGCACATGGCCGAATCCGCGGCCACCGTGTGCCCCGCCTCGGGCGAGCCCCGCGTCGCCCTCACCGGGGGCGTGTTCCGCATGGGCGAGCCCCTTCTCGTACCGCTGCGGCGCGAGTTGGCGCGCCAGGTGCCGCAGGCACGCCTGGTCCCCGCGGAGGGCGACCCCCTGCACGGCGCCGTACGCATCGCGCTCGCACTCGCGAACGATTCATTGACACTCCCCGACGACGAACACCTGTTGCATGTCGTGACCGAAAAGAGCGAGTGATTCCCCTTGCCGGGAGAGGGAAGTTACGTCCTCGTAAGCGGCGGAAAAGTCACACCGTATCGATCACTTCTCATAGGCACGTAACTCATCAGACAAAACCGGACGGATACCGCTCACCTGCACCCTCCCCGAACAGAGGAGCCCACAAAGCCAGTAGCATGCGGCGCCATGAGCTCCCCCACTGGGCCCGCATCCGGCCTGCCTGTACGAATGCCGCGACCCCGCCAGCCCGGGCGGCACCGCCGCCCGGAACCCGTGGTGGCTCCCGAGGGCGCGCCTGCGCTCGTCCTCGCGGTGCCGGGCACGCCCAGCGCCGCCACGCGCAGCCTCGCCGAGGAGGTCGTGAGCATCGCGCGTTCCGAGCTGCCCGGCCTGGACGCGCGCATCGGCTACCTGGACGGGGACGACGCGGAGTTCCCCGCGCTGAAGTCCGTGCTCACGCACACCGCCGAGGAGCGCACCGCGCGCTACGAGCAGGCGGTCGCCGCCGGCCTGGAGGTCAAGGAGCCCGACGGCCCCGTCGCCGTGGTGGTGCCGCTGCTGGCCGGGCCGGACAGCGCGCTGCTGCGCCGGGTCCGCCAGTCCGTCATGGACAGCCGGGTCGCGGCCGACCTGACCGATGCCCTCGGCCCGCACCCGCTGCTCGCCGAGGCGCTGCACGTGCGTCTGTCCGAGGCCGGTCTGGCCCGTGCCGACCGTGCCCGTCTGTTCACGGTCGCGACGGCCGCGGACGGCATCATCCTCGCCTCCGTGGGCGGTGACGAGGCCGTGCAGGCGGCCGGGATCACGGGCATGCTGCTGGCCGCGCGGCTCGCCGTCCCGGTGATGGCGGCGGCGCTGGACCAGGAGGGTTCGATCACGTCCGTGGCCGAGCAGCTGCGCTCCTCGGGCTCGCAGCAGCTGGCGCTCGCGCCGTACCTGATCGGCCCGGAGCTCGAGCCGGGGCTGCTGGAGGCGGCCGCCGAGGAAGCGGGCTGCCCCGCCGCCGAGGCGCTCGGCCCGTACCCGGCGATCGGCAAGCTCGCGCTCGCCAAGTACACGACGGCGCTGGGCATCGCCCCGCAGCAGCCGCAGGGGGCGCCGGTCCGCTGACCCCACCGGACACCCGTACGACCAAGGGCCCGCTCCCGGAGGAGCGGGCCCTTGGTCGTGTCACGGACAAGGCTGCCGCCGGTCCCACTGTGGAGTGACCGGCGTCACACCCGAACCGGGGTCGAACCATGCAGCGGAACGGCCAGGGCGATCAGGGCCCGTTCCAGTCCGTGGAGGTGGCTGAGGGCCTGCTCGGCGCCGGGGTGGTGACCCGGGACGCCCGCGAAAGACGTCAGGGCGCGTTCGGGGACCGCTCCGAGCAGCGCCTCCACCGCGGTTTCGACGCGCCGGCACGCGTCCGTGAGACGGGCGTCGTGCGAGGCGTCCGGGTCGGCGGCGACGGCGACGAGGCCGCGCGTTTGACGGGCGCACTCGTCGAGCAGCGCCAGTACCTGGCGGGCCCGGGCCTTGCGCGCCCGCAGCGGATTCAACGGATGCACCAACGGCGCGAGCGCCTGCCGGACGCGCCCCAGCAGCGCCTCCAGCTCCGCCGCGCGCGGCGCGGGGTCCGCCTCCGGGTCGCCCGCGAGCCGCCGTGCCGCCGCGGCGGTGCAGGCGTGCACCGCGCGCACGGCCCGGCGCACCCACTGGTCGGTGACCGTGTGCGTGGTGACCGGCAGCACGAGCGCGACGGCGAGGGCCGCCCCCAGGGCCCCGGCAGCCGTCTCCGCGAGGCGCAGTGCGAGCAGCCCCGGGTGCAGCACGCCGAGGAGGCCGTAGAGCAGGCCCGCCATCACGGTGACGAAGAACATCATCCAGCTGTACGACGGGGCCGCCGTGTAGAAGATGCCGAACACGCAGACGGCGACGAGCACGGCGGTGGGCGTCGGGGCGCCGTGCAGCGGCACCGCGACCAGCAGTCCGGCGAGGATGCCGGTGACCGTGCCGACGACCCGTCGGAAGCCGCGCACCAGCGTCTCGCCGCGCGAGGCGGTGTTCACGAAGATCCACCAGGCGGTGCCGACGGCCCAGTACCAGCGCTCGTGGGACAGCACCTGGCCCGCTGCGACGGCGAAGGCGCAGGCGGCGGTCGCCTGGAAGGCTTGGCGGGTGGTGGGCCTGGCGAGGCCGCGGCCGCCGAGCGGTGCCGGCGCGGCGGGCGGAGGCGTACGGCGTTCGACGCACCACACCCCGAAGCGCACCGTCGAGGCGGTGGCGAGCGAGAGCGCCACGGCCGCGTACAGCTCCGGCAACTGCTCCGGCACGGCGTGCAGGAACTGCGCGACGAAGAAGGTCATGAAGGCGAAGATGCCGAGCGCATGTCCGCGCGGCCCCCAGCGACGGGCGTACACACCGGTGAAGACGACCGCGAGCCAGACCGCGTCCCGCACCGCCGGCACAGCGTGCAGGGCGGTCGCGAGCGTGAGGACCGGAAGGCCGACGGCGGGCAGCAGCGCGGTGGTGACCGCCTGGCCGCGCACGGTCGGGTCGGCGACCGTGAACAGCGCCAGCAGCGCGGCGAGCCCGCCGGTGACCGAGGCCGCCAGCGGCAGCCCGGCCGTCTCGCACGCGGTCACGGCGAGGCCGATGCCGAGCACCGCGCGCAGCGACACGCGCAGCCGGAACAGCCCCGGATCCGGAGCCGTGAACATCTTCTTGAACTTCTTCAGCGCCGGGTGAGTCACCGTCGTCCGTCCGCCCCCACTCTCATGTCATCGCGACGCCAGGACATGGGAATGGCGCCGCGGGCACGGATTCCGGCCTCGTCACCGGTCCTGCGCTGCGCGGCGCCATTGATACCCCTAAGGAAAGCATCAGAGCCGCAATGGCTCAACCGGCGCACTGTTCACTGGTCCATTGGTACAGTCGAAGAAGATCCACTGATACCACCGGGAGGCCAACGGACCATGGCTGTGGACGGACTCGACACCCGCATCCTGCGGCTGCTGCTCGAACAGCCGCGCACCAGCGTGCGCGAGTACGCGCGCATCCTGGGTATCGCCCGGGGCACCCTGCAGGCCCGCCTCGACCGTCTGGAACGCGACGGAGTGATCACCGGCACGGGGCCGTCCCTGTCCCCCGCCGCGCTCGGGCACCCGGTGCTGGCGTTCGTGCACATCGAGGTCACGCAGGGGCACCTGGACGAGGTGGGCGACGCGCTCGCGGGTGTGCCGGAGATCGTGGAGGCGTTCTCCATCACCGGTGGCGGCGACCTGCTGACCCGGGTGGTCGCACGCGACAACGCACACCTGGAGGACGTCATCCAGAAGCTGATCAGCCTGCCCGGGGTGGTCCGCACCCGCACGGAGGTGGCACTGCGCGAACGCGTACCCCGCCGTCTGCTGCCGTTGGTGGAGTCGATCGGCCGCGCGGCGGCGAACTGACCCCCGGCCGGGGCACAGGCCGTCCCTTGGCCTGCTGGAGCCCATGAGCACCTCGGCGCCACCGCTGTCGTCTTCGATCTCGACGGACGGCCGTCTCGGCAGACGAGGTCGCGCACGGCGAGCCGGCCCCGGACGTCTTCATCGAAGCCGCGCGCCGCCTCGGCACCTCCCCCGCCGACTGCGTCGTCGTGGAGGACGCGGTGCCGGGGGCCGTCGCCGCGCACGCGGCGGGGATGTGGTGCATCGCCGTCCCGTACGTGGCAGCTCAGGCCGACGACCCGGCGTTCGCGACGGCGGGGTTGCTGCCGCGCGGCGGGCAGGCGGAGTTCACTGCCCGGACGGCCTACGACTGGCTGCCGGGCTCCGCGCCCTCGTAGCCTTCTTGCGACCGGGGAGGGGTTCAATGGGTTCCGAGGCCGTACTCGTCGCCAACCGCGGGGAGATCGCCGTCCGGGTGCTGCGTGCCGCCGCCGAACTTGGCCTGCGGACGGTCGCGGTGTACGCGGACGGCGACGACGCGCACATCCGGCACGCCTACGAGAGTGTGCCGGTTCCGGACTACCGGGACGCGGAGGCGCTGCTGACCGTCGCACGTTCGACAGGCTGCGCGTTCATGCACCCGGGATACGGATTCCTCAGCGAGGACGCGGAGTTCGCCCGACGCTGCGCCGCCGAGCAGGTCACGTTCGTCGGCCCAACCCCCGACGCCCTCGCCCTCTTCGGCGACAAGGCACGCGCGCGTGCCTTCGCCTCGGAGCTGGGGGTGCCCGTCCTGCCCGGAGGGGGAACGACCCTGGAGGAGGCCCGGGATTTCCTGCGCGACGGCCCGCTGATGATCAAGGCGGTCGGCGGGGGCGGCGGGCGCGGTATGCGGGTGGTGCGGACGGCCGATGAGCTGGCGGAGGCGTGGGACCGCTGCCGCTCCGAGGCCCGGCGGAGCTTCGGACGCGACACCGTGTACGCGGAGCGGCTGGTGGAGGGCGCCCGGCACATCGAGGTGCAGATCCTCGGCGACGCGCACGGCGCCCTCACGCATCTGTGGGAGCGGGACTGCAGCGCCCAGCGCCGGCACCAGAAGCTCGTCGAGATCGCGCCCGCGCCCGAACTCCCGGACCACGTACGGGTCGCGGTCGTGACGGCCGCCCTGCGGCTGGCGCGCGCCGCGCATTACACCGGGCTCGGCACGTTTGAATTCCTGGTGCGGGACGGGGAGTTCCACTTCATCGAGGCCAATCCACGGCTCCAGGTGGAGCACACGGTCACCGAAGAGGTGACCGGCGTCGATCTGGTGGCCGTGCAACTGCGCTTGGCGGGGGGTGAGTCCCTCGCGTCACTGGGGCTGGCGGGACCGCCCGATCCGCCGCGCGGTTTCGCCGTGCAGGCGCGGGTCAACGCCGAGGTGACAGAAGCGGACGGCACGGTGCGCCCGTCGTCCGGGCGGCTCACGCGCTTCGACGTGCCGACGGGCCCGGGGATCAGGGTCGACACGGCGGTCCGCGCGGGCGCCGAGGTCGGCGTGCGCTACGACGCGCTGCTCGCCAAGGTGGTGGCACACGTCCCGCACGGCGACTGGCAGGCCGCCTGCGCCCGGGCCCGCCGCGCGCTGGGCGAGTTCGCGATCGAGGGGGTTCGGACGTCTGTCCCGCTGCTGCGGGCGGTCCTCGCTCAGCCCGGGTTCTGGGCGCACACGGAATTCGTCGAGCAGCACCTGCCGGATCTGCTGCCCGAGGAATCGAGCGTGGCGTCCGGGTGGGCGGACGGCACCGTAGGGGCACCGCTCAGCGGCACGGTGCTCTCGGTGGAGGTCGCGCCGGGTGACGCCGTGCACTTCGGGCAGCAGCTGCTGGTGCTGGAGGCGATGAAGATGGAGCACGTCGTCCGCGCACCGGGCTCCGGGGTCGTCCGCGCTGTGCACGCGCGCGTGGGGGACACGGTGGCCGAGGGACGGGCCCTGGTGGAGCTCGACGTCACCGACGACGATCCGCACGAGGACTGCGGAGTCCCGGCGGTGGATCTGGATGCCGTGCGGCCCGACCTCGCGGAGGTGATACGGCGGCACGCCTTCGGCCTCGACGAGCACCGCCCGGAGGCCGTCGCCAAGCGGCATGCCACCGGGCGGCGTACGGCGCGCGAGAACATCGAGGACCTGTGCGACGAGGGGTCGTTCACCGAGTTCGGTGCGCTGGCGATCGCGGCGCAGCGGCGCCGGCGGTCGCTGGAGGACCTGATCCGGGCGACTCCGGCGGACGGCATGGTCACCGGCACCGGGCGCGTGAACGGCGAGCCGTGCGTCGTCATGTCGTACGACTACACGGTCCTCGCGGGCACGCAGGGCCTGCAGAACCACCGCAAGACCGACCGCATGCTGCAGATCGCCGAGGAGCGGCGGCTGCCGGTGGTGCTGTTCGCGGAAGGCGGTGGGGGCCGCCCCGGCGACACGGACGCAATCTCCGTCTCCGGCCTGGAGCTGACCACGTTCCACCAGATGGGCCGTCTCAGCGGTCTCGTCCCACTGGTAGGCATCGCCTCGGGGCGCTGTTTCGCGGGCAACGCGGCCCTGCTCGGCTGCTGCGACGTGGTGATCGCCACGCCGGACGCCACGATCGGCATGGGCGGTCCGGCGATGATCGAGGGCGGCGGGCTCGGCGTGTTCCGGCCCGAGGAGGTGGGGCCGCTGTCGGTCCAGGCGCCGGGCGGGGTGGTGGACGTGGCCGCAGCCGACGAGGCGGAAGCGGTGGAGGTGGCGCGCCGCTATCTGTCGTACTTCCAAGGAACGCCGACCGCCTGGGAGGCCCCGGACCAGCGGCTGCTGCGGCACGCCGTTCCGGAGAACCGCAGGTGGGCGTACGAGGTGCGTACGGTGATCGAGGCTCTGGCCGACTCCGGGTCGGTGCTGGAGCTACGGCGGGCCTTCGGCGTGGGAGTGGTGACGTCACTGGTGCGGATCGAGGGCCGCCCGATGGGGCTGGTCGCGAACAATCCGGGGCACCTGGGCGGAGCCATTGACCGGGACGCCGCGGACAAGACGGCGCGCTTTCTCCAACTGTGCGACGCCTTCGGCCTGCCGGTCCTCTCGCTGTGCGACACGCCGGGTTTCATGGTGGGACCGGACGCAGAACGGACCGCGACGGTACGGCACTTCGCGCGCATGTTCGTGACGGGCGCGAACCTGCGGGTGCCGCTGGTGAGCCTGGTGCTCAGGAAGGCGTACGGGCTGGGCGCGATGGCGATGATGGGCGGCTCCACCCGCGCGCCGCTCGCCTGCGCCGCCTGGCCCACGGGGGAGTTCGGCGGCATGGGACTGGAGGGCGCGGTCCGCCTCGGCTACCGCAGGGAGCTGGCGGCGATCCCGGACCCGGAGGAGCGGGCCCGCGCGTTCGAGGAACGGGTCGCCGAGCTGTACGAGCGGGGAAAGGCGGTCAATGCGGCCGCGGCCCTGGACATCGACGCGGTGATCGATCCGGCCGAGTCGCGGCGCTGGGTCCTGGCGGCCCTGGACGGCTGGGAGGGGCCCCGCGACGCGCGCGGGCGGGGGTTCGTCGACACGTGGTGAGCGGGGGTGGCGGCAGTCCGGAGGGCTCCTGCGGTGAGGCTCCGAGCCGCGGCCGAACCCTGGTCACGATCCTTCCGCGCCGGGTCCTGTGGTTTCTCGCACAGTGTCCGCCGCGGTCACGACCGCCGACGGGGCTTGCCGCGCCGTGCGGCCTTGGGCCCGCCGGAACCGCTGCGGGGACTGCGGCCGGTCGACTTCCCCGGGGCGGGCTTGCGCCGGGTCCCTGCCGCGTCGGCGCGCTGGCGCTTCGCTTCGGCGGGGGGCTGGGCGGGGGTGCGGCCCCTGGTGCTGTTGACCGTCCGTCCGCGCACGATCCCGATGAAGTCCTCCACCAGGTCGGTGGTCGCGTCCTCGGGCCAGGACAGGGCGACGCTCGACTGGGGCGCGTCCACGACCGGGCGGTAGGTGAGGTCGCGGCGGTGGTACAGCCGCGCCAGCGACTGGGGCACGACGAGCAGGCCCACGCCCGCCGCCACCAGTTCGATGGCGTCCTCGGTGGTGGCAGGGCGCTCGAAGGCGGGCTCGCCCGGCGGTCGCTCCCACCCCAGGACGTCGTCGAGGGGGTGGAGGACGACCTCGTCGGCGAGGTCGTCGCAGGACACCTCGTCGACGGCTGCCACCACGTGGTCCTTGGGGACGACGACCACCGTGGTCTCGGTGTAGAGGGGGATCGCGCTGAACACCGTGCGATCCACCGGAAGCCGTACGAGCCCCGCGTCCGCCTCGCCGTCGCGCAGCACCCCGGGCGCTTCGGCCGCCGGCGCCTGAAGAAGGGTGAGGGGTACATCGGGCAGGCGCTCGTTCCAGATCCGCACCCATTTGGCGGGCGTCGCCCCGGGGACGTACACGAGCCGGAACGAGGGGGATGCATCCGTGCCTGTCACTCCGCCAGGTTACCGGGCGTGGTCAAAGGGCCCGAATCCGGCCGATAGTCTGGACAGCATGAAGTCGCAGCAGACCACCCAGACGATGAAGCCCGCCACCGCGGCGAAGAAGCTGGGTGTGTACCTCCCCGCCACCCCCGCCGAGTTCCAGGAGGGTGCCGTCTCACGGGCCGAGCTGAACGAGCTCCAGGCCAACCCGCCCGAGTGGCTGCGGGAGCTGCGACGCAACGGCCCGCACCCGCGCTCGGTGGTCGCCGCGAAGCTGGGCGTCTCCATCGCCGGCCTCGCACGCGGCGGAGTCACCGAGGCGCTCACCACGGATCAGATCGAGGCGCTGAAGAAGGACCGTCCCGAGTGGCTGGAGAAGGAGCGAGCCACCCAGGCCGAGGTCCGCAAGGAGGCCGCGCGCATCAAGAAGCGGGACGCCGAGCGCGCCGAACAGGCCGGTCGTCCGCGCCCCTGACGCCGCCGAGCACCGCGCCGGCCGTACGCGCGGCAGCGGGGCCGGGCTGATGCCCGGCCCCGGATCGTCCCGCCCGCGGTGTCCTAGACGTTGGGCTCCGCCGCGCTGATGTCGCCGAGCGCCGACTTCGGCTGGCGCTCCACTGCCAGGTCGCCGAGGGAGATGATCCCCACCGGCTCTCCGCCCTCGACGACGGGGACACGGCGGATGTGGTGCTCTCGCATCACCTGCACCGCGCGGTCCAGGTCCTCGTCGGGGGTCAGGGTGACCAGCTCCTCACTGCACGCGCGAGCCACCGTCGTCTCCTGCGGGTCGGCTCCCTCCGCGAGCGCGCGCACCACGAGGTCGCGGTCGGTGACCAGGCCACGCAGATGGTCCTCCTCGGTGACGAGGACGGCTCCGATGTCCCGATCGCGCATGATCTGCGCCACCGCCGCCAGCGAGGTCTGCGGTTCGACCTTGACGGGCTCGGCGGTCATGATGTCGCGTACGTGCTGGGCCATGACTTGTCCCTTCTCCACAGGTCTCCCAGGTCTCCCCAGGGCTTCCCCGGGGCGGCGGTTCCGGTCCCCGCCGCTCAGGCGCCGAGTACCCGATGGGCGCGGTCCTGCACGGCTGCGGCGCGGTCTCCCGCGCCGCGCGGCAATCCGCCGGGACGGGCCACCTCCGGTCAGGTGGCGCCGGAGCCCCCGCTGCCGAAGGAGCCACCGGAGCCGGGGCTCCAGCGCGGGCGCTTCTGCTCCCCGCTGCGCCGGGTGCCGGAAGCGTGGACCTCGTGCGGGGTGAGACGCTCGCTCTCGTTCTGCGCACGCGGAACCTCGTTCGGCTCCCTGACCTCCCGGGACTCCATCACGGGTCCGGAGGTCGGCCGGGTCGGCTGGTCGGAGGGGTGCGGCGGCGACGGTTCGCGGTGCCGCACCTTGATGCCGAGCCGGACGGCCCACACCAGGGCTCCCGCGATGACGAGACCGCCGACGAAGGCACCGAGCACGCCCCAGGCGGCATTCGAAGCGGCCATTTGAAGAGAGATCGTCAGCATGTCCCCCGGGTACCCCGCTGCCGGGAATGAACCCTCGCTCCCGGGCGCCCGCGACGGCGGCGGCGCCGGGGCGGCGGACCGGCTCGCAGCACGGGGCCGCACGGGCCCTTCTCGTCCTCCCCGACCGGTTTTCAGCGGCCGAGCCGGGGCACCCGCGTTGCGCCCGCGTGCCGTCCGGCCCGTGCGCCGGGTGTGACACCGCGGGCGACGGCGTGTGGAGGAGGACGATGACGGAACTGTCGGAATACACCGCGAACCTCCGGCGGAAGGCCACCGCCCCCTCCCCTTTCGGCCGGGCCGCGCTGAACTGGATGACGACGACCGACCACAAGGTGATCGGTCGTCTGTACATGGTCACGGCGTTCTGCTTCTTCCTCTTCGCCGGTCTGCTGGGGATGGCGATGCGGGCCGAGCTGGCCCGTCCAGGCCTGCAGTTCATGTCCGAGGACTTCTACAACCAGCTCTTCACGGTGCACGGCACGGTGATGATGCTGCTCTTCGCGACCCCCATGTTCGCCGGGTTCGCCAACGCGGTGATGCCGCTGCAGATCGGTGCGCCCGACGTGGCGTTCCCTCGCCTGAACGCCCTGTCGTACTGGATGTACCTGTTCGGCGGCCTGATGGTGGTGTCCGGGTTTCTGACGCCCTCCGGGGCCGCCTCGTTCGGCTGGTTCGCCTACGCCCCGCTGAACAGCGCCTACCGCACGCCCGGCGCCGGCGGCGATCTGTGGACGATGGGCCTGGTGGTGACGGGTGTGTCGACGACACTGGGCGCGGTCAACTTCATCGCCACGATCATGTGTCTGCGTGCCCCGGGCATGACGATGTTCCGGATGCCGATCTTCACCTGGAACGTCCTGTTCACCTCCATCCTGGTGCTGCCCGCGTTCCCCGTGCTCACGGCCGCACTGCTGGCACTGGAGGCCGACCGGAAGTTCGGGGCACACGTCTTCGATGCGACGAACGGCGGCGCCATCCTGTGGCAGCACCTGTTCTGGTTCTTCGGGCACCCGGAGGTGTACATCGTCGCGTTGCCGTTCTTCGGGGTGATCTCGGAGATCCTCCCGGTGTTCTCACGCAAGCCGCTGTTCGGCTATCTGCCGATGATCGGCGCGACGACCGCGATCACCATGCTGTCCGCGGTGGTGTGGGCGCACCACATGTTCACCACGGGTGCCGTGCTGCTGCCGTTCTTCTCCCTGATGTCGTTCCTGATCGCGGTCCCGACGGGGATCAAGTTCTTCGCGTGGATCGGCACGATGCACCGCGGGTCGCTGTCGTTCGAGACACCGATGCTGTGGTCGCTCGGCTTCCTGGTGACGTTCCTCCTGGGCGGGCTGAGCGGTGTGCTCCTCGCGTCGCCGCCGATCGACTTCCACGTCACCGACTCGTACTTCGTCGTGGCGCATCTGCACTACGTGCTCTTCGGCACCGTGGTCTTCGCGATGTTCGCGGGCTTCTACTTCTGGTGGCCGAAGTTCACCGGGAAGATGCTGGACGAGCGGCTCGGCAAACTGCACTTCTGGCTGTTGTTCCCCGCCTTCCAGCTCACCTTCCTGGTACAGCACTGGCTGGGCGCGGAGGGTATGCCCCGCCGCTACGCCGACTACCTGCCGGCCGACGGCTTCACCCTGCTGAACACGCTCTCGTCCGCGGGCGCGTTCCTGCTGGGCGTCTCCACGCTGCCGTTCCTCTACAACGTCTGGCACACCGCGCGGTACGGCGAACAGGTCACCGAAGACGACCCCTGGGGCTACGGCCGCTCGCTGGAGTGGGCGACGTCCTGCCCGCCGCCGCGCCACAACTTCGTGACCCTGCCCCGGGTGCGGTCCGACTCGCCCGCCTTCGAACTGCATCATCCCCAGGCCCTGCGGCAGTCCCTCGAGGAGGGAGCGCGATGAAAACCGAGGCCGTGCTCTTCGGCGGCGTCGCCGCGTTCTTCGCGGGCTCCGCCGTCCTCTACGGTGCCTGGTCGAGGGATCCGTCGGGTACGGCGTGCCTGGTCATCGCCTTCGGGATGGCGGCCTTGGTCGCCTTCTTCTGCGCCGTGCAGTACCGGCGCAAGGGGCGCCGCCCGCAGGACCGCAAGGACGCCGAGGTGATGGACGCGGCTGGTCCGCTGGAGTTCTTCCCGGCCCACAGCCCGTGGCCCGTGGTCACGGCGCTCGGCTTCGCCATCGCCGCGACCGGTGCGGTCTTCGGGCTGTGGCTGTTCCTCATCGGCCTCGGGGTGCTGGCTCGGGGTGTTCTCGGGATGGTGTTCCAGTACGCGGCTCGAGGGAGCTGAGCGGCTTCCTCGGCGCTCCCGGCCGGAAGTCGGTCACCGGCTCGTGGCCGCTCTCGTAGCCGCCCTCCACGGTCTGCCGCACCTCCCCGGTCTCATCGCCCTCGGCCAGGCGCTTCTGCTCCGCCTCCAGAAGGGCGTGACACAGTCGGCGGGTGAGCAGGAAGGCGACCGCGGGCGCCGCCACGAGGGCGATGCGCAGGGTCCACGTCAGCGAGTTCAGCGAGATCTGGAAGGTGTCGGCCACGATGTCGTTGCCGCCGGCCAGCAGCAGGACGCCGTAGAAGGTGATCCCGGCGACGCCGAGCCCGGTGCGCACCGGGCGTTCCCGCGGCCGGTCGCACAGGTGCTGTTCCCGGTGCCGCTCCCCCGTCAGCCGCTGTTCGGCGAACGGGTAGGCGTACAGGACCGCGAACAGCAGCAGCGGCAGGACGACCCCCGGCAGGAGCACGTTCCACATGATCGTGTGGCCGGCGACGGTCGTCTCCCAGCGCGGCATGAGCCGCAGCGATCCCTCCAGGAAACCGACGTACCAGTCGGGCTGCGAGCCGGTCGACGCCTGGTCCGGCCGGTAGGGGCCGTACGTCCACACCGGGTTGATCTGGGCGACCGCGCCGAGCAGCGCGATCACGCCGGAGACCATGAGGGACAGGCCGATGGAGGACGCGGCGAACTGCGGGAACAGCGGCTTGCCGATGACGTTGCGGTTGGTCGCGCGCGGGCCCCGCCACTGGGTGTGCTTGAGGTGGAAGACCAGGATCAGATGCAGGGTGACCAGGGCGAGCAGGGCTCCGGGCAGCAGCAGGATGTGCACGGGATACAGGCGGGACACGATGTCCTCGCCTGGGTACTGGGACCCGAACACGAACATGCTGACGTAGGTCCCCACGACCGGCAGGGACAGCATGATGCCCTGGGCGATGCGCAGCCCCGTGCCGGAGAGCAGGTCGTCGGGGAGCGAGTAGCCCGCGAAGCCCTCGGCCAGGGCGATCAGGAACAGCGTGACACCGATGATCCAGTTGATCTCCCGCGGCCTGCGGAACGCACCGGTGAAGAAGATCCTCAGCAGATGCAGCCCGATCGCGGAGACGAACACCAACGCGGCCCAGTGGTGCATCTGCCGGATGAGCAGGCCACCACGCACCTCGAAGCTGATGTGCAGGGTCGAGTCGAACGCCTCCGACACCAGCGTTCCGCGCAGCGGCACGTAAGGCCCGTGGTAGACGACCTCGTGCATCGCCGGCTTGAAGAAGAGCGTCAGCCACACGCCGGTCGCGATCAGCACGAGCAGGCTGTAGAGCGCGATCTCGCCGAGAAGGAACGACCAGTGCTCGGGGAATGCCTTGCGCAGCAGCCGTCCGCCGCCGTCCAGCACGGGCAGCCGCCCGTCCGCCGCGTCGGCGAACCGCTCCCCGGGTCGGCGGGCCCCGGATTCCGCGTCCTGGGCCGGTGGCCGGTGCCCCGCCTTCACCGTGCCTCCCCCGGGTGGTCGGCGACACCCTCACCCCGGTCCCGGTCCACGGAACGCCTCCTTCTACCGTCTCTCACCGACCGTTCCGTGCCCTGCGCGGCCCTCGGACCGCCGACGACCACCCCTGCCTTCATGCGGCCCGTCCTCAGGGGAAGAGCGCGATGCCGAGGACGACCAGCAGGACGACCACGACGATGATCGCCACCATGCTCCAGGACCCGCGGTACTTCGCCGGTGCCTTGGCCTTCCCGCCGCGGGGCCGGTCCTCCTCCAGGGTCGGCTGGGCCGGGCGGTCACGCTTGTAGAACTCTTCGTCATCTCGGTGATCGGTCATGACGACTCCTTCCCGATGTGCCCCTGTCCTTGTGTGCCCTGTTCTTGTCGCGGAGCGGGTTCCCCCTCCGCGCTCCGGGATTCCGGACGCGTCAGGCGGCCAGTGCCCCCGTGCGCAGGGCGCTGTCCCCACCGCGCCATGCCTTGAGGAGGTGGGCGCCGAGCCGGTCCTCGAGGAACCCTGTGGCCCGGATCCCGAAGACGACGTCCGTCTCCAGATCGGGTTCGCTCTCCAGCAGCCCGCCAACCACGTCATGGCGTACGACCTGTTCGTGCACGGCGTCCGCCACCACGTGCTCGTCGTAGAAGCGGGCGGCGGCCTCCCCCGCGCCCGCCCGGCGCATGGCCTCGGCCAGGCGGCGGGAGCCGGGAGAAGAAGTGACCTCGACCGCCGCGAAATGGCCGGTCAGAGCGCCGCGCAGGCTGCGGTGCAGGCCGAGGAGGGACATGAGGTTGACCGTCGCGAGCATCTCCGCGGGCGCGGCCTCCACGTAGTAGCCGTAGGCCGTGTTGAGCCCCAGGTCCTCCATCAGGTCGGCGAAGAGGCGCGCGTGGATCTCGTCGGCACGTCCCGCCCCGAACTCGTCGAACTCGACGGCCACCATGGCCGCCTTGGCCCTGCCGTGCAGCCGGGGGATCACCCAGGCATGGGGGTCCGCCTCCTTCAGGTGGTAAAGCGACCGCAGCGCCGCGTACTCCCTGAGGTGGCGCAGTCCGCCCTCGCTCCGCAGGAAGTGGGTGACGCTCCCCCCGTCGTCGCCGACCGGTTCGACCTGGAGTTCGTCCAGGGCCTCCTGCGCGCCGGCGTCGACGGGGACGTCGGCACGCAGAGAGTCCAGGAAACGGTCCTCGAGGGCGCGGCGGAAGGTGAGCAGGGTGGGGTCCCACTCGTGGTCGTCGTCGACCCCGTCGAACCCCTGGTAGTGCAGTTCGTACAGGACGTACAACGCCAGCTGCAGGTCTTCGCCGTACGGGTCGCTGTCCGCGAGGGACGCCAGCGACAGCGGGCTGCCCCGCTCACGCAGCGCGCTGACCGCACCGTGTGAGAGCGGGCCCCTGGGCAGGGGGAGCGGCGGGCTGAACTGGCGTGGTTCACGTCGGCCGGTCGTCACGCGTGCGTCTCCTCTTCTTCCGGGTCCTGATCCCCAGGAGTCCTTCCGCACCCCGCTCGGGCCTGCTCCGGCATCTCCCTCGACCCGGTTTCCCGGTCGTCCCGCATCTCCCTCGACCCGGTTTCCCGGTCGTCCGTCGGCTTCCCGCGGCGGCGATGGCTGGTGTCGCACCACGGGTAGGTGCGGCTGCGCCGGCAGGTGCAGATCGCCACCACGAACCGCCGGCTGACGACGGTGCCGCCGTCGGGGCCGGTGACCTCAACAGGGCCTTCGACCAGCAGCGGGCCGTCGCGATCGGCCCGGATGCGTACCACGCGTTCACTCTCGTACGGCACGGACGACCACCAGCTCTTCCACCATGTCGTCGGCGGGCAGACCGCGCTGCCGCAGCCAGGCCAGCCGGGACCGCAGCACCCGGCCGAACGGAATGGGCACGCGATCGGTGACCCGGGCACTGAGCCCCGCCGAGGCGAGTCGGTCCAGGGTCTCGTCCACCCCGGACAGCACGGAATGCACCATGAGGAGCACTCCGCGGGGGCGCAGGTGTCCGGGCGCGGCATCACAGATGCGGTCCAGAAGCAGCCGCCCGTCCCAGCCGGCGTCCCAGGCGCGGGCGGGGCCCCGGGGGCTTCCGCCATCGGGTGAGGGAACGTACGGCGGATTGCTGACCACCAGGTCGAAACGGCGTCCGGGCACGGCCGCCGTGAGGTCGCCGCGGCGCACGCTGATGCGCTGCCCGCTGAGCAGCGCGTTCACCCGGGCCGCCAGCACCGCCCGCCAGGAGATGTCGATGGCGGTGACACGCGCGCCGAGCCGTGCGGCCTCCAGCGCCAGGGCTCCGCTGCCGGTGCCCAGGTCGAGGACGTCCGCCCCGGGGGTGATGTCCTCCCGGCGCAGGGCCCGGGTCAGCAGCCAGGTGTCCTCCTGCGGCTCGTACACGCCCGGTGGGGTCCACGCGGGGGCGGGAAGGGGCGGACAGGGGGTTTCGACGGTCATCGGCTCCTCCGTTGCGGGTACACGCAGGCGCCGTCCGCACCCGGCCTGGCACATCACGGCGGGTGCGGATCTTTGCCTGCGCACCACGAGTCCCCCACTGCACGTGGTCGACACTTTGTCCGTCTCACCCCGGGCGCCCCAAGCGGTCGTTCAGAGGGTCTCCCCGGGGAACTCCGGAGAACTGCCTTTCACTGCTGTCCGCGCGCCGAACGGACACGGCAGCCGTCAGCTCCTGATCGGCCTTGGCCCCGGTCGCTCGAGTGCCCGCTCAGCGGTGTCGTCTCCGCAGCGAGTGGCGCGGCAGGGCCCGAGCGCGGATGTCGACGGCAGATGTGCATGCGTAAAGTCCCAGGTCACCATGACGCATGTGCCGGGACGACGCGCCCGCGTCACACATGGGACGGCGTTCGACGGCCCCGACCAGCGACCGGCCGACAAAGGTTGCTCCTCGGGAGGCAGGGAAGTCACCCCAGGAAGCTCAACCGGACCCGACGGTCTGTGTTATCGGTGTTCGTGTCCACCAGGCACACCGACTGCCAGGTCCCCAGTTTCAGCTCTCCGCCGATGACCGGCAGCGTCGCGTGAGGCGGGACAAGGGCCGGCAGGACATGGTCACGGCCGTGGCCGGGGCTGCCGTGGCGGTGCTGCCAACGGTCGTCGGCCGGGAGGAGGGTGTGCAGGGCGGCCAGGAGGTCGTCGTCACTGCCGGCGCCCGTCTCGATGATCGCCACGCCGGCCGTGGCGTGCGGCACGAAAACGTTCAGGAGGCCGTCCCTGCCCCTGCTCACCTCGCGCAGGAAGGTCACACATTCTTGGGTGAGGTCGAAGACCCTCTCCGAGGATCCGGTGGCGATATTCAGGACGCGGGTGCTGAAGGCATCGGACATGCCTCCATCGTCACCCACACGACCGAACTCACACACAGCTGGTGGCCGTCCGACGATACGAGCGGTCCACTTCTCGAGACACCGTTGACCCGGAAGGCGCCATCTGGCTACTTTCAACCGCATGTTGCGTTCAGCCCTGCTCACCACGCGCGGTCACATCGACCTGCTGCGGGTGGCCTCTGCCGCGTGTCGCCGCGGTCGCTGACGCACTCTTTCCCTCTCTTTCACCTCTTTTCCTCGCCTTGGCACCGCCCTGCCCGCACGCCTGAGTCCTCTCTGACGCGGCGCCGCCAAGGTGCGTCCCCGTCCGGCCGCTCTCCTCCTCATGGAGCACGTATGAGCATCAGCCATGCCCCACCTGGCGCAACAGAGTCCGACATTTCGGCGATATCAACAGATGGGCAGGTCGCGCCCGAGCTCGAGCCCCTCGTCCCCTCCTCCGCTCGCCGCACACGCGTCCCCCGCTGGCTGCGGCGCACCTCCGGCCCGCTCCTGCTGCTCGCCCTGTGGCAACTCCTCAGCAGCACAGGCGTGCTGCCCTCCGACATCCTCGCTTCTCCCGGCAGGATCGCGCAGGTCGCGGGCGATCTCGTCGCCGACGGATCCCTGCCCTCCGCGATGGGCACCTCGCTGCGCCGGGTCGCGGCCGGTCTGCTGTTCGGCACCCTCATCGGCACCGGACTCGCCCTCGTCTCCGGGCTGTTCCGCATCGGCGAGGACCTCGTGGACGCGCCCGTCCAGATGCTGAGAACGGTCCCATTCGTCGGACTGATCCCGCTGTTCATCATCTGGTTCGGCATCGGCGAGGCCCCGAAGGTCGCCATCATCACCCTCGGCGTGACCTTTCCGCTCTACCTCAACGTCTACGCCGGCATCCGCGGCGTGGACGCCCAACTGATCGAGGCCGGGGAGTCCCTGGGGCTCTCCCGGTGGGGGCTCGTCCGGCATGTGGTCCTGCCGGGCGCGTTGCCCGGCGCGATGACCGGTCTGCGCTACTCCCTCGGCATCGCCTGGCTCGCCCTCGTGTTCGCCGAGCAGGTCAACGCGGACGCCGGGATCGGCTTCCTCATGGTGCAGGCGCGGGACTTCCTGCGGACCGACGTGATCGTGGTCTGCCTCATCGTCTACGCCTTCTTCGGTCTGCTCGCCGACTTCATCGTCCGCTCCCTCGAAAGGCTGCTGCTGCAATGGCGACCGACGTTCACGGGCCGGTGACGACCGGCGCCGCAAAGGGCCCGGCCCCCGCCTCGGCGGTCCGCGTCGAGGGGCTCACCCGCTCTTTCGACGGGCGCGCCGTCATCGACCGCCTGCAACTCCAGGTGCGGCCGGGAGAATTCGTGGCTCTGCTGGGCCGCAGCGGCTGCGGCAAGTCGACCCTGCTGCGCATCCTCGCCGGCCTCGACCGCGACATCGAGGGCACCGTCCTCGTCCCGCGCCGCAAGGCGGTCGCCTTCCAGGCCCCCCGGCTGATGCCGTGGAAGAAGGTGTGGCGCAATGTGCTGCTCGGGCTGCCCGGCAAGCCCGAACGCAGCGTCGCCGAAAAGGCGTTGGAGGAGGTCGGTTTGGCGCACCGCTCGGACGCCTGGCCGAAGACCCTCTCCGGCGGCGAGGCCCAGCGTGCCTCCCTGGCTCGCGCCCTGGTGCGCGAACCGGATCTGCTGCTGCTCGACGAGCCGTTCGGCGCGCTCGACGCGCTCACCCGCATCAAGGCCCAGCGCCTGGTGGGCGAGCTGTGGCAGCGGCGTGGCTGCGCCGTGCTGCTGGTCACGCACGACGTCGAGGAGGCGGTGCTGCTCGCCGACCGCGTCCTGGTGATGGACGGCGGCGTCATCGCCCACGAGACGACGGTCGACCTGGACCGCCCGCGCGACATCACCGATCCACGCTTCGCGGAGGTGCGCGCCGGACTGCTGGAACGCCTCGGCGTCGCCTCGGCCGCGCAAGCCGGCTGACTCCCCTCCTCTCTTCCTGCAACTCCTGCACACGAACGGATCCGTCATGCGACGACGCCTCCTGCCCGCCGCGCTGCTCCTGCCCTTCGCCCTCCTGCTCACCGCCTGCGGCGGGAACTCCTCCGCCGAGACCTCCGCCGGCGGGCGAACCGACGGCAAGGGCTCCCTCACCCTCAACGTCGGTGACCAGAAGGGGGGTTCCGAGGCGGTCCTGGAGGCCGCCGGTGAGCTCAAGACCCTCGACTACAAGATCAAGTGGTCCACCTTCACCTCCGGACCGCCCCTGCTGGAGGCGGTCAACGCGGGCGCCGTCGACATCGGGGGCGTCGGCAACACCCCACCGGTCTTCGCCGCGGGCGCCGACTCGAAGATCACGGTGGTGGCCGCCTGGCACGGCACGTCCAAGGGCGATGCCGTCCTCGTACCGAAGAACTCCCGGCTGAGCGCGGTGCAGCAGCTCAAGGGCAGGTCGATCGCGGTGGCGCAGGGTTCGTCCGCGCATTACCAGCTGGTCGCCTCCCTCAACAAGGCCGGGCTGAAGCTGAGTGACGTGAAGGTCAAGTACCTCCAGCCGGCCGACGCTCTGGCCGCGTTCACCAGCGGCAAGGTCGACGCCTGGGCGGTGTGGGACCCGTACACCTCGCAGGTGCTGCAAGGGGGTCAGGGGCGCGTCCTCACCACCGGCGACGGCGTGACCAACGGCCTCACCTTCCAGGTGGCGGCTCCGAGCGCCCTGAAGGACAAGAAGAAGGCCGCGGCCGTCAAGGACTACCTGGAGCGGCTGCGGCGCGCCCAGAACTGGGTCTACGCGCACCCCGAGGCCTGGGCCAAGGTGTGGGCGAAGGACACCGGCTTGTCGTACGAGGTGGCGCTCGCCGCCGTGAAGCGCACCAACGCCTCCCGGGTCCCGGTCGCCGTGGACAAGTCGCTGATCGCCTCCGAGCAGCAGATCGCGGACACGTTCACCAGCCTGAAGCTCATCCCGCGCAAGGTGAACTTCGGCGACTTCGTGGACACCGAGTTCAACGGTGACCTGCCCCCGTCCACCGCGACGCCCCGTGTCCTGAAGGAGTCGTGACATGACCGTCCGACTTCACTGGTTCCTGCCGACGGGCGGGGACGGCCGCACCCTCGTCGACCGGCACGCCTACGCGCCCAACGAGGCGGGTGCCGCCCGGCAGGTGCGCGGGGTGCGCCCACCGGACATCGAGTACCTGGCGCAGATCGCCAAGGCCGCCGAGCAGTTGGGCTTCGAGGCGGTACTGACCCCGACCGGCACCTGGTGCGAGGACGCCTGGCTGACCACGGTCGCGCTCGCCCAGCACACCGAGCGGCTGAAGTTCCTGGTCGCCTTCCGGCCGGGACTGATCTCGCCGACGCTCGCCGCGCAGATGGCGGCGACGTACCAACGTGTCACGCGTGGCCGGCTGCTGCTCAACGTGGTCACGGGTGGCGACTCGGCCGAACAGCGGCGCTTCGGCGACCGTCTGGACCACGACCGGCGCTATGACCGGACCGACGAGTTCCTGACGGTCGTCCGCGGGGTGTGGCGTGGGCGGCCGTACGACTTCGACGGCACCCACTACCAGGTCGAGGGCGGGCTCACCGCGGTTCCGCCGGACCCGCTGCCGCAGCTGTTCTTCGGCGGCTCGTCGCCGGCGGCCGGACCGGTCGCCTCGCGGCATGCGGACGTGTATCTGACCTGGGGCGAGCCTCCCGCCCAGGTCAAGGAGAAGATCGACTGGATTCGCTCGCTCGCCGAGCGCGAGGGACGCACGGTCCGCTTCGGGATCCGGTTGCACACCATCTCCCGGGACTCCGCCGCCGAGGCCTGGGCGACCGCCAACCGGCTGCTCGACGATCTCGACGCGGACACGGTCGCGGCAGCGCAGGCGGCGCTCGGCCGCAGCGAGTCGGTGGGGCAGCAGCGGATGCTGGCCCTGCACGGCGGCTCCCGGGAGGCGCTGGAGATCCACCCCAACCTGTGGGCGGGCGTCGGCCTGGTCCGTGGCGGGGCGGGCACCGCGCTCGTCGGCAGCCACGCCGAGGTCGCCGACCGGATCGAGGAATACCACACGCTCGGCATCGAGCACTTCGTGCTGTCCGGCTATCCGCATCTGGAGGAGGCGTACTGGTTCGGGGAGGGCGTGATCCCGGAGCTGGCGGCCCGCGGGCTGCTGGACCCTGGAGCATCGGCGGCGGGCGCGCCGCTCCTCGTCGCGAGCGGACGCTGACCCGCCGGGAAGATCCACGCCCCCGACAGGGTTGGTGGAAGCGTGAACAACACACGCGAGGTCGAGGTCGTCGTCATAGGCGCTGGACAGGCCGGCCTGTCCAGCGCCTATCACCTGCGGCGTACCGGGTTCGAGCCGGATCGCGACTTCGTGGTCCTCGACCACTCCCCCTCTCCGGGCGGCGCCTGGCAGTTCCGCTGGCCCTCGCTGACCTACGGCAAGGTGCACGGGATGCACGCGCTGCCGGGCATGGAGCTGACGGACGCGGATCCGGCGCGGCCGTCGTCGGAGGTCATCGGCGCGTACTTCGACACCTACGAGCGCACCTTCGACCTGCGCGTACGGCGGCCGGTGCATGTACGGGCCGTGCGGGAGGGCACGGAGGGGCGGCTGCTCGTCGAGACGTCGGCCGGGACCTGGTCGACACGGGCCCTGATCAATGCCACGGGCACCTGGGGCCGGCCCTTCTGGCCGCGCTATCCCGGGCAGGAGACCTTCCGGGGGCGGCAGGTGCACACCGCCCAGTACCCCGGGCCCGAGGAGTTCGCCGGACAGCAAGTGGTAGTCGTCGGTGGCGGCGCCTCCGGCACCCAGCATCTGATGGAGATCGCCCCCTACGCCGCCGCGACCACATGGGTGACCCGGCGTCCGCCGGTGTTCCGCGAGGGCCCGTTCACCGAGGACGTGGGGCGGGCTGCGGTGGCACTCGTGGAGGAGCGGGTGCGGCAGGGGCTGCCGCCGCGGAGTGTGGTGTCCGTGACCGGGCTGCCGCTCAACGACGTGGTCCGGCAGGCGATAGCCGACGGCGTACTGGACCGGCAGCCGATGTTCGACCGGATCGTGCCGGACGGGGTGGAGTGGAACGACGGGCGGCATGTGGACGCCGACGTCATCCTGTGGGCGACCGGCTTCCGGGCCGCTGTCGACCACCTGGCTCCGCTGCGGCTGCGCGAGCCGGGCGGCGGCATCCGGGTGGAGGGCACGCGGGTGGTCTCCGACCCGCGGATCCACCTGGTCGGCTACGGTCCGTCGGCGAGCACGATCGGCGCGAACCGTGCGGGACGAGCGGCTGTGCGGGACATCAGGCGTCTGCTGGCGGGGGAAGCGGTCGCCGCCGCGTGAGGCGCGAGGCGCCGGCCCTCTAACCCGTGGTCTCCAGTTGCGCGTCCCGCCGGACCAGGGCCGCGTACCGGCCGTCCAGCTCCAACAGCTCCTCGTGCGTGCCGCGTTCGACCGCGCGTCCGGAGTCGAGGACGACGATCTGGTCGGCGCTGCGGATGGTGGACAGCCGGTGCGCGATGGTGAGCGTCGTGCGGTTGGCCGACAGGGCGTCGATGGCCTCCTGGACGGCGTGCTCGGTCCGTGTGTCGAGCGCGCTGGTCGCCTCGTCGAGGATGAGGACCGGCGGGTCGCGCAGGATGGTGCGGGCGATGGCAAGCCGCTGTTTCTCACCGCCGGAGAAGCGGTGGCCGCGCTCGCCGACGACCGTGTCGTACCCGTCGGGCAGGGACATGATGTGGTCGTGGATCTGGGCCGCCCCGGCCGCCGCGTACAGCTCCTCGTCGGTGGCGTCCGGCTTGGCGAAGCGCAGGTTGTCGGCGACCGAGGCGTGGAAGAGGTAGGTCTCCTGGGAGACGACGCCGACCGCGCGGGCGAGTGTGTCGAAGTCCAGATCGCGCACGTCCACGCCGTCGAGCGTGACCCGCCCGCCCGTCACGTCGTACAGCCGGGGCACCAGGTAGCCGAGCGTGGACTTCCCGGAGCCGGTGGGTCCCACCACGGCGAGGCTGCCGCCTGCCGGGACGGTGATGTCGATGTCCTTGAGGACCGGGCCCCTCTTGTCGTCGTAGTGGAACTCGACGTCCTCGAAACGGATCTCTCCCTTGACCTGGTCGAGGTGGACCGGCTCGTCGGGCGCGGTGATGTCGATGGGCAGGTCGAGGTACTCGAAGATGCGCTGGAAGAGCGCCAGGGAGGTCTGGATCTGGACACCGGTGGAGAGCAGGCTGACCGTCGGCCGGAACAGTCCCTGCTGGAGCGAGACGAACGCGACCAGGGTGCCTATCGAGATGGACGGGCCTCCGAGTTGGAGCGCCAGCCCCGCGGTCCAGTAGATGACGGCGGGCATGGCGGCCATGACGATGGTGATGACGGCCATACGCCAGCGGCCCGCCATGTTGGACTTCACCTCGAGGTCGACCAGGCTCTCGGACTCACGCCCGAAGGACTGGGTGAGCGAGTCGGCGCGGCCCATCGTGCGGCCGAGCAGGATGCCGCTGACGGAGAGCGACTCGGTGACCGTGGCGGCCATCGCGGCCATCTGCTTCTGGCGCTGGGTGGCTATCTTCTTGCGTTCGTTGCCGACACGCCGGCTGATCCACACGAACAGCGGCAGCAGGAGAAGCGAGACGACGGTGAGGCGCCAGTCGAGGGCGACCATGGCGACGATGGTGGCGACCACGCTGGTGAGGTTGGACACCAGGGAGGTCGCGGTGGAGGTGACCGTCGCCTGCATGCCGCCGATGTCGTTGGCGATCCTGGACTGCACCTCGCCCGTGCGGGTGCGGGTGAAGAAGGCGAGCGACATGCGCTGCAGCCGGCCGTAGACCGCGGTGCGCAGATCGTGCATGACGCGCTGGCCGACAGTGGTGGAGATCAGGGTCTGCAGCACGCCGAAGACGCTGGTGACGACGGCGCTGAGGATCATGCCGAGGGCGAGCAGGGTCAGCAGACCGGTGCGGCCCTGCGGGATCGCGACATCCAGGGTCTCCTTCAGCAGGAAGGGCGTGGCGACGGAGACCAGAGACGAGGCGCCGACCAGCAGGCCGACGATCGCGAGTCGGCCACGGTAGGGCTTGAAGAGGTTCAGGATGCGACGGACCTGCCGCGGCTGCTCCGGTGAGCCGCCGGGCGACGGTGTCCATGTGGGTTGGTCGGGGTGCATGGGCTCCTACGGAGGTGAGGCGTTGGAACGCGCCGGGACGCGTATGGACGAGCATCGGGTTCCATCGGATCTTAGCTCATTGTTACCTATACTCACAATGCACAAGGTCCTGATATTGTTCCCGCATGACGACCCCCGATCCGGACAGCCTGCTCGCCGAGCAGCTGCTGCGGCTCACCCGTCGGGTCCACCGAATCCAGAAGCGCCACCTGGAGCGGTGCGACCTGGGCATCACCCCGGCCCAGTCCCGGCTGCTGCGCACCCTCGCCCACTTCGGCTCACCGCCCCGCATGGCGGATCTGGCCGAGCGTCTGGAGGTGGTACCGCGGGCGGTGACGACGCTGGTGGACGGCTTGGAGGCGAGCGGCAGGGTCCGCCGGGTACCGGATCCGACCAACCGGCGAGTGATCCGGATAGAGGTCACGGACGAGGGGCGCAGGGCGTTGCGCGCGTTGCGCGGTGCGCGCCGGTCCGCGGCCGAGGAGATTCTCGCTCCCTTGACGGACGAGCAGCGTGAGGTGCTCGGCGATCTGCTCACCACACTGATCGACGGCGGGGACGTCGCCCCGGTGGCCGAGCGCGACCTCACAGCCGAGCGCGGGCTCGCAGCGGAACGGGAGCGCCGGTGCTGACATCCGGCACCTGAACCGCGTGTGACGGGGGGCGGCTCCCGCTTTCCCCGTCGCGGTTTCCACGGGGACTTGCCGCCCCCCGTCGGGGCCTCACTGGGCGTCAGGGAGCACCGCCGGTTGCTCCCAGGTCTCCAGGTGGGCCCTGTCGCCCATCACCACCACGGGCTCCTGGTCGGGATCGAGCACGCGCAGCAGGTGCCTCATACCGGATTCGGGCAGTGTGACACAGGCCAGCGTGCCGTCCTCGTGATCCACGTGCAGCCAGATACCGCCGCCCTTCTCCTCGCCCTCGGGGCGGGCCGGATCGTGGGGCGGGGTGCCCCTGAGCCGGTTGTAGTCGATGGCGATGACGTAGTCGAAGACGTCCCGGTGCGACTCGCCCAAGTCCTCCGGCGCCTGGTACGACTCCCCCTGGCTGTACGGGAGCCTGGTCCCCGGATCGTCGAGGAGACCGCCGGCGTCGCTGAGCGTGAACACGCCGACCGGACTGCGCAGATCGCCCAGGTGGTGGTCCGTCGTCCAGCCCGCCTTCCCGTTGTGCCCGCGCCAGCGCCCGGACTCCTTCCAGGCCGAGCCCTCCTTCATGTAGAGCACGACCGTGGACTCCGGAGAGTCCTCGTCGTCGCCGTAGACCACCACGACCTGACGCGACCCACCGGGAATCCGCCGGTTCAGCCCGTCACCGACACCCGGAATACGGCTCGGCCCGGGCGTGGGTACAGGTGTTCTCCCGGCCCCGTTCCCCGGGGCACCGCGAACGGTCCGGCCGTCTCGTGTCGGATCGGGGCCTTTCGCCCCGCGGCTCTCGCCCGCCGAACCGCCGCACCCGGGCACGGACATCAGCAGCACGCCGCAGGCCGCCACCGCCATCCGCCTGTCCACAGCCGCACCGCGTCCACCACCAGTTCGCATATGTCGTATCGTCACATCACTTTCCAGGCCCTTCCGTCCGGATGTCCGCCATTCGGCCGCAAGCGACGACGGAGGCCGGTTCTCTGCTGCCGGGCCGGAAAACCGTTTGCTTTCGAGCGCGTTCCGACGCGAGGCTGTCACGGCTTGTCACGGGCAGCCGCGGACCCGCAGACGCTGCCCGCCTGCCGCCGACCCGTTTCCGCTGACACGAGCCACTGGGACGTCATGCAGATTCACGACCTTCCGTATCCCGACCCGGGTGTGCCGGACGCACGCTCGGGCCCCCGATTCCTGTGGTGGCTCGGCCGGAACCAACTGGGCGGGCAACTGAAGTCCCTGGCGTGGGGGCTGCTGCACTTCCTGTCCGTCTGCGGGCTGCCCTTCTGCGTCGGTCTCGCCGTTCAGGCCGTCGTCGACCGGTCGGGCGCCCGGCTCGCGCTGACGGGCGGACTGCTCCTGCTGTGCGGGGCCGGTCTCGCGCTCGGCGACACCATGCTGCACCGCACCGCGGTCACCAACTGGATCACCGCCGCCGCACGGGTCCAGCAGCTCCTGGCGCGCAGGACGGCCCTGCTCGGCTCCGCCCTGACCCGGCGGGTGGCGGCCGGTGAGGTCGTCGCGGTCTCCACCGGTGACGTCGAGAAGATCGGCTGGTTCGTGGAGGCCGTCTCGCGGTTCAGCGCGGCCGCGCTCACCGTCGTCGCGGTCTGCGTCGCGCTCGTCGTCTATCAGCCCGCGCTCGGCGTCATCGTGGCGGTGGGCGTGCCGGCGCTGGCGCTCACCGTGCTGCCGCTGCTGCCCCGGGCGACCCGGCGCGCCGACATCCAGCGCGAGAAGGCGGGCCGCGCCACCGAGCTGGCCTCGGACACCGTCGCCGGCCTGAGGGTGCTGCGCGGCATCGGCGGCGAGGAACTGTTCCTGGAGCGCTACCGCCGGGCCTCCCAGGAGGTCCGCACCGCGGCTGTGCGCAGCGCCCGCATGTGGTCGCTGATCGCGGCGATCCAGGTGCTGATGCCGGGTCTGCTGATGATCGCGCTCGTCTGGCGCGGTGTCCAACTGGCCCATGAGGGGCGTATCGCAGTCGGCGAACTGGTGACCGTGTACAGCGCCGTCATGCTGCTCACCTACCCACTGCAGCACTTCCAGGAGATCGCCATGGCGTACTCCTTCTCTCGGCCGTCCGCCCGGCGCGCGGCCCGGGTGCTGGCCCTGGAACGCGCCATGGACGCCGCGGGCTCCCGCGAGGCAAGCCTGCCGGTCGGCGACCTGTACGACCCGCAGACCGGGCTGCTCGCGCCCGCGGGGGAGTTCACCGCCGTCGTTTGCGGCGACCCGGACGCGGCGGGGGTGCTGGCCGAACGATTGGGCGGACATCCGGCGGAGGAAGGCACCTCGGTGCTGCTGGGCGGCGTCCCGCTGGACGAACTACCGCTCCAGACGGCCCGCACCGCCGTCCTCGTCCAGGACAAGGATCCGGTGCTGCTGTCCGGTTCCCTGCGCGACCTGCTCGACGTACCCGCCTCCGGCGAGGTCGGCGCCGAGGAGGCGCTCGCCGCCGCGCAGTGCGGTGATGTCCTGGACGCCCTCGTGGAGGGTTCGACGGACACCGACGACCCGATGGACGCACGGATCACCGAGCGCGGCCGGTCCCTGTCCGGTGGCCAGCGCCAGCGGCTCGCCCTGGCCCGGTCGCTCATCACGGATCCGCAGGTGCTGGTCCTGGACGAGCCGACGTCCGCCGTCGACTCGCACACCGAGGCACGGATCGCCGACGGGATCCGCCGTCTGCGGGCGGGGCGCACGACGGTCGTGTTCACCTCCTCGCCCCTGCTCCTGGACCGAGCGGACCGGGTGGTGCTGGTGCACGAGGGAGAGGTCGCGGCGGTCGGCCTGCACCGCGACCTGGTGCACGCCGAATCCCGGTACCGCTCGGTCGTCACCCGCGAGACCGACGACGAGGCCGCCGCGCGCGCCGACGTCCTGGCCGAACTGCACGAGCTCGAAGACCTGGAAGAGATCGAGGAGACCGCATGATCGGCGTGGCGCCACCGGCGTACGACCCGGCGGCCCCGACGACGGCGACCACGCTGCCCGTCGGCGCCCCCGAGACCGTACGCGCCTACGTGGCCGAACTGTTCCGCCGGCACCGCCGCCCCTTCCTGCTGCTCATCGCCGTGAACACGATCTCCGTGGTCGCCTCGATGGCCGGCCCGTACCTGCTGGGCGGGCTCGTGGAACGCGTCTCGGACGACGCCCGTGAACTCCATCTGGGACGCACCGTCGCGCTGTTCGTCGTCGCGCTCGTCGTCCAGGCGGTTTTCGTACGCCTGGTACGGCTGCACGGCGCCGTGCTCGGCGAGCGGATGCTGGCCGACCTGCGCGAGGACTTCCTCGTACGGTCCGTGAGGCTGCCGCCGGGCGTCCTGGAGCGGGCCGGTACCGGCGACCTGCTGTCCCGGATCACCACCGACATCGACCGGCTCGCCAACGCCATGCGCGAGGCCGTGCCGCAGCTCGCCATCGGCGTGGTCTGGGTCGTGCTGCTGCTCGGCGGCCTCACCGTCACGGCCCCACCGCTGGCACCGGCCGTGCTCGTCGCGGTACCGCTGCTGGTGATCGGCTGCCGCTGGTACTTCAAGCGCGCCCCGTCCGCCTACCGCTCCGAAGCCGCCGGGTACGCCGCCGTGGCCGCGGCCCTCGCCGAGACCGTGGATGCGGGACGCACCGTCGAGGCCCATCGCCTCGGCGACCGGCGCATCGAGCTGTCGGACCGACGGGTCAAGGAGTGGACCGCCTGGGAGCGCTACACCCTCTGGCTGCGGTCGGTCCTCTTTCCGGTCATCAACGTCACACACGTCACCGTCCTGTCCTCGGTCCTGTTGATCGGCGGGGTGTTCGTCCTGCAGGGCTGGATCGGCATCGGCCAGCTGACGACCGGCGCGCTCATCGCTCAGATGCTCGTCGACCCGGTGGGGCTGATCCTGCGGTGGTACGACGAGCTGCAGGTGGCCCAGGTGTCGCTGGCCCGGCTCGTCGGGGTCCGTGAGATCGAGCCGGACGCCGGCGACATCTCCCTGGCGCCCGACGGCCGTGACGTGGCCGCCGAGGAGGTGCGTTTCGGCTACCGCGCGGGCGTCGACGTGCTGCACAAGGTCTCCCTGCAGGTGGCGCCCGGCACCCGCCTCGCCCTGGTCGGCCCGTCCGGCGCGGGCAAGTCGACGCTGGGCCGGCTGCTCGCCGGCATCTACGCGCCCCGGGACGGCCGTGTCACTCTCGGCGGCGCGGAACTGTCGCGGATGTCGGCCGAGCGGGTGCGCTCGCACGTGGCCCTGGTCAACCAGGAGCACCACGTCTTCGTGGGCTCCTTGCGCGACAACCTGCTGCTGGCCCGGACGGACGCCGTCGACGCCGAACTGTGGGCCGCCCTCGGAGCTGTGGACGCGGACGGCTGGGCGCGTGCCCTGGACGACGGCCTGGACACCGAGGTGGGCTCCGGTGGTCTGGCGCTCACCCCGGCGCAGGCGCAGCAGATCGCGCTGGCCCGGCTGGTACTCGCCGACCCGCACACGCTGGTCCTGGACGAGGCGACCTCCCTGCTCGATCCGCGGGCGGCCCGCCATCTGGAGCGCTCGCTGGCCCGTGTGCTGGACGGCCGCACGGTCGTCGCCATCGCACATCGGCTGCACACCGCCCACGACGCCGACGTCATCGCCGTCGTCGAGAACGGGCGGATCGGCGAGCTGGGCAGCCATGAGGAGCTGGTCGCCGCCGACGGGGCGTACGCGGCGCTGTGGCGCTCCTGGCACGGGTGACCTCGGCCACCCGCCCGCGGGGGCCCGGGGCCGCCTGCCGGGGATCGGCGGCCCGGGCGGTCGGCGGCCCGGGCGGTCGGCGGGACCACTGCCCTCACGGGTGCGCCGGTCCGCCCGCTCACAGACGTCTGTCCCGGCCTTTCCCGGCCGCTGCCCGGCTGCCGTTGCGCGGTGCCGACGCGGGGTGGAAGGCTGGAGGTGGCACCGGCCCGGGGGACGTGCCGGAACCGTCCGGCTCGGGAGGGCGCGGCCCGTCCGAGTGGCCCCGCGTCCGCGACGCGTGCATGGCGGCAATCGGTTCCGTCCCACCACCTGGAGGTATCAGTGGACAGCACCGAGGGATGGGGCGACGACGTCTACCAGCCCGACGGATCCGAGGTGCAGGACGACGCGGGGCTGCTCGACGCCGAGGACACCCTGGAGAGCGACGGTGTCACCAACCCGCTCGACCGGGGCTGGTCGCCTCCCGAGCGGCCCTGGGCGGTGGAGCACGTGGGCGTGACCGCGGCCGAGGGGCATCAGGGCGAAACCCTGGACCAACGGCTCGCCGAGGAAATCCCGGACGTCTCCGTCCCGGACGACGACGGGATCGGGGACTGGTCCGACGGCGACGGGGAACCTCTGGACAACGAGGTCGGCGACGCCCGCTCCGGCCGTCTCGTCGCCCCGGACGAAGGGGCACACGAGGACGAGGAGAACGGACTGGTCGCCACCGATGTCGGCATCGACGGCGCGGCGGCCTCGGCCGAGGAGGCGGCCGTGCACATCGTCGACGAGGACACGCTGTCCGGCTGAACGCCACCCGCCGCACGCGTCACGCCAGGAGGCCCCATGCAGCAGGACAAGCACCCCGCCTACCACTCCGTCGTCTTCCGCGACCGCGCCGCCGGCTACGCCTTCCTCACCCGGTCCACCGCGACCAGTGACCAGACCATCGAGTGGGACGACGGGAGGACGTATCCGGTGGTGGACGTCGAGATCTCCTCCGAAAGCCACCCCCTCTACACGGGCAAGGCCCGCACGGTGGACACGGAGGGGCGCATCGCCCGCTTCGAGCGGCGCTACGCCGGGGGACAGGGAACGGACGGCGACTCCGGCCAGTAGGCCGCCGCCTTCGCCGAACGGCCGTCGTCGCCCAGCCGCCCTCAGATGACGTTGAGCGCCGCCGCGCAGCCCACCCCGCCCAGCAGCATGAACGCCGGCATCAGCACCTTCAGCTCGACCCAGCTGCCCGCCCGGAACCGCAGCGCCTTCGGGGGGCCCACCGGATACCAGCGTTTGCGGCCCAGGGGTATCGGCCACAGGATCGGGCAGCCGGAGACCGTCAGCGCGTCCCCGATGTCGTGCACCAGGGCGCCGAGGACGATCGGCAGGCCGAGCCACAGGTAGTGCTGGCCCGGCGCCGTGAACAGCCAGTCGGCACCGTTGCCCGGTTTGTCGAGTATGCCGGCCAGAATCCAGGCGCTCGTCGCGGCCAGCAGCCACACCAGCACATCGCTGCTCGAACCGCGCGCCGCCCGCCACAGCAGTCCCTCGATGGCCAGCACCATGTGCGCGAAGAGGATGGCCAGCACCGTCCAGCGGCCGCCCGTGACGGCCGCCACGGCCGTTCCCGCCCCGATCAGCACCGCCCACAGCCAGGTGTGCGTGAGCGTGCGGTGCCCGCCCGACCGGCGGGCATCGCCCGACTTCCTGGTCGCCTTGTAAACGGCGTACGACAGCTTGTCGACGATCTCGCAGACCCAGCGGGAGAGGGGGCCGAAGGCCCGCGAGATGGTGGCCGCCTTGTGATCCAGATCCGGGGCGAGCGCGGCACCAGCGCAGATCAGCGCACCGACGAGAAGGACCGGCCAGGGCATCGGATGACCCGACGCTGCGGCGGCCGCTCCCACCCCGAGCCAGGCCGCGGCCCCTGACAGTGAGTGTGCTGGTCCCATCATGGCCGCATCCCGCCCCATTCCTCTTGTAGCGCTGTCCAGTTGTCCGTGTGCGTCGACGTACTGTCGGCGCCACAGCGTAGCGTTCATGATCTTCGGGTCGGCAGCCGATTCCCTCATCGGGTGCGCGGGCAGGCAAGATGGGGACGTGACCCTCATCGATCAGCTCCCGCAGACCGCAGACCCCGACGCCCTCTACGAAGCCTTCGAGTCGTGGGCCGGGGAGCGCGGGCTCACCCTCTATCCGCACCAGGAGGAGGCCCTGATCGAGGTGGTCTCGGGAGCGAACGTGATCGTTTCCACTCCCACCGGGTCCGGCAAGAGCATGATCGCCGCGGGCGCGCACTTCGCGGCGCTCGCCCGGGACGAGGTCACCTTCTACACCGCACCGATCAAGGCACTCGTCTCGGAGAAGTTCTTCGAGCTGTGCAAGCTCTTCGGCACCGAGAACGTCGGCATGCTGACCGGTGACGCCTCCGTCAACGCCGACGCGCCTGTGATCTGCTGCACGGCCGAGGTCCTGGCGTCGATCGCGCTGCGCGACGGCAGGCAGGCCGATGTCGGCCAGGTCGTGATGGACGAGTTCCACTTCTACGCCGAAGGTGACCGCGGCTGGGCGTGGCAGATCCCGATCCTGGAGCTGCCACAGGCACAGTTCATCCTGATGTCGGCGACGCTCGGCGACGTCTCGATGTTCGAGAAGGACCTGACCCGCCGCACCGGTCGCCCCACCTCGGTGGTTCGCTCGGCGACCCGTCCGGTGCCGCTCTCCTACGAGTACCGGCGCACGCCGCTCACCGAGACGCTCACCGAACTGCTGGAAACCCGGCAGGCCCCTGTCTACATCGTCCACTTCACCCAGGCGCAGGCCGTGGAACGGGCCCAGGCGCTGATGAGCATCAACATGTGCTCGCGGGAGGAGAAGGACAAGATCGCCGAGCTGATCGGCAACTTCCGCTTCACCACCAAGTTCGGCCGCAACCTCTCCCGTTACGTGCGGCACGGCATCGGCGTGCACCACGCCGGCATGCTGCCGAAGTACCGGCGCCTGGTGGAGAAGCTGGCCCAGGCCGGCCTGTTGAAGGTGATCTGCGGCACCGACACCCTGGGTGTCGGCGTCAACGTCCCGATCCGCACCGTGCTCTTCACGGCCCTGACCAAGTACGACGGCAACCGGGTGCGCACCCTCCGCGCCCGGGAGTTCCACCAGATCGCGGGCCGCGCCGGGCGCGCCGGCTTCGACACGGCCGGCCTCGTCGTGGCGCAGGCTCCGGAGCACGTCATCGAGAACGAGAAGGCGCTCGCCAAAGCCGGCGACGACCCGAAGAAGCGTCGCAAGGTGGTGCGCAAGAAGGCGCCGGAAGGCTTCGTCGGCTGGACGGAGAACACCTTCGAGAAGCTGATCGCCTCCGAGCCGGAGCCGCTCACCTCCCGCTTCCGGGTCACCCACACGATGCTGCTGTCGGTGATCGCCCGCCCGGGAAACGCCTTCGAGGCGATGCGCCATCTGCTGGAGGACAACCACGAGCCTCGCAAGCAGCAGCTGCGGCACATCCGGCGGGCGATCGCGATCTACCGCTCGCTGCTGGACGGCGGCATCGTCGAGAAACTCGACAAGCCGGACGCCACCGGCCGCATCGTGCGCCTCACCGTGGATCTCCAGCAGGACTTCGCGCTCAACCAGCCGCTGTCCACCTTCGCGCTGGCCGCGTTCGAACTTCTCGATCCCGAGTCCCCGTCCTACGCCCTCGACATGGTCTCCGTCGTCGAGTCCACGCTGGACGACCCGCGTCAGATCCTCGTCGCCCAGCAGAACAAGGCCCGCGGCGAGGCTGTGGCCGCCATGAAGGCGGACGGTGTCGACTACGAGGAGCGCATGGAGCGGCTCCAGGACGTCACCTACCCCAAGCCGCTGGAGGAGCTGCTCTTCCAGGCGTACAACACCTACCGCAAGAGCCACCCCTGGGTCGGCGACCATCCGCTCTCGCCCAAGTCGGTCATCCGTGACATGTACGAACGGGCGTTGTCCTTCACGGAGTTCGTCTCGTTCTACGAGCTGGCACGCACCGAGGGCATCGTGCTGCGCTACCTGGCCAGTGCCTACAAGGCCCTTGAGCACACCGTCCCCGACGACCTGAAGTCGGACGACCTGGAGGACCTGATCGCCTGGCTCGGCGAGATGGTGCGCCAGGTCGACTCCAGCCTGCTGGACGAGTGGGAGCAGTTGGCCAACCCCGAGGAGATGACGGCCGAGGAAGCCCAGGAGAAGGCCGACCAGGTGAAACCGGTCACGGCGAACGCACGCGCCTTCCGGGTGCTGGTCCGCAACGCCATGTTCCGCCGCGTCGAGCTCGCCGCCCTGGACCAGATCGAGGAACTCGGCGAGATGGATGCCGAGTCCGGCTGGGACGCCGAGGCGTGGGGCGCCGCCATGGACAAGTACTGGGACGAGTACGACGAACTCGGCACCGGCCCCGACGCCCGAGGCCCCAAGCTGCTGATCATCGAGGAGGAGCCGGAGAACGGGCTGTGGCGGGTTCGCCAGACCTTCGCCGATCCGAACGGCGACCACGACTGGGGCATCAGCGCCGAGATCGACCTCGCGGCCTCCGACGAGGAGGGCCGCGCCGTCGTCCGGGTAACCGACGTCGGCCAGCTGTGAGCACAGGAGCACACCACCCATGACGAACCCAGCCGAGAGGCTCGTCGACCTGCTCGACCTTGAGCGGATCGAGGTCAACATCTTCCGGGGCCGCAGCCCCCAGGAGTCCTTGCAGCGGGTCTTCGGCGGCCAGGTGGCCGGCCAGGCGCTGGTCGCCGCCGGCCGCACCACGGACGGCGAACGGCCGGTGCACTCACTGCACGCGTACTTCCTGCGCCCGGGCATACCGGGCGTGCCCATCGTGTACCAGGTCGAACGGGTCCGTGACGGAAGGTCCTTCACGACCCGGCGGGTCACGGCCGTGCAGCAGGGCCGCACGATCTTCAATCTGACCGCCTCCTTTCACAAGCCTGAAGAGGGGAGCTTCGAGCACCAGTTGCCGCCTGCCCGGGAGGTACCGGACCCGGAGTCGCTGCCGACGGTGGCGCAGGAGGTCAAGGAGCATCTGGGCGCGCTGCCCGAGACGCTGGAGCGGATGGCCCGGCGTCAGCCGTTCGACATCCGCTATGTGGACCGGCTGCGCTGGAGCACCGACGAGATCAAGGACGCCGAGCCACGCAGCGCGGTGTGGATGCGTGCCGTGGGCCCTCTCGGGGACGATCCGCTCGTGCACACGTGCGCGCTCACGTACGCGAGCGACATGACGCTCCTGGACGCCGTCCGCATCCCCGTCGAACCGCTCTGGGGCCCGCGGGGCTTCGACATGGCGTCGCTGGACCATGCCATGTGGTTCCACCGGCCGTTCCGCGCGGACGAGTGGTTCCTGTACGACCAGGAGTCCCCGATCGCGGTGGGTGGCCGGGGTCTTGCCCGGGGCCGCATCTACGACGTCGAGGGCCGCCTGCTCGTCTCGGTCGTCCAGGAGGGGCTCTTCCGCCGGCTCGAGCGGTGACGGCACGCCTGTCTCACGCCCGCGTGGGCCGGTCGCCGCGACGCCGGTCAGGGGTTTCTGCGGCGCAGCCACCCGAGCACGCCTCGCGACGGCGTCTGTTCGTGGCGTCCGGCCGTCGCCTGCCGGTCGGGCGCGGTCCCGGTGTGCCTCGCGGGCTCGCCCCGGATGGCCGTTTCGGTGAGGCTCGCGGTCCGGCCCATGTCCGTGGCCCTGTGCACGGTCGTGTTACCGCAGACCGTCGCGGTCCTGCCCGCACGGGCCGGCGCAGGGCGGTGGACGGTCCGGGGCCGGAGGCGTTCGTCGTCGGGGACCTCCGGTGACAGCCACGACGCGGGCCGCTCTCGCCGCGCCTCGATCAGTGCCCGGCCCAGATCGGCCCGGAGCCAGCCGACCTCGTCGAGATCGTCCGCGATCATGATCTGCGCGGTGATCCGGGCCGCGGGCGAGTCGGGCGGCCACTGCACGGACTGGGCAGGCCGCAGGCGGTACAGCTCGGCGCGCTCGTACGGATCCCGGACGACATCGGCCACGTGCGCCGGGTCCAGCAGGGACGCCACCACGGCGGCCTTCGCCCACGGGTCCTGCGTCAGCCGCAGCCGGAATCCGAGGTGGCGTCCGCGCCAGTTGCGGGGCCGCAGGTCCAGCCCCGCGTCCAACTGGTCACGCAGCCCCTCCGGCGTCCGGCCGGTGAGCAGCGGCGCGTTCGCCTCTCCGGACGCGAACTGTTCGACCTCCTCGGCCAGATACAGCCACACCACGGCACGGTAGCGGTTCAAATACCACTTCACCGGCACGATCAGACCCAGGCGTGCGAACCGTGTGAACCGAGCGGGCGTCACGTCCATCAGGGCCGCGCCGTCCCTGGTGCCCACTGTCGCCACCCGTTTCCGCAGCCTCTCGGGGAACCCGTCCTCGCATCGGATCCGGTCGATTTCGGCGCGCGTGATGCGGCGGCCGCCCCCTCCCCTGTCGTCGGGTACCGTCCGCACACAGCCGAGCTGGACGGCGAGGTCCAGCTCGCCCCGTTTGACGTCCAGTTCGCGTGCGGCGCGGCTCAACGTCAGCGACGGCAGCCGCGGCGTGACGTCCGCGGCACCGGTGGCTTCCGCGTTGACGGGCGTGATCGTGTGTACGGACATGGCCGTTCTCCCCCGTGGAGTCCGCTGCGGGCGCCGTGTGCGTCCGCGTCGGAAAGACCGTAGCCTCATCGCCGGATCCCGGGACGAGCCTGTGGAAAACTCCGCTCACTCCATCAGCGGCGCAGGTCAGAGATCCACGGCGGGTGTGTCCCGCTCTCGCTCGGCCACGGCGAGGTGCTCCCCGACCCGGTTCACCATCAGTGTCATCTCGTAGGCGATCTGGCCGACATCGGCCTCGGCGGCGCTGAGCACGCACAGGCAGCTTCCGGGCCCGGCCGCCGTGACGAACAGGATCGCGTCCTCGAATTCGATCATGGTCTGCCGTACCTGACCCGCGCCGAAGTGGCGGCCTGAGCCCTTGGCCAGGCTGTGCAGACCGGACGAGACGGCGGCGAGGTGCTCGGCGTCCTCGCGCCGCAACCCGGTGCTGGTGCCGGTCACGAGTCCGTCGTTGGACAGGACCAGCGCGTGCCGTATCGGCTCCACACGCTCGGTCAGGTCGTCCAGGAGCCAGCCGAGCTCCGTGTTCTGCGCCATGGTCCGCTCTCCCCGTGTTGTAGCTCTCCCTGGCCGGAGGATCCGGTCAGCCAGCCTTCACCACAGCCGCCGTCCCGGCAAGCAGGATGGGGGGTATGGCACAGAAGATGACCGACGAGGAATGGCGGGCCTTCGTCTCGCACGGGACCCGCACCGGGAAGCTGTCCACGGTCCGCGCCGACGGCAGCCCGCATGTGGCGCCGATCTGGTTCCTGCTGGACGGTGACGACGTGGTCTTCAACACGGGTAAGGAGACCGTGAAGGGGCGGAACCTGGCCAGGGACGGCCGGGTCGCCCTGTGTGTGGACGACGACCACCCTCCGTACGACTTCGTCGTGCTCCACGGGCGGGCCGAGTTGTCGGAGGATCTGGAGGACCTGCGGCACTGGGCGACTCGGCTCGGTGCCCGGTACATGGGTGAGGACCGGGCCGAGGAGTTCGGAGCCCGAAACGGCGTTCCGGGAGAACTCCTCGTCCGGGTACGGGTCGAGAAGGTCCTGGCCTACTCGTCGGTCGCCGAATAGGACCGCCGGCCTGGCCGGCTGACGCGTCAGCCCACGGAGTCGAGCAGCCGGGCGGTGTGCATCCGCCCGGCGTACTCGACGAGGCGGATCAGCACCTCCTTCCCCGAGTCGCGGTCCCGCGCGTCGCACAGCACCACCGGTGTGCCCTGGTCGAGGTCGAGGGCGCGCGACACGTCCTGGGCCGCGTGGGCGCGGGATCCGGCGAAGCAGTTGACGGCGACCACGAACGGGATGCGCCGGTGCTCGAAGTAGTCCACCGCCGGGAAGCAGTCCTCGAGCCGTCGGGTGTCCGCGAGCACCACGGCACCGAGGGCGCCCTGGGAGAGCTCGTCCCACAGGAACCAGAACCGGTCCTGACCCGGTGTGCCGAAGAGGTAGAGCGAGAGCCCGGACCGGATGGTGATGCGCCCGAAGTCCATGGCGACGGTCGTCGTGACCTTCTGGTCCACACCATCGGTGTCGTCCACGGACTGGCCCGCTTCGCTCAGCAGTTCCTCGGTGCGCAGCGGCCTGATCTCGCTGACCGCGCCCACCAGGGTGGTCTTGCCCACGCCGAATCCGCCGGCGACCAGTATCTTCAACGCCAGGGCGGCCATCTCGTCCTCGGTGGCGTCGGAGTGCTCGGAGACCATCGATCACTTCTCTCGGGAGTGTCGACCACGGTCGACTTCAGTACATCCGTGCGGAGTCAGCATCATGGCAACGGCGGTGCCTCCACGGGGAGTTCGACCGCTTTTGACCGATACGACCACCTGACGTCCATTCGGCGCCCGAATGAACGTACAACTCGGTACGGGTCCGGCCCGCTGTGGTTGCGGCCCATCGCCTACAGCGCCCTCAGTCCCTCGATGACCTCGCGCAGAATCCGTTCGTCAGGAAGTTGGGCCGGCGGTACGGGGCGGCTGACCGTCACGCACCCCAACTCCAGGAGGTCCCCGAGGAGCACTCGGACGACACCCACGGGCAGGTCGGCCCCCGCGGCGAGTTCGGCGACGGACTGGGTCTCGATGCGGCAGAGGTCGATCAGGGCCCGGTGTTCCGGGCCCAGCGCGGCGTCGTCGTCGAGGTTCGGTGCCCCGGGGTCGAGCGAGACGAGGGCGATGAGGTCGAAGCGCACCCCGGTGGGGCCCGGCTTGGTGCGGCCGCCCGTCATCGCATAGGGCCGCACGAGGGGGCCCGCCTCGTGGTCGTACCACTGGCTGCCCGGCTGGTACGGGACGCCTGTCCTGTCCTCGGTCATCTGCGACCGCCCTCGGTCCTCATCCGGCGGCGGGCGGTCGCGCGCCCACCCTGGGCGCGGTGTAGAGGTGCTCGCCGACGCGTTTGACCAGCCGTGCCATCTCGTACCCCACCAGGCCGATGTCGGCGGTGACCGCGGTGAGGACGGCGAGGCAGGAGCCGTCGCCCGCGGCCGCCACGAAGAGGAAGCCGTCGTCCATCTCCACCATGGTCTGGCGTACACCGCCCGCACCGAAGTGGCGGCCCGCGCCCTTGGCGAGGCTGTGGAAGCCGGAGGCGACGGCCGCCAGGTGTTCCGCGTCCTCCCGGCTGAGGCCGGTGGAGGCGCCAACCGCCAGGCCGTCGTTCGACAGCACCACGGCGTGTCGGACTTCGGTCACGCGTACCACCAGGTCGTCCAGCAGCCAGTCGAGTTCACCCGACCGCTGGGCGGCCCTCATGCTCGGGTCCTGGATCATGCGGGGTCTCCTTCGCTGCTGTCGCCGGCGGGCCGGGCCGCCTGTCCGGGTGCGCGGCCACCGCCGCGTGCCCAGCCGTCTCGGTAGGCCGCCATGCGGTCCCGTACCAGTTCGGGGGTGCGCTCGTCGTCGCGCGGGGAGCCGGGAGCGCTTGTCGCGCCTTCCTCCGGGCGTCGGTCGCGCAGCTGGGGGGCGAGGCTCGCCTGCCGTACCCGTCGCGGGAGGTCGTCGGAGGCCTCGGGATCGTCCGCGGGGCGGTGCAGCCTCAGGGGAGCGACTCCTGGGGGATGGTTCTCGGGCGGCAGGTCGGCGGAGCGTGCCGCTCCGACCCGGGCGGAACGTGCCAGGGCGGGCCGTTCCGCGGCCTGCGCCACTGGCTCCCTCGGCGGCGGGACCGCGGCCACGCGCGCGTACTCGCGGTCCTCGTCCCGCTCGGCGTCCGCCGTACGAGGAAGGGGTTCCGCCGCGCCGTCGTGCAGAAGGGCGGTCGGCAGGAGGACGACGGCGGTGGTGCCGCCGTAGGGCGAGGTGCGCAGGTGCACCTTGACGCCATGCCGGGAGGCGAGCCTGCTGACCACGAAGAGGCCGAGCCTGTCGCTGTCGAACAGGTCGAGCGCCTCCGACTGCTCGATGCGCCGGTTGGCCTCGGTGAGGGTCTCCCTGCCCATGCCGAGTCCCCGATCCTCGATCTCGACGGCGTAACCGTTGCCGACGGGTTCTCCGTTGACGCGCACGCGCGTGTGGGGCGGCGAGAACTGTGCGGCGTTCTCGATGAGTTCGGCGAGGAGGTGCGTGAGGTCGGCTACCGCGGTGCCGATCACGAAGGCCTCGGGTAGCTGCCGTACCTCCACGCGCGCGTAGTCCTCGATCTCGGAGACCGCGGCCCGTACCACGTTGGTCAGTGAGACGGGCATGCGCCAGGCGCGGCCGGGTGCGGCGCCGGAGAGGATGATGAGGCTCTCGGCGTGGCGGCGCATCCGCGTGGTCAGGTGGTCGAGCCGGAAGAGGTCACTCAGTTCGCTCGGGTCCTCGGAGCGGCGCTCCATGCTGTCGAGCAGGTTGAGCTGGCGGTGCACCAGGACCTGGCTGCGCCGTGCGAGGTTGACGAACACCCCGGAGATCCCGCTGGCGAGTTCCGCGCGTTCGACGGCGGCACGCAGGGCGGCGCGGTGCACGATGCCCAGGGCCTCGGCGACCTGCCCGGTCTCGTCCTCGGCGGGTGGGCCGCCGGGCGCCTCGGAGTCGACGTCGATCTCCTCCCCCGCGCGCAGCCTGCGCATGGCCTGGGGGAGTTTGTGGCGTGCGATCTCCAGGGCGCTGTTGCGCAGGCTCACCAGTTCGACGACGAGTCCGCGTCCGATACGTACGGAGATGACGAGCGACGCGGCGACGGCGACGAGGCCGAGCAGGACGGCTGCGCCGGCGGGTGTGAGCACACCGCGGGTGAAAGGGTCGGCCTGGCGTGCGACGCTCCGGCCCGCCTCCGCCTCGATGGTCCGCATGCCGTCCTGCACGCGCGCGTGTGCCGGGTTCCAGGCGGCTTCGGGGGCGGCCGCGACGGCCGAGGCGCCGGCCCGTCTGGCCAGCGCCCTGTCCTCCATGGCGCCGACGTCGGCGTACGCACTGCTCTTCGCCAGCCGGTTCCATGATGTGCGCTCGGCGCCGCGCAGGTCGGCGACGGCGGACGCGGTCAGGGTGCGGCGCGTGTCGACGGCGCCGGTGAACAGCCTCAGCCGGTCGCCGTCAAGGCTCCGTGCCAGGCGGGCGCCGGCGAGAACGGCGTCCTCCTGGGCGAGCGACTCGCCCGCGCGGGAGAACTCGAGCAGCACGCGCGCGTCGGATCCGAGGTCGGCGTCCTGCACACCGGTGAGCGCACCGCCCACCTGGAAGGCGGTGGCGATGGTCCTCGTGTACTGCTCGTACGCCTCCTTCCAGCCGACCCGACGGGCGAGTATGTCGCCGCGCAGGGAGCGCAGGTGTTCGGCCCCGGTCACGAAGGATTGGAGACGGCCTGAGACGCCGGAGGGCAGGTCGGTGCCGTCGGCGACGGTGTGGTGGCCGCCGAGCCTCAGTGCGGCCACGGCCCGGTCGGTGCGTCCCACGAGAGCCTGCAGATCGCTCTGCTGTTGGGCGGCGGGATCGGTGGCATAGCGCACGGCGGCGACGCGCTCGTCCTGGAGCGCGGCCACGGCGTCGCCGACCGGCACGCGCACGCTGGAGTCCACTCGCTGCAGCTGGCGCAGCTGGGCGACGTCCTGGGCGGTGCTGACGGTCGCGTATGCCCACAGGGCGATCAGGGAGATCACGGGCACCATGAGCAGACAGACGATCTTCGCCCGGACGGTGCGGGGCCGTATGCGCCACCGTCCCGCCCGCACCGCGGTGCCGGGCGGTTCCGTGCCGCCCGCCTCGTCGGTCCCGGCACGCTCGTCGGCCGGCGGGCCGGCGTGTGCACGGCGGCCGCGCGCCGGCGGCCGGGGCGGCGGCTCGGCGCCGGCCGTGGGTGTACTACGGGGTGTTCGCATGGCCTTCTCACTCGGAGTGTGTCGCGACATGTGGTCCGTGCCCCGTGTCAGCGGGCGGCGCTTTCGAGCGGTCGCTGGGCCGACTCGGAGGCCTCGCGCTCCCCGGCGGTCGGCGACAGTGCTACGAACGCCGAGGTCAGGAAGAGGTAGGACCCGAGGCCAACGGCGAGGGGGAAGATGAACTGCATCGCCGTGGCCCCGGGCAGGACCTCGCCGGACGGGGTCACATCGACGCTCACCGCGAACATCCCTGTGTAGTGCATGCTGCTGACCGCCGCGCCCATGACGAGCGAGGCGACGGTGACCGCGATCGGCGACTTGATGTTGAGGGCCGCCCACAGGGCCGCCGTCGCCGCGGCCACTGCGATCAGCACGGAGAGCGCGACGAGCACCGGGTCGTAGTGCACCGCCCCGTGCAGCCGCAGCGCCGCCATACCGAGGTAGTGCATGCTCGCGACCCCGAGACCGGTGGTGAGCCCGCCGAGGAAGAGCGCCCGGGGGCGGCCACCGCCGTAGCCGACGGCGAACACACCGGCGCCCACGACGATCATGGCGACGAGCAGGCTGAGGATGGTGAGCGGCACGTCGTAGCGGATCTCGGTCCCGGTTACGCCGAAACCGAGCATGGCCACGAAGTGCATGGTCCAGATGCCGGTGCCGATCGCCGAGGCCGCGGTGACGAGCCAGTTGCGACGCGACCTGCCGGTGGCGCCGAGCGCACGGACCGTGCAGCGCAGCCCGAGGGCGGCGCCTATGCACGCCATCACGTACGACAGCACGGGGGTCAGCCAGCCGAATGTGGCGTGGTCCAGGTGTCCCATGGCCACGGGACGCTAGCCCGGGCGGAGGGGCGCAAAGGGGGCGCATTTCGAAAGCTGTTGAAATCTGACGCAGACGAGACACGGAACGATCGCGTCATGCTCGAACATGTGCACAGAGGCATCCCTCGTGAAGGTGAGGGATCATGCGGGGCATGAGCGACGTCCATACACACGTCCAGGAGTTCTTCACCGCGCGAGCGGCCGGCTGGGACGCGAAGTTCCCCGACGACGGCCCGGCGTACGCCGCCGCGGTCGCCGCTCTCGGCCTGCGCGAGGGCGACCGGGTGCTCGATGCGGGCTGCGGTATGGGGCGGGCTCTGGCGCCGCTGCGCGCGGCCGTGGGAGCCGCGGGGCTGGTCCTCGGTGCCGATCTCACCCCGGCGATGCTTCAGGCAGCGGTACGGGCCGGACGGGACCGCGACGGCCTGTTGCTGCTTGCCGACGTGGCCGCGCTTCCGCTGCGCACGGAGTCCCTGGACGCGGTCTTCGCGGCAGGGCTGATCGCGCACCTCCCTCACCCGGCCGGGAATCTGCGTGAGCTGGCGCGCGTGGTGCGTCCCGGCGGACTGCTCGCGCTCTTCCATCCGGTCGGCCGGGCGGCCCTCGCGGCCCGCCAGGGCCGGCAGGTCACCCCCGGCGATCTGCGCGCCGAGCCCAACCTCCGTCCGCTGCTGGCCGGTTCCGGCTGGCGCATGACGTCGTACGTCGACGAGGACACCCGCTTCCTCGCCCTGGCCGTCCGCGAGGGCTGAGTCTCGGCCTTGCCGCGCTACTACGGCGGTCCGTCGCGGAGAGCACGCTGTATGCGGCGGTGCGCTCGGCTCCCTCCACTCACTCCGTGGGGGAGATCGTCGAGGAGGCCCCTGCCTGCCGGACCGGGCAGCCGTTGACCCCGGGGACCGGACGGGTGCCCAGGTCGGCGATGCGGTAGCCGTTCGGGTAGCCCTTGATCTCCCAGTTCTGCCGTGCGTAGTGGGGGCTTCGGCGCGGGGGCATGAGGCGGACGAGGCGGCCGCGGGCTCTGACCGCACGACGTACCCACGCGCGCGTGGCGACGCTCGGCGGCTCGTACCGGAAGGCCCGCAGGAGCGAGTCGTCGAGCAGGGAGAGAGTCGCCCGGCGCAGGACCGGTGCGAGGGGACGCGGATACCAGGAGGCCATCAGGTCCAGGGTCGCGTCGGACACGCGCCGGGCTTGCGGGTCCCAGGCGAAGTGGGCGGCCTCATAGGTGTCGAGGCAGGTCTCGAACTCCTCATAGGTACCTGGGATGTCCTTGATGCCCATGTGCCGCCCCAGGGTGCGGTAATGGACGGCGGAGGCGACGGTCTCGTGCCGGGACAGGCGGCGCCATCCGTAGGCGTCGATCCACCGCTTGGGCATCACCACGAAGGTGCACAGCACGTACCTCATGTCGTCATTGCTGATGTCGTAGCTGCGGTGCATCTGGTTGATGCGGCGGATCGCGGTGCGCCCCTCGTCGCTGTCGAAGCCGTGCTCGACAACGGTGTCGAGGAGCAGCGAGGTGTCGTCGTACCGCTTCTGTGTGCGGTCGGTGAGCTCCCTGGTCTCGGCGAGCAGCCGACCGATGGCGGGGACGGCGTACGTACGATAGAGCGCCAGTTCCAGGGCGCGGGTGTAGTCCCAGGGGAACTCGTATGCGGCACTGAGCCGGTAGATCTCCAGGGCGTCCCTCTCGGGGTGCAGACGCCGGATCTGTTCAAGCCGCTCGAACCGCTTCACCGTTCCGTCCCCCTTCTGCAGCGGCGACTCCAACCCTACGTTGAAGAGCAGCAGATGCACGTCGGCGAAGGCAACCACACAGGGGGAAGGTGGCTTGGCATGTTCGACAAGATCCGCACATCGGTGGGCAGACTCGTCAACAACTCGTCGCGCGCACGGGCGGCCGCGGCCGGGGGCAAGCGCACACACAACCTGTTCGAGGCGGCAGCGGCTTACGTGTCGGCGTGCGCCGAGGACGACCAGGACCGGATGGACGAGGCCGCGGCGTGGGTCTCGCCGGAGGCCCTGTCGTTCGGTGTGACGGAGCTTGCCTGCCGTGCGCTGATCGCTCTCGCACGAGAGCACGACGACTCTCCGCGGGCGGTCGCGCGGACGCTCCTCGGCCTGCCCGCCGCCTGACACCGGAACTCGCCGGGTGCTTTCGTCCCGTCCGGCCGGAGACGTGCGGTTCCTTCTGCGCTTCGCAGTCGTGACAACCGGCCGACGTGCGCATTAGGGTGCGCCGACGAACCAGTGATCGGGAGGACGGCATGACCGGGACGGACGAGGACTCCGTCGCCGCCACGGACGACGCGCTGTATGTACTGACGGCGATTCTGCTGACGCCCGCGCAGTTCCCGAGCGTGCTGGGCGACGACTATCCGGAGGCCTGCGCGGCGCTCGGTCTGCCGCCGGTGGCGGACGGGTACGGCCTGGTGCTCGGCCAGGACGGCGACGGTGCGCGCTGGACGGTGGTCGTCGACGATGTGTCGCTCGTGGCCGTGGCGATCGCGTCCTGGGACTGCGGCATGGAATACGACCTGTCGCCCGACGAGCGCACGGTCGTCGCCGCGCTGCCGGGCTGGCCGCTGGCTGTGGCCGTCGCGGCGCCCGGTGTGCCCGCCCCGCATGATCCGGCACCGGAAGACACCGACCGTGAGCCGCTCTCCCCGCCGGACACCGACACCTGGGGTCCGGCGCAACGGCGCCTGGGCGCCGATCAGATCGCGCTCCAGTGGGCCATGTGGCGAGACCAGATCGACGCCGCGGACTTCGCACCCGTGGACGATGCGGACCCGGCGGCGGAGGCCGGCGAGCCCGCAGACGGCAAGCCCGCCGGCGCGCCCCGCAGCGCGATACATCGCGCGCTCGACGAGGCACACGGATACGTGGACTCCCCTCCGCCGCCGGGCCGTGTCCGTTCCTCGTTCGCACCCGGTGACGCGCGCCTGCTGCGTGCCGACGGGCCCGGCTGGTCCATGGTGGCCAGGACCGACGACATCGCGTTCTTCCTCCTCGACGAGAGGCCCGGAGAGGTGATCCCGGTGGGCCGGGGGTCGCAGTTGCCCGGACTGCTGGAGGGCCTCGACAAGGTGGCGGCACGTCCGGCCTGAGGCACAACAATTGGGTGCGGGGGCTTGGGATGCGTTGTGAGCCACCATACGATCGCCTGCGCGCATATGGCCCACACCTATGGTCGGCGAACTTCCGTGGTCGCAGCATGGGCAGCCCCGTGCTCCCGTTCCGACCCGGAGGTCCCTCATGCGCCTGTCCCGTCGCGTCGCGTTGTGCGCCGCCGCTCTGCTTGTCTCGGCCCACCCCGGCCGCGCGGCTGCGGGCGACGGTGGCCCTTGCCAACCCCAGGAGCGGATACGGGTACCTGGTGCGGCGTTCCAACAGAGTGCCTGTCTGGGCGATATGACGACGGCGGGGCTCGCGGGGACGCCGTACACGGACATGACCGACCAGGCGGGCCTGACCGCCGCGGCCACCCGCAATCCGTCCGGTGTGCCGGGGCTGCAGATCGACGGCTACTTCCCGGACGACTCGAATTTCAACACCACGCACGGCTGGCGGCACGACGCCCAGTTCGTGATCCGGCTCCCCGACCGGTGGAACGGCGGCCTCGTCGTCACGGGCGCCCCCGGTACGCGCCGGCAGTACGCGACCGACACGGCGATCTCCGACCAAGTGCTGGCGCAGGGCTACGCGTACGCGGCCACCGACAAGGGCAACAGCGGGCCGGACTTCTACCGCGACGGAACCCCCCCGGTGACGCCATCGCCGAGTGGAACCGGCGCACGACTCAGCTCACGCTGGCCGCCAAGCGGGTGGTGGCGCAACGCTACGGACGGGCTCCTCGGCGCACGTACATGACCGGGATCTCCAACGGCGGCTACCTGACGCGCTGGCAGTTGGAGCACCACCCCGAACTGTACGACGGCGGGGTGGACTGGGAGGGCGCCCTGTGGACGGCCGACGGCCCGAACCTGCTGACGTCACTGCCGGTGGCCGTGGCCCGCATGCTGGGCTCCGCCCGGGACGAGGATCTGTACGCGGCCGGGTTCGCCCGGGGCTCCGAGTTCCTGTGGCCGTACCACGAGAAGGCGTACTGGGGCATCACGCAGAAGATCTACCGCGCTGAGTTCGACCCTGCGTACGACCCCGCCTGCCCCGGTGCGTCCGCCGGGTCGACGGCGGAGCAGATCCTGTCGCCCTGCCCGTCGGACGCGGCCTACGACTACGCGGCGCGCCCCGCGTCCGTGCACCGGGCGGTCGCCCGGGTCGCCCTCACGGGACGGATCGGCAAACCGCTGATCACGCTGCACGGCGACCTGGACGCCCTGCTGCCCAAGAGCGCGGACTCCGATGTGTACGCACGCATGGTGCGGGAGGCCGGTCGCGGACCGCTGCACCGCTTCTACACCGTCGCGGGCGGTACACACGTCGACGGCCTGTATGACTCCTATCCCGATCGGCTCAGGCCGATTCTTCCGTGCTACCGGGCGGCCTTCGACGCGCTCACCACGTGGGTCGAGCGGGGCGAGCGGCCGCCCGCGGACCGTACCGTCGGCAGGCCCGCGGGCGGTGACGTGGTCAACTCCTGTTCACTGACGGGGCCCCGGGGCGACCGCTGACCTCTCAGCGGCCGAGCTCCTTGCGCGCCACTCGGCGCAGCCTGCGCCGCTGCGACGGATCCAGGGTGAAGTACGCGGCCGCCGGGACTCCCAGCACGATCAGGAGGGCGGCCCACCACGGCAGCCATATCCACAGGATGAGTCCGGCCAGCACTCCCCCGATGGCGATCTTCGCGTTCCTCGACATGTGTCGCCTCCTTCGCGGCCACTGCCGCTCCTTGTTCTGAGAACGGGTGCCTGCTGCGCTCGGTTCCGGGCCTCGACCCTGAGAGAACCCTGAGCCCCGCCCCTCAGCCATCCCCGAGAGACCCCCTCAGGGGACGGCCGTGACCTCGGTGGGCGTCGACGGTGCGGCGGCAGGCGCCGTGAAGAGTGACTCCAGGTCGCTGGGGAAGCCGCTGGCAAGCACGCCGGGCCACCCCGACGGCAGCCTCGTCGGCAGGCCCGAGGGAAGCTTCGAGGGCAGTACGGTGGGCAGCCCCGTGGGGATGCCCGGGGACGGGGCAGCCGTGCGGCTCGTGCGCACGCCGCTCTCCGTGGGCGATTTCCGCTGCGCCGCACCACCGCCGCTGCCGACCACCAGGATCACGGCGACGATTCCGAGGCCCACGATCGCGGCGAGTGCCAGGAATAGGCCGGCGCGGCGGCGGACGGGCGCACCGGGTGGTCCGGGCGGCGACTGGAACGGCGGGCCGAACCCGGTGTGGTCCGAGGGCGGCGTGTCTCCCGGCGGCATTGCCATACGGTCAACAGTCGCCTCGAGCCGGTCGTGGCGGTACCCCCGCACGGCTGTCGATACGGACTCATGCCGGGGACCGCATGATTCCGGGACATACCGCGCGAGGGTCTGTCACTCCGGGTGGGTCGGCTGCTCAGCCGCGCACGCCCAGCAAATGATCCATGGCCAGCTGATCCAGGCGTTCGAAGGCCATTCCGCGCGCGGCGGCCGCCTCCACGTCGAACTCCTCGAAAGCAGTGCGGTCGGCGAGCAGCGCCTCCAGTCCGTCCTCGGCGGTCGGCTGCGCCAGCTGGTCCAGACGCGAGGCGCGCAGGGCCTCCTGGACCTCCGGATCGGCCCGGAAGGCGGCCGAACGCTCCTTCAGGATGAGGTAGTTGCGCATGCAGCCCGCCGCCGACGCCCACACGCCGTCGAGGTCCTCGGTCCGCGGCGGCTTGAAGTCGAAGTGGCGCGGCCCGCTGTAACCGGCGCTCTCCAGGAGGTTGACCAGCCAGAACGCGGCCCGCAGGTCGCCCGCGCCGAAGCGCAGGTCCTGGTCGTACTTGATGCCGGACTGGCCGTTGAGGTCGATGTGGAAGAGCTTGCCCGCCCACAGGGCCTGGGCGATGCCGTGCGGGAAGTTGAGGCCGGCCATCTGCTCGTGGCCCACCTCGGGGTTGACGCCGTACAGCTCCGGACGCTCCAGGCGCTCGATGAAGGCCAGAGCGTGGCCGACGGTGGGCAGCAGGATGTCGCCGCGGGGCTCGTTCGGCTTGGGCTCGATGGCGAAGCGCAGGTCGTAGCCCTGTGAGGTGACGTACTCGCCCAGGAGGTCGAAGGACTCCTTCATGCGGTCGAGCGCGACCCGCACGTCCTTGGCCGCGCCGGACTCGGCACCCTCACGGCCGCCCCAGGCGACGTACGTCTTGGCGCCCAGCTCCACCGCCAGGTCGATGTTGCGGATGGTCTTGCGCAGGGCGTAGCGGCGGACGTCCCGGTCGTTCGCCGTGAAGGCGCCGTCCTTGAAGACGGGGTGCGTGAACAGGTTGGTGGTGGCCATCGGCACGGTCATCCCGGTCGTGTCGAGGGCCTGACGGAAGCGCTTGATGTGCGCCTCTCGCTCGCTGTCCGAGGACCCGAAGGGGATCAGGTCGTCGTCGTGGAAGGTCACACCGTAGGCCCCGAGCTCGGCGAGGCGCTGCACCGTCTCCACCGGGTCCAGGGCGCGCCGGGTGGCGTCGCCGAACGGGTCCCGTCCCTGCCAGCCGACGGTCCACAGGCCGAAGGTGAACCTGTCCTCGGGGGTGGGCTGGTAGCTCATGCCGCGGCTCCTTGCTCGTTGAGACTATTTCGTCATGGCGCTTAACAAATTAGTATGCGGAGGCATCTCTGGGAAGAGACGATGTGTCCTCCGTACGGTGACTCCGTACGGTGACGACGGGCGCACGTCGGGCCACTTCGGCCGACGGCACGCCCGTCCACAGGCCAGAACCCGCGAGCCGCGGAAGAGGGAGAGCCCGATGTCAGCAGCCGAGGGTCCGCTCGTCGTCGGAGTGGACTCGTCCACCCAGTCCACCAAGGCCCTGGTGGTCGACGCGTCGACCGGACGGGTGGTGGCGAGCGGTCAGGCACCGCACACCGTCACGTCGGGCGCCGGTCGCGAGAGCGACCCACGCCAGTGGTGGGAGGCACTGTGCGAAGCCCTGCACCAGTGCGGCGAGGCGGCGCGCGAAGCCGCCGCCGTGTCGATCGGCGGCCAGCAGCACGGCCTGGTCACCCTGGACGGCCGGGGTGAGCCGGTCCGCCCGGCCCTGCTGTGGAACGACGTGCGGTCGGCGCCGCAGGCCCGCCGCCTGGTGGAGGAGCTGGGCGGTCCCAAGATCTGGGCAGAGCGCACGGGAAGCGTGCCCGGCCCGTCCTTCACGGTCACGAAGTGGGCCTGGCTGGCCGAGAACGAGCCGGAGGCCGTCCGAGCGACCAAGGCCGTGCGGCTGCCCCACGACTACCTGACCGAGCGCCTCACCGGCCAGGGCACGACCGACCGCGGCGATGCCTCGGGCACCGGCTGGTGGGCGTCGGCGACCGAGTCGTACGACGAGGAGATCCTCGCGCACGTGGGCCTCGACCCCGCCCTGCTGCCGCGGGTGGTCCGGCCCGGGGAGGTGGCCGGCACGGTGCGCGACGCGCATGACCTGCCGTTCTCCAAGGGCACCCTGGTCGCGCCTGGCACCGGCGACAACGCGGCCGCCGCGCTGGGCCTGGGGCTGCGCCCCGGGACCCCGGTGCTGAGCCTCGGAACATCCGGAACGGTGTACACGGTCTCGAAACGACGGCCCGCCGACCCGACCGGGACCGTGGCGGGCTTCGCGGACGCGCACGGCGACTGGCTGCCGCTGGCGTGCACGCTGAACTGCACGCTCGCCGTCGACCGGATCGCCGCCCTGCTCGGCCTGGATCGCGAGGCCGTCGAGCCCGGTACCGGTGTGACGTTGCTCCCCTACCTGGACGGCGAACGCACCCCCGCCCTCCCGCACGCCTCGGGGCTGCTGCACGGCCTGCGGCACGACACGACGGCCGGGCAGCTGCTGCAGGCGGCCTACGACGGCGCGGTGCACTCGCTGCTCGGCGCCCTCGACCTGGTGCTCGACGCAGACGCGGACCGCGCCGCTCCACTGCTGCTCATCGGGGGCGGGGCGCGGGGCGGGGCCTGGCAGGAGACCGTACGGCGGCTCTCGGGACGTCCGGTCCAGGTTCCGGAGGCCGGAGAGCTGGTCGCGCTGGGGGCCGCCGCGCAGGCTGCCGGGTTGCTGACCGGTGAGGACCCGGCAGCCGTGGCTCGGCGCTGGGACACCGCGCGCGGGCCGGTCCTCGAGGCCGTGGAGCGGGACGAGGCGACGCTGGCCAGGATCGCCGGGGTACTCTCCGACGCGGCGCCGCTGCTGGAGCGGGAGCCGGACCGGCGCTGACGAGATCCGAGGGAGGCATGACCGCACCGCTGCACGAAGCCCATCCGTCCAGCCCCGGCCGACGGCTGCCGGACACCCAGCAGGGCATGCGCCGCCGGAATCTGGCGCGGGTCATGCACACCGTCAGCGCCGAGGGGCCGCTGTCGCGTGCCGCGGTCGCCTCACGGATCGGGCTGACCCGTGCCGCCGTCTCGACGCTGGTCGACGAGCTGATCCGGTCGGGGCTGCTGGAAGAGCTGGGGCCCGAGCGGCCCGGCCGGGTCGGGCGCCCGGGTTCCGCACTGGCCGTCAGCGGGCGCGGTCCCGCCGGGATCGGCGCCGAGATCGGTGTCGATCATCTGGCGGTGTGCGCGGTCGATCTGCGCGGCGACGTACGGGCTCGGGCGGTGCGGCACGGCACGAGCCGTGGCCGCCCGCCGCAGCCGGTGCTCGGCGAACTGACCGCGCTGATACGGCAGGTGGTCGAGGAGGCGGAGCGGGAAGGGCTGTGGCCGGCAGGTCTCGCCGTCGCCGTGCCCGGCCTCGTCGCGCGCGACGCCCGGACCGTGGTGCGCGCCCCCAACCTCGACTGGCACGACGTCGACCTGGGGCCCCTCCTGCCGGACGAGCTGCCGCTGACGGTGGACAACGAGGCCAACTTCGGCTCGCTCGCGGAACTGTGGCTCGGTGACGACACGCCTCGCGACTTCGTACACGTCTCGGCGGAGATCGGCATCGGCGGGGCCGTGGTCGTGGACGGGCGGCTGCTGCGCGGGACGCGTGGATTCGCGGGCGAACTGGGTCATGTGCCCGTGCGTCCCGAGGGTCCCGCGTGCGCCTGCGGCGGGCGTGGCTGTCTGGAGCAGTACGCCGGTGAGGAGGCCGTGCTGCGCGCGGCCGGGCTGACACCGGGCGAGGACCGCGTCGAGCTCCTGGCCGAGCGTGCGGCGAAGGGCGACCGGGAGGTACTCCGGGCGCTGCGCGGCGCCGGAACCGCGCTCGGCGTCGCGCTCACCGGAGCGGTCAACCTGCTCGACCCGGAGGTGGTCGTGCTGGGCGGAGCGCTGGCCGCTCTCGCGCCCTGGCTCCTGCCGTCCCTGGAGCGGGAACTGGCCCGGCGAACGGCCGGCCCGGCCTGCGCCGTGAGCGTCTCACGGCTGGGGTCCGAGGGGCCGCTGCTGGGGGCCGCGCACTCGGTGGTGCGGGCGGTGCTGGACGATCCTGCGGCGGTGGCGGCGCGGATGCCGACCGCTGACCCCGGGGCTTCCGGGAGCCCGGTCACGTAGGGCCACCTCCCTCGAACGGGTGACGGAGATATCCACAGTCTCCTGGTTGTCCACCGGCGACACCGCCCTCTTCCTGCCCAACCGCCCAGCGCCGTACCGTGATTCACGCGAGGCGCAGCCGCCGGTCAGTGGCTGCGCGGCAGCGGAATCGGGGGGTTCACATGGCGGGGGACACGGCTTTCGGCCTGAGGCGTGAGGCGATCGGCCTGCGCGAGGTCCTGTTCCAGAGCATCACAGCGATGGCGCCGGCGGCAGCGGTCGCGGCGTCCATTCCCTCCGGCGCGGCCTTCGCGGGCGGCAGCCTGCCGTTGTCGGTGCTCGTCGCCCTGGTGGCGTGCCTGTTCACCGCGTCGTGCGTGGCCGAGCTGGCGCGGCGGCTGCCTGCCGCCGGCTCGGTGGCGACCTATGCGGCGCAGGGGCTGCATCCGGCCGTCGGCTTCCTCGTCGGCTGGGCGTACGTGTTCGTGGAGGCGCTGGTGCCGCCGCTCCTGCTCCTGCAGCTCGGCTTCACAACGGCGGGCACGCTCCACCAGGAGTGGTCCGCGTACCCGGACGATCTGTGGTGGCCGTGGGCGCTCGCCGGTGCGGTGGTCATCGGGGTGACGGGTTACTTCGGCGTGCGCGCCTCGGCCCGGTTCGGCACCGTCCTCGGCGTTTTCGAAGTGCTGGTGTTCCTGGTCTTCGCCGTCTGGCTGGTCGTCAGAGCGGGTGGGCACAACACACTGTCGGTGTTCGGGACCTCCCACGCGGCGAAGGGGTACGAGGGCGTGAGCGGCGTGTTCGCCGGGTCGGTCTACACGGTGCTCGCCTTCGCCGGATTCGAAGCGGCTGCACCGCTGGCGGAGGAGACGAAGGATCCGCGACGGACGATGCACCGCGCGGTCCTCGGAGCGGCGCTCGCGATCGGACTCTTCTACGTGGTCACGACCTACGCGATGACCGTGTTCGTCGGTCCCGACCGCTTCACGGGATTCGGCGCGTCGGGGGCGGCGTCCTGGGAAGGCGTGGCACGGGCCTCCTTCGGGCTCTTCTGGGTGCTGGTCTTCCTGGCCGTCGTCAACTCGACGGTCGCCAACGCCAACGCGTGCGCCAACGTCTCGACGCGTACGGCTTTCGCGTTGGCGCGCATCCGGGTGTTCCCGCCGCTCTTCGCGCGCCTGCACCCGCGGTACCGCTCCCCCGCCGCCGGCGTCGCCGTGCAGAGCACGGTGGCCGTGGGGGTCGTGCTGGGGCTCGGCCTCGCCTACGACCCGGTCACGGCGTTCCTGCTGCTGGCCACCATCATCGTGACGGTCGTCATAGGTGTGTACATCGTGGTCAACCTGGCGTGCGCGGGCTACTTCCTGCGCCGCGGGCGGGATTCGTTCAGCCCGGTGCGGCACCTGCTGTTCCCGCTGCTGGGCGTCGCCGCCTTCGTGCCCGCCCTGCTGACCGCGGCGGGTCTGCCGGTGTTCCACTTCGTGTCCACGCTGACGGCACCGGTGTCGTACGCCGGCCCCGTCGTCGGGGTCTGGATGGCCGCGGGGGTCGTGGTGCTGCTCGTCCTGCTGCGGCGCCACCCCGCACGGATAGCCGAGACCGCCCGCGTCCATCTCGAAGACTCCCCCAAACCCGACCCTCTGCCGAACGGAGCCGTGCAGCCATGAGCGATGCCCGAATCCTTACCGTGCGGCCCGCGCCGGAGGAATACGCCTGGACCTTCGGCGGCGCACCGCCCGTCGCGCGGATCGCGCCGGGTACGGTCCTCGACCTGTACACGGAGGACTGTTTCGCCGGACGGGTCCGGTCCGAGAAGGACCTGGTGTCGGAGGTGTGCGAGTTCCCGTTCCTGAATCCGCAGACCGGTCCGTTCCATGTGGAGGGCGCCGAGCCGGGCGACACCCTCGCGGTCCACTTCGTGTCGATCGAACCGGCCCGGGACTGGGCGGCCTCGACGACGGTGCCCCTGTTCGGCGCGCTGACCTCGACGCACACCACCGCGACACTGCAGCCGCCGCTGCCGGAAACCGTGTGGATCTGGCAACTTGACCGGGAGCGGCGCACCGCTCTGTTCACCGCGCGCGACAGCGACATCCGCGTCGAGCTGCCGATGGACCCCATGCACGGCACGGTGGGCGTGGCACCGGCCAACCTGGAGGTGCGCTCCGCGCTGGTGCCGGACGCGCACGGCGGGAACATGGACACCCCGGAGATGCGGGCGGGCGCCACCTGTTATCTGGGGGTGAACGTCGCGGGCGGGCTGCTCAGCCTGGGCGACGGCCATGCCCGGCAGGGAGAGGGCGAGACCTGCGGAGTGGCCGTCGAGTGCGCGATGAACACCGTGGTGATCGTCGAGCTGCTCAAGGGCGTCGCGACACCCTGGCCGCGCATCGAGACCGACACGCACATCATCTCGACGGGCTCGGCACGCCCGCTGGAGGACGCGTTCCGGATATCCCAGCTCGACCTGGTGCAGTGGCTGGTGCGCGACTACGGGTTCAGCGAGCTGGACGCCTACCAGTTCGCCACCCAGACGGTCGAGTCTCCGCTGGCGAACGTCTGCGACACCAACTACACGTGCGTGGCCAAGCTCCGCAAGGAATGGCTGCCGGCACGCGAGACGCACCGAGGAATCCATGCCCGGATGCGCGAAACGGCGACCACGCTGGGGCGTTGAGCAAACCAGGAACAAAAGCGGCATTTCTTTGAAAGCCAGGCGCGGAAGGCACTTCGTCCATGAAACGAACCGAGCAGGAGCGGGCCAGACCCCTCACCAGCAGACGCCGGTTGCTGCAGGGCGCGGCCCTCGCAGCGGTTCCCTACACGCTGCTTCCCTCCGCACCGGCCCAGGCCCGGCCCCGGGTCGTCGACCATCCCTTCGCGGACTGGATGTCGGCGGACCCCCGTAACTACACGCCGTCCCACCGGCCCTTCACGTATCCGCTCGACCTCGTCGTCATCCACGTGACGCAGGCGACGTACACGAACACCCTGGGCATCTTCCAGAACCCGCGGAAGAACGTGTCCGCGCACTACGTCGTCCGGTCGGCGGACGGGCACATCGCGCAGTGCGTCCGCGAGCACGACATCGCCTGGCACGCGGGAAACTGGGACTACAACACACGGAGCATCGGTATCGAGCACGAAGGGTGGGTGGAGCGGCCCGGATATTTCACGGACGCCCTGTACGCGGAGTCGGCCGGACTCACGGCGGCGATCTGTGACCGACACGGCATCCCGAAGGACCGGGCGCACATCATCGGCCACTACGAGGTCCCGGGCACCGACCACACCGACCCCGGACCGAACTGGGACTGGACGCGCTACATGAGGCTGGTCAACCTCTCTTGACACCCGCCCGCGAACTGCCCGTCCTGTTCGGGTCGATGGCGGTCGAAACGGTTGTCGGCGGCCGACTCCGGAGTGACGATGTCACCCATCGCACCGCCGTTCCCGGGAGGCCGAGTTGACCGAGCCGTGGGTGGCCCTGGAGCCAGGGGCCGATCCCGTCGAACGGGTACGGGAGCTGCGTCGCGCGCACGAGACGTTCACGGCGGTGGGGACGGTGGCGCGGCGGGTCCGTCCTGTGGTGGCCGACTCGTGGCGGCGTTCGGCGCTGGCGGGCGTCGGACCGGACAGTACGGCGCCGGTGGAGCTGGCGGACGGCGACCTCGGCTCGTACCGGGCCGAGCATCCGCTCGCTCGGGTGATGCCGCTGGTGCGTGAACTGATGGGCCCGTTCGCGGCGGACGGCGAGCATCTGCTGGCGGTGTGCGACGCGCAGGGCAGGCTGCTGTGGGTCGAGGGGCATCCGGCGACACGACGGCGGGCGGACGGCATGAACTTCGTGCCGGGCGCCCGCTGGGCGGAGTCCGCGGTGGGGACGAACGCGCCCGGGACGGCCGTCGCGGTGGACCGGCCGGTGCAGGTGTTCGCCGCCGAGCACTTCATCCGGCAGGTCCAGCCGTGGACGTGCGCGGCGGCGCCGGTGCACGATCCGCGCACCGGGCGGGTGCTCGGCGCGCTGGACATCACCGGCGGGGACCGGCTCGCGCATCCGCACAGCCTGGGGTTCGTGCAGGCGGTGGCCCGGGCCGCCGAGTCCCAACTGGCGCTCCTGACACCGATCGAGGACGCGGCGGACACACTGCGGCTGACGGCACTGGGCCGTGACGAGGCGCGGCTCCTCGTCGGCGGCCGAAGGGTCCGGCTCAGCCGCCGGCACAGCGAAATCCTGGTGCTGCTGGCCCGGCACCCGGAGGGGCTGACCGGGGACGAACTGCTGTGCGCGCTGTACGAGGACGAATCGGTGACGCCGGTGACGCTGCGCGCCGAGCTGGCCCGGCTGCGCCGGATCCTCGGCCCCGGTCTGCTGGCGTCACGCCCGTACCGGCTCACGGTGGCGGTGGAGTCGGATGTCAGCGTCGTGGAGCGCCGACTGGCGTCGGGGGCGGTGGCGGAGGCGGCGGCCGCGTACCGGGGCCCGCTGCTGCCCGGTTCGCAGGCACCCACCGTGGCCCGGTTGCGGCGCAGGCTCGCCGACGGCCTGCGGACGGCGCTGATCGCCCGCCGCGACCCCGACCTGCTGGCCGAGTGGGTGCACGCGCCGTGGGGCGAGGACGACCTCGACGTCTGGCGGGCACTGGCGGCGGTACGGCCGACTGCGGCGGTAAGGGCCCGCCTCGAGGACCTGGAGACGGAGCTGGCGGCACCGGCGGGATGGGAGCTTCCCGGACCTCGCTGACGCCGGGAAGCGAAGATCGGCATTCGTCCGTGAGCCCCGGGACGCAACGTCCTCGCAACGTCCCCGTTCCTAGCCTCGGCGTCGAGAGCTGCCCAACGGCGGGCAGCGCCGTCCCAGGAGGCAGAGCCGCAATGACCCGTTACGCAGCGCCCGGCACCGAGGGTGCGATCGTCTCCTACCAGGCGCGTTACGACCACTTCATCGGCGGAGAGTACGTACCGCCGGCGCGTGGCCAGTACTTCGAGAATCCGACTCCGGTCAACGGGCAGCCGTTCACGGAGATCGCGCGGGGCACCGCCGAGGACGTGGAGCGCGCGCTGGACGCGGCGCACGCCGCCGCGCCCGCCTGGGGCCGTACGTCGGTGACCGAGCGCTCCGACATCCTCCGGAAGATCGCCGACCGGATGGAGGCCAACCTGGAGCAGTTGGCGGTGGCCGAGAGCTGGGAGAACGGCAAGCCCGTCCGGGAGACCCTGGCCGCGGACATTCCGCTCGCCATCGACCACTTCCGCTACTTCGCGGGTGCGATCCGCGCGCAGGAGGGTTCGCTGGGCGAGCTCGACGACGACACGGTGGCGTACCACTTCCACGAGCCGCTCGGCGTGGTGGCACAGATCATCCCGTGGAACTTCCCCATCCTGATGGCCACCTGGAAGCTCGCGCCGGCGCTCGCCGCGGGCAACGCGGTCGTGCTGAAGCCGGCCGAGCAGACCCCGGCGTCCATCCACTACTGGCTGAGCCTGGTCGCCGATCTGCTGCCGCCGGGTGTGGTGAACATCGTCAACGGCTTCGGTGTGGAGGCGGGCAAACCGCTGGCGTCGAGCCCGCGGGTGGCGAAGGTCGCGTTCACTGGCGAGACCACGACGGGGCGGCTGATCATGCAGTACGCCTCCGAGAACATCACCCCCGTGACGCTGGAACTCGGCGGGAAGTCCCCCAACATCTTCTTCGACGACGTGTGGTCGGCGAACGACGACTTCCGCGACAAGGCGCTGGAAGGCTTCACGATGTTCGCGCTCAACCAGGGCGAGGTGTGCACCTGCCCCTCACGGGCGCTGGTGCAGCGGGGCCACTACGCCGAGTTCATGGAGGCGGCGGTCGCCCGCACGGAGAAGATCAGGACCGGGCATCCGCTGGACACCGACACCATGATCGGCGCCCAGGCGTCGAACGACCAGCTGGAGAAGATCCTCTCCTACCTGGACATCGGCCGGCAGGAGGGCGCGAAGGTCCTCACGGGCGGAGAACGCGTGGAGCACGACGGCGAGTTGAAGGGCGGCTACTACGTCCAGCCGACGATCTTCGAGGGCGACAACCGGATGCGGATCTTCCAGGAGGAGATCTTCGGGCCGGTGGTGTCGGTGACGTCGTTCCACGACTTCGACGACGCCATCAAGATCGCCAATGACACTCTGTACGGGCTCGGGGCGGGCGTGTGGACGCGGGACATCAACACCGCGTACCGCGCGGGCCGCGCCATCCAGGCGGGCCGTGTCTGGACGAACTGCTACCACGCGTACCCGGCACACGCGGCGTTCGGCGGCTACAAGGGCTCGGGCATCGGCCGTGAGACCCACAAGATGATGCTCGAGCACTACCAGCAGACGAAGAACCTCCTGGTGTCGTACTCGCCGAAGAAGCTCGGCTTCTTCTAGACGCAGAAAAAAGGGCGCCTGACCGGGTAGATGCCCGTCAGGCGCCCTTCTCGGCGTGCATCCAAGCAGGCCTTCTCCGCGTGCATCCAAGCAGCGAGGAGCCGCGTCCGCGGCGCGGATGACGACCGATGGGAGCCTTCCAGGCCCGGCACGCCGTGGTGCACGAACAGCGGGAAGCCGTTGCCGAACCGGGCGTCGTGGAAGGCCCGCTGCAGCTCGCCGATCATTACCCCGCGTGGAAGCCGTGCCCGGGGTCGGGCGAGTTGCTGGACCGCGCGGTGGCGACAAGGCACCCGTAGACGGTGACCGATCACTGGATCCAGCCTCAAAGCTTGAACACAAATTACACACATCCTCTCTTCATACCGGCCCTGATGGTCTAGATTGACCGTGCTTCAGCTGTTCGTTCATGAGGCGACCTTTAACGATCTATAGGTCCGGCGCCATGGAAAGCCAGCAGTCCCGTCCCCGGCGCCGGGCGTGGGGGTGATCAATGCCGGGAGCCCGCGAGGGGGGCCTTGGGTGCGGGGAGCGCCCGAGGTGTCGACGGGTCCCGCGCAGCACGAGAGTCCGGCAGGACATGCGAGTCCGCTGCGGCCGGGGTGGGTTGTTCAAGTAGCTCTGACACAGCGGGATTTCATGCGCGGGGAGGCGGGGGCCTCCCGAGGGGAGAACAGCGCGGTACGGGGGGCGGGGGCCTCCCGAGGGGAGCAACAGTGTTGGGCGAACACGTCGAACCACTGGGGACCTGGGGGGTTCTGTGCGGCAAGGGGGACTTGTCAGCCCGTTTCCGTCGGCGCGCGGGCGTCTGGCGAACGGGGCAATCAGATGGCCCGCGATTGCCTGGGAGCAGCGGTACAGACGTGCCGTGATCACCAGCGATACCGTGGCCACCGCCTTCGTGGTGGCGGCGATCGGCGAATTCTTCGGGGCCCGGGACGCGGCCAACTGGCACGAGAAGTGGGGAATTCTCGCGTTCGGCACCGAGCTGTTGGTGCTGGGGGCGCTCGCGGTGAGCCGCTCGTGGGCTCCGGCCGTGCTCGGCCAGGGCGCCGAGGAATTCCGCCGGCTCGGACGCTCACTGTTCGCGGCGACCGTCGTACTGGCGCTCGGCGGAATAGCACTGACCTCGCGCAACATCAAACTCTGGATCTTCGTCGCGATCCCGGCGATCGCGCTCGTCACCATGACCGCGCGGTATCTGCTGCGCCTCTGGCTGCACAAGCAGCGCAAGGAAGGCCGGTGCCTGAGACCGGTGCTCGCTGCCGGGAGCCCGGCCACCGTGCGCGACCTGATCACCCGAACCCGCAAGTTCCCGCACATCGGCTGGCGGGTGGAGGCGGTGTGCACGACGGACGGTCGCGGGCTCGACGGTGACCAACTGGACGGAGTGCCGGTCGTCGGTCAACTGGCGGACGTCGCCAAGCACGTCCGCCACGACGGCTACCGCGTCGTCGCGGTCACACCGGACCCGCACTGGTCACCGGACCGGCTGCAGCGGCTGGCCTGGAACCTCGAAGGCAGCGATGCCGAGATGGTCGTGGCCCCCGTGCTGATGGAGGTGGCCGGCCCGCGGCTGCACGTCGACGCGGTGCTCGGGATACCGCTGCTGCGGGTCAGCATGCCGGCCTTCACCGGGGGCCGCCGGGCGATCAAAGCGGTCGTCGACCGGGTGGGCGCGGCGGTCCTGCTGGTGCTGTTCGCGCCGCTGATGGTGCTCGTCGGGCTGCTCGTGGCGGTGGACAGCCGGGGTGGGGTTTTCTACCGCCAGCGCAGGGTCGGCAAGGACGGCCGCGAGTTCACCATTCTCAAGTTCCGCACCATGGTCTCCGGGGCTCACGCGGCACGTGGGCAGCTGGCCGACCGCAACGAGGGCGCGGGCCTGCTGTTCAAGGTCCGCCGGGATCCGCGGGTGACCCGGGTGGGAGCAGTGCTGCGCCGGTACTCGCTCGACGAGCTCCCGCAGCTCTTCAACGTGCTCACCGGATCGATGTCGCTCGTCGGACCCCGGCCTCCGCTACCGGAGGAGTGCGCCGCGTACGACCCGGACATCCGGCGGCGGCTGCTGGTCAAGCCCGGGCTCACCGGCCTGTGGCAGATCAGCGGACGGAGCGATCTGCCGTGGGAGGAGGCGGTCCGCCTCGACCTGCGGTACGTGGAGGACTGGTCGCTCGCCCTGGACACAGTGATCTTGTGGAAGACGCTGCGTGCAGTGCTTCACGGGCAGGGGGCCTACTGATGCGCGGGGGTCGTCCGACCGGCGCGCGGACCGCAGGCCCAGGGGGCCTGCCTGGGGGGAGAGACGGGTCATGAGAGTCAGCGTTTTCGGGCTCGGCTACGTGGGCTGCGTGTCGGCCGCGTGCCTGGCGAGCCTGGGTCACGAGGTCATCGGGGTGGACGTCAACCAGGTGAAGGTCGACCTGGTCAACGACGGCAAGGCCCCGGTGGTCGAGGAGCGGATCGGCGAGCTCATCGCCGAGGTCGTGCGGACCGGAGCGTTGCGCGCCACCGGTGACGTCCGCGAGGCGATCACGGACAGCGAGGTGTCACTGGTCTGCGTGGGCACACCGTCGGAGCCCAACGGCAGCCTGTGCACCACGTACTTGGAACGGGTCACCGAGCAGATCGGCGCCGCGCTGGCCGAGCGGGGTGGGCGGCACACCGTCGTGTTCCGCAGCACCATGCTTCCGGGCACCTGCCTGAACCTGCTGGTACCGATCCTGGAGAAGTACGTCGGCGGCACGGCCGGGGTCGACATCGGGGTCGCGGTCAACCCGGAGTTCCTGCGCGAGGGCACGAGCGTGCGGGACTTCTTCGACCCGCCCAAGACAGTCATCGGCGAGCTCGACGCGGCAAGCGGCGATGCGGTGATGGCGCTGTACGACGGCCTGCCCGGCGAGGTGTTCCGGGTGCCGGTCCCGACGGCCGAGGCGATCAAGTACGCGGACAACGCGTTCCACGGCCTCAAGATCGGCTTCGCCAACGAGCTCGGCGCGGTGTGCCAGGCGCTCGGGGTGGACTCGCACCAGGTGATGGACGTGTTCCTGGCCGACCGCAAGCTGAACATCAGCCCCGCCTACCTGCGGCCCGGCTTCGCGTTCGGTGGCTCCTGCCTGCCCAAGGACCTGCGCAGCCTGGTCCACGCGGCGCAGCGGGCCGACGTCTCGGTGCCCATCCTCTCCCACGTGCTGCCCTCCAACTCCGATCATCTGCAGCGCGCGGTGGACCTGGTCGAGCGCAGCGGCAAGCGCCGGGTGGGCCTGTTCGGGCTGTCCTTCAAACCCGGCACCGACGACCTCCGCGAGAGCCCGCTCGTCGAACTGGCGGAGAGGCTCTTCGGCAAGGGTTACGACCTCAAGATCCACGACGCCAATGTGAGCCTCTCCCGGCTCCTCGGCGCGAACCGCGAGTACATCGAGATGCGGCTGCCGCACCTTGCGCAGCTGCTCGCGGACTCCGTCGACGAGGTGCTCGAGCACGCCGAGGTGTGCCTGGTCGGGACCAGGGATCCAGCCGTGCTGTCGGCGCTGCCCCATGGGGACGGCCCGGTGATCGTCGACCTCATCCGCCTTCCCGACGCCGAGGCGCGCCGGACCGAACCGGGGTACGTGGGCCTTGCTTGGTGATGCAATCAGTGGCGGCGGGGCGGGCCGGCGCGCGCTGATCCTGGTGGAGAACCTGTCGGTGCCGTTCGACCGGCGGGTGTGGCAGGAGTGCACGACGCTGCGCGACGCGGGCTGGGAGGTGCACGTCATCTGTCCCCGGGGGGAGAAACGGGACACGGAGCCGGAGGCGGTGATCGACGGGGTGCGGATCCACCGCTACCCGTTGCGCGCGGCCGCCGGAGGGCCGGCCGGCTATGTGCGGGAGTACGGATCGGCGCTGTGGCACACGGCCCGGCTCGCCCGCAAGGTCGGCCCGGTGGACGTGGTCCACGCCTGCAACCCGCCCGACCTGCTGTTCCTGCCGGCGCTGTGGCTGAAGCGGCGCGGCGCGCGGTTCGTCTTCGACCAGCACGACCTGGTACCCGAGCTGTACCTCTCCCGGTTCGACCGCGGCAAGGACCTGCTCTACCGCGCCGTGTGCGCGCTGGAACGGCGGACCTACCGGGCCGCGGACATCGTGCTCGCCACCAACGAGAGCTACCGGGACGTGGCGATGCGCCGTGGCGGCCGGCGGTCGGAGGACGTCTTCGTGGTGCGCAGCGCCCCCCAGATCGAGCGGTTCCAACCAGTGCCGCCCGAGCCGCAGTTGAAGCGCGGCAAGCCTCATCTGCTGTGCTACCTGGGCGTCATGGGCCCGCAGGACGGCGTCGACTACGCTCTGCGCGCCCTCGCGAAGCTGCGCGACGAGTTCGGGCGGACCGACTGGCACGCGGTGTTCGTCGGCTCCGGCGACGCCTTCGACGCGATGGTGGAGCTGTCCCGGGTGCTCGGGCTCACGGAGCAGGTGCAGTTCACCGGGCGCATTCCGGACGCCGACCTGGTGCGCTACCTGTCCACCGCGGACGTGTGCCTCTCTCCCGACCCGCGCAATCCGCTCAACGACGTGTCGACCATGAACAAGGTCCTGGAGTACATGGCGATGGGCCGGCCGATCGTCTCCTTCGACCTGAAGGAGGCGCGCGTCTCCGCCGGTGACGCCGCCGTCTACGCCCCCGCCAACGACGAGGTCCGATTCGCCGAGCTCATCACGGTGTTGCTGGACGATCCGGAGAAGCGCGCCCGGATGGGAAAGATCGGCCAGGAGCGGATCAGCGGTCCGCTGTCGTGGGAGAACTCGCAAGCGTCGCTTCTCGCCGCCTACGCCGCCGCGAGCCGCGATCGAACTCCGGAGTCGGCGGGCGACCCGGCCCGCACAAGGAAGAGGCAGCGGCGTTGAACGAAGACACGATCCGCCTAGCCACGATCGGGCGGATACTCCGCCGGCGTTGGCGACTTCTCGTCGTCCTCGCCGCGGTGGGCGCACTCGTCGGCTACGGCACCTCGGTGGTGGTGTTCCCACCGCGATACACCGCGTCGGCACCGGTACTGCTGCCGGGGCAGTGGGAGGAGCGCGAGCTGCTGACCCAGGTGGACATCGCCACCAGTTCGGCGGTGCTCGACCGCACGGCCGCCGCCCTGCACTGGTCCGGCGTCGACGGCACCACGCTGCAGGACCGGGTGACCGCCAAGGCCGCCGACGGGAACATCATCAAGATCTCGGGTACGGCCGACACCCCGACGAGCGCACAGCGTCTCTCCGACCAGGTGGCCAAGCAGTTCGTCGCCTTCGCCGCCGGGGTCGCCGGCGGCAGCACCGATTCCGCGGCGGGCTCGGGGACCGAGGCCCTGCGGAAGCAGGTCGCGGAGACCAACCGCCGCATCACCGAACTGGCCAAAGCGGCCGATCCGGGACAGACCGTGGAGAGCGTGCAGGCCCGCACCGAGCTCGAGCAGCTGCGCACCTCGCTGGAGGAGGCCATGCAGAAGCTCGACCAGGCCAACCCGGCGAACAACAAGGCAGGCATGGTCGTCATGGGTCCGGCTCCCAGGCCGACCGGTGAGGCGCCGCCCACGAGGCTGCAGCTCATCGTCGGCGGGGCGCTGCTGTTCTTCCTGCTCGCGCTCATCGGCCATCTCGTCGCGACACGGATGAACCGCCGACTGCGCACCGAACCGGAGATCGCGGCGGCGCTGGGCTCGACCCTCCTCGGCACCGTCGACGTGCCCACGGAACAGCCGGTGCACCGGCCGGAAGGCGGGGGCCCACGAGCCCGGATCCACCGCCTCCTCGGTATGGACACGCGGTGGGACATGCCCGCCCCGCAGAAGTCCGGCGACCAGGCGGGCAGTCGGCTCCGCTACCGGCGGGTGTGCGCTCGCCTGAAGGAGCGACTGCCGGGAGCCCAGCGGCTGCTGGTCGTCGTACCGGACGGCGACGAGACCGCCCGCCGGGCCGCGGGGCAGCTCGTCGCCGAGGCCAAGAACGGTCTGCAGCTGCGAGTGGTGGAGGTCTCGGTGGACCGGCCGACAGTGCCGGACCGCGACACCGAGTCCGGCGCCCTGGTCGTCCTCAGCGCGGGCAGCTGGACCGCGGAGGAACTCGCCGGCATCGCCGAGGCGTGTGCGGACGGCAGGCACGAGGTCGTCGGCATCGTCGTCGCCGGCATGGTCCTGGCCCGCCCCACGCGGTCCGCCGGCCGGCTTCCGGACGACGCCACCCTGACGCTCGCGGTGCCCGGCCACGGAACGGGAGGTTCAGCGTGACGACGAGCACGACTTCGGAGTCGACGGCCGCCGCCCCGCTCGTCGACCTGCAGGCACTGGTGGTGTCGGTGCGCAGGCGCCGGCGCCTGTGGAGCGCCATGGCGCTGGTCGGCCTGCTGCTCGGGGCGGCGGTGGCGATCCTGATGCCGCCGCCCCCGAGCGCGACGACCAAGGTGCTGGTCGCGCACAAGGAGGACCAGCCGAACGACCCCGGAACGCTGATCCGTACCGACGTCGCGCTGCTGCAGACCACGCGGATCGCCGACGCGGCTCTCAAGGCCCTCAAGTCCCCGGAAAAACCGGAGACCTTCATGCGGGACTACAGCGGCGTCGGTCTGACCAACAACCTGCTGCAGATCAATGTGACCGGTGCCAGCGACGCGGAGGCGGAGGCCCGCGCCAAGGCGCTGGCCGACGCGTTCGTCGCTGACCACGTGCGGCGGATACAGGAAACCTCGAACGCCGAGGCCAAAGCCCTGCGTGACCAGCAGAACCGGCTGCGGGACGAACTCGCCCAGGTCAACAAGGCGATCGGAAACGGATCGGCGGCGAGCGGGTCCAAGACGTCGGCGGATCTGGAGTCGCTCTTCGCCCGCCGGGCCGACCTCACATCGAAGATCACCGATTTCGGCGAGCGCGCCGCGGAGGCGAGCGTCGGCACGCCCCAGCTCATCGCCGGCACACAGGTCGTGGACGCCCCGCACGCGGTGCGGCACTCCCTGCCGAAGGCCGCCGCCACCGACGCCGCGATCGGACTCCTCCTCGGACTCGTCCTCGGGCTGGCGGTGGCCGCGGTCGGCGCGGTGGTGGCGGACCGCCCCGTGCTGCGCCGGGACATCGCGGTGAACCTCGGCACCTCGGTCATCGCGGAGCTCCCCGCCCGGTCGCCCAGGCTGTGGCGCCGTCGACGGATCCGGGCGGCACACGAACGCCTCACCGGGTTCCTGGCGCGCACCGTTCGCGGCTCCGCGGAACCGCTGTCGCTGCTGGAACTGGGGTGTGCGCGCAGCACGAGCGTGATCGCCCTGGACCTCGGCCGGGCACTGGCGGCGGAGGGGCCGGTGGTCGTCATCGACGGTCTGCCGGGCTCACAGCTCGCCGGCCACCGCCCGAAGCCGGGAGACCCGACCGTGGTCAGCGGCGAACGTGCCGCAGCCGTGTCGCATCAGGAGCGCACGCTCGGCGTCGGCTCGGTGGCGCCCGGCACGGCGTGGACCGACCTCCGGTACCTCGGCACTCAGACCGTGCTCGTCGTACGTGCCGGGCACGGCAGCGCCGCATGGCTGCACACCGTGGCCCGGCAGCTCGCCGACCAGCGCATCGCGGTGATCGGGGTGGTGCTGATCGACCCCGATCCGCGCGACCGGACCGACGGCACGCTGTGGGACGGGCTGCACACCGCTCTGCGCGGTCAGAACGACCGGCCGGCCCGGCAGAACGGTGGGGGTACCTCCCACGCCGTTCATGCAGTGGGTGAGGGCCGGCATCGGACGGAGCGGCAGCCGATGTGGGCGGCACCGGTCCCGGACAGCGAGCAGGAGGTGCGGTAGTACATGTGTGGCATCGCAGGCACGTACCGGTGGCCGGACGGGAAGGCCGTCACCGACCGGCTCACCGAAACCCTCGCCCATCGCGGTCCGGACGGGGCGGGCCGGTACGGCCATCCCGCCGGTGACGGGGAAGTGCATCTCGGGCACCGCCGGCTGGCCATCATCGACCTGTCCGAGACCGGCGCCCAGCCGATGGTCTCGGACGGCCTCGTCCTGACGTACAACGGCGAGCTGTACAACGCGCCCGAGCTGCGTGCCGAGCTGGCCGCCGCCGGCGTGCGCTTCCGCGGTACCTCCGACACCGAGGTGCTCCTCGAGGCCTGGCGGCGCTGGGGCACGGACTGCCTCCCCCGGCTGCGCGGCATGTTCGCGTTCGGCATCTTCGACGAGCGAACCGGCGAGCTGGTGCTCGCCCGTGACCAGCTCGGCATCAAGCCGCTGTTCCTGCTCCGGCGCGGCGAGGGCCTGGTGTTCGCCTCCGAGCTCAAGGCGCTCGCCGCCGCGACCGGTGGATCGCTGGAGGTGGACCACGCGGCGCTGGTGGCCTCGCTGCTGTACTACTGGGTGCCGGACTCACGGTGCGCGTTCCGCGAAGCGGAGAAGCTGCCGCCGGGGAGCTGGCTGAGGTGCCGGCCCGACGGCCGAATGGAGCGCGGTCGGTTCTGGAACCTGAAGGACGTCGCCGCCGAGGGCCGGGAGCGGGCCCGGGCCGGCGAGCAGCCGGACCTGGCCGCCGTCGTCGAGGAGTCGACCCGGCGCCATCTGCTCTCCGACGTACCCGTCGCGACCTTCCTCTCCGGCGGACTCGACTCCAGCTATCTGACCGCGCTGGCGGCTCGCCACCAACCCGGGATCTCCGCCTACACGATCGGGTTCCGTGCCGAGGACGCCAAGTTCGAGGCGATGCCGGACGACCTGCGCTATGCCCGGCAGGTGGCCGAGCGGTTCGGCGTCGACCTGCACGAGATCGAGATCGCTCCGAACGTGCTCGATCTGCTGCCGCAGATGACGTACTCCTTGGACGAGCCGATCGGTGACCCCGCCGCGATCAACACGTTCCTGATCTGCACGGCGGCCCGGGAGGCCGGGGTCAAGGTGATGCTCTCCGGGATGGGGGCCGACGAGCTGTTCGCCGGGTACCGCAAGCACCTGGCCAACCTGCTCGCCCTGCGCTACCAGCGCGTCCCGCGGCCCCTGCGGCGTGGTGTGTCCGCGGCCGTGGACCGGCTGCCGGTCGCCACGTCCCGCCGGGGATACCGGTCGGTGCGCTTCGCCAAGCGGTTCCTCTCCTTCGCCGATCTGCCGGAGGAGACCGCGTTCCGGCGCAGCTACACCATGTACGACCAGGACGAGTTGCTCGCCCTGATCGATCCGGACCTGGCCGGGACGGTCGACGACGTGCTGACCGAACACGCGGACGTCTATGAGGACAACGACCTCGACGACTTCGTCAACCGCATGTGCCTGGGCGACGCCCGGATGTTCCTGCCCGGCCTGAACCTCACGTACACGGACCGCTCCAGCATGGCCGCGTCGACCGAGGTGCGGGTTCCGTACGTGGATGTCGAGGTGGTCAAGGCGGCGTTCGCCGTGCCCGGCGATCGCAAGATCGTCGGACGGCAGGGCAAGGCGGTCCTCAAGGAGGCGGCCACCTCGATCCTGCCCCGGGAGATCGTGTACCGGCCCAAGGGCCTGTTCAGCGCCCCGCTGCGGGCCTGGATGAGCCGGGATCTGGCGCCGCTGGTGCGCGAGGTGGTCAACGACGGCGAGCTCGTACGTTCCGGATTTCTGCGCCGCGACGCGCTGGCGCGAATGGTCGCCGAGGACGCCGCCGGGCAGCAGGACTTCTCCAAGCATCTGTGGCATGTGCTGACCCTCGAGTACTGGTATCGCGACGCGACCTCTGGGTCCGGCCAGAGCACTCGGCAAACGGCTTAGGAATCAGGGGAGTTCCGGTGAAACAGGTTGTACAGAACTACAAGAGCGGCGAGCTGGCGGTGCTCGACGTGCCGGTGCCGGGGTGCAAGCCGGGCGGTGTGGTGGTCCGCAGCGCCTACTCGCTGATCTCCACAGGGACCGAACTCATGAAGGTGTCCGAGGCCGGCATGTCGATGCTGGGCAAGGCGCGCTCGCGGCCCGACCAGGTCGCCAAGGTCATGCAGAGCGTGGCCACCAACGGCGTGCCCGCCACGTATCGCAAGGTGATGGGCAAGCTGGACTCCTACACGCCGCTGGGCTACTCGCTGTGCGGGGTGGTCGAGCAGGTCGGCGCCGGGATCGACGATGTGAAGGTCGGCGACCTCGTTGCCTGCGCAGGCAACGAGCATGCGCTGCACGCCGAGCTGAACTGGGTGCCGAAGAACCTCTACACCCCGGTCCCCGACGGCCTCGCGCCGCGGCACGCGGCCTTCGGCACCGTCGGATCGATCGCGCTGCAGGGTGTCCGCCAGGGTGAGCCGCGGCTCGGCGAGGTGGCGCTGGTCATCGGTCTCGGGCTGATCGGCCAGCTGGTGGTGCAGCTCCTCGTCGCCTCGGGAGCCCGCGTCGTAGGCGCCGACCCCGACCCGGCGCGCTGCGAACTCGCCGAGCGCCTGGGTGCCGCGGCCTGTGGCGATCCGGCGTCCGCGGCCGTGGAGACCGCCGTCGCCGAACTCACCGGCGGTCACGGCGTGGACCAGGTGTACCTGGCCGCCGGCGGCGGCAGCAACCAGCCCGTCGAGCTGGCCGCCCGGCTCTGCCGGGACCGCGGCCGGGTCGTGGACATCGGCAAGTGCCGCCTGGACCTGCCGTGGAACGCGTACTACGAGAAGGAACTCGACGTCCGGTTCTCCCGCAGCTACGGCCCCGGGCGCTACGACCCGGAGTACGAGCTCGAGGGCCGGGACTACCCGATCGGCTACGTGCGCTGGACCGAGCGCCGCAACCTTGCCTGCTTCCTCGATCTCCTCGCCCGCGGCAGCGTCGACGTGGAGCCCCTCGTCTCCCACATCGCCGACTTCGACGACGCCGTCGAGACGTACCGGCGTCTGAAGGACGGCGACCTGAAGGCCGTGGCCGTGCTGTTCCGGTACCCCGAACAAGCGGCTGAGGCGGACGAACCGGCAGCTCCAGCAGTGACCGTGCCCGCCGTGAACGTGCAGCGGAGTCCGGCCCGGGCCGCCAAGTCGCCGGTGCGGCTCGCGTTCGTCGGCGCGGGGAACTACGCGACGTCGATGCTGCTGCCGCACCTGGCGCAGCGCGAGGGAGTGGAGTTGTCGACGGTCGTCACCACGACGGCGCTGTCCGCGGCCAACGCGCAGCGGAAGTTCGGCTTCGCCGAGGCGACCACCGACCTCGACGCCGTGCTCGGCGACAAGTCCGTCGACGCCGTGTTCGTCGTCACCCGGCACAGCTCGCACGCCGAGCTGACCCGGAAGGCACTGCTCGCCGGCAAGACCGTGTTCGTGGAGAAGCCCCTCGCCCTCACCGAGGACGAACTGGCCGGCGTGCTGGCGGCGGTGGAGGAGTCCGGCAACGACCGGCTGCAGGTGGGCTTCAACCGCCGGTTCGCGCCGTTGCTGCAGGAGGCCAGGCAGCGGTTCGGCACCCGGACCGGCCCGGCCAACCTCCGCTACCTGGTCAACGCGGGGCGCCTCGACCACGGCAGCTGGTACCTCCAGCAGGGCTCCGAGGGCTCGCGGTTCGTGGGCGAGGGCGGGCACTTCATCGACACGGCGAGCTGGCTGCTGGACGCCGACCCGGTGTCCGTGTACGCGACCGCGCCGTCCGGCAACGAGGACCTGCAGGTCGTGCTGCGCTACCCGGACGGGTCCACCGCCACCATCAGCTACGTCACCTCCGGCCCGTCCGGCTTCCCGAAGGAGACGCTGGATCTGATCGCGGACGGGCGTGCGCTGCGGCTCGACGACTTCGTGCGTGCCTCGGTGTACGGCCGCAAGCGGTGGGTCAGTTCGCGCCTGCCCAAGGCCCGGGACAAGGGTCAGAACGCCGAACTGGCCGCGTTCGTCAAGGCCGTGCGGACCGGCGGGCCGATGCCCGTGCCGCTGGAGTCGCTGGTCGCCACCACGGCGGCCACCCTCGCCGTGCAGGCCGGTCTGGCGAGCGGCGCCCCGGTGACGCTGGCGAGGGCACGATGACCATGAGCGCGGGCTGGTACCTGCGGCGGCTGTCCCGGATGGGACCGCAGGAGGTCGCGGGCCGGGTGGGCGACGCGGTGCGCAGGCGGCGGTGGCGGTCGGCGCGGCCCGGCTGCCCGAGCGTGACCGGCGCCGGGTTCACCGCGGTCCTGCCGGCCGGGACGATCGCCGCCCTGCCTCCCGACGCCGCGAAACGCCTCGTCGCCGAGGCGGACCGGCTCATGGACGGGCACGCCGAGTACTTCGGCGTGGTCCGCGACGACCTGACCGACCCGGACTGGTGGCGCGACCCGAAGACCGGGCGGCGGGCTCCCTCGGACTACGCCTTCGACGTGCCGTACCGGAACGAGGAGGCGGTCGGGGACATCAAGCAGATCTGGGAGCCGTCCCGGCACCAGTACCTCACCCAGCTCGCCGCCGCCTACGCGATCACTGAGGACGAGCGGTACGCCGAGCGCGTGGCCGAGCACCTGCGGTCGTGGTGGGCGGCCAACCCGCCGCTGCGCGGCGTCCACTGGATCAGCGGCATCGAGCTGGGCATCCGGCTGCTGTCCTGGGTGTGGATCCGCCGGCTGCTGGACGGCTGGCCCGGCGCGGCCGGTCTCTTCGAGGACAACCAGGTGGCGCTGAACCAGATCTGGCACCACCAGCGCTGGCTGGCCGCCTTTCCCAGCCGGGGGTCTTCGGCGAACAACCACGTCATCGCCGAGGCCGCCGGGCAGTTCGCCGCGGCCTGCGCGTTCGGCTGGTTCCCCTCGTCGGGACGTTGGCGGGCCGACGCGCTGCGGTCGCTGGAGCGGCACCTGCGCGGCAACACCTACGTTTCCGGCCTCAACCGTGAGCTGGCCACCGAGTACCACGGACTCGTCCTTGAACTCGGCCTGGCCGCGGTGGCCGAGGCGGATGCCGCCGACGTACCGGTCCCCGCGACGATCCGCCTTGTGCTGCTGCGGATGACCGACGCGCTCGCGGCCATCGTGGACAACCGGCTCCGACCGCCGCGTCAGGGGGACGCGGACGACGGGTACGGCCTGGTCGTGGACGGCGCGGGCACCGACCGCTGGGGCTCGCTGCTGGCCACCGGGGACGCCGTGTTCGGCCGGCTCCCCTGGTGGCCGGAGGTGACCGGCACCGACGTGCGCACGCCGCTGCTGGCCGCGCTCATCAAACCCACTGAACCGTCCGCGCGCCGCCCGGCGGTCCGGCCGGCGCACTTCGCCGACGCGGGCATGACGATCCTGCGCGGTCCGGAGGAGATCTGGTGCCGCTGCGACGGTGGTCCGCACGGCTTCCTGTCCATCGCCGCGCACGCCCACGCGGACGCGCTGTCCGTGGAGGTCCGGCACGACGGGGTCGACGTGCTCGCCGACCCGGGGACGTACTGCTATCACGGGCAACCCGAGTGGCGGCAGTACTTCCGGTCGACCCTCGGCCACAACACCCTGCAGCTGGACGGCGGTGACCAGTCCGTCTCCGGCGGCCCGTTCCTGTGGACCCGGCATGCCCAGAGCCGTGTCCTGACCGTGGAGACATCCGGCGAGGACGTGGCCCGCTGGTGTGCCGAGCACGACGGCTACGAGCGCTCCGTGCACCGCCGCCGGGTGGAGCTGACGGCCGCGCGCCGGGAGCTGCGGGTGATCGACGAGGTACGCGGCCCGCGCCGGGCCGTACGCCTGGCGTTCCACCTCGGCCCGGCGATCGCCGCGGACCTGGTGGGGAACCGGGCGGTGCTCACCTGGACCAAGGACGGCGAGGACCGTTCCGCGGTCCTCGACCTGCCCGGGCAGCTGTCCTGGCAGGCGCATCGCGGCGAGACCGATCCTGTGCTGGGCTGGTACTCCGCCGGATTCGGGCGCAAGGAACCCGCGACCACGTTGATCGGTTCCGGCTTCGCCGACGGCACGGAGGACTTCACCACCGTGCTCGGGTTCCGCGGCTAGGGGGGCACGTGGCGATCAGGACGCGGCCCTGGGCGCCGGCGGTGGCACCGCTGGCGCTGGCCCTGCTGGTGGCGACCGGCTGCGACAGTACGCCGCACGCGCATGCGAAGCCGACCGCCGTGCCCACCACGTCAGGGGCGCGGTCCACATCCCTGGCCCGGGTGTGTGACAGTCCCGCGGCCGGGCCGGCCAAGGCACCGGCGGGCGCGGTGACGGTCGACCCCTCGGTGGTCGGCGACCTGGCGGCGAAGACCAAGAGCAGTCCCCCGCACACCACGTTCTGGCTTCGACCGGGCACGCACACGCTCGACCCGGACCGCTACGCCCAGGTCATCCCCAAGGAGGGGGACCGCTACCTCGGCGCGCCGGGCGCGGTGCTGGACGGGCGGAAGAAGAACCAGTACGCGTTCGCCGGTACCGCCCGCGACGTCGCCATCCGCTACCTGACCGTGCAGGGATTCGTCGCCCCGCAGAACGAGGGCGTGGTCAACCACGACTCGGCCGACGGTTGGGTGATCGAGCACACGACGATCCAGAACAACTCCGGCGCCGGGCTGATGGCCGGTGCCCACCAGCAGGTCCGCGCCAACTGCCTGCGCGACAACGGCCAGTACGGCATGAACGCGTACAAGACCGACGGCCCTGTCACGGACCTGGTGGTCGAGGGCAACGAGATCGTGGGCAACAACACCGGAGACTGGGAACGGCGGCAGTCGGGCTGCGGCTGCACCGGAGGCATCAAGTTCTGGGCCGTCAACCGCGCCGACGTGCGCGGCAACTGGGTGCACGACAACCGCGGAACGGGGTTGTGGGCGGACACCAACAACAACGACTTCCTCATCGAGAACAACGTGATCGAGGCCAACGACGGTGCCGCACTGATCTACGAGATCAGCTACAACGCGATCATCCGGAACAACACGATCCGGCGGAACAACTGGGTCGAGGGCCGTGCGGCGGCCGACCGCGGCGACAACTTCCCGTTCGCGACCGTCTACCTGTCCGAGTCGGGCGGCGAACCACGGATCAAGGCGCGCACCAGCGAGATCGAGATCTACCGGAACGTGCTGGAGAACAACTGGTCCGGGATCACCCTGTGGGAGAACGCCGACCGGTTCTGCAACAGCCCCGCCAACACCTCGTCCGGTGACTGCACGTTGCTGGTGAAGAACACCAAGCGCTGCGTCCAGCCGGCCATCGCCAAGGCACCGCTCTACTCCGACTGCCGGTGGAAGACCCAGCGGGTGGACGTCCACGACAACCGCTTCGTGCTGGACAAGTCCGTCATCAAGTGCACGGAGAAGTGCGACCGCATGGCGGTGCTGGCCAACTACGGCACCTATCCCGACTGGTCGCCGTACAAGGGCGAGCGGGTGGCCCAGGCGATCACCACCGAGCAGCACAACCGCTGGCACGACAACGTCTACGTCGGCCCGTGGAAGTTCGTCGCCTACGACCCGAGCCGGGTGCTCGACCTCGGGCAGTGGCAGGGCACGCCGTACCGGCAGGACGCGGGCAGCGCCTTCCGCGCAGAGGACGGTGGCTGAGATGGAAGCGGACCGCACACCGAAGATCATCGGGACCGTCTGGGGACTGCTGATCCTCAACACCCTCGGCTCCGCCGGGGCGAAGACCATCGTCCCGCTGCCCCGCTCCCTCATCCAGATGGTCACCATGGGCGCGCTGGTGGCCGCGTTCACGCTGGCGCTCCTGGTCAATCTCCAGCTGCGCATACGACCCAGTGCGTACGTGCTCCTGCTCACCCTCCTCCTGGCGACGAGCGTGATCTCCAGCGCGCACCTGGAGTCCGGGTTCGGCGCGCTGTTCCGGTGCTTCCGGCTGACTCTCTTCGTCGGCACGCTGTGGCTGCTCAGCCGCTGGTGGGACGGCAGTGAAACGCTCATCCGGCACCACATCCGGATGTACTTCGCGGTGCTCGGTTCGGTGGCCGCCGGCCTGGTCGTCTCACCGGGCGCGGCCCTGCCCGACCTCTACGGCGGGCGGCTGGTCGGCGCGCTGTGGCCGCTCACCCCGCCGCAGATCGGACAGTACGCCGCGGTGATCATCGGGCTCACCGTGCTGCTCCTCCTGGGCGGCAGGACCGACAAGACCAGCGCGGCGGTGGTCATCGTGCCGTCACTGGTCCTGCTCGGGCTGACCCACACCCGGACGGCCACTCTCGGTCTGCTGGTCGGACTGGCGTTGGCGATCGGCTCGCTCCTGCTCACCAGCACCGCGGCCCGCCGCTTCTTCACCTGGGCGGTGCTGAGCGCCACGGTGGCCGCGGTGGGGTTCGCCTCCGTGCTGCAGGCGTGGTTCCTGCGCGGACAGAGCAAGGAGAACTTCTCCAGCCTCACCGGTCGGGCCAAGGTCTGGGACGCCCTGCTGGCGGCGCCCCGGACGACCGGGGAGCAGTTGTTCGGCGTGGGCCTGGGTGACAAGTCGTTCGGGGGGCTGCCGATCGACAACAGCTGGCTGGCCGTCTACAACGAGCAGGGCCTGGTCGGCGTCACCCTTGTCGCGGCGTTCCTCATCGTGCTGGGCGGCGTCGCGTTGCTGCGGCCCCCGTCGTTGCAGAGGGCCTGCGCGATCTTTCTGATCAGCTACTGCGCACTCGCGTCGTACACCGAGGCCGGTCTTGGCGACGCCTCGCCCTATCTGCTGCATCTGGCCCTGGCCGCCTCGCTGTTGGCGGCACCCGCAAAGGCCACGTCCCCCGCGATGCCCGACGTAACTCGACGGCACATCGCGCGCCGGGCCCGGAGAACGGAGGTGAGGTGAGCATGCACGTCCTCGTGGTGCACAACCGCTACGCCTCGGCGCAGCCGAGCGGAGAGAACAAGGTCGTCGACCAGGAGGTGGAGCTGCTGAGGGCGGCCGGCCATCGGGTCGAGGTGTTCGAGCGGCGCAGCGACGACATCGCCGCCAGATCCCTGCCCGGCAAGGTCGCGGTGCCGCTCCTCGTGCCGTGGAACCCAGCGGTCCGCTCGGAACTCGCCTCCCGGCTGCGCACCGAGCGACCGGACATCGTCCATGTCCACAACGTCTTCCCGCTGCTGTCGCCCGCGGTACTCGCCGCCTGCGCCGACGCCGGCGTGCCCGCCGTCGCCACGCTCCACAACTACACCCAGGTCTGCCCGCCGGGCACCCTGCAGCGGGACGGCCGGCCGTGCACCGAGTGCGTCGGGTCCGCGCCGCTGCCCGCCGTCCGGCACGGCTGCTACCGGAACTCCCGCCTTGCGACGGTGCCGCTCGCGGTCAGTCTGTCGGTCAACCGGCGGCGGTGGTGGTCCGGCGTGGAGCGGTTCTTCTGCATCTCCGCGGCACAGCGCGACGTCCTGGTAGGGGCCGGCATGCCGGCAGAGCGACTGGCGGTGAAGCACAACTTCGTGCCCGACCCGGACGACCGCCGAGCGGGCGACGGCGAACATCTGCTCTATCTCGGCCGGCTCGCGGAGGCCAAGGGCGTACGGCTGCTCATGGCCGCGTGGGACGAGATCGCGGCGAGCGGCGGTGTGGGCGTGCCGCTCGTGATCGCCGGCGCGGGGCCACTGGAGCCGGAGGTGACCGCCTGGGCGGCGGGCCGGGACGACGTGCGCCACGTCGGCCTGTACGACACGGCGGAGTGCCGGAAGGCCATCGCGCGGTCGGTCGCCGTGGTGGCTCCCTCGACGTGGCTGGAGGCGTTCGGCCTGGTGGTCGTGGAGGCGATGGCGGCGGGGGTCCCGGTCGTCGCCGCCGGTCACGGCGCCTTCGTCGAACTCGTCGAGGACGGCGTGACCGGGCTGCTGCACCAGCCGGGCGAGTCCGCCTCGCTGGCGTCCTGCATACGCCGGATCGCGGCCGAGCCTGAGCGCAACCGGGAGATGGGCCGGGCCGCCCGGCGCCGTTACGAACAGGGTTTCAGCCCGACGGTCGGCCTCGACCGCCTGGTTGATGAGTACCGCACCGCGATCGCGGGTCGGTCAGCACTGGCTCGCGGCGGGGACACCCGCGCGAGCAGGGGGGATGGGGACAGTAGATGACACGATGCCGACTGTGCGGCTCGGAGGCGATGGCGAGCGTCGTCGACCTCGGGGCGACGCCACCCTGTGAGAGCTTTCTCGCCGCGGACCAACTGGACCAGCCGGAACCGGCGTACCCGCTGCACCTGCGGGTCTGCACCGACTGCTGGCTCGCGCAGATCCCTCCGCTGATCACGCCGGAGGAGACGTTCAAGGAGTACGCGTACTTCTCCTCGTACTCGACCTCCTGGGTGGAGCACGCGCGGACGTTCGTCGCCGACGCCGTTACGCGGGTGGGTCTCGGCCCCGACGCCTTCGTGGTCGAGGTCGCGAGCAACGACGGCTACCTGCTGAGGCACGTGGTGGACCGCGGCATCCGCTGCCTCGGCATCGAGCCGTCGGTGAACGTCGGCGCCGCGGCGCGGGAGGCGGGTGTGCCCACGCTCACGGAGTTCCTGAGCCCGGAGACCGGCTCGGCCGTGCGCACCGAACACGGCCCGGCGGACCTGGTCGTGGCCAACAACGTGTACGCGCACATCCCCGACGTGGTCGGGTTCACCCGGGGGCTGCGCGCCCTGGTCGCCGACGACGGCTGGGTCTCCATCGAGGTGCAGCACCTGCTGACCCTGATCGAGGAGAACCAGTACGACACGATCTACCACGAGCACTTCCAGTACTACACGGTCGCGTCCGCGATCCGGGCGCTGGCGAGCGGCGGACTCACGCTCGTGGACGTCGAGTTGCTGCCCACGCACGGCGGCTCCATCCGGCTGTGGGCCCGGCCGGCCGAGGTGGCCGGCGAGCCGACCCGTCGGGTGAGCCACGTACTGGACCGGGAGAAGGCCGCCGGGCTGCAGGAGCTGTCCGGGTACGCCGAGTTCTCCGCCCGGGTGGCCAAGGTGCGCCGGGACCTGCTGCGGTTCCTCATCGAGGCGGCCGAGCGGGGCGAGACGGTCGTCGGCTACGGCGCCCCGGGCAAGGGCAACACCCTGCTCAACCACTGCGGCGTCCGGCCCGACCTGCTGCCGTACACGGTCGACCGCAACCCCTACAAGCACGGCAGGTTCACCCCCGGCACCCGCATCCCGATCCTGCCGCCCGAGCAGATAGCCGCCGACAGGCCGGACTACGTCCTCGTGCTCCCGTGGAACCTGCGGGCCGAGCTGGTCGAGCAGTTGTCCTTCGTGCACGACTGGGGCGGCCGGCTGGTCTTTCCCATCCCGGAACTGAGCATTGTCGAGGTGAAGTCGTGAAGGTCGTTCTGTTCTGCGGCGGTTACGGGATGCGGATGCGGAGCGGTGCCGCAGACGACGTGCCCAAGCCGATGGCGATGGTCGGCCCCAGGCCGCTGATCTGGCACGTCATGCGCTACTACGCGTACTTCGGGCACACGGAGTTCATCCTGTGCCTCGGGTACGGGGCACACCACATCAAGGACTTCTTCCTCAACTACGAGGAGACGACGTCCAACGACTTCGTGCTGCGAGGCGGGCGGACCGAGCTGCTGTCCACCGACATCTCGGACTGGACGATCACGTTCGCGCAGACCGGCATCGAGTCACCGATCGGGGAGCGGCTGCGCCGCGTGCGGCACCACCTGGACGGCGACGAGATGTTCCTCGCCAACTACGCCGACGTCCTCACCGACGCCCCGCTGCCGGAGATGATCGACCGGTTCGCGCAGCGTGACGCGGGTGCGTCGATGATGGTGGTGCCGCCGCAGTCGTCGTTCCACTGCGTGGAGTTGGGCGAGGACGGCCTGGTGGGCGGCATCACCGCGGTGAGCGAACTGCCGCTGTGGGAGAACGGCGGCTACTTCGTGCTCCGCCAGGAGGTCTTCGACCACATACCGGAGAACGGGGACCTGGTCGCCGACGGATGCGCCCAACTGGCAAAACGCGGCCGGTTGGTGGCGCACCGGCACCGCGGCTTCTGGAAGCCGACCGACACCGTGAAGGAGCGGGCCGCACTCGACGCCGCCTACGCCCGGGGCGACCGCCCGTGGGCCGTGTGGGAACGGGACGGTGCGGGAGCGGGCGCCGGAGCGAGGGCGTGATCCGGCTCGGGGCCGGGCGTCTGGACCGGATCGTCGCGGTGGGCGCGCACTGCGACGACATCGCCATCGGCGCCGGCGGCACGCTGCTGACGCTGTGCCTCGCGCGGCCGGGCATCCGCGTCGACGCGCTGGTGCTCTCCGGCGGCGGCAGCGAGCGGGAGCAGGAGGAGCAGGCCGCGCTCGCCGCCTTCTGCCCGGGCGCCGACCTGCGGCTGACCGTGCACAAGCTGCCGGACGGCCGACTGCCCGTGCACTGGGACGAGGCCAAGGCTGCGGTCGAGGAACTACGCGGGCAGACCGACCCGGATCTGATCCTGGCCCCGCGCACCGACGACGCGCACCAGGACCACCGCGGCCTGGCGCAGTTGATACCCACCGCATTCCGCGACCACCTGGTCCTCGGCTACGAGATCGTCAAGTGGGACGGCGATCTCGGCCGTCCGGTCGCATACCAGCCGCTGTCGACGGAGATCGCCGAACAGAAGGTACGGCTGCTGCAGGAGCACTACCCCTCGCAGCGGCACCGGCCCTGGTACGACCGGGAGGCCTTCCTCGGCCTGGCCCGGATCCGCGGAATCGAATGCCACGAGCGCTACGCCGAGGCGTTCGCCGTCACCAAACTCACGCTCGACCTGGGGGATTGAACCTTGCGCGTACTACTGACCGGACACCAGGGCTACCTGGGCACCGTGATGGCCCCGGTCCTCACGGCCGCCGGACACGAAGTCGTCGGCCTTGACTCCGGCCTGTTCGCCGACTGCGTGCTGGGCCCGACGCCCGCGGACCCGCAGGGGCACCGGGTGGACCTGCGCGATATCACGGCCGAACACGTGGCCGGGGTCGACGCCGTGATCCACCTGGCCGCCCTGTCCAACGACCCGCTGGGATCGCTGGCGCCGGAGCTCACCTACGACATCAACCACCACGCGTCCGTGCGGCTGGCCCGGCTGGCCCGCGACGCCGGAGTGCGGCGCTTCCTGTACGCGTCGACCTGCTCGGTCTACGGCGCCGCCGGCGGCGACGATCTGGTCGCCGAGGACGCCCCGCTGCGCCCGGTGACGCCGTACGCGGAGTCCAAGGTGCGGGTGGAGGACGACCTGCACGAACTGGCCGACGGCGACTTCAGCCCGGTGTACATGCGCAACGCCACCGCCTTCGGCTACTCGCCCCGGCTGCGCGCCGACATCGTGCTGAACAACCTGGTGGGTCACGCGCTCCTTTCCGGCGAGGTGCTTGTGCTCTCCGACGGCACCCCCTGGCGCCCGCTGGTGCACGCCGTCGACATCGCGCGAGCGTTCACGGCCGCGCTGACCGCGCCGCGGGAAGCGGTGCACGACCGGGCGTTCAACATCGGCAGCGAGACCAACAACGTCACGGTCGCCGAGATCGCCGGGCAGGTCGCCGAGGCGGTGTCCGGGGCGAAGGTCGTGATCACCGGGGAGACCGGTGCCGATCCGCGCTCCTACCGGGTCGACTTCTCCCGGTTCCGCGCCGCGGTGCCCGGCTTCGACTGCGAGTGGACGGTGAAGCAGGGCGCGCTCGAACTCGCCGACGCCTACGGGAAACACGGGCTGACCCGGGAGGACTTCGAGCGACGCTTCACCCGCCTTGCCGTGCTGCGCGCGGCGTCCGACGCCGGAGCCGTCGACGACACCCTGCGGTGGCGCCGGTGACCGAGCACGGCGAGGAGATGTACGCCCTCGTGGAGCGGCTCTACCCGCTCTGCCGGAGCATCACCGGCGACGGTGTGCGCGCCACCCTGGACATCGTCGGCGAGTACATCCCGCTGCAAGTGCACGAGGTGCCGACCGGAACCCAGGTGCTCGACTGGACCGTGCCGCAGGAGTGGAACATCCGGGACGCGTACATCGCCGACCCAGCCGGCAACCGGGTCGTCGACTTCACCGCGTCCAGCCTGCACGTCCTCGGCTACAGCGTCCCTGTGTCGGCAACCATGCCCCTGTCCGAGCTGCGCGCGCACCTGCACACCCTGCCGGACCACCCGTCCTGGGTGCCGTACCGCACCAGCTACTACAAGCCGGAGTGGGGGTTCTGCCTGGCTCAGGAGACCCTGGACGCGATGCCGGACGGCGAGTACGAGGTGCACATCGACTCCACACTCGCCGATGGCCACCTCACCTACGCCGAGCACGTGGTCCCCGGGCAGGTGGCCGACGAGGTGATCGTCTCCTGCCACGTCTGCCACCCGTCGCTTGCCAACGACAACATGGCCGGCGTCGCGGTGGCGACGTTCCTGGCGCGGGCGCTGGCGCGGCAGACGCCGTACTACACCTACCGGTTCATCTTCGCGCCCGGCACCATCGGGGCGATCACCTGGCTGGCCCGCAATGCGGAGCGGGTGGAACGGGTCAAGCACGGCCTCGTGCTGGCCTGCGCCGGGGATCCGGGCCAACTGACGTACAAGCAGAGCAGACGCGGTGACGCGGAGATCGACCGGGTGATGCGGCACGTGCTGACCGCATCCGAACGCCCGCACCATGTCAACGAGTTCACCCCGTACGGCTACGACGAGCGGCAGTTCTGCTCGCCCGGGTTCGATCTCGGCGTGGGCTCGCTCACCAGGACGCCGTACGCGGGCTATCCCGAGTACCACACCTCGGCGGACAACCTGGACTTCGTCTCCCCGGAGGCGATGGCGGACACGCTCGCCGTCTGCCGCGAGGCATTCGCCGTGCTCGACCGCAACCGGAGGTACCTCAACCTCAGCCCTTACGGAGAACCGCAGCTGGGCCGACGTGGGTTGTACGACGCGCTCGGCGGGCGCAGCGACACCAAGGAGGCCCAGATGGCCATGCTCTGGGTGCTCAACCTCTCCGACGGCGGGCACAGTCTGCTGGACGTCGCCGAGCGGTCCGGGCTGCCGTTCGACACCATCGCCGTCGCGGCCGGCGCCCTGCACGGCGCCGGGTTGATCAAGGCATGACGCCGATGACCACCGAGGAGGAGAAGACGACGGCACCGGCCGGATCCGCCAAGCGGGCCCTCGTCGGCCGGCTGTCCTGGGGACTGGCCGACCAGGCGGCCTCCAGCATGTCCAACTTCGTGGTGGGCATCTATGTGGCCCGCTCGCTGGGTGTGACCGCGTTCGGCGTGTTCAGCCTGGCCTGGGTGACCTACGGCGTGGTGCTCAACGTCTCCCGCGGCCTTGCCACCGACCCGCTCGTGGTGCGCTTCAGCGGCGTGCCGGAAGCGTCCTGGCGCCAGGCGGTGGCCCGGTCGTCGGGTACCGCGCTCGGCGTCGGTGCCGCCCTCGGCGCGGTGTGTGTGCTGGGCGGGCTGGGCCTCGGCGGCCGTGTGGGGCCCGCGTTCGCCTGCCTCGGCGTCATGCTGCCGGGACTGCTGCTGCAGGATGCCTGGCGGTTCTCGTTCTTCGCCGCCGGCACCGGGCGGAAGGCGTTCGTCAACGACGTCGTGTGGGGTGTCGCGCTCGTCCCGGCCATGATCGTGGCGGCCCGCGTGGGCACCGTGGCCGCTTTCGTGCTCGCCTGGGGCGCGTCCGCCGCGGTTGCCGCCGCGTACGGCTGCCTCCAGTCCGGCATCCGGCCCCTCACGACCGAGGCGGGCGGGTGGCTTCGCGAGCAGCGCGATCTCGGCTACCGGTACCTGGCCGAGAACGTCTGCCTCAGCGGCGCGAGCCAGCTGCGGGCGTACGGGCTCGGCGCGATCGTCGGGGTCGGCGCGGTGGGTGCGGTGCGGGGCGCCGAGCTCCTGATGGGCCCGTTCCTCGCCGTGCTGATGGGCCTGTCGCTGGTCACCGTCCCGGAGGCGGCACGGGTGCTGCGACGGGCCCCGCACCGGCTCGGCTCGTTCTGCCTCCTGCTGGGCGGCGGGCAGGCCGCCGCCGCGCTGCTCTGGGGCGGGGCGCTGCTGCTGATGCCGGACCGGCTCGGTGAACTCGTGCTCGGCGGCGTCTGGCACTCCGCCGCGCAGCTCATCGTGCCGATCACCCTCGGCGTCGCGGGCGCGGGCCTCGGCACCGGCGCTGCGGCCGGGCTGCGCGCGCTCGGCGCGGCCCGACGCAGTCTGCGCTGCCAACTGTTCGCCTCCGCCTGCTATGTCAGCGGCGGGCTCGGCGGGGCGGCCCTGGCCGGCACGGTCGGCTCGGCCTGGGGCGTCGCCGCCGCGACCGTCAGCGGCTCGGCCGTGTGGTGGCTGCAACTGCGGTCCGCCCTGCGCGAGCACCACCACAACCCCATCCCCGAAGTGAGGACCGCATGACCGACCGACCCAGGCTGAGCATCGGCCTGCCCGTGTACAACGGCGAGGAGTACCTGGCGGAGTCGCTCGACGCGCTGCTCGGCCAGACCTACGAGGACTTCGAGCTGGTCATCTCCGACAACGCCTCGACCGACGGGACCCAGGACATCTGCCGCAAGTACGCCGCGCAGGACTCGCGCATCCGGTACATCCGGCTGCCCCGGAACATCGGCGCCACGCCGAACCACAACCGTGTGTTCGCCGAGTCCCGCGGCGAGCTGTTCAAGTGGGCCTCGCACGACGACCTTTACGGCCGCGACCTGCTGCGGCGCTGCGTGGAGGCGCTGGACGAGCGGCCCGACGTGATCCTCGCGCACGCCGACCAGGCGGTCATCGACGGCGACGGCCAGGTGAAGGTCCCCTATGAGTACACGCTCGCCACCGACTCGCCGCACGCGCCGGAGCGCTTCCGCAGTCTGCTGTTCGAGCCCGGTGGCGACGACTTCTACGGGGTGCTGCGGGCCGACGTGCTGCGCCGGGTGAAGCCGATGGACAGCTACCACCACGCGGACCGCACGTTCGTCGCCGAGATCACCCTGCACGGGCGCTTCCACCAGGTGCCGGAGCTGCTGTACTTCCGCCGCGACCACCCCACCCGCGCCGAGCGGGCGAACCCTTCCAAGCGCTCCCGGTGCGTCAACCTGGACCCGCGCCGGGCAGGCCCGCTGCATCCGACGCCCCGGCTGCTGGCCGAGTACGTCTGGGGCTTCGCCTCGGCGATCAGGCGGGCCCCGTTGTCCGCGGCAGACCGGCGCGCGTGCTACCGACACCTGGCCGCCTGGATGACCAGCCGGGTCCGGCCGGGCGCCGGCGAGCGGGTCGAGGACCGCGCCCCGGTCGACCCCGCCCTGCTCACGGTCTCCGTCGACGCCCTCGTCGCCGGCCGCGAGTGGAGGCAGGCATGACGTCCGCGGACGAAACCCTGGTGCGTGTCGGGGTGTTCGGCCTGCTCGGTTCCGGCAACCTCGGCAACGACGGGTCGCTCGAGGCCGTGCTCGGGTACCTCCGCGCCGAACACCCGGAGGCGGTCGTGGACGCGCTGTGCGGCGGACCCGAGGCCGTGACGACCCGGTTCGGGATCCCCGCCACGCGGCTGCACTGGAACCGCGCGGAGTACCGGACCGCGTCACGTGCGGGCGCGATCGCGTCGAAGGGCCTGGGCAAACTCGTCGACGTCTTCCGCACCGCCGCCTGGGTGCGGCGGCACGACGTGGTGATCGTGCCGGGCATGGGCGTCCTGGAGGCCACACTGCCCCTGCGGCCGTGGGGCTTCCCGTACTCGCTGTTTCTGCTCTGCGCGAGCGGCCGACTGCTGCGCACCCGGGTCGCGCTGGTCAGCGTCGGCGCCGCCGAGATCGGCAACCGGCCGACCCGGGCCCTGGTGCGCTGGTCGGCCCGGCTGGCCGCTTACCGGTCGTACCGGGACACCCAGTCCCGCGACGCGATGCGGGCGATGGGCGTGGACACCTCGCGCGACGAGGTCTACCCGGACCTCGCGTTCTCCCTGCCGACACCGCCGGCGAGCGCGCCCTCGGGCTCGCCCGGCCCGGTCTGTGTCGGTGTCATGGACTTCCACGGCGGCAACGACGACCGCGCCCGGGCCGATGAGATATACCGACGCTACCTCGACGGGACGATCCGGTTCGTCCGCGCGCTGGTCGAGGAGGGCAGGCCGGTCCGGTTGCTCACCGGCGACGAGTGCGACGCGTCGGTGGTCGCGGCGATCCTCGACGCGGTGGACTCGCCGCTGGTCACCGCTGCCGAGCCGTCCTCACTGGCCGACCTGATGAAGGAGATGGCGGCTGCCGACACCGTGGTCGCGGTCCGGTACCACAATCTGATCTGCGCGCTGAAGACGGGCACGCCGGTGCTCGCACTCAGCTATGCGGCGAAGAGCGACGCGCTCATGGCCCGGATGGGCCTCGGCGCCTACTGCCACCCGGCCCGCGAGGTCGACGCCGACCGGCTGCTCGAGCAGTTCCGGGCGCTGGAGAAGCGATCGGGCGAGCTGCGGCAGACCCTCACCGAGCGGAACCTGGCCGCTACCCGGCAACTCGAAGACCAGTTCGCCGCCTTGACCGCGGCCCTGTTCCCCACGACCGACCACGCTCACACCCTGCGGAAGGCTTGATGAAAGCGACCGAAGTCCCGGCGATCGCCGGCGCGTACCTGTTCGAGCCCACGCCGTACGCCGACGAACGCGGCTTCTTCTGCCGCACCTTCGACGCCGACGTCGTCCGCTCGGTGGGCCTCGACCCGAACGCCTTCGTCCAGGACAGCGTGTCGCGCTCGGTCCGGGGCGTGCTGCGCGGTCTGCACCTGCGCGCCGGAGCCGGCGAGGCCAAGCTGGTGCGGTGCTCGTACGGAAGGATCTTCGACGTCGTCGTGGACCTGCGGCCAAACTCGCCTACCTACCTGCGTCGGGCCACCTTCGAGCTGTCCGGCGAGACTCAGGCGACCCTGTACATCCCGGCGGGGTGCGCGCACGGCTTCCAGGCGCTGACCGAAACCGCCGACACCTCGTACCGGATCGACCGCCCGCACGATCCGGCCGAGGACGTGACGATCGCCTTCGACGACGCGGAGCTCGCCATTCCCTGGCCGCTGCCGGTTACATCGATGTCCCAGCGGGACCGGGAGGCGCCGAGCCTCGCCGAGGTCCTCAAGCACATGGAAGGGTGAAGTCGGCTTGGCCACCGAACAGTTCCAGCTGCCCCGGTCGCGGACGGCGAACGAGCGGCTGCACGCCATGGTCCCCGGGGGCGCGCACACCTACGCCAAGGGCGACGACCAGTATCCCGAGAACCTGGCCCCGGTCATCAGCCACGGACGCGGTGCCCACGTGTGGGACATCGACGGCAACCGCTACGTCGAGTACGGCTCCGGCCTGCGGTCGGTCAGCCTCGGCCACGCCCACCCACGCGTGATCGAGGCGGTGCGGCGGGAACTCGACCGCGGCAGCAACTTCGTCCGGCCGTCCATCGTGGAGGTCGAGGCCGCGGAATGCTTCCTGGCCACGGTGCCGACCGCCGAGATGGTGAAGTTCGCGAAGAACGGCTCAGACGTCACCACCGCCGCGGTGCGTCTCGCCCGCGCCGTCACCGGGCGCCCGCGGGTGGCCATCTGCGCCGACCATCCGTTCTTCTCCGTCGACGACTGGTTCATCGGCACCACGCCGATGTCCGCCGGCATTCCGGCGGCGACCACCGAGCTGACCGTGGCGTTCCCGTACGGGGACCTGGCCGCCACGGAGGAGTTGCTCACCCGGTACGAGGGCGAGGTCGCCTGCCTGATCCTCGAGCCCGCCTCCCACACCGAGCCGCCGCCCGGGTACCTCGCCGGGCTGCGCGAGCTGGCCGACCGGCACGGCTGCGTCCTGATCTTCGACGAGATGATCACCGGTTTCCGCTGGTCCGAGGCGGGCGCCCAGGGCCTGTACGGCGTGGTCCCCGACCTCTCCACGTTCGGCAAGGCGCTGGGCAACGGGTTCGCCGTCTCCGCGCTGGCCGGGCGCCGCGAGCTGATGGAACGGGGCGGACTGCGTGACTCCGGGGACCGGGTGTTCCTGCTGTCCACCACGCACGGTGCGGAAACGCACTCGCTGGCAGCCGCGATGGCCGTGCAGACCACCTACGTCGAAGAGGGCATCACCGCGCGGCTGCACGACCTCGGCGAGCGGTTGGCCGCCGGTGTCCGGGACGCCGCGGTCGGCATGGGCGTCGGCGACCACGTCCTCCTGCGGGGCCGGGCCAGCAACCTGGTCTTCGCCACCCTCGACGAGAACCGGCAGCCGTCGCAGGAGTACCGCACCCTGTTCCTGCGCCGGCTCGTCGCGGGCGGGGTGCTCGCCCCGTCGTTCGTGGTGAGCAGCGCGCTGAGCGACGCCGACATCGATCACACCGTCGACGTGGTGGCCCAGGCGTGTGCGGTGTACCGGAAGGCATTGGACGCCGGTGACCCCACCTCCTGGCTGGGCGGACGACCGGTGAAGCCCGTATTCCGCCGCTTGGCGTGATGTGACGTCAAGGGAGCTCCTGCCTACCGGCGTCGGCCGTCCGATCGACCAGCCACGCGGTCGCCGGAATCACCGCCAGCGCGGTGCACCAGCCGCCGAGGGCGTCGGTCGGATAGTGCGCGCCCAGGGCGACCTCCGCCCACCCCATCGCGGCGCCGGCCACCAGCGCCGCGGCTAGCACGAGTGACGTGCCGGCCGTCCTGCCGAGGCCGAGCCGGCCGGTCGCGAGCAGCGCCGCCACAAGGGCGAGCGCGGTGAAGAAGGCGGTGTGCCCGCTCGGGTAGGACAGGTTGCCGTCGCCGTGGATGGTGCGTCCCACTACGTGCTTGAGCAGCGTCGCCGTCCCCACGGTCATGCCGACGCCGGCAACGACGAGCACCGCTGCGCGAGGACGCCGAAGCAGCAGGCAGCCCGCCACGGCGGCCACGATCAGCATTGCCGATCCGGCGGGCTCCCCCAAGAAGTCCAAGGCCAGAGCGACGTACCGCCACGGCGGCCGCACACTGTCCGCCGTCGGCTGGATGATCCATCTGTCCACCCTGCCGGGCTCGCTGTGGCCGGCGTACAGGATCCCGAGCACGCCGACGAGCAGCGCGGCGAGGGCCGCGATCGGCCCGAGCGACGCGCGCAGCGACCGGGGCAGCACCGCGGGCACCATCCGCCGCACACCGTGCCCCACCAGCCGACTCCCACCCTGCCCCAAGGGCCTGCCGATCCGCCGTTTCACACCGAAGGCCAACCGGCCGCCCACCTGGTGGCCCGCGCCGCGACCCCTACGTGGTGGCGATCGAGCCGAACACGCCGCACATGACCCCCTATTTGCCACCCTGCCCAACAATGCGGTCGCGACAAACCGCCGTCGGACAGTCCGCGTGCCGACACTTTGGCACAGCGGCCGCTGTTTTGGCTTAGGGCTTGCCCCGACAACGAAGTCCTCGGAGACTTCGATCCACGGCGAACACGCACACCGAGGCGGAAACCGGCAGCTCAAACGGGCCATGTTCCTCTCGGCCTTCGCCGCCCTGCACGACCCCGCATCCCGCACCTACTACGACAAATGCCGTGCCCGCGGAAAGACCCACCCCCAGGCCCTCCTCCGCCTCGCCCGCCACCGCATCAGCGTGCTCTTCGCCATGCTCCGCGATGGCACCTTCTACGAACCCCGCACCCCCGAGACCGCCCCCGCATGACCACTCAGGCTTGACCAAGGGCATAGAGGCACCCCGCACGGTAGGGGCTGGCCAAAGAACGGCGGAGCACGCGATGAGCCGGGACCTGATGTGCAGGATGATGCTGGCCGCGGCAGCATCGGCGTCACCGTTGGAGTCGGTGCCTGTCCCGGCGTTCCTGACTGCGGCAGCTGCCTGGCTGATCATGATGCAAGGTCGTTCCACCACCCAGCGCTCCGGTCGCCGTTACCACGCACGGCGGGTCGACACCTCGACTGAGCGGACACCCGGCTGCCCGCTGGTCTGGACAGCCACGGTTCACCAGACCGGCCGATGTCCTGCTCGGATACCTCCCCAGCCTCGACCACGACATCCGCCCCCGCGACTCCGCCAGTCGGCCACGGCCGCCATCTGAGGTGGCCGGTTGACAAATCCCGGACTGGTGTGACGCTGAAGAAGACGCGGTTCCGCCGCCGCATCACGGAGAGCCCGGCGGTGCCGCCCATCGGGTCCAGTCACCCAGTTCGCGGCGGCGCCGGATGAACCTGATCCCGCTGCGGGACGTGAAGTGAGGCGATGGAATGGCCCAGGTCCCCGAGGTGGCCGTGGTGGGAGCCGGTATCGTCGGGCTCTGCACCGCCTATGCGCTGGCCGAACGCGGAACGGCGTCGCGGGTGTACGAAAGCGGCGTTCCGGGTCACGGGCAGTCCAGTGGCCAGTCCCGCATATTCCGCCACGCGCACGACGACGCCCGCTTGGTGGAGTTCACCCGACAGGGTCGCGCCGTCTGGGACGAGTGGGCTGACCGGTTGGGCGCCGAACTGATCTCCAGCGATGGAGTGGTCGCCCTGGGCGGTCGTGTTCCGGAGAGGCTGCGCATTCTGCAGGATGTCGGTGGCGTACCGGTCCGGACCGTGGACAGTGCCGAGCTTCGCGCCCGCATGCCGCTGCTTGCCGACTACTGCGGTCCCGCGATGCTCGACGAGGACGGCGGTGCCATCCGCACCCGTGTCGCAGTCGAGAGCCTGGCCGGCGCACTGGGTGATGCTGTCGTCACGGACGAGGTCATCTCGCTCCGCCCGACCGCCCACGGCACGGTGGAGGTGCTCAGCGCCGCCGGCCGCGAGGAGTACGTGGCGGCCGTGGTGTGCGCGGGCCTCGGCACCGCGCGTCTGGCGCGGAACGTGGGGCTTTCGCTGCCCGTGCGGCCGGCGGCCCATGTCCGCCTCACCTTCCGGGTCAGGGGAGCCCCTCCGGAACGGGTCGCCTGCCTGCAGGACGGCAGCGGCGACTTCGGGGAGACCGGCGTCTACGCGGCCCCCTATCCGGGCAACCGCCGGTACGCGGTGGGCCTCAGCCAGACGGTGGAGGTGCGGGAGGACGGCAGCTTCGCGGACCCCGCAGCACTGGTGGCACTGAGCAACCGCGCCCGAGCGTACGTCTCGCGCGCGTTGCCCGGACTCGACCCCGAGCCCGTCGAGCACTTGCACTGCTGGGTGACAAGCCTGCCGTGGAGCGAGGACGGCATGGCGGTCTGGGAGGCCGACAGGATCTTTTTCGCCGCCGGACACAACCTGTTCAAACAGGCACCCCGACTGGGACGGGCACTGGCCTGCGCGGCGATGGGCGAAGGACTCGAGGAGAACCTGCGGCCGGCAGCAGCACTCGGCTAGGCAGTTTCGTCTGGATCAGTCGGTGGGGCTCCAGCCGGCGAACCGGACGACCACGCCATCGGCCGGTCCCGCGGCGGACTGACCATCGCCGCCCCCTCGCCTTCCATCTCACCGCCGGGCAGGCTGGCGGCGCACCCGCCTTCACCGACGTCATGGCCCGCCTGCGCGTTCCCCGACGACGTGGCAGGCCCCGCACCAGATCGGACGTGGTCTTGGCGGACAAGGCCGGTTCCTCCCGCGCGATCCGCAGCCATCTGCGCAAGCGCGGCATCGGGGCAGTGATCCCCGTTCCGGCCGATCAGCAAGGACACCGGCTGCGGCGGGGCAGTCGGGGCGGCAGGCCACCAGCCTTCGACCGCGATGCGTACAAGCAGCGCAACACCGTCGAGCGGTGCATCAACCGCCTCAAGCAGTGGCGGGGCATCGCGACCCGCTACGAGAAGACCGCGACCATCTACCTGGCCGGACTCCACATCGCCGACATCTTCCTGTGGTCTGCCCGCTGATCCAAACGAAACTGCCTAGCCCCGCTGAGCAGTCGGCGCAGCCCGCTCGGACGACGGGCACGGGCGACGTGCGACGAAGCCGGTGCACCCCGCCTTCCCCGGAGGCCGCCATGTCGTGTAAGCCCGTTTGAGAGAACTCTTCCGAGTTCGATTGTGCTTTCGCTGATCCGGCAGGTCTTCGTGGCGGCAGCCGCATGCTGTGGGCATCACTCGGTTCAATCATCGATGCCGCCACGTTTGAACCGGTGTGCTTGTTCGTCAGGCCCGAGGAAGCCGGGATCGGGTGACACCGTCGAAGGAGGCGAAGGCGGTCCCGGGGCGAAACCGGCCTGTCCGCGCCATGTCCCGGTCAGTCTCGGCTCGGCTGACTGCCCGGTCGGCGGATACGGGCGTGCAAGGCCAAGGCCAGCAGCCCGCCGAGCGTGGTGCACGGCATCCACTGGGCGCTATCCTCACCGAGGCAGATCCCACATGGCGGCCTGATGGTGTTTCACGGATTCGATGCGGTCGGCGGGGAGGAAGTTGCGGAAGGGGCCCGATTCCCGTTCGGCGAGCTCTACGAACAACTCCTCGATCTCCTCGGGATCCTCCTGATCCCCTCCTGTCAGCTCGCCGTAGTCGTCAGTGAGGTGGACCTCGACTCCGAGGTCAGTGGTGAAGCGCTTCGCGCTGAAACTGGTGTCCGGGTCGAACCAGGTCCGCATGGAGTTGCCCATGCGGTCGTTGCTGCGCCTCCTGGATGAGCTCAGTCATCTGCGGCCGGTTTTCCGCCGCGGCGATCACATGGTGGCCACGTCCCGCCAACCGCAGTGCAGCACCTCGTCCGAAGCCTGACCCCGCTCCGGTGATGAGGATGCGCTTGCCCTGAGTCATGCCATGGTCTCCTCTGCGGCGCCCGGCTGAACTGTGACAGATCCACTGTGCCCGGGACGATCCGTTTCGGCACCAGCTCAGGGCCGTGCGGCGTACAGGACGGAGCGCCGTTCACCGCCGGAAGGGGCGATCTGAGATGTATGTCGGAATGCAGTGGGTGGTCGGCAGTCTTCGCCACCGTTACAGCTAGGAGGAAGCCATGGCGGATCCGCGGACGGTGGTCCTCCCCAGCGGGGTTGCGGTCCCGGTACTCGGTCAGGGCACCTGGCGGATGGGGGAGGACCCCGGGCGCCGCTCGGCCGAGGTGTCGGCCCTGCGCGTCGGTCTGGACCTGGGAATGACCCTCATCGACACCGCGGAGATGTACGGAGACGGCGCGGCGGAGGAAGTGGTGGCCGAGGCGGTGGCCGGACGGCGGGACGAGGTCTTCCTCGTGAGCAAGGTGCTGCCGTCGCATGCGGACGCCCGGGGAGTGGCCGAGGCGTGCCGGGGGAGCCTGCGCCGTCTGTGCACGGACCGGATCGATCTGTACCTGCTGCACTGGCGCGGGGATGTGCCGCTGGAGGAGACGGTCGAGGCGTTCGAGTCCTTGGTGCGGGAGGGCGCTATCGGCTCGTGGGGGGTGAGCAACCTGGACGTGGAGGATCTCGCGGACCTGCCGTCCGGAGCCGAGCCGCAGACCGACCAGGTACTGTACAACCTCAGCCGTCGAGGACCGGAGCACAGTCTGCTGCCCAAGTGCCGTGCACTGTCGATCCCCGTCATGGCGTACTCACCGGTCGAGCAGGGCCGTCTGCTCGGCAACGCGGCGCTGCGGGAGGTGGCCGCCGCCCACGGCGCGACGCCCGCGCAGATCGCCCTGGCCTGGGTCCTGCGACACGACGACGTTATCGCGATCCCGAAGGCGTCCTCCCGCGAGCACGTCCAGGAGAACAGGGCGGCTCTGCAGGTGGACCTGACCGCCGAGGACCTCGCGACCCTGGACCGTGCCTTTCCCCCGCCGAGGAGCAGGCGGCCGCTGGAGATACTGTGACACCGCTGCGGCGCGCCTTGACCGCGCTCTCAGCCCGGAGCCGCGTGGGCGGGCCTCACCGGTGGCGGCCCTGCCGTCTACCGCATCCTCAAGCGAGACGGTCGACGAGCCTGATCCGGAGATGATGGGGCGGGTCTTGGATGGTCTCGTCGACGCCGACGACGAGCATTGGGCAGCGGTGACGGCGGTCGCGTCGTCCGCCGGCCCGAGGCGCACGGCGTTCAGCAACGCGACCCAGGAGGCCCGGGGCGGTCTCCAGGGCGGCGACGAAGGAGTACGGCCGGCCCGGCACGAACTGATCCGTCTTACGGTCTCCGGGCCCGTAGACATGGCAGAACAGCCGGTCGTCGCTGGTCGAGGCGTGCGGGCGGAGCCAGTTGCTGACATCCACGGCCAGCACGATCCGCCCGTCGGCCGCCCTCGGCAGCGGCAGGCTGGCCAGCGTGTGGCGCAACCGCGACGGCTCCAGCCAGCCCCGGTTCCAACGCGGCATACAGGGGCCCCATGCCCGCGTCGGTGCTCGACCGCGAGACAGAGCTCGACCAGGGTCTTCACCGGCCCGTCCGTGCACAAGATTGCGTCGGTGAGCTGGAAGAGCGCATCGGCACGGCTGTACAGGCAGTCGTAGAAGTCGACCCGAAAGCGGGACATACGCTCAATGCCTCGCCCGCGGGCGTGTCGACAGGGAGATTCATGGGCAGCGGCCGTTCTCGTGCTTCGTTACTCGACATCTCGAAGCGTGAAGAACGGCCGCGTCATGTGCCCCCGGTTCCCGGGGATCTCAGCAGGTCGAGTGACCTGCGACGTTAAACGCCAAGCTCAGACGCCGCCATTATCGACATTGATTACCTCGACCTGAATTCTGATCGGAGGACCTGAATATGGCGAGCATCAACTACTGTGACTGACTCCCAATGATGCTTGTCAACCAGCGGGCCCTAGGCTGCAGCTCATGGAATCGTTGATCGGTGCCGTCCGCGAGCAGGACGAAGCTGCCCGTTTTCTTGCTTGGCCGGGTGACTTCGACCTGGACGGAGGCGACCATGGCGAGGAAGTTCACCTCGCCTCGGGTGCCGCGCTTGAAGGGTTCGCCGGCGACGGTGCCGGGGGAACGTTCTTCTTCTGCGGTGAAGGCGGCGAGGAACGTCCTATCCTCTATGCCGACTCCGAAGGGGGCGCTGCTCTGGTTGCGATCGGCCTGCCCGAGCTCCTGCGACTGCTGCTGGTCGCTCCGTGGTGGCGCGACTGCCAAGCGTTCACGGACGAGGAAAGTCGCGAGCTCGCAGCCGAGTACCTGGAGGACATGCCGGACCTCGTCGCCCGGAGAGATCGTGCCGCCGCAGCCCTTGGCCTCGACCTTCCGGACCCGGCCGATGCCTTGGCCCGCTTGCGGGAGGTGGCCGTTCGGGTGGGAGAGGACTTCGTGCTCATCTTCACGCCGGAGGGTCACCCCTATGAGCCTCTCATCAGGAACTGAGGTGCATCACAGCAGCAGGCAGCAGGCATCGTCAGAGCGCAACAGGCTCAACCCCTGGCGAGACTGCGCGGAGGGGGCAGGGTCTGGAAGGTTCGCTGATCGCGTATGAGGGCCCACAGGACGTCGAGGCGTCGGCGGGCGAGGGCGAGAATCGCCTGCTTGTGACTCTTTCCCTCAGCTCGCTTGCGGTCGTAGAACCGCTTCGACGTGGGGCAGAAGCGCGCGGCGATTTGGGCCGAGAGGTAGCAGACGCGCAACAGTCGGCGGTGGTAGCGGTGTGGTCGACGCATGTTGCCGCTGATCCGACCTGAGTCCCTTGGGACCGGCGCGAGACCGGCGACTCCGGCGAGGCGCCCCGTACTGCCGAAGGCGTTCATGTCCCCTCCGGTGCAGGCGATGAACTCCGCCCCCAACAACGGGCCCATTCCAGGCATGCTGGTGATCACTTCCGCGTCGCGATGTTCGCGGAATCGGGCAGCGATCTGCAGGTCGACGCTGGCGATCTCCTCGTCCAGCGCCAGTACGGCCTTGGCCAGGGTGTGGACCACAGCTGCGGCCGTGGCCTCCCCGGCGACAGCAGTGTGCTGGGCATGCGCCGCGGCGACTGCGGTGTCGGCCAAGGCCTGGGTGCCGCGCACCTTGCGGTTCTTCAACCAGCTCGCCAGTCGACTCGGACCGATCCGGCGAAGGGAGGCTGGCGTCTGGTAGCCAGTCAGTAGGACGAGGGACCCCTTGGATGCGGCGTAGTCGAACGCCCGCTCCAGAGCGGGGAAGTACTCCAGCAGCTGGGCCCGCAACCGGTTGATGGCCCGCGTGCGGTCGGCCGCCAGATCGTAGCGGCGAGCTGTCAGGATCTTCAGGTCCACCGCGATCTCGTCCCAGTCCTGCAGAGGCTGCAGGTCCCGGCGCATCCGTGCCTGGTCGGCGATGACGTAGGCGTCCTTCGCGTCGGTCTTGCCGTCGCCTCGGTAGCTGCGGGAGGCATGGTGAACGGTGCGGCCAGGGATATAGAGAAGCCGCTGGCCGTGACTGGTGAGCAATGCGATCAGCAGGGCGGCTCCGCCCGCGTTCAGGTCGACTGCCCAGGTCACCGGATCATCCTCAGCCAGGGCCAGGACGTCGCCTATCAGCTCCAGCAGCTCAGCCTCGTCGTTCGGTACTCGACGCGAGAGCACCTTCCTTCCGTCTGTGTCGATCACCGTGCAGTGGTGCGCGGCCTTGCCGGCATCCGTCCCCGCCCAGAGCTCGGGCACCCGAGCCTCCCTCGTCGATCGGTTGACTGGTCCCTGCAGACGACCACGCCGACGTGTCCTTACGAAGCGACTTCTGTTCGCTCATCCCAATGAGTGGCCGTGTCGTCGCGGGGCGCTGGGCGGCCTATCAGTCAAAGCCACACGTACGGCATGAGCGCTTTCAGCCACACCCAGGCCCCTGGGTCTCCCGATCGTACGAAGAACCGGAATCAACCCGCCAACAAAGGTAAGGAGCGCTTCAGTTGGTGAGCGAGCGCTTGAGTTGGCGGGGCCAGCGCTCACATCTGCGCCGGGCGGGAACGCATGCCGGTGAGGGCCTCGCGACGCAGGCCAGCGAGAACTAGGGTGCTGGGTGACTGATCTTGGAGTAGTGGCACGTGGGCTGGTTGGCGGCGAGCGCTCTTTCGAACAGCTGAGATGCCATCCGCGGCTTCCGCTGGTGGCCTGCTCGGACTCCGAGCGTCCGGCAGTCCACATCTGGGACTGCGGCGCGGGGCAGCTACGCGAACTCGGCTCCGTGGGCCTCACGTCGAACGCCTATGGAGACGCCTTTGGGTGGGAACGGGCAGAGCGGACGCCCGCTGTGGCGTGGCATCCGGACCAGCCACTGCTCGTCGTGGCAGGGGAAGATGGACTGCGGCAGTGGACTCCTGCTGGGGTCTCCGAACCGGAAGGCGCTGCGGCCACGGCCTCCTACCGCAGTCTTGCTTTCAGCCCAGACGGGCAGACCCTGTGGGGTTCACCGTCCTTTCGCGACGAAGGCGGCGGGTGGGAGAGCTCGGATGTCCTTGACCTTGCCTCCGGAACCATCGATGCCGGACCCCCGTGGGACACAGGAGTGGCGGAGCATCCCGGGGGCGGACTTGTTGCGACGCTCGCCAGCGACCAGGGGGCCACGCACTGCCTTTTCGCGCGCGTCGATCAGGGGACCGCGCCTGCCGTGATGCGGCCGCTCCGCCGGGCGCTGATCCTGGACTGCGACGGCTACGAGACTCCACTCTTCAGCACAGACGGACGTCATATTGCGATCCGTGGCAACGCGTACGGCAACTCGGTGGCGGTTTTCGAGTTTCCTTCGTTGCACCGGGTTCTGGCCACAACCCTCGGCGACCCCAACCCTGGTTATCCGTACCCGCAGGAGTGGCTTGACCAGATGGAAGCCTGGTCGCGTCACAACATCGCCTTCGGATCGCGACCGGGCGTGCTGTGGATCGCAACGCCCGCGGGGGCGCTGGTCGAGGTGGACCTCGAAACCCGGCAAGCGGTCGAGCACGATGTGCTGACCGGGTCCCGCTTGTCCGCGCTGGCCGCCACGGCGACGGGCGAGCTTCTCGTTGCCGGCAGTGGGGGGGATCTGGTGCTCTTGTCCGTGCTCTCCGGCTCCACGCAGACCTGCACCACAAGCAGGGACGTCTCCAGGGCTGCAGCCATAGCGTTCTTGGACGCCACCGCCGAGATTCCGGACGACGGCGACGACCTGGAGACGCACCTTGTCCTGACCGACGGAACCCGCACATGGGAAGCAGACGATCTGGCGACGGTGACCACGGCCAGCGCAACAGATCCAACCTGGCTTCAACTTCAAGCCGCCATCAACAAGGCACAGGTCCAGAGCGAATAACAACGGCTGACACAATGACTTGAGTTGTCGGTGGGTGATCAGGCAGCAGGCGAGTTTGAGGAACGCTTCATGGATGTCCGCTCGTCGTTCCCAGCGCACGCGCAACCGGCGGAAGCCGTGCAGCCAGGCAAAGGTTCGTTCGACCACCCACCGGTGGGCACCCAGGCCGGAGCCGTGCTCGGTGCCGCGCTGAGCGATAACGGGCACGACGCCGCGGGCCCGGACCTTCTTGCGGTAGCGGTCGTGGTCGTAGCCGCGGTCCGCGTAGAGCGTGACCGCTCGGCGGCGCGGCCGGCCGACCCGGCCGCGGACGGGCGGGACGCCGTCCAGCAGAGGCAGGAGCTGGGTGACGTCGTTGCGGTTCCCACCGGTCAGGATGACGGCGAGCGGGGTGCCGTGTCCGTCGGTGATCAAGTGGTGTTTGGAACCGGCCCGGCCCCGGCCGACCGGCGACGGGCCCGTGTGGCTCCCCCTTTTAACGCCCTGACGTGCGAGGAATCGACGACGCAGCGGGACCAGTCCAGCTTCCGTTCCGCGTTCAGCTCGGCGAGCAGGACCTCGTGCAGCCGCTGCCGGACCCCGGCCTCGTTCCAGTCCCGCAGCCGCCGCCAGCACGTCATGCCCGAGCCGAACCCGAGTTCCTTCGGTAGGTACTCCCACTGGATGTCCGTGTACAGCACGTACAGGATCCCGCACAGCACCTGTCGATCCGGCAGCGGTTTCCGGCCCGGGTACCGGAATCTGCGCTCCCGCCTCGGCAACAGCGGCTCGATCCGCTGCCACAGCTCATCGGCACGATCAAACGGTGACGCCCCCACGCGGTGCTTCGGACGCCACCGATCCGCCGGGAGATCCGCTCCCCCACTCGTCGGCGGCCCTACACCCCTCGCGCGGAAGAAGGCATGAGCGGACCAGGGGGTGCCGGAATGCGACCTCCTCGAGGGGGCGACGACACGCTCGGCGTTTCGGCCTCGGATCGAGGGCCGACAGAAAACAGGAGCCGACCCGCCGCCTGCCGAACGGCACGCGGCGGGTCGCAGCGGTCTGCCCCAGGGGCGCGCCGGTCAGCAGCCGCCGCAGTTGTAGTAGAGGACGTCCCAGTGGCTGCCCTCGTCGGTGTAGACGTTGCCGGAACCGGACGTCCACATCGGGTAGCCGTCCCCGCGCAGGCCGGAATAGCTGAAGTAGGTTTTGATGTAGTTGCCGATGCAGGTGTACTTGCTGTAGTCGAGCTTGTAGCCGTTCCAGTGCGAGTACGTGCCGCTGGCGTGGCCCGTCTCGGTGCCGCCGGTGATGTTGAGCGCGCAGCCGCTGGCCTTCTTCAGGGTGACGGCCCCCTGAGCGGTGGCGAGGTTGAGCTGCTCGAACGACGTACAGGTGGAGTTGTTGCGGTTCGTGCAGTTGCCGGACGAGGACCAGGTGATGCCGGCACTGCGGAACATGCTCTCCGCCTGGGCCTGGGTCAACTTGGTGACGGCGTACGCGTTGTCCGACGAGGCCAGACCCACTCCGGGCGCGAAGAGCACCGTCAGGACGAGGGCCAGGATGCCGACCACGGCCCGGACGCGCGGTTGCAGCCGAAGGCGGAACTGGGCGGCGGGACTGCTCATTCGGATTCCTCCTGCTGATGCCGACGAGGGTGTGCAGGTGGCGCAGAAGGGAGTGTGCCGGACTCTACACGCGTCCACCAGAAGGCGTACGTGTACGCGTCAACAAGTGAGGGCCGTCCGGGGCCCCGGACAGCTGTTGCCGCCTCCCGTCGGGCGCAGTCTGTCAAGGGCCGCTGTCAGACCCCACGAGGGGCTGACCGGGGACCTTCACCGAGGGCGGTTATTGTGACGGCCGTCGCAGCACGCTGAGCACGCGCCCGACGCCCGGAAGACCCGCCGCGCCACCACGGCAACCGATGCCCCCATCGCCCGTGCCCGCCGGCTACCACCGGGTCGGGGACGAACGGCTCGGCGTCTCTCTCCCCATCCCGGACGGCTGGAGGGCCGGCCCGCGCACCGGTGACGAGGTCACCTACACCGACCCGACGGGTCTGGCAGGCATCACGATCGGCACGGTGGACCCCGCGGGGGCCAACCCCGAGGCGCACTTCCTGGATATCGAGACGAACACGAAGGCCAACTACCCGACGTACCGGAGGCTGCGTATGCAGCAGACGACGTTCCACGGGGAACCTGCGGCCGTGTGGGAGTTCACCTTCAAAGGACGGGTCCGCGTTTTCCGCGCCGTCGATCTGGGTTACGGCCGTGAAGGCGGCCGGGAGTACGACATCCATCTCTCGGCTCCGGACGCGAAATGGGACGCTTACCGACCCGTCTTCGACCAGGCTCGCGACGGATTCGCCGCCACCGGTTCCTGAATGCGCGGCCGGCCAGTGAGTGCGAAGCAGGTCAGGGCGTCGCCGTGACCGCGGCGGAAGGCGCGAACAACGCCAGCTGATCCACGATCCACGGATCGAGCACGGCCAGCTGGTCCGCGATCCACGGGTCGAGGGGACGGCCGTTCGTCCGGCGCTCGCCCGCATGACGGTGGCCTTCGCTCCGGTCCTGGGATCCGCCGTGGACGGCGACGGCCTTCGGATCCTGGACGGCAACCGTCCTGACGGTGGAGTGTCCGTCCGCCTGGGGGGTGGCCGCGGCAGCCGGTCCGCCGACGGCGAGGAGAGCGCTTCCTACGAATATCGCGGAAACGCCTCCGGTCCCGATACGCCGCATGAGCTTTCCCATGGTCTTCTTCTCTCCTCGCACAGTCCGCTGGTCTGCGACTGCGAACAATGAAACGTGCCGGGTTTCGGCGTCACCCAAGCTACGCGCGCCCCATATAGTTGAACAATAAACGAGAGCGTGAAACACCTCACCGGAACCGCTGGGAATAGATGGCGAGGCCATCCCTGCGATCGTCGGCTTCACGGGGCGAAAAGCCGATCGACACCGCGTACGCGGGTGAATCCGCGGGCTCGGGATACCCGGCGGATACGGCTCGGCTACCGAGGTTGCGACACAGGGGGCACTGATCGGAATGATCACCTCGGCCGGGTTCGCGGCGTGACGCGCTCGGCCCCTGACCTCCGGTACGCCTGTCGCGCGCTCAAACCCGCGCGGCCGCGGGCTCGTTGGCCTCTCCGGGGTAGCGGACGCCGATGTGGTCCCGTATCGCGTCGAGGGTCCGCATGACGGCGAGCGTGCCGTCCAGAGGGACGAGCGGAGACTCGGTCTCACCGGCGCGGAGGGCACGCATGACCTCGAGGGCCTCGTGGCGGAAGCTGTTGACGGGGCCGTTCGCCGGATCGGCCGTGAACTCCTCGGGCTCGCGCCCGTCGCGATGCAGTACGAAGCGATCGGGATGGAAGAAGGTGTGCGGAATGTCGATGCGGCCGCGCGAACCGGTGACCGTGGCGGTTCTGGGAGACTCACCGATGATGGAGCAGTGCACCAGAGCCTGAGCACCGCTCTCCCAGGAGAGCAGCGCTCCGGTCTGCAGATCGACGCCCTCCTGCGAGAGCACCGCTCGCGCCGCCACGTCCGCAGGTTCAACGGTCGCCCCCGCCCACCGCTGCATGCTCCAGCCTGCGCTCATCGGCGGCTGTCTGCCGGACCGGCCGGCGAAGCCTCTCCGGTCCCGTCGTCGGTCAGGGCGATGACGATCTCCGGCGGTGCGACCAGGGTGTTCCTGACGGTGCAGCGGGACACCGCCGCCCGCAGGGCGTCCCGTCGTCCGGCGGGGAGCGCGGGCGCGCGCACCCGCAGGCGGACCGAGCTCAGGCGGGGCGCCCGGCCGGAGGCCGTACGGAAGTCGGTCTCGATCCGCAGGCCCTCACGGCTGAGGTGGTGGCGCTCGAGGAACCGGCCGGCGCAGTGCGCGACGCACCCGGTCAGCGACGCCACGAGGAGTTCCACGGGAGTGGGGGCCGTGTCGGTACCGCCGTCCGGCACCGGCTGGTCCACGGCCAGTATGTGGCCGCGCAGGCGCACTTCGTACGCGTCCGCGGCGATCGGCACGGCGTCCGCGTGGCCCGGCGGCCCCGGGACCCGTGGGGCGAAGGAGGCGGCCTGGTGGAGCAGCATTCCGGCGACACGCCGGGCCTCCTCGGGCGTCAGCGAGGCCAGGGTCTCGGCCCGGTCGCGGGGTTCGCAGGTGATGCCGAGGACGACGCGCGCCATGTTCGGGGGCATTCCTTCGGGTGTGAACCCGGAGACGGTGACCGTACGACCGCGCCGGGTGCGTACGCCGTCCGCGAGCCGTTGCCTTGCGTTCACGATGTCACCGTCCAGACTCGGCGCGCGGCGCCGGCGGGCGATCACGCGCCGTGCTCCACCTCGATGTGCCGGGCCTCCGCCTTCCGTGCCTCCTCGGGGTGCGGTCGCTTGTGCCGACACCTCCAGTGCACCGCGCCCGCTCCCCCGCCGCTGAGGCCGAACAGCCCATGCCGGGGGACCCGAACGTCCCTGCCCCACCCTCAGTGCGACTCCGGTACGACGGCCACCGGGCACTCGGCGTGGTGCAGCAGCGTGTGGGCCACCCGGCCCAGGTGGAGTGCCCGGCGGTCGTGGCCGCGCCGGACACCGATGATCACCAGGTCCGCGGCGGCCGAGCGGTGCAGGAGGACCCTGCGGGCGGTTCCCTCGACCGTGGACCGGTGGACCCGCACGTCCGGATGGTCGGCCAAGGCGTCCTGGAGCAGGGCGTCGATCAGGGTGGCCGCCCGCTCCTCGCAGCACAGGGCCGGGCCGCCGGTCAGCAGGGGGTGTTCGACGGGCCGGTGCGCGGGGCGGTGCCAGACACGGACCACGTCGAGGACGCAGTGCCGCACCTGCGCCTCGCGGAGGGCGAACCGAACCGCCGCGCCGCTCGTGCCGGGCTCGCCGGCGCCGAGCAGGATCCGCTCGTGCGTGCCCTCCAGGCCGGCCCGGTCTCCGCGCACCACGATCACCGGCCCGCGGGCACGGCCCGCGACGGTGAGGCTGACCGAGCCGAGGAGCAGTCCCGTCAGCCGGCCGCGGCCACGGCTGCCCGTCACCACGGCGGAGGCGTGGTGCACCGCGCGCAGCAACGCGTCCACCGGGTCCTCGGGCAGGACGTCGGCGGTGACCGTCACGCCCGGGTTGCGGTGCCGGGCGCGTTCCGTGGCGGTGGCCACGACGGCCGGGAGCACGTCGTCCTCGTCCCGCTCACCTCCCAAGGCGTACAGCAGCCGCAGGGGCAGCCCGTGCCGGGCCGCCTCGTCGGTCGCCCAGTCCACCGCCACCAGGCTGCAGTCCGATCCGTCGACGCCCACGACCAGAGGCGGCTGCATGTCTCCCACCGCCTTTCGTCCGGCTCCGGAACGGCTCACCTTCACCGTCACACCGGTCGTGGATCGGTGAGAGGGGCACTTCGGCCCCTCGTGGGGGACCTTCGGCCCCCTACCGTGCCGGGGCGGCATTGCGGAGGGTGGCGATGCAGGTGCTGATCGCCGTCCGAAGCTCCTCCAGGCGCTGGAGCATGTCGTCCTCGTACAGGTCGTCGAGGTCGTTCGGGTCCCCACCTGCTGCGTCCGCCGCCGCTGCCGGGTCTGCTGCGGTGAGTCCGGACGCCGATCCTCGAGGGACACGGCGTGGAATACGCGGCGTCGGGCGGCCGTTGGGCTCTGCTGTGATCAAGTGGTGCGTGGCCGGCGCACCGTACCGGGTACGGAGGGATCGGGACCGATGGGTGACGTCACCAGCACGGACAGCGTGGGATCGTTGAAGGAGACCGTCGGGCGGTACGGCATCTGGAGTGCCGGACTGCGTTCGGAGGACCCGGCCAGGCGCGGTGAACTGGCCGACGCGGCCGCCGAGCTGGAGGAACTCGGCTTCGGTGCGGTCTGGTTGGGCGGCAGCAGCGCGGTGCGCCACGCAGTGCCGCTGATCGGGGCGACCTCGCGGCTCGTCGTGGCGACCGGCATCCAGAGCATCTGGCAGTACGAGGCCGGCGACACGGCGGCGAGCGTCACGGAGCTGGAGCGGACCCACCCGGGGCGCTTCCTGCTCGGGCTCGGCGTGAGCCATGCGAAACTGGCGGACCAGTACCGCCGCCCGTACTCGGCCATGGTCGGCTATCTGGACGAGCTCGACGCCGCCGGGGTACCGGCGGAACGCCGTGTGCTGGCCGCGCTCGGGCCGAAGATGCTGGAGCTGTCCCGCGACCGCGCCGCGGGTTCGCACCCGTACCTGGTGACCACCGACCATACGGCCGAGGCCCGCGCGATCCTCGGTGACGGCCCACTGCTGGCTCCCGAGACGAAGGTGGTCCTGGAGACGGACCCGGACCGCGCCCGTGCGACGGCCCGCGGCGGCCTCGCCGTCTACCTCGGACTGCCCAACTACACCAAGGCGCTCGCCCGGTTCGGCTTCACCGAGGACGACTTCGCGGGCGGCGGCAGCGACCGGCTGGTCGACGCGCTGTTCGCCTGGGGCGACGACGACCGGATCCGGGAACGGATCGAGGCCCATCTGGCGGCGGGCGCGGATCATGTGGCCCTCCAGGTGGTCGACGACCAGCCCCGCGACTCGCTTCCCCGGGAAGCCTGGCGCCGTCTGGCCGCACTGCTGAGCTGACGGACGCGCGATCCGGGGCCCGTTGTCAGTGCCCCGTCCTACTGTGGTCGTCGGCACAGGATCACTGACCAGAGACGAGACGACGGAGTCCCCATGACGACCCTGCCCGACCGACCGAACACCGCGCTGCTCGTCATCGACGTCCAGAAGGGGGTGATGGCGGGCACGCCCCGCCGCGACAGCGTGATCGCGAACATCGGCACGCTGGTCGACAGGGCCCGCGAGGAGGACGTGCCCGTGGTCTGGGTGCAGCACTCCGACGACCAGCTCAAGCGGGGCAGCGAGAGCTGGGAGTACGTGCCGGAGCTGGTGCGCCGCGATGACGAGCCCCTGGTCCACAAGCTCTACGGCGACTCGTTCGAGGACACCGAGCTGGAGACGGTGCTCGCCGAGCGCGGAGTGGGCCGGCTCGTCGTCACCGGTGCCCAGACCGACCAATGCATACGGTCCACCCTCCACGGCGCGTTCGTCCGCGGCTACGACGTGACGCTGGTCGGTGACGCGCACACGACGGAGGACCTGACGGAGTACGGCGCGCCGTCCCCGGAGCAGGTGATCGCACACACCAACCTGTACTGGAACTGGCACAGCGCCCCCGGGCGCCGCGGCGGCACGGTGGGCACGGCGGAGGTGACGTTCACACCGGCCGACGGGGGATGAACCTGCCCGACGGGGGATGAAGCTGCCGTACTGGGTACAAGTGGTGGGACCCCCTGGCACGGTCGTAGCGTGGCACGGGAGTCCGGAGACACCCGAGACAGACGGGCGGGAGCGGACATGCGCAATCGAACACTCACCAAGGCGGTCCTGCTCGGCGCCGTCGCATCGCTGGCAGCAGTCATGGGAACGGCGTCCGCCGCCCCGGCCACGGTGCCGTCCGCCGCACACACCGTGGCACGGCAGTCCGGGCGCCCCGTGGTCGTCGACTGTTTCTGGCAACCGGAGGTACGCCCGAGCGCCTTCATGATCGCCTGTGGTGACGGCAACAGCCTCCTGTCCTCGGTCCACTGGTCGCAGTGGGGGCCGAGCTCGGCGGTGGCCGAGGCCGTCAACATGGTCAACGACTGCAGGCCGTACTGCGCGGCGGGCACGTTCCACCGGTATCCGGTCAAGGTGCGGCTCGACCACCCGCAGCCCTGGAAGAAGCGCCCGCAGCTGCAGCACTACACCCGGATGACCCTCACCTACACCGGCAGCCGGCCGGACGGGTCCGGACGCGTGGTGACGTATTCCCTCTGGGACTGATCCCGGTCCTCCCCGATCAGGCGGGGCCGGGCAGCCCGACGCCGGTGACCCCGACCGGGTTGCCGGACGGGATGACTCTTGAGGCCGCCACCTTCCGGGCCAACGGGGCGAGCAGTTCGGCCAGTCGCGTGGTGGCATCGTGACCGAGCGCCCGCCACGGCGCCTCCGCGGCGGCGTCGGTCGCCTCTTCGATCGCGTGGCGCTCGGCCGCTCCCGCAGCGGTCAGACGCCCGCCGCCGTCGATCCACCCGCGCTCCCGCAACAGCGCCTCGGTGCCCTGCCAGGTGGCGGCGTCCCATTTCCGGCCCGCACGCAGCAACGCGCCGTCCGACTCTCCCGCGGCCGCCTTGAGCACCATCGCCTCGACCGGGCCGATGCCCCGGCTCACCAACACGGCGACATGCCCGTCACCGCGGTGTTCGCGGAGTGTGGTCGCCGCCTGCCAGAGCCGTACGTGCGGCCGGCCAGGGCGTTCCAGCGCCTGGTTGGCCGCGCCGAGCACCCGTCCCGCGGTGTCGGCCGCCTGAGCCGCGTGCCAGGCGAGATCCGCCGCCTCCGCCATCAGCTCGCCGTGCACGGCCTCGTCCCCGTACAGCCGCCGCATGGCGCGGTCCACCGCCCGCTCCCTGGCCGCCAGCAGGTCCGACGGTGTCGCGTACCGCCACGCGTCGGGCAGGGCCCGCGCTACCCGGTCGGGGTGGAAGACATAGAAACTGCTGGTCACCACCGCCGCGGGCACAGGACCGAGCGGCGCGGCGCGCAGACCGAAGTAGCCCATCCAGAAGCCGCGCATCCCGGCCTCGTCGGCGGCCCGGCGCGCCTCCGGGGCGAAGTACACAAGGTCGTGCACCGGCTCCGAGAGCTCCCACATCAGCCGGGAAGAAACGTTTCTCACCCTGCCCCCTCGACTCGTCCGGCCTCGCACCCGGATCGGCCGGCTATGACAGCGGTCATAGCACACATCATGACAGCCGTCATAGGGAAGCGGCAGGGGGACGCACCGGTTACCGTGCCGATCGGCCCGCCCATGTTTGGGTGCCGCACCACCGATCACTCGACGTGGTGAGTGACCCCCAGTCGAAGTGCGACGTGGAGGAGCAACGGTGGCTGGAGAACAGAAGGCCAAGGCGAAGTACGAACAGGCCAAGGGCAAGATCAAGGAGACGTTCGGCCGCGCGCTCGGCAATGAGTCCGTGACGGCCGAAGGTCGAGGCAAGAAGTCGAAGGGCGACATGCGCCAGATGAAGGAGAAGGCGAAGGACATCTTCAAGCGCTGACGCGGAGGAGCGCCCATGGGCGGGGCCCCCGGTCCGATGGACCGGGGGCCCCGCCGCGTGTCCGGCCGCTCAGCGTCCGTCGTCGCGGCGCAGCGGCCCCCAGGAGCCGGACTGGCGGTCGACCTCGGTCTGCGCCTCCCTGATGACCTTCTCGTCGACCCAGCCGACCGGCTCGACGTCCCGCACCAGGGGCTCGTTGTCGGGCCCGCGCCCCTCGACCCGGCCTCGCAGAACCCAGGGACGCACACCCTCCCCCTTCTCACGGGGCAGGTGCGAGTAGTCGTGCAGCCGCCGGGCCACCCACAGCTCGACGGGCCGGTCCCCCCACCAGGGCTCGACCCCGAGAGGGTTGGCCGACAGCCCCGGCATCGGGACGCCGGTGAGGTCGTCCCTGCTCTTCGCGTTCCCCAGATCGGCGGAGGGTCCCCGCGACCAGCGGACATAGAGGTCGGAGTCGCGGCCCACCAGAGCCCCCAGCTCGCCGAGGGTCCGCACGACGGGAAGGTCGTCCGTGGCTTTCATACGGTCGCTCCTCCTCACGGCCGCCCATACCCCGGTGGCCCCTGCGCCATCGGTTCCCCACCACGACGGCACGGATGCGCTCCCTCACCGGCGGCCACCACCGGGTACCCGTGTGCCGAGGGGCAATCCCTGAGGTGGTGAGGGACATCCACGGCCCTAGAGATCGACGGCCGCCATCCCCGCCTCGTCGTAGCGGTCGCCCGCCGGCGGCGGGAGTTCCGCGTCGATCCGGGCGAGGTCGTCCTTCGTCAGCTCGACGTCGACCGCGGCGGCGTTCTGTTCGAGGTAGGTGCGGCGCTTGGTGCCCGGGATCGGGACCAGGTCCTCGCCCTGCGCGAGCACCCAGGCGAGAGCGAGCTGCGCCGGGGTCACGCCCTTCTCGGTGGCGATCTCCTTCACCTTCTCGGTCAGCCTGAGATTCGCCTTCAGGTTCTCCCCGGTGAAGCGGGGGCCGTTGCGCCGGAAGTCGCCCTCGTCGAGTTCCTCCGGCGAGGTGAACCGGCCCGCGAGGAAGCCGCGCCCGAGGGGCGAGTAGGGGACGAACCCGATCCCCAGCTCACGGCAGGTGGGCAGCACCGCGGCCTCCGGGTCGCGGGACCACAGCGAGTACTCGGTCTGCACCGCGGTGATCGGGTGGACGGCGTTCGCGCGGCGCAGCGTCTCCGCCCCGGCCTCGCTGAGGCCGATGTGGCGCACCTTGCCCTCCGCGACCAGCTCCGCCATCGCCCCGACGGTCTCCTCGATCGGCACGTTCGGGTCGACGCGGTGCTGGTAGTACAGGTCGATGTAGTCGGTCCCCAGCCGCTTGAGCGAGCCATGGACGGAGCTGCGCACATGCTCGGCCGAGCCGTCCTGCCGCCCGATGGTGCTGATGTCCCCGGGGACGGCGCCGTCCATCCGGTAGTTGAACTTGGTCGCGATCACGTACTCGTCGCGGTGTCCCTTGATCGCACGGCCGATCAGCGTCTCGTTCGTGAGCGGGCCGTAGAGCTGTGCGGTGTCCAGGAACGTGACGCCCAGCTCGAGGGCGCGCCGGATGGTCCTGATGCCCTCGTCCTCGTCGGCGGTGCCGTAGAAGGCGGACATCCCCATGCAGCCGAGACCGATGGCGGAAACCTCCAGGTCCCGAAGCCTGCGCTGCTTCATGTGCGTCTCAGCCCTTCCTTACGATGTTGTCCTTGGCTTCGCGGGTGCGTGCGAAGCGCGAGGCTCACCCTGCTGCGGCCTCGTGGCTCACCGGCCCCCTCAACTCCATGGAGCAGCGAATCAGCCGCATCGGCATCCCGGAGGTCCGGATGCGGCACAGTCCGGCAGGCGGCGGAGTCCGGCGTGCACCGAGGTCCCGCGCACGGCCGTGTGGCGGGACGCCCGCCCGGCGACCGCCGCCCACGGCCTGTTCCCGGTGAGCCATGTCGTGCACGCTAGATCTTCGCGTGCACTCGAAGTCAAGGCGGCGGCCGGAGCGTGGCGACCTCAGCGGCCCTTGCGGCCCACGCCCGCGTACACCCAGTACTCCCGCGGGTTGTCCGGCACCGGGTCCTCCGCGTCCGGGCGCCACAGCGGTACGTGGACCAGGCCGGGCTCCACCAGGTCGAAGCCGTCGAAGAGGGTGAGGATCTCGTCGCGGGAGCGTGCGGTGACCGGCGATGTCGCCCGCGACCGGTACAGCTTGCCCACGGCGGCGGCCGTGTCCGGCCGGTCCTGGTTCGTGGCATGGCTCATCGCCAGCCAGCTGCCCTCGGGGACGGCGTCCCGGAAGGCGGCCACGATGCCGGCCGGGTTCTCCTCGGGCGTGATGAAGTGCAGGATCGTGATCATCAGTACGGCGACCGGCTGCTCGAAGTCGATCAGTTTCCGCACCTGCGGCGAGGACAGGATGTCCCGCGGCCTTCGGATGTCGGCGTCGACGATGTCCGCGTGCGGGTTGTCGGCGAGCAGGGAGGCGCTGTGGGCCACGGCCACCGGGTCGTTGTCCACGTAGATCACCCGCGCTCCCGGGCCGGCCTCCTGCGCCACCTCGTGCACGTTGCCCTGGGTGGGAATGCCCGAGCCGAGGTCGATGAACTGCCGCACCCCGGCCCCGATCAGGTGGCGCACGGCCCGCTGGAGAAAGGCGCGGTTGGCCCGCGCCAGGGTGCGGACCTGGGGGTCGATGGCGGTGAACGCCGCCAGCGCCTCCCGGTCGATCGCGAAGTTGTGCTGCCCGCCCAGCATGGCGTCGTACATCCGGGCGACGCTCGCCTTGTCGGGATCGCCGCCCCGCGGGAGACCCTCGTGATCCGGCACCCCAACTCCCCCAATCAACAATGATCTTGATGTCTCATCATATAGTTGTCAGCGACCACGCGGCGAGGCGATCCCCTGCCGCTGGCCGCACCCGGCCACCACCCGGAAAGGCACGACCCTGCGGAACGAAGCGCGCAGCCACTTCGACGAAGCACCTGCGGCCGCAAGCTCGCCCCGTCGGCTTCCCTTCTCCCCGGCGGCGGACGTCATCGGCTCGGAGCTCGACCTCCATCTGACGGGCAGTCATATCGTGCACGCGCTGACGCCCGGGTTCTGCGACGCGGCATCGGTGTACCTGCTGCAGCGCTGGCTCGTCGAGGAGAACGCCTACGCCGTCGCGGACCCGCCGCAGATCGAGGCCCGCCGGCTCGCGCTGCGCGTGGGGACGGACGCGGCGGAGGACTGGGAGGGCATACTGCCGGTCGGCGAGGTGATCGTCTTTCCGCGCGAGACGCCCTACGCGCGCGCCCTGGCCACCCGGCGCACCCAACTGCTCGACGCGGTCGACGCCCACACCACCGAACGCCTCACCGCCTCCAGCGGCGACGCGACCCGGATCAACCGTCTCCTGCAGACGGTTTCCTTCCTCGTGGTGCCGCTGCATCTGCGCGGCACCGCCGTCGGTTTCATCGTCGGCAGTCGTGGCCCGCACCGGGCCCGCTTCCGGCTCGACGAGGCCGCGGCCGTCGAGTCGCTGGCCGCGCGGGCCTGCGTGGCCCTGGACAACGCACGCCGGTACGAGCGTGAGCGCCGGACCGCTCTGGCCATCCGGCGAAGCCTGCTCCCCGCCACCGCGCGAGAGTTCGAGGGCTGCCGCATCGCCCACGGCTATCTTCCCGCCGGACACGACAACATCATCGGCGGCGACTGGTTCGACGTGTTGTCCCGGCCGGGCGGCCGAATCGGTCTGGTCGTCGGGGACGCCATGGGGCACGGCCCGGAGTCGGCGGTCGCCATGATCCAGCTGCGTACCGCCGTGCGCACTCTGGCGAGCATCGACATCGCCCCGGCGGAGCTGATGCGCCGACTCGACGCACTCGCCTGCGACACCCCCGGTGCCTCATTCGCCACGTGCATGTACGCCGAGTGGGACGCGCAACGGCGTACCTGCACGTTCGTCGGCGCCGGTCACCCTCCGCCGCTGATCCGGGGCCCGGACGGACGGGCCGCACCGGTCTCGCTCACCAGCGCCGGCCTGCCGCTGGGCCTGGGCACGGGCACCTACGAGCCGACCGTGCTGCATGTGCCCGAGCCCGCGCTGCTGCTGCTCTACAGCGACGGCCTGGTGGAATCCCGCCACACCGACATCGACCAGGGCATCGCCGCCCTCGCCGGCCTCCTGGACTCGTACGCCGCCGCGTCGGCGGGCTCCACCGGCCCGGGCGCCCTGCAAACGCTGGGCCGTCGGCTGCTGCACGACACGCCGGCCACGGACGGCACCGACGACCGGACCGTCCTTCTCGCCGAACTGACGCCCGTGCGGAACTGAACCACCAGGGCTCATCACCGTCTTGTGGGCGGGACGGAGCGATGGAACGCTTCCCCTCCGCCGGTACCGCCCGGGGTCGGTGACGCGGAGGGGAGAGGGCCGATGGAGTTGGAGCTTCGGCACCTGCGCGTGCTGTGCGCGATCGCCGACGCGGGGAGCGTGGGCCGGGCCGCGGCGGACCTGGGGTACTCGCAACCGGCCATGAGTACCCAACTCCAGCGCATCGAGCGCCACTTCGGTGAGCAGCTGTTCGAGCGAGGCGCGTCGGGCGTGCGGCTCACCAGGTACGGCGTGGAGGTCGTGGCCCGGGCACGGGATGTCCTCGCCCGCATGGAGGCGATCGGGAGCCGTCCGTGCGGGAGCCCCGCGAGAACGCGCCGGGCCCTGCGCGTGGCCGCGACCAACTCGCCGATTCTGCCGGGCATGGTGGTCCGGATCCGGCGCCGGCTGCCGGACGTGTCGATCACGGTGAGCAGCGTGTACGCGTCCTCCCGGATCGTCGAGCTCCTTCAGGAGGGCGTGGTGGAGGCGGCCATCGCCGCGGACTACCCGGGCAGGGAGTTGCGCCACTCGGCCGCGGTGGCACATCGGGGGATCGCCACCGAGCCGACCTTCGTGGCTCTGCCGTCGTGCCACCGCCTCAGACACCACCGACAAGTCGCGCTCGCCGACCTGGCGGAGGAGGCGTGGTTCGTGACACCCGACGACGGGGCGGGCTGGCCGGGAGTCTTCTACGCGGCATGCGAGGCGGCCGGTTTCTCACCTGCGGTGGTGCACGAATTCCTCGGCGACCGGACGCAGTTGCAGCACATGATCGCCGACGGTCTCGGAGTGTCCCTGGTGCAGGCGACCCTCAGGCCGACGCCGGGCGTGCTGGTCAAACCACTGCTGGGCACACCGCTGTGGTGCCGCTACGTGCTGGCCTGGCGGCGCGAGAGGGTTCCCGAGGAACTGGCCGAGACGCTCCACGTCTGCGCCACCACGGCCTATCAGGACCTCGTCGCCCGCTCTCCGCACCTGAGGACGTGAGCCCCGCGGACGTGGCGCATGACCGTGACGTAGCTCCACGCACATCCGGCCGGATGCCATGCCAGGTGTTATGCCCCGCCATGCAATGTGCTATGTCACACCCCATTGTGAGGACCACCGGCCATTGAGAAGGTGCCTCTCACGCCTCATCACCGCTTCCGAGGCGCATCTATCCGTGAAGGAGCCCAGATGCGCTACCGCTCCGCCCTGCCCAGACGCGCGGCCGGCGCCCTCGCCGTCTGTGCCGCCGCCGTCGGCCTCCTGACGACACCGGCGCTCGCCGCCCCGGCCCCGGCCCGCACCGACGCCGTCACCGCATCCCCGACCACGACACCTGCCGTGCCTCCGACCGGCTCGGACTTCGGCGCCTCGGACCGGGCCGTACAGGGCCGACGGGTCACGCCGGACCGCCTCCCGCCGCTACGGGCCGAGTCGCCCGCGCATCAACCGCCCGCCGCCACCGGGCCGAGGACCGCGTCCGAAGCGAGGCCCTGCGCCCCCTCCGACTTCGGCGGCCGGAGCGGGTCCGCACTCGTGGCCTTCGTCACGACCTCGACCGTGGAGTGTGTCAACAGCCTGTTCGCCGTCACGGGTACGGACGCACGCGCGATCTTCCGTGAGCCCCAGATGGTCACCGTCGCCCAGGCCTTCACGCACACGGCGCGGCGATACGGCGGCGACAACTCGGCCGGCATATGGCAACTCGTCCTGTTCCTGCGGGCCGGCTACTACGTGCAGTTCAACAACCCGTCCGACGTCGGTCCCTACGGGACGGCCCTGACCACGGCCACGACCCGGGGCCTGGACGCCTTCTTCGCCCGCAGGCACGCCAGGGACGTCACCTCCGCGAACGGCGACGTCCTGGGCGACGTCATCATCCTCACCGACAGTGCCGACCTGCAGGCGCGTTACCTGGACGTCTACCGCAGGGTGCTGAGCGGATACGACAGCTCCTACGACGCCGTCGCCGGCATGGTGGCAGCCGTCAACGACGTCTACACGCCCCTGTGGCGCGGAAACTGGAACACCGCCTACGTCGACGCGGTCACCGCCGACCCCCGCATCCTCGACACGCTCCACACGTTCGCGCTCGACCACCGGAACCTGCTGCGGACCGACCTCGCCCACCTGGACTCCAACGCGGGCATGATCCTGGCCCGCCACATCGAGCATCCCGGCCTCCGGGCCACGGTCCGCCCGCTGGTCAAGGGCCTTTTGAAGGCATCGCGGATCACCGGGCCCACAGCCGGGCTGTGGGTCGCCGTCGCGACCCAGGCGGATTCCTACGACAAGGCCCACTGCTCGTACTACGGCGTCTGCGACCTCGCCGGCCGGCTGGCGAAGGCGGCGCTGCCCATCACCCACACCTGCGACGCGACCCACACCATCCGGGCGCAGGCCCTGACCGCCGCCGACCTCGACGCCACGTGCGCGAGCCTGGCCGGCCAGGACCCGTACTTCCACGGCCTCGTCAAGGACGAGGGACCGATAACCGGGCAGTACGAATCGACCGTCCAGCTCGTCGTGTTCGCCGACCGCGCCGACTACCGGACCTACGCCGGGGCGATCTTCGGCGTCAGCACGGACAACGGCGGCATCACCCTGGTGGGGGACCCGGCCGACCCCCGCAACCAGCCCCTCTCGATCATGTACCAGAAGGGGTACGACGACGGCTTCACGGCCCGGATCTGGAACCTCAACCACGAGTACACGCACTACCTGGACGCCCGCGACGACATGAAGGGCGACTTCTCCCAGCAGACGGCGGTGCCGGACGTCTGGTGGATCGAAGGCCTGGCCGAATACGTCTCCTACAGCTACCGCGGCATGACCGACGACCAGGCGGTCGCCGAGGCGGGCAGGCACACCTACACACTGAGCACGCTGTTCCAGAACACCTACGCCAACAGCGACGTGACCCGCACCTACCCGTGGGGCTACCTCGCGGTCCGCTACATGTTCGAAAGGCACCCGGAGGACATCCGGCGGATGCTCGCCCACTTCCGGCTCGGTGACTATCCGGGCGGCTACGCCGTGTACGACGGCATCGGCACCCGCTACGACACCGACTTCGACACGTGGCTCACCGCGTGTGCCGCGGGCGCCTGTGCCGGCCCGGGCACGGGCGGCCTCCGGCACGGTGGCACGCCGCCGCTGCGGTAGTCCGCCCGACAGGCCGGCCGGCCGCACGGCAGCCGGCCGGCCTCCTCGATGTGTTCGGGGCTCCGAAGCCGGACGGCGCCGGCGCCGCTTCAGCGGTGGAGTGCGGCGAGGTCCGGCCCCGGCAGGTGGATCCAGCCCTCCCGTGCCGCTGCGGCGCGCTCGTCCGCGGTACGCGGCCCCACGGTGTCCCCGACCAGGACGGCGCGGGCGACCAGGGCGCAGACCAGGGCGTCGAGGTGGTCGTGGCTGTCGGCGCACCGCTCCCGGACGGCCCCGGGCAGGGGCGCCCCCAACCCGGCCTCGACCGAGCCGATGATGTGCTCGCGGACGGCCCGTGCCTCGGGCGCCGCTCGCTTGTAGCTGCCGGCGGGGCGGATCCCCCAGCGCCGCAGCGCGGCAGCCGGGTAGACCTCGGCGACCGCTCCGGAGCCGTCCCGGGGCACCTCCGCCCCCGTCGCCGCGAGGACGTCCAGCAGCCGCGCCGCCCGCAGCGCCACGACACCCAGCAGATCGGTGGACACCGACAGCGGGGGCCGCATGGCGGTCGCCTTCCAGGTGATGTCGTCGGTCAGCCGGAACCGCAGCGGGTCAAGGCCCGGTCTTCCGTCCGCGTGTTTGCCGTACCCGGCGGGAGGCGGCAGCGGTTCACCCCGGTGATGCGCCCCGACCGTCGCCACGAAGCTCGACGGCCAGCCGAGAGGACAGTCCAGGCCGGTCTTGTCGGCCGACCGGATCACGGCCAGCAGGCCGTCGTCCCCCTCGGGCTCCAGGAACTCCGCCGTCACCCCGGGCCCGCCGCCCCACAGCATCCGGCACACGGCGGTGCGCCGGGTGCTCGCGGCGAGATCGACGCCGACCGTCACCGCCTGTCGTCGCATCACGCCCGGAATGCTCCGGCAGCGCACCGGCAGGATCCACCCGTCACTCGTCCTCGGTCACCGTCAGCTCGACGCCGCCTCCGAGGCCGGCCGACATGTTGTAGAGGAAGGCGGCCAGTGTCGCCAGTGCGGTGGTCAGCGCGACCTCGAGCAGCGCTAGGCCTGCGGTGAGGGCGAGCGCCCAGCCCAGCGACCGCCAGGCCACCGCTCCGACCAGGCTCAGCAGGCCCCACAGCAGAGCGACGGTCACGATCGAGCAGACCCCCAGAGTGAGCGATATCAGGAAGCTGGTCGTCATGACCGACCAGGGATCGGCCCCCGACAGCCGCAGCCGGGCGCGAGGCCTGCGCGGCGCGGGACGGCCCCCGTCCCGCCGCCCGCCTGAGCCTGTGCCGTCCGTGGCGCCCGGGGTCGCACTCATCGAGTCCTCCTCACGCCTCACACCTCACGAAGCCGGTCAGACGGCCGCCGACACGCCCCGCTCGGCCGTCGAGGCGATGTGGTGCCGCGTGATCCGGCCGACCTCGTGCCAGAAGGGTTTGGCGGTCAGATACGTACCGAGCGCGGACAGAAAGCCGATGGAGACGTCGACACTGACCCGGCCCTGCTTGGCCCAGTAGACGTCCTGCAGGTCCAGCAGCAGGGCGAACTCGTCGAGGATCAGTGCGGTCCCGCACCCGTAGGCGGCCGCGACGGCGGGATGCCCGATGGCCCGCTCGTCACCGCGTACGGCGATCAGGCCCACCCCGGCGAGGGTGGCGATGCCGAAGTTGTAATGGTGCAGGTGCTCGCCGCCCGCGGAGATGTTTCCCCAGGGCAGCCATCCGCCCCGGATGCCGTGCGTGATGATCCGCACCGTGCCGAAGGTCACTCCGAAGGAGATCCACGTCACCAGCAACGACCGCTGGAGCGGCGTCAGATGCCCCTCCGCCGCCTGCCGCCACCGCCGCACGAGCGGCGAGCCCTGCGGACGGCTGCGGCGCTCGGTGACAGATCCCATGACCGACCGACCTCCCACGCGGAACGGGCACCCGCTGTGCGGTGCCGACGCTATGCACGGGAATGCCCCCGTGCATCCCGAACTGCCGCCGTGAGCAGCCCCTCCGCGCCGGGGACAGCGCAGGAAGCCCTTGCGCACAGGCCGATGCGGCGGGCCAGGGTGGGCAGTGCCACGGAGACTGTTCGGGTGACGACCACGGACCGGCAGCGGTACCCGTCCGGTGGCGCAGGGGGGTCAGTCTCCGCAGCGGGTGCGGAAGCCGAGTTCCGGGCCCTGCAAAGAGAGGCCCCGACCTGCCAGGACCTCTGGGAGCAGGCGAGTCGGGCCGTACCCCCGGTACTGCCCGACCAAGCCGCGGCGACGTGCGCCGGTCACCTGGAGGTCGCTGTCATGTCCGGATTGCCGTAGTAGGCGTCGGGACCGTGCTTGCGGGTGTAGTGGCGATCGAGCAGGTGGCCGGGCGGAGGGGCGATGGGGGCGAGGCTGAGGGTGTGGAGGGCGATGTCGGCGACCGCCTCGCAGATGATCGCGGGTTCGAGGGACTTGCGGGCGGTGGCGCCCCAGGCGAAGGGAGCGTGGTTGGCGACGAGGGCGATGTGTGAATGCCTGGCGGCGAGTCAGGACTTGGGGGCCGACCGCTCTGAGCGGTGGCCTGGGTGAACCGGTCGCGACCGGTGGGCGTCGCCGCGGATCGTTTGCGGCTGGTGGTCGTCGCGGCGGATCCTTCGCGGCCGGCACGTCACTTGTCACGGCCCCCGGCCATCGGGGCGTGGACGAAGTGGTGTGTGTCCCCGGCCGGACCGCCGACGGTCACGCTAACTGGTAGCAGTACATTGGGACTTCCCTTTCACTGTCGAGGGCGGGTCGCCGATGTGCGCACCACAAGACTGGGCGGGATGACGATGTGAGGTGTCTCTTCGGCTGCGGGGAGCCCCGCTTCCGGGTCGCCGACGATCTCGATCAACGCGCGCAGGGCACGTCGGCCGAGTTCGTCGAAGTCCTGGCGGACGCTGGTCAGTGACGGGCCGAAGTACTCGGTCTCCGGCATGTCGTCGAAACCGACGACGCTGATGTCCTCAGGTACCCGGCGCCCGGCCTGTTGGAGCGCCCGCAGCAGGCCGAGGGCCATGTGGTCGTTGGCGCAGAACACCGCGGTGACATCGGGGTCGGCGGCGATCCGTTGACCGAGTTCGTATCCGGTGCGGGCCGTCCAGTCAGCGCCGGCCAGTGGTTCGGTCACCGGAGCACCCCGCTTTTCCAGGGTGCTGCGCCAACCGGCCTCACGCTCCTGCGCGTCCAGCCAGGAACGCGGCCCGACCAGATGGTGCACCGTGCGATGGCCGAGGTCGAGCAAGTAGTTGGTGGCGAGTTCGGCACCCGCCTCGTTGTCGACGGCGACCGAGGCCAGCGCGGTGTGGGTGCCGCAGCCGACCGCGACCAGGGGCACGTCCGCCGGTACGTTCGCCAGTGCGCCGACCGCTGCGGTCTGCGGCGCGATGACGATCATTCCCTCGACGCCCTGAGCACGAAGCCGGTCGACGGCGTCCAGCACCGAACGCCGGTCGAGCGTGCCGACCGCGGCGACGGTGACGAAGTAATCGTGCTGTCTGGCCGCCTGCTCGATGCCGTAGAGCATGCAAGCCGGCCCGTACAGCGTGGTGTTGAAGCTGATCACCCCGAGGGTGCGGGTGCGGCGCGTCGCCAGGGTGCGGGCGGCGGCGTTGGGGCGGTAACCGAGTTCACGAACGGCGGCAAGAACCCGCTCCCGGGTCGCGGGTCGCACGTTCGGGTGGTCGTTGAGGACCCGCGAGACGGTCTGGTGGGAGACACCCGCGATCCGGGCCACGTCCGCCATCACCGGTGCACGATCCCCGTCCATGCCTCCACCTCCTCCGTCACGCGCCATGGATGTCTCCGATCGGTTGCTTCTCCGGTGGGAGCCAGCTCGCCGAGGAATTGTTAGCGCACACAATTCCGTGGGGTCAAGGCTCCCCAACCGGGCGCTCCGGGAATTCCCCGACAGCGTTGTCAGGTGGTCCGTAACCTATTTGACTTGCTGATTCACACCCGGCGACACCTCCGACGGGCGGATGGCCGCCCGCCGGAACGAACGAAGTTCACAGCTTCTGTTTCTCGTTTGTTAGCGCCCACAATCCCTGCCCAGCGGGTGGCGAGGTCGCGTTCAGCGCCGACACCGTGCCCCCGGCGGCAGCCCAACTGGTCCGACGGGTCGTTCTTCGAGGGCGTCATGACCGCGGGCTGCCCGACCGACGCGGCCGACAACGCCGTGCAGTCCAACGTCGTCCCGGTCGGCTACACCCAGGCCGCCCAGACCTTCCCGGTCACCGGCACCGCCTACCGGCTGACCAACCCCAACAGCGGCAAGGTGCTGGACGCCGTGAACTGCGGCACCGCCAACGGCACCGCGGTGCAACTGTGGTCGTCGCTGGGCAACACCTGCCAGGAGTGGGACGTCACCCCGGCCGGCAGCCACTACACGATCGCCAACGTCAACAGCGGCATGACGCTCGACGTGGCGAACTGCGGCACGAGCAACGGCACTGCTGTCCGCCAGTGGGCGCAGCTGGACAACGTCTGCCAGCAATGGGACATCGCGCCCTGACCGAACCAACCGCAGCACCGGTGGCCCGCCGCCCGTTGCCACCGGCCCGTCCGATCGGCCCGTCCAACACCACCGCGCGAAAGGGGCAGGGCCAGAGGCCCAGCGGCAGACGAGTGGGCCCGTACGTCCGGGACAGCTCACCCGCGACCATCAACCCCAGCACCCCGCCGGGAACACGACGAAACCCCCGAACCCGCAGGTTCGAGGGTTTCCGATGTCCTGAGACATCACACCGTCGGGACGACAGGATTTGAACCTGCGACCCCTTGACCCCCAGTCAAGTGCGCTACCAAGCTGCGCCACGTCCCGGTGCGTCTCCGCGGTGTCCCGCGTGATCACTCGGACAGAACTTTACCCCACGACGGGCCCTGCCTCGAAAGGGGCCGGCGAGGCGGGACAATCGGGGTATGAACGACGCATCGGGAGTTCGGACGGGCCGGGGACGCGACCGGGACGCGGAGGGGCGGGCCCGCAGCGCGCGGCCGCGGGACGGTCTGGGACGCCCGCTGCCGTACGGGGCGGAGGGCGTGGCGCGCCAGCCGGAGGGCGTCGTGCGCACCCCGGAGGAGACCGTCGCCGAGGCGCAGGCCCTGCTGGACGCCGGAAAGCCGTTCCATGCGCACGAGGTCTTCGAGGACGCCTGGAAGTCGGGGCCCGAGGGGGAGCGGGCCCTGTGGCGCGGGCTCGCGCAGCTGGCGGTCGGTCTCACGCACGCGGCCCGGGGCAATGCGACCGGGGGCGCCCGGCTGCTGCGGCGCGGCGCCGGGGCCGTCGAGGCGTGGTCGTCGGGGACGGGACGGGACCGGCCGTACGGGCTGGAGGTGGCCGGCGTGGTCGGTTGGGCCCGGGAGTTGGCGGCGGCGGTGGAGCGGGACGCGGCGACCGTCGACGCACGGGAGTCGGCTCCCCGGTTGCGTGGGGCGCGGTCGTAGGGGGGCGGGGCGCGGGGGCTGTCGGTGGCGTACGGCAGACTCGGGGCGTGCGAAAGATTCATGTCATCGGCATCGGGGCGGGCGACCCCGACCAGCTGACCCTGCAGGCGGTGAAGGCGCTGAAGAGCACGGATGTGTTCTTCCTCCTCGACAAGGGCGAGGTGAAGTCCGACCTGGTGCAGCTGCGCCGTGACATCCTCGACGCACACCTGCCCCAGGGGTCGTACCGCGTGGTCGAGGCGCGCGATCCCGAGCGGGACCGGGCCGCGGGCGGCACCGCCTACTCCCCCGCGGTCGGCGACTGGCGCTCGGCGCGCGCCGGGATCTACGAGCGGCTCATCGCCGAGGAACTGGGCGAGGACGAGAGCGGCGCGTTCCTGGTGTGGGGCGACCCCGCGCTGTACGACAGCACCCTCGGGATCCTCCAGGAGGTCCTCGAGCGGGGCAGGGTGACGTTCTCGTACGAGGTCGTGCCGGGCGTCAGCAGCGTCTCGGCGCTGGTCGCGAAGCACCGCACGGGACTGAACCGGGTCGCCGGGCCGGTGCAGATCACCACCGGCCGCCGCCTCGCGGAGGGCTTCCCGGAGGGGGTCGACGACGTGGTGGTGATGCTGGACGCGCACCAGGCGTTCCGGAAGTACGCCGACCAGGACATCGACATCTACTGGGGCGCGTACATCGGCACGCCGGACGAGATACTCGTCTCCGGCCCCCTCGCCCAGACGTCCGAGCGCATCGAGCGGCTGCGCGCCGAGGCGCGGGAGCGCAAGGGCTGGATCATGGACACGTATCTGCTGCGCAGGCGTCCCCGGGAGTAGCGGGGGCGGGTGGGCCGTGGACGGCGCGGAGGCGCGGGTGCCGACCGTGCCGGCGCCCTCGTCAGGGCCCCCCGAGCCCCAGCCGGGCCAGCACGCCCGCCACGTCGGGCACCACCGTCATGCCCCGTGGCAGTGGGGGGCGGCGTACCACGACGACCGGCAGGCCGAGTTCCCGGGCGGCCGTCAGCTTCGCCGCGGTCGCCTCTCCCCCGCTGTCCTTGGTCACGAGCACGTCGATGCGGTGCTCGCGCAGGAGCACCGTCTCGCCCTCGACCGTGAACGGTCCACGCGCCAGCAGTACCCGCGTGTCCGGTGGCATGGGCGGCTCGGGAGGGTCCACCGACCGCAGGAGGAAGTGCAGGCCGGTCAGGTGCGCGAAGGCGGCGAGGCCCCCTCGGCCGGTGGTGAGGAAGACGCGCCGGCCGAGCCGCGGCAGACGGTCCGCCGCGTCGGTGAGCGAGACCGCCTCGTGCCAGCGGTCGCCGGGACCGGCGCTCCAGCCGGGTCTGCGGAGCACCACGGCGGGGACGCCGGTGGCCGCGGCCGCGCGTGCCGTGTTGGCGGTGATGCCCGCGGCGAACGGGTGCGTGGCGTCGACCACGGCGTCCACGCGGTGCCCACGCAGCCAGGCGGCCAGCCCCTCCGCGCCGCCGAAGCCCCCGACGCGTACCTCACCATCGACGGTCCCCGGCCGGGACACCCGTCCGGCCAGGGACGTGGTCACGCGGACGCCGGGGCGGGAGGACAGCGCGGCGGCGAGTTCGCGTGCCTCGGTGGTGCCGCCGAGGACCAGGACGTGCGGGGACATGACGACGAGCGTACGGCTGCCTCGGAACACGTTGTGCGGGAGGCCTTCCCGCACGCCGTACGGTGTTCCGGCACCGCGCTCGTTATCGTCCTGGCATGCCCGACATCGACGCAGTGCGTGCCGTTCTCATCGACATCGACGGCGTCCTCACCGTCTCGTGGCAGCCGCTGCCGGGCGCGGTCGAGGCGCTGCGGGAGATCCGTGAGTCCGGATACGCGGTCGCTCTGGTCACCAACACGACGTCCCGCACCCGTGCCTCGATCGCCGAGACCCTGTCCGCGGCCGGCTTCCCCGTGGCCGCCGAGGACATCCTCACCGCGCCCGCCGTGACCGCCGCGTACCTCGCCGAGCACTGCCCGGGTGCGCGCTGCTCGCTGCTCACCAGCGGTGACATCCGGGAGGACCTGGCGGACGTCCTTCTCGTCGACGACGGGGACACCGTCCCGGACGTGGTGCTCCTCGGCGGCGCCGGACCCGAGTTCGACTACGCGGCGCTCAACCGGGCCTTCGGCCACCTTCAGCAGGGGGCGCGTCTGGTCGCCATGCACCGCAACCTGTACTGGCGCACCGACCGGGGGCTGCAGCTGGACTCGGGGGCGTTCCTGCTCGGCCTGGAGAAGGCCGCGCACACGGAGGCCGAGGTCACCGGCAAGCCGTCGCCGGCCTTCTTCGAGGCCGCGCTGGCCCGCCTCGGGGTGGGTGCGGAGCAGGCGCTCATGGTGGGCGACGACATCGAGTCCGATGTGCTCGCGGCCCAGCGTGCCGGGCTCACCGGAGTCCTGGTGAAGACCGGCAAGTACCTGCCGGAGACCCACCGGGACGCCGGCGGCGAGCCCCACCACGTCCTCGACTCCTTCGCGGACCTGCCCGCGCTGCTCCGGTAGCTCAGCGCAGCAGGAGCTGGAGAGCGCCCACCACGGTCGCCGCGATCACCAGTTGCTCGAACAGGCGCTGGTCGATCCGGTTCACCGCCCACCTGCCGATGACGGCGCCCGGCAGCACGAACATCGCGAGCGCCGCGTCCAGCAGCAGGGAGCGGCCGTCGATCAGGCCGAGGCCGGCGCTGAAGGGCACCTTGGAGACGTTGACGATCAGGAAGAAGAAGGCCTGGGTGCCGAGGAAGCCCAGTTTGCGGAAGCCCGCTGAGAGCAGGTACATCGACATCACGGGGCCGCCGGCGTTCGCGACCATCGTGGTGAAGCCGCCGAGGACGCCGTAGGAGCGGGCCTTCATGCGGCCTGCGTGTGTGGTCACCGCGTCGGGTTCGTCGTCCCGGCCGGCATGCCGGCGGCGCCACACCGTGACCGCCGCCATCAGCAGCAGGATGGCGCCGATCGAGGTCCGTACGACCGCGTCGTCGGCCCACACCAGGAACAGCGTGCCGACGACGACGCCCGCGGCGACCGCCGGGAACAGGCGCCACAGGGTGGGCCAGTGGGCGTGGCGGCGGTAGGTGAGGACGGCGAGGACGTCGCCGACGATCAGGATCGGCAGCAGGACGCCGGTCGAGGCCCGGGCGGGCAGGACGGCGGCGAAGATGGCGAGGCTGACCGTGTTGGCGCCGCTCACGGCGGTCTTGGAGAAGCCGACGAGCAGCGCGGCGGCGGCCAGCGCGGCGAACCCCCACGGCGATATGTCCCAGAGCGTCATCGTGTTCATGCGGGGACCGATGCTATGCCCACGCATCTGGCCACGTCAGGGGCGTCTCGCCAGATGGGCCGCAGGCGAGGCGGGCCCCTGAACAACCCTGCGCCGCGCCCCGCTTCTCCTACAGCCGTGGCCGCTCGACGAGCACCGTGCTGCCCTGCCCCACGCCCACGCACATCGTGGCGAGCCCCCGGTCGGCTCCGGTGCGGCGCATGCGGTGCAGAAGGGTGGTCAGGATGCGGGCGCCCGAGCAGCCGAGCGGGTGGCCGAGGGCGATGGCCCCACCGGTCGGGTTGACCAGCTCCGGGTCGAGGCCGAGCCGGTCGGCGCAGGCGAGGGCCTGGGCGGCGAACGCCTCGTTGAGCTCGGCCTCCTGGATGTCACCGACGGTCCAGCCGACTCGTGCCAGGGCCTTCTCGGTGGCGGGGACGGGGCCGATGCCCATGACGTCCGGGTGCACGCCTGCCGAGGCCCCGGCCACGTACCGGCCGAGGGAGTCGAGGCCCAGCTCGTCCAGGACCTCCCCGCTGACGAGGAGGAGGCCGGCGGCGCCGTCGTTCATGGGCGAGGCGTTGCCCGCGGTGACGGTGCCGCCCTGGCGGAACACCGGCTTGAGGCGGGCGAGTTTCTCGTACGACGTGTCCTCGCGGACTCCCTCGTCGGCGGTGACGACGACACCGTCGGGTCGGGTCACGGGCAGGAGTTCGGCGTCGAAGAGCCCGTTCTTGCGGGCCTCGGCCGCCCGCCGGTGGCTGCGCAGCGCGAAGTGGTCCTGGCGTTCGCGCGGGACGCCGTACCGCTCGGCGACCTCCTCGGCGGTCTCGCCCATGGACAGCAACCCGTGCAGGTCCTTCATCGCCGGGTTGACCAGCCGCCAGCCGAGGCGGGTGTCGGCGGTCTCCAGGCGCTGCGGCAGGGCCTCGTCGGGGCGGGGCAGGACGAAGGGGGCGCGGCTCATGGACTCCGAGCCGCCCGCGAGCACGATGTCGGCCTCGCCCGCGGCGATGGCGCGGGCGGCCGTCGTCACCGCCTCCAGGCCGGAGGCGCACAGCCGGTTGACCGTGGCGCCCGGGACGGACTCGGGCAGGCCGGCGAGGAGGGCGGCCATGCGGGCGACGTTGCGATTGTCCTCGCCGGCCTGGTTGGCGGCGCCCCAGTAGACGTCGTCGATGCGGGCCGGGTCGAGTGCGGGCACGTCCGCGACCAGGCCGCGGATCACGGTGGCCGCGAGGTCGTCGGGCCGCACGGTGGACAGTGCGCCGCGCAGCCGGCCGATGGGGGTGCGGCGGGCTGCCGCGAAGTGGACGGTACGCACGACGGAACTCCTGATCGGCATCGGCGATGGAGCGGAGCCAGTCAATTAGCACCGCTAGTTTTGGACTATAGACCGCCGGCCGATCGCCGGGAAGCTCACCGGTGGATGCAGGGAGAGGGTGCACTCCCGTCGAGTTTGACCTGATCGGTCCTGGGGACCCGGGCGCGCATGGAGTGGTTGCGGCAAGCGGCGTGCGTGGGTGAGGACCCCGAGCTGTTCTTCCCCGTCGGGACGGCGGGGCCGGCCGCCGAGGAGACCGCCGCCGCCAAGCGCGTCTGCCGCCGCTGCCCCGTCCTGGGCGAGTGCCTGGACTGGGCCTTGGGCAGCGGGCAGACGGCGGGCGTGTGGGGCGGCACCGGCGAGCAGGAGCGTGCCGAACTGCTCCGTGCCACAAAAGACCGACCGACAAGGAGAAGCGCGCGATGACCGTGGTGCACAGCACGCTGCCCGAGCCCGCACGCAGGGTCACCGGGGAGGCCCTGCAGGAGACCCTGGTGGATCTGCTCGGGCTGTCCCTGATCGGGAAGCAGGCCCACTGGAACATCGTCGGGCCCAGGTTCCGTTCGATCCATCTCCAGCTCGACGAGGTGGTCGGCACGGCACGCTCGTACGCCGACACGGTGGCCGAGCGCGCGTCCGCGCTCGGTGTGCCGCCGGACGGCCGCCCGGAGACCATCGCGTCCGTCTACGGGCTGCCCGGCACGAAGGAGGGCTGGCTGCGGGACACCGAGGTCGTGGGTCTGATGGTGGAGTCGCTGGAAGCGGCGATCGGGCGGCTGCGCAAGCGGATCGAAGCCACCGCGGAGGCGGATCCCGTCACCCAGGACCTGCTGATCGGGATCACCGCGGAGCTGGAGAAGCAGCGCTGGATGTTCGAGGCCGAGAACTGGCCGCGCAAGGAGTAGGACCGAGCGGAACCCGACCATCGAGGGTGGAGAGGAGTACGCCATGACCGACGCCCTGGAGATGGACGCGCTGTGGGAGGACTTCCACCGGGTGGTGAACATGACCTCCCAGGAACTGGCGGCCTGGCTGCGGGTCCGGGACGCCGACGAGGAGAGCGAGCCACTGCCGGAGGAGGCGGGCACGCCCACCGGGCGGCACGTGCTGTCGATTCTGCAGAAGCGGCGCACCGACCTCACCGACGACGACGTCCGGGTGATGCGCAAGGTGGTGGACACGGTCACCTCCGAGGTGGATGTGGAGAACGAGCCGGAGGCCGAGGACGAGCAGCGGCGCCACCGGCTCATGACGCTGGGGCACGACCCGCTCAAGGCGTCGAGGTGAGGCCGCCGTGGGCCGGGACGACAGAGCCGCCGGGCTGATCGGGGAACTCGTCGCCGAGCACGGGCAGACCTACGCCGAGGAGGCGGGGATCCGGCTCAGGGACGCCCCGCAGCCGCTGTACCGGCTACTGCTGATGGCCCTGCTGCTCAGCGCCCGCATCCGCTCCTCGATCGCCCTGGCCACGGTGCGGGCGCTCGAGGAGGCGGGCCTGAAGGACCCCCGCCGCATGGCTGAGGCGGACTGGCAGGAGCGGGTGGACGCGCTGGGGCGGGGCGGCTACCGGCGTTACGACGAGCGGACGGCGGCCCAACTGGGCGACGGTGCCGGGTTGCTGACGGATCGTTGGGGCGGAGACCTGCGGCGGATGCGGAAGGAGGCCGACGGCGACGTCTCCGCCCTGCGCCGGCTGTTGCAGGAGATCCCGGGGATCGGACCGGCCGGCGCGGACATCTTTCTGCGCGAGGTGCAGCGCGTGTGGCCCGAGGTGGCTCCCTACCTGGACGCGAAGGCACTGTCGGGGGCAGAGCGGCTGGGGCTGCCGAAGGACCCGGAGAAGCTGGTGAAGCTGGCGAAGGACACCGAACCGGCGGTGCTCGCGGCGGCGTTGGTGCGCGCCGCAATCGACAAGAAGCTGGCGGAGGAGGTGCGGGAGCACGCGGCGTGAGGGCGGGCTCGGGGTGGCCGCCCAGCGGGCGCAGGACGAGTTGCCCCGGCAGGGCCCGCCGCGGGCCTTCCCGCACCGGACAGCGGGGCCTCGGCGTCACCGACACCGCGGCGACCGGCAGGTGAAATCTTCAGCGGAAGCGGAGAAAGCGCATTCCCTCACAGGCCCGCCCGCTACTTTTTGACATGCGCGCAACACTCCCTTCCGTCACCCCCAGGAGCCGTTCCCCATGCGCAGACTCCTCGCCGCCCTCGCGGCGGCCACCGCCGCGGTCGGCGGACTCACGGTCACCGCGCCCACCGCCGCGGCGGCCGACTCGGGCACGTTCAACGTGCTCAGCTACAACGTCGCCGGTCTCCCCGAAGGCATCTCCAGCGCCCCGACACCGCGCCAGTCGAGCACCACGACGATCGGCTCACGCCTCGGCCCGTACGACATCGTCCAGGTCCAGGAGGACTTCAACTACCACGCGTACCTGTACGCCGCGGACTCCCACCCGTACCGCACGCCCACCAGCGGCGGCGCCGGCGTCGGCAGCGGACTCAACACGCTGTCCGGAATCCCGTACGACACCGACGACTTCGAGCGCGTCCACTGGAACTCCTGCCAGTACGACTCGGGCGACTGCCTCACCCCCAAGGGCTTCACGTTCATGCGGGAACGCCTGGCCGAGGGCGTCTACGTCGACTTCTACAACCTGCACACCAACGCCGGGACGAACGACGGCGACCTCACCGCACGGGCGGACAACCTCAAGCAGCTGACGGACTTCATCAAGACCCACTCCGCGGGCAACGCCGTCGTCGTCATGGGCGACACCAACACCCGTTACACGCGTTCCGGCGACACGATCGCCGAGTTCGCCGCCGCGAACGGCCTCACCGACGCCTGGGTCAAGCTGGTGCGCGGCGGCACCCCGCCCGCCAAGGGCAGCGACCCGCTGCTCTGCGACGAGAACGCGGTCACCAACAGCTGCGAGGTCGTCGACAAGATCCTCTACCGGGGCAGCAAGCTGGTCTCGCTGGGCGCCACGGCGTACAACAACGAGCACGCCAAGTTCCTCACCGACGACGGCAAGATGCTCTCCGACCACGACCCGATCACCGCGGCGTTCAGCTGGACGCGCAACTCCGCCTTCCAGCTCGGCGACCAGTTCGGCGGGCCGCACGGCGACTACTACAACGACCTCGACAGCGTCCCGGCCGGCGCCCGGGCGACCGGCATCTCGCTGCGCAGCGGCTCCCGTGTCGACCAGGTCGGCGTGACGCTGGCAGGCGGCACCACGCTCGCCCACGGCGGCACGGGCGGTACCGCGTCCTCGCTGACGCTGGGCAGCGGCGAGTACGTGACGAGCGTGCAGCTCTGCGAGGGCCGGTACGACGGCCACACGAGGATCTTCTCCGCGAAGTTCACGACCAACCTCGGCCGCAGCCTGGCGGGCGGCACCACGACCTCCGACTGCGTGACCCGTACGGCGCCCTCCGGCTGGCAGATCGCCGGGTTCCACGGGCGTTCCGGCGGCGAGGTCGACAAGATCGGCTTCATCTACACCCGGCGCTGACGCGCCACGGCGACTCGTCGAGGGCCGCCGACCGACCTGGCAGCGGCCCTCGCGTATGGCTGATTCCCGTCCCCGGGTTAGTCTTGCCGCCGTACCGGACACGGGGTGCCCCCTCTGGGGGCTGAGATCACACCCGTCGAACCTGAACCAGTTCGTACTGGCGGAGGGATGTCTTTCATGCCATCGGCGCATGTCTCGGACGGGCTGCCCACAGGCGGCCGGAGCACCGTCTTCGACGGGCGGATGCCCACCGCTCCCGGCGACCTCAGGGTCGAGGGTCACGGCATCGAGCCGGTCCCCGAGACGAATCGTTACGGCGGGGCAGGCCGGCTGTTCACCGTGTGGTTCGCCCCCAATCTGACCATGACCGGCGTGTTCACCGGGACCATCGGCATCGCGCTCGGCCTGGACTTCACCACCGCGCTCGCCGCCGCCGTCCTCGGCACGGTGCTGGGCGCGGTGCCCACCGCCTATCTGAGCACCTGGGGCAGCCGTACCGGAGCCGGCCAGCTGCCGCTCGCCCGGCTGGCGTTCGGGCGAGCGGTGGTGCTGCCCGGGGTGCTGCAGTGGCTGTCCTCGATCGCCTGGGACGCGCTGATCGGGCTGTTCGGCGGTGATGCGCTGGCGCGGCTCGCCGGCTGGCCGTTCTGGCTGGGCGTCCTTGTGGTGATGCTGGCGCAAGGGGCCCTCGGGGTCCTCGGATACGAGGCGATCCACCGGCTGCAGCTCGTCATGACGTTCGTGCTGGCGGCCGCCTTCGCGCTGATCGCCCTGCGCATGGCGGGCAGCGTGCACCCCGCCTGGACGGGCACCGCGCACGGCGCGGACCGGGCGGGCGCCTTCGTGCTGACCAGCACCATCGCGCTCAGCCTTTCGCTGTCCTGGGCGCCGTACGCCAGCGACTTCAGCCGCTATCTGCCGCGCGGCACGTCACGCCCCCGGATGTTCTGGTGCACGCTGCTCGGCCTCGTGGTGTCCTTCGTCGCCGTGCAGGTCCTCGGGCTGTGGGGCGCCTCGGTCCTGACCGACCAGACGGCCGCGGGCGTGGACCATGTACTGGGCGGGGGCGCGGCCGGCGCCTTCGGACTGCTGGCCGTCGCGCTCGCGGCGCTCGCCAGCAACGCGATGAACGACTACAGCGGCTCCTTGGCGCTGCAGACCGTCGGGGTGCGCCTGCCGCGTCCGGTGGCGGCCGCCCTCGCGGTGGTGCTGGGCTTCCCGCTGGTGCTGTGGATGCACGCGGCGAACACCACCGCCCGCTTCCAGAACGTGCTGTTGTTCGTGAGCTACTGGATCCCGGGGTTCGTGGCCATCGTGGTCGTCGACTGGCTCGCACGGCGCGGCACCGCGGTCGACCTCGCCGCCGGGACCGCGCGGCCGCGCTCGGTGTGGCCGCCGCTGCTGGCGTTCGTCGGCGCCTTCGCCGCGGCGGTGCCGTTCATGGACACCGGCCTGTACGTGGGTCCGGCCGCCCACGCGCTGCACGGCGCCGACGTCTCGTACTACGTGGCGTTCCTGGTGGCCCTCGCGCTGTATGCCCCGCTGCGCGTCCGAGAGGAGATTCGCGTGCGCGTCCGAGAGGAGGGCCGCGCATGACCGCGCCGCCCCGCGTCCTGACCATCGCCGGCTCCGACTCCGGCGGCGGCGCCGGGATCCAGGCCGACCTGAAGACCATGCTGGCGCTCGGCGCCCACGGGATGAGCGTGATCACCGCGGTCACGGCGCAGAACTCCGTGGGAGTGCAGGGGGCGTGGGAGCTGCCCGTGGAGGCGGTGCGCGCCCAGTACCGCAGTGTCGTCGACGACATCGGCGTACAGGCGGTCAAGACGGGCATGCTCGCCTCGCCCGCGCTGGTCACGGCGGTGGCCGACCTGCTCACGGACGTTCCGGCACCGGTCGTGGTGGACCCGGTGAGCGTCTCCAAACACGGCGACCGGCTGCTCGCCGACGACGCCCTGGACGCGGTACGGACCAGGCTGCTGCCGCTCGCCACGGTGACCACGCCGAACCTGGACGAGGTCGCGGAGCTGACCGGCCTCACGGTGACCGACGAGGCGGGCATGCGCCGCGCGGCCGACCGCCTGCTGTCGTACGGGCCCCGGTGGGTGCTCGTGAAGGGCGGGCATCTGCCCGGCGAGGCCGCCGACCTGCTCACGGACGGCCGGCAGGAGCACTGGCTGCGCGCTCCGCGCCACGACAACCGCCACACCCACGGCACGGGCTGCACCCTCGCCTCGGCCGTCGCGGTCGGTCTCGCGCGGGGCCTCACGGTGCCGGAGGCGGTGCGGCAGGCCAAGGCGTACGTCACGGAGGCGATCGCCGCGGGCTTCGCGCTCGGCGCCGGCATCGGACCGGTGGACCACGGCTGGAGGCTGCGTGCGGGCACGTGACGGTGGCCGGGGAAGGGAACCCGCCGTCATGAGGGTGCCTCGGGGAAAGGCGTCACAGACGGATCTGGTGTGATGGACGGGCACCGCCGATCCTTTCGCGGAAGGACCGAACCCTGAACACCCCGCTCGCCGAGGCTCTCTCCGTCGTGCTCCTCGTCGCCGTCCTGGCCGGCGCGGTGGTGCGTCCCTTCAAACTGCCGGAGGCCGTCTGGGCGGTTCCGGCCGCCGGGATCGCCATCCTGACCGGCGCCATCTCCCTGGATCACGCGCGGGCCGAGGCCGAGCGCCTGGGCCCGGTGGTCGGCTTCCTGGCGGCCGTGCTGGTGCTGGCCCACTTCTGTGACGTCGAGGGGCTGTTCCAGGCCTGCGGCGCGTGGATGGCGCGCTGGGCGGCGGGTCGTCCCGGGCGGCTGCTGACCGCGGTGTTCGCGCTCGCCTCGGTGATCACCGCGGTGCTCAGCCTGGACGCCACCGTCGTGCTGCTCACCCCCGTCGTGTTCGCCACCGCGGCCCGCATGGGCGCCCGCCCGAAGCCGCATCTGTACGCCTGCACCCATCTGTCGAACACCGCCTCGCTGCTGCTGCCGGTCTCCAATCTCACCAATCTGCTCGCGTTCGGCGCGGCCGGGCTGAGCTTCACCCGTTTCGCCGCGCTGATGGCTCTGCCGTGGCTGGTGGCGGTGGCCGCCGAGTACACCGTCTTCCGGCGTTTCTTCCGCCACGACCTGGACGCGGGAGCCACCGACGAGGACCACGGCGAGCCGCCGAAGCTGCCGCTGTTCGCGCTGGTGACGGTCGCCTGCACGCTGGCGGGGTTCGTGGTGGCCTCCGCGTTGGGCATCGACCCGGCGTGGTCGGCGGCGGCCGGGGCGCTGGTGCTGGCCGTGCGCGGGCTCCTCCGGCGCCGGGCCACCCCGCTGACGGTGGTGCGCGCGGCGGCGCCGTCCTTCCTGGCGTTCGTGCTGGCGCTGGGCGTCGTGGTGCGCGCGGTCGTCGACAACGGCCTCGCGAGCGCTCTCGGTCAGGTGATCCCCGGTGGCACCGGTCTGCCCGCGCTGCTCGGGGTCGCGGCCCTGGCGGCCGTGCTGGCCAACCTGATCAACAACCTGCCGGCGGTCCTGGTGCTGCTGCCGCTGGCCGCCCCGTCCGGTCCCGGAGCGGTGCTCGCCGTTCTGCTCGGCGTGAACATCGGCCCCAACCTCACCTACGCCGGTTCCCTGGCCACGCTGCTGTGGCGCCGGATCGTCCACCAGCACGAGCACGGCGTCGACCTCAAGGAGTTCACGCGCCTCGGCGCGATCGCCGTGCCGACCGCGCTGGCGGGCGCGGTGGTGGCGCTGTGGGCCTCCCTCCACGTCGTCGGGACCTGACCCGGCTCCGGTTCCCGCACGCTACGGCTCCCCGGCGGTGAGCAACTCCCGCCCCGCCGTCCGTACCTGATCGGTACAGCGGTACGAGCCGCACCGAGCGACATCCGTCGCGCCCGTCCGACACGCGGGCGCGCCGGATCCGGACCCAAGGAGCACAGCATGCAGGCGACCGCGCAGATCGGCGTCACCGGGCTCGCGGTGATGGGCCGCAACCTGGCCCGGAACTTCGCGCGCAACGGCTACACCGTCGCCGTGCACAACCGCACCCCGGCCAGGACCAAGGCGCTGATCGAGGACTTCGGGCACGAGGGCACGTTCGTGGCCGCGGAGACGCCCGAGGAGTTCGTGGCGGCGCTGGAGCGACCCCGCCGCCTGATGATCATGGTGCAGGCGGGGGCGGCGACCGATGCCGTGATCGAGGAGTTCGCCCCGCTCCTGGAACCCGGCGACATGATCATCGACGGGGGCAACGCGCACTTCGCCGACACCCGGCGCCGTGAGCGGGCGCTGCGCGAGCGTGGCATCCACTTCGTCGGCGTGGGCGTCTCCGGCGGCGAGGAGGGGGCGCTCAACGGGCCGAGCATCATGCCCGGCGGCTCACCGGAGTCGTACGCCGCACTCGGCCCGATGTTCGAGAAGATCAGCGCCAAGGTGGACGGCGAACCGTGCGCGACCCATGTCGGCATCGACGGCGCCGGGCACTTCGTCAAGATGGTCCACAACGGCATCGAGTACGCCGACATGCAGCTGATCGGCGAGGCCTACGACCTGCTGCGCCAGGTGGCCGGCTTCTCCCCCGCCGCGATCGCGGAGATCTTCCGCCAGTGGAACAAGGGGCGCCTGGACTCGTATCTGATCGGGATCACGGCGGAGGTGCTGTCCCATGTGGACGCGGCGACCGGCAGGCCGTTCGTGGACGTCGTCGCCGACGCGGCCGGGCAGAAGGGCACCGGGCGCTGGACCGTGCAGACCGCGCTGGAACTGGGCTCCCCGGTGACCGCGATCGCCCAGGCCACCTTCGCCCGCGCCGCCTCCGGCCAGTCCGCGCTGCGCGCCGCGTACCGGGGGCTGCCCGGCGGGACGAACTGGGACCTGACCCCGTACGAGGCCGAGCGCTTCACCGCGCAGGTGGAGCAGGCCCTGTACGCCTCCAAGCTGATCGCCTACGACCAGGGCTGGAAGATGATCCTGGACGCGGCCAGGGAGTTCGGCTGGAAGATCGACCTGGGGGCCGTCGCGAAGATCTGGCGCGGCGGCTGCATCATCCGCGCCGCCTTCCTGGATCGCATACGTGCCGCCTACGCGGCCGATCCGCGCCTGGTCAGCCTGCTGTCGGACGCGGGCTTCGCCGCGGAGATCGCCGAGGCGCAGGTGCCGTGGCGCGAGGTGATCGCGACCGCGGCCCGCCGGGGTGTGCCGGTGCCCGCGTTCTCCGCCGCGCTGTCGTACTACGACTCCCTGCGCGCCGACCGCCTGCCGGCCGCGCTCACCCAGGGCCAGCGCGACTACTTCGGCGCCCACACCTACCGGCGCGTCGACCGCGAGGGGAGCTACCACACCCTCTGGGGCACGCCGGGCCGCACGGAGACGGAGGTCATCTGAGACCGGCGCACCACCGGGCTCCCCCCCCGCGGGAGCCCGACCCGGACACCGACATGCCGAACCGGCGGGCCCGGCCCGGGCCGGGCTGAGCCGTTGCGATCAAGCGGGCGAAAACTTGATTGGACGGTAAGGTCGATCCATGAACGCAGAGTTCGATGTCGTGGTCCTGGGGGCAGGTCCCGGCGGTTATGTGGCAGCCATTCGCGCCGCCCAACTCGGCCTGAGGACCGCTGTCGTCGAAGGTCGGTTCTGGGGCGGCATCTGCTTGAACATCGGGTGCATCCCCGCGAAGGCGCTGTTGAGGAACGCGGAACTGGCTCACCTCGTCGTCCACGAAGCGGACGCCTACGGCCTGAAGTTCGACGGGCAGGTGGGCCTCGACTACCGGGCGGCGTACCTCAGGAGCCGCAAGGTGGCCGACGGGCGGGCCAAAGGCGTCGGCTACCTGATGCGCAAGAACGGCATCGCGCAGTTCGAGGGCCAGGGGTCGTTCATCGACCCGCACACGATGAACGTCCGGATGTCCGGTGAAGAGGCCACCCTCACCTTCGCCCACTGCGTCATCGCCACCGGTTCGACCGTGAAGCTGCTGCCGGGCACCCGTCTCGGCCGACGCATCGTGACCTACGAGGAGCAGATCCTCTCCGACAGCCTCCCGGCCAGCATCGTCATCGCGGGCGCCGGTGCCATCGGCGTGGAGTTCGCCTACCTGCTGCGGGCCTACGGCGTCGAGGTCACGCTGGTCGAGTTCCTCGACCGGGTCGCTCCCCTGGAGGACGAGGAGGTCTCGGCGGAGCTCGCCCGGCAGTTCCGCCGGCAGGGGATCACGGTCATGACCTCCACCCGTGTGGAGTCCATGGAGGAGACCGCGGACGGCGTCCGCGTCGTCGTCTCGCAGGCCGGGCAGGAGAAGACACTGGAAGCGGAGAAGGTGCTCCAGGCCACGGGCTTTCAGCCCCGCACGGCCGGATACGGGCTGGCGAACGCGGGCGTCAAGCTCACGGATCGCGGCGCGATCGACGTCGACGGCCGGTGCCGCACCAGCCAGTCGCACATCTTCGCCATCGGGGACGTGACGGCGAAACTGATGCTCGCGCACACGGCGGAGGCCATGGGCGTCATCGCGGCGGAGACCATCGCGGGCGCCGAGACGATGGAACTCGACTACCGCATGATTCCCCGCGCCACCTTCTGCCGGCCCCAGATCGCGAGCTTCGGCTGGACCGAGGCGGAGGCCAGGAAGGAGGGGTTCGACGTCCGTGTCGCGAAGTTCCCCTTCACCGCGAACGCCAAGGCGCACGGATTCGGCGAAACGGCCGGCTTCGTGAAGCTCATCAGCGACGCCCGCCACGGCGAACTCCTGGGGGGCCACCTGATCGGGCCGGACGTCACGGAACTGCTCCCGGAACTTACCCTCGCGCAGAAATGGGACCTGACGGTGACCGAGCTCGTCAGGAACGTGCACGCGCATCCCACGCTGAGCGAGGCCGTCCAGGACGCGCTGCACGGCCTGGCCGGGCACATGATCAACCTGTGAGGGACCAGCCCGCACACGGCTCGCCGGGCCGGTGCGGTCCTCTCCGTCCCGGCCAGGTGCTCGACTGAGGGGACGGCGAAGCAGCCGACCGCCGCCACGATGCTCCGGAAACGAGTCGGAGGTCGTATCGGCATCCTCCGATACGACCTCCGACCCGCTGTTCCGCAAGTCGGGACGACAGGATTTGAACCTGCGACCCCTTGACCCCCAGTCAAGTGCGCTACCAAGCTGCGCCACGTCCCGTTGCCCGTCTGACCTGGGGTTTCCCCTGGCCCAACGTGCACAGAAACAATACCGCACTCGGGGCCGTGGTCGCGCATCCCTTTATCCGGCGTTCACTCGCCGCGTCCCTCCGCCGCCGGGAGGCCCAGGTCAGGATGGAGGTCGAGGAGGCGGGGCGGTGCCGCCTGGCGCCATGAGTCGGCGAGGATGTCGCGCAGCTCGCTCTCGTCCTCCAGCACGGCGAGGCGCACCCGGATCCAGGCGAACTGTGCCTCATGATCGGCGACCCAGAACTTCCCTGGCTCCGCCAGGACCAGTTCGTTCCGCTCCTCCTTGGGGCACCGCACCGCCATGGACGACTCGTCCTCGGGCAGCGTGGCGAACATCTTCCCCGCGACCCGGAACGTGGGCATGCCCCAGGCGATCTTCTCCGTGCTGTCCGGCAGGGAGAGGGCGATACGGCGTACGTCTTCGGCGTCCGGCATGTCCCGCACGGTAGCCAACACCACTGACAATCGGGCGGCAGGTCAACGAGAGAGCGGCGCCACCTGCTTGTAGAAGATCGTCGTGGGCTGCAGGACGCCCGCCGGGGTCGCCGCGAAGTCCGGTATCGAGCCGACCCTGGTCCAGCCCGCGGAGCGGTACAGCGACTCGGCGGGGCTGCCGGTCTCCGTGTCCAGGTGGAGCAGGGTGATCCCGGCCTCGGCGGCGGCCCGCTCCGCGGTGGCCAGCAGCCGGCGTGCGAGGCCCTTGCCGCGGGCCTCGCTGTGCACCATGAGTTTGACCAGTTCGGCCCGGTGTCGACCGTTCGGCTTGTCCGGGAAGGCGAGGCTCACCGTGCCCGTCACCCGGTCCCCCGCCCGGGCCACCCACACCGCGAGGCCGCCCGCGTCGACCGCGTCCGCCCGCGCCTTCCACCAGGCCACGGCCTCCGCACGGTCCAGCGGTGCGAGGAAGCCGATGGACGCCCCGCCGTGCACGGTGTCGGTCAGCAGGTCGGCCAGTTCCTCGGAGCGTGCCCGCACCTCGTCCCCGCCGAGTCCGTCGATCACGGTCACGGGAGCACCACCACCAGCGTGTACCGCACGTCCTCCGGCCCCGGGCAGCGGAACCGCGTCGGCCCCCAGACCCGCATTCGCAGGCAGTCGCCGGCGCCGAGGCGGTGTTCGACGTCCTGCGCGGTCACCTGCAGCGTTCCGTCGAGGACCCAGATGTGCTGTTCCAGCCCTGGCACGGGCGGCCGGTCGTAGGCGATGTCGGCTCCCGCCGCGAGCCGTCCCTCGACGAGTTCGCCGCGCAGTCCGGGGTGCGGAGGGGACACCGACCGCCGCAGGAAGCCGGACGCCGCGTCCTGCCACACCACCTGGTCGGTGGCACGCACGACCTGCGCGGGCTCCGCCTCCACCTCGCCGAGCAACCGGGACATCGTCCGGCCGTAGACGGCGCACAGCCGGTTCAGCAGCGCGGCGGTGGGGCTGATCTCGGCGCGTTCGGCGCGGGACAGGGTCGAGCGGCTGACCCCGCTGCGCTCGGCCAGCTCGTCCAGCGACCAGCCGCGTTCGGCCCGTAGCTCGGCGAGACGGGCAGCCAGCCGGGCGTCGACGGAGTCGATGAGGTCGTTTCCCATATTCGAGAGGCTATCCCGAATACGGGAGACGTGTCAGTAGCTCCGCCCTGGGGATTCTCGGTTCTCCGAAACGGGCGCGCCCGTCAGTCCGTCGTCGCCGCCTCTGTCAGCGCCTCCAGCACCGGGCGGATCAGGGGATGTTCCTCCGCGCCCCGGCGCACGGCTGCGAAGACCCGGCGCGTGGGCGCGACACCGTCGACCGGACGGACCACCACGCCGGTGAGGTCCATGCCGCGCAGGGCCGAGCGGGGCACCAGTGCCACTCCCGCGTCCGCCGAGGCGAGGGCGACGACCGCCCGGAAGTCGTCCGAGGAGTGCTCGAGGCGGGGCTGGAATCCGGCGTGCTCGCACGCCAGGACCACCACGTCATGGCAGGGGTTGCCGGGGTAGGGGCCGATCCACGGATCCTTGGCCAGCTCGGCGAGCGGAACCTCGGGGGCGCCGGCGAGGCGGTGGGTGACCGGTACGACGGCGTCGAAGGGCTCGGCGTACAGCGGGATGTGCGTGAGCCGGGGATCGTCGGCGTCCGGAGCACCCCGGTACTCCACGGCGACCGCCACGTCGACCTGGCGGTCGAGGACCATCGGCAGGCTCTCGTCGCCCTCCGAGTCCTGGACGCGGACCCGGATGCCGGGCGCGCTGCGGGCGAGCCGGGCCAGCGCGGGGGCGACGACCAGACCGATGCCGGTGGCGAAGGAGGCCAGCGTCACCGTGCCCGCCGAGCCCGCGCCGTAGGCCGCAAGCTCGGCCTCGGCGCGCTCCAGCTGGGCCAGGACGGCATGGGTGTGGCTGAGCAGGATCTCGCCGGCCGGAGTGAGCCGTACGCCCTTGGCGCCACGCTCGACGAGCCGGTGGCCGGTCTCCTGTTCCAGCGCGGTGAGCTGCTGCGACACCGCGGAGGGGGTGAGGTAGAGCGCGGCGGCAGCGGCCGTCACCGTGCGGTGGTCGGCCACCGCACGGAGGATGTGCAGCCGCCGCGCTTCGATCATGCGACCGATTATCGCAAGAGGTCGGGTCGCCTCAGACGTCCAGTTCCGCGCGCGCCGCCACGAAGGCGTCGACGGCGCGGTGGACGTCGTCCGTGGAGTGCGCCGCCGACAGCTGCACCCGGATCCGGGCCTGGCCCTGCGGGACCACCGGGTAGGAGAAGCCGATGACGTACACGCCCCGCTCCAGGAGCAGCTCGGCCATGCGTCCGGCCTTCGCGGCGTCACCGATCATGACCGGGGCGATCGGGTGGTCGCCCGGCAGGATGTCGAAGCCCTCCTCGGTCATCCGGCGGCGGAAGAGAGCGGTGTTCTCGTGCAGCTGCTCGCGCAGGTCGCCCGCCGACTCCAGCAGGTCGAGCACCTTGAGGGAGGCCGCGGCGATCACCGGGGCGAGGGTGTTGGAGAAGAGGTACGGCCGGGAGCGCTGGCGCAGCAGGGCGACGATCTCGGCGCGGGCGGCGACGTAACCGCCGGAGGCGCCGCCGAGCGCCTTGCCGAGGGTGCCCGTGACGATGTCGACGCGGTCCATGACCCCGTGCAACTCGGGGGTGCCCCGGCCGCCGGGGCCGACGAAGCCGACGGCGTGCGAGTCGTCGACCATGACCATGGCGTCGTAGCGGTCCGCGAGGTCGCAGATCTCGCGCAGCGGGGCCACATAGCCGTCCATGGAGAACACGCCGTCCGTGACGATCAGCTTGCGGCGGGCGCCGCCCTCCGTGGCCTCCTTCAACTGCCGTTCCAGATCAGCGAGATCGCGGTTGTCGTAGCGGAAGCGGCGGGCCTTGGACAGGCGGATGCCGTCGATGATCGAGGCGTGGTTGAGGGCGTCGGAGATGACCGCGTCCTGCTCGCCGAGAAGAGTCTCGAACACGCCTCCATTGGCGTCGAAGCAGGAGGAGTACAGGATGGTGTCCTCCTGGCCGAGGAAGGCCGAAAGGCGCGCCTCGAGCTCCTTGTGGACCTCCTGGGTGCCGCAGATGAAACGCACCGACGCCATGCCGTAGCCCCAGCGGTCCAGCGCCGCGTGGGCGGCGGTGATCACCTCGGGGTGGTCGGCGAGGCCGAGGTAGTTGTTGGCGCAGAAGTTGAGCACCTCGCCGGGGCGGCCGCCCGCGGTGACGCTGACGGTCGCGGACTGCGGGGTGCCGATCACGCGCTCGGGCTTGTGCAGCCCGGCGGCGCGGATCTCGTCGAGGGTGGCGCGCAGGTCGTCGCGCACGGAGTCGAACATGGAGAGGCTCCTGAAAGTGCTTGCGGTGGGAGGGAGTTACGCGGTCCAGTCGAGGATGATCTTGCCGCCGCGGCCGCTCGCCGCGTCGGCGAACGCAGCCTCGTGGTCGCGGTAGTCGTACCGGCCGGTGATCACGGGTGCCAGGTCGAGGCCGCCCTCCAGCAGGACGGACATCGCGTACCAGGTCTCGAACATCTCGCGGCCGTAGATGCCCTTGACGGTGATCATCGAGGTGACGATGCGCGCCCAGTCGACGGGGAACTCCTGGGACGGCAGACCGAGCATCGCGATGCGGCCGCCGTGCGTCATGTTGGCGATCATGTCGCGCATCGCCTCGGGGCGGCCGGACATCTCCAGGCCGATGTCGAAGCCCTCTCGCAGGCCGAGTTCGCGCTGGCCGTCGGCGATGGTCGCCTCGGAGACGTTCAGGGCGAGGCTCACGCCGATCTTGCGGGCGAGGTCCAGGCGCTTCTGGCTGACGTCGGTGATGACGACGTTGCGGGCGCCCGCATGCCGGGCCACGGCGGCGGCCATCAGGCCGATCGGGCCGGCACCGGTGATCAGGACGTCCTCGCCGACCAGCGGGAACGACAGGGCGGTGTGCACGGCGTTGCCGAACGGGTCGAAGATCGCGGCGACATCGAGATCGACGGGGACGCGGTGCACCCACACGTTCGTGGCGGGCAGCACCACGTACTCGGCGAACGCGCCGTCCCGCCCGACACCGAGCCCGACGGTCGCCCGGCACAGATGGCGGCGCCCGGCGAGGCAGTTGCGGCATTTCCCGCACACCAGGTGGCCCTCGCCGCTGACCCGGTCACCGACGCCCACATCGGTGACGTCCCGTCCGATGGCGACGACCTCGCCCACGAACTCGTGCCCGACGACCAGGGGCGTGCGGATCGCCTGCTGCGCCCAGCCGTCCCAGGCGCGGATGTGCAGGTCGGTTCCGCAGATCCCGGTCCGCAGCACCTTGATCAGTACGTCACCGGGTCCGACGGCGGGCTCCGGAACGTCCGTGAGCCGGAGCCCTGGTTCCGGCTTGTCCTTGACCAGCGCCTTCAACGCTACGGCTCCTGGGAGTGAGGCCCGGCGCGGGGCATGCCGAAGGGGCCCTGCGCCGGGGGAAGGATGTGAAGTCGCTCAGAAATCTGCCGCATCGGGGATCGGCGGTCCATCGAGGATTTCTTAAGCGCGACCGCAGCTTTCCTTCACGCCTTGCGCTGCCGACCGCCTTTCTTCGACGCCTCACGTTGTCGACCGCCGTACTTCGACGCCTCACGTTGTCGACCGCCTTGCCTCAGGCCCCGCGCTGCCGACCGCTTCCCCTCAGGCCCGGCGCTTCCGCACCGCCCCGGGTCCTGCCGTCAGGCGCGCTCGGCATCACCGGTCTCCCTGGTGGCGATCCGCTCGGCGAGTTCCGCCGCCAGCGACTTGATGGTGTCCAGGCCCGCGCGGCCCCAGGGGCGCGGTCGCACATCGAGGGCGCAGACCGTGCCGAGAGCTACGCCCGTGCCGTCCATGAGCGGGGCGCCCAGGTAGGAGCGGACGCCGGCTTCGTCCACGAGCGGATTGCCGGCGAAGCGGGGGTAGTCACGGACGTCCTCCAGGACCAGGGCCTTGCGCCGGACGACCACATGCGGGCAGAAGCCGTACTCGCGGCCCAGGTGGCGGACCGGTTCGCCGGCGGCGCCGTCCGGGTCCGCGGGCGCGATGAGGGGGCGGTCGTCGGGCTGGTGGAGTCCCGAGAAGTACTGACGGTGTTCCTGGACGAAGGTGACCATGGCGTACGGCACCTCGGCGAGCCCCGCGAGCCGGTCCGCGAAGGCGTCGAACTCCGGTTCCGCGCGCTCTCCGAGGCCGAGTCGGCGCAGCCTGCGGACGCGCTCGGGGGCGTCCCCGTCCTGAGGGGTCAGGAGCAGTCGGCTCAGTCTCATGCGCGGGCTCCGCGGCTCGTGGCGGGTGCCGGCGTCTGCGCCAGAAGGTGGCGGACGAGCGTCAGCAGGGTCTGAATCCCGGAGCTGGAGATCCGGGCGTCGCAGCGCACGACGGGGATCCCGGGATGCAGGTCGAGGGCGGCGCGCACCTCTTCCGGGTCGTAGCGGTGGGCGCCGTCGAACTCGTTGACGGCGATGATGAATCCGAGGCCGCGGCGCTCGAAGAAGTCGACGGCGGCGAAGCAGTCCTCCAAGCGCCGGGTGTCGGCGATGATCACCGCGCCGAGCGCGCCCTCCGACAGTTCGTCCCACATGAACCAGAAGCGCTCCTGTCCGGGCGTCCCGAACAGGTACAGCACATGCTTGGGGTCCAGGGTGATCCGGCCGAAGTCCATCGCCACCGTCGTCTCGAGCTTGCCCTCGATGCCGTCGAGGCGGTCGGTGGCGGCGCCGGCTGTGGTGAGCAGTTCCTCCGTGCTCAACGGCGCGATCTCGCTCACCGCGCCCACGAAGGTCGTCTTGCCGACGCCGAACCCTCCCGCCACCAGGATCTTCAGCGCGGCGGGGAAGGGATCAGAGCTGTCGTCGTAGTCCATCGAGCACTGCCTCCAGAAGGGACCGGTCGGTGGGGTTGTGGTGGTGTGCGGGGAGCTTGGTGGTGAGCGCCCCGCAGTCGACGAGGTCGGACAGCAGCACCTTCGTGACCGCCGCCGGCAGCCTCAGGTGGGCTGCGACCTCGGCGACCGGGACGGGCGAACGGCACAGGCCGAGCGCCAGGGCGTGCTCCGGGCCGAGGGGGCCGAGGGGGGGGTGAGCCGGTTGCCCTCACCTGTGACAGGAGGTCCAGCGCGGCGGTCGGGTGGGTACGGCCGTTGCTGATCGTGAAGGGGCGCACCAGGCGCCCGGCCGCGTCGTCGAGCCAGGGGCCGTCACCGGCCGTGGTGACGCTCAAGACCGCATCGCCGTGGTCTGGTCGGCGCTTCGGCGGGGCGCGGCCGTCAGGTACGGTCGCACGCTCTTGACGAGCATCGCCATCTCGTAGCCGAGGACCGCCGCGTCGGCCTCGCGACCGGCCAGGACGGCGAGACAGGTGCCGGAGCCGGCGGTGGTGACGAACAGCAGGGTCGAGTCGAGTTCGACGACGACCTGCCGTACGTCGCCGCCGTCCCCGAAGCGGACGCCGGCGCTGCGGCCGAGGGCATAGAGGCCGGAGGCGAGGGCGGCCATGTGGTCGGCGCTGTCGGGGTCGAGGCCGTGACCGGCCTTCACCAGCCCGTCGCAGGAGAGGAGGACCGCGCTCGTGGTGTGCGGTACGCGCTGGACGAGGCCGCTCATCAGCCAGTCGAGGTCATGTGCCTGGGCGGTCGGCGCTTCGCTCGCCATGGTGGATCGACTCCTTGGGGTACGCGGGTCTGCGGGAGCGGGTGGGGTCGGGGCGGTCATCCGGCCGTACTGCTCCCGTCGTGGCGGTCTGTCAGGTCATGCTCGGCCGGGGTCGACTCACGGAGGGCTTCCGCGAGGCCGATGCCCCGACGGAACGCGGCCATCAGGCCCGGGTCGTGGCCGGTGTACCGGTCGGCGTCCTGGTGGACGGGCGCGGTGGGGCCGCCGCGGAGCTGTGGCGCGAGGTGTTCCTGGGCACGGCGGCGGGGCAGCGAGGGTCTGCTCAGGGCCGCGCTCGCCGCGTCGACGCGCGGCACCGGCGGTCTGGTCGCGTTCTCCGCGAGGGTCGCGCGGTCGGCGGGGCGGATACCGGGCCGGGCCTCGGCGGGGGTGGGCCGTGGTGCGTGGGTGACGCGGACGGGCAATGCGCTCCGGACGGGGTCGGCCGGGGGGCCGTCGGGTGCCGGCCGACGCGGTTCGTGAGGTACGGGGTGTTCGGACGCGGGGGCGGTGGGATGGGGAGTGGGACGGGTGTGGGGCGAGGCCGCGACGGCCGTGGTGTACGGGTCGGCCGCGGTGACGGTCGGCCACGGGTCGGCGGCGCTGGCCGTGCCCCGCGGGCTGGTCGCGGCCGCCGGGACCCGGGGGCCGACCGCGCCTGCGGTACTCCCGCCGCCCGTGGGGACCGCGGTGCCCTGCGGTGCAACCGGTGTCATCGTCGCGGCCGCGCCCGGTGCCGGGCCGAGCAGCCCTCGCGGCAGGACGAGCACGGCCTGCACACCGCCGTAGATGTTGGTCTGCAGCCGGACGTGGATGCCGTGCCGGCGGGCGAGCTGGGAGACCACGAACAGACCGATGCGGCCGTCCGCCAGGAGACCGGCGACGCTGAACTGGTCCGGGTCGGCGAGCAGGGCGTTCATCTTGTTCTGCTCGGCCTGGGGCATGCCGAGCCCGCGGTCCTCGACCTCCACGGCGAGCCCCGAGGTGACGAGGCTCGCACGCAGCACCACCTGGGTGTGCGGCGGCGAGAACACCGTGGCGTTCTCGACGAGTTCGGCCAGCAGGTGGATCACGTCGGCCACGGCGTGTCCGCGCAGGCTGCCGTCGACCGGCGGCACGAGTCTGACCCGCGTGTACTGCTCGACCTCGGCCGTCGCGGAGCGCAGCACCTCGGTCATGGGGACCGGGTTGCTCCACTGCCGGCGGGAGACGGCGCCACCGAGCACGGCGAGGTTCTCGGCGTGGCGCCGGATGCGGGTGGCGAGGTGATCGATGTGGAAGAGGCCCTTGAGCAGGTCGGGGTCCTCGATGTCGTTCTCCAGCTCGTCCAGGATGGAGATCTCCCGGTGCACGAGCGACTGCAACCGCCGTGCGAGGTTCAGGAACACCTCGAGCTTCTGTTCGCTGTCCGCCCGGCTGGAGAGCTGTGCCGCCTGGACGACCGCGGCGACGGCGCCGTCGTGGGCGCGTGCCAGCTCCGCGGCGAGCTGTTCGAACTCGTCGGCGTCGGCCGCGGGTGTGCCGCGCGGCGCACGCACGGGCGGTGTCTCACCGCGGCGCAGCGCCTCCACGAGGGCGCGCAGGTCGGCCTCGTCGCGGGCGCTCTCTCGGCGCAACGCGTCGAGTCGGCCGGTCACGGACCGGGCGGCGCGTTCGGCGGCCACGGCGGCGATCAGGATGCCCACCACGGTGACTCCGAGGGAGCCCGCGAGCACGGCCCAGAGCGCGAGCGTGGGGCGTGCGCCGGTGGTACGGACCGCGAAGAGCACAGCGGCGCAGGCGGAGAGGGCCACGGCAAGGGGCGGCAGGACGGCCAGACGCCGCAGTTGGGGCCGTATCCGGATCTCGGGGTGCGGAGGGACCGCGTGGGCGGCCGGCCGCCCGTGCCGCCCGCCCTCGCGGCGGTCTTCGCGTGCGGCGGGTGCGCGAAGGTGAGACATCGGCGTCCTCGTCCTGGGTGCGTCGGGGGGCGTGGGGCTCCCGCGGGTCTGCGCGACTCGGGCACGCGCCATCGCGGCGCCGGTCGACAGAGCCGACGTTCCGGCCCTGCGTCGCCCGACGGACACTCAGAGTAGTCGTCCGTGAGGCACGCGGGGTGGGCTGTTGACAAAGTCATCCGGAGAGCTTCCCGCTCTGGTATGACCTGTCGTACGACAGACCGATAACCGTGTCGGTCGCGCGTTCCCGCTTGCCATCGAAGCGATCAGAGCTGGTCAGGAGTGGTCGCATCCAAAAAGCGAGCCGCTGAGGAATTTCCCGCTCCCCGACCCTCGCCCCACTCGAACGCGGATCGAAAATTCAGCCGAACCGAGGGTCTTCCGCTCCCCCGGAAGCCCGGACGGCTCCCCCGGGATCGTCACCCGGAGTGTCCGTTGCCCCGCGCTGACCGGCCGGCCGCAGGACGGAGCTGATCGAACCGGACGACCAGTCGACGTCCGAGGTCCGCCGATCATGACGGGTGCGCTTCAGCCGGAGGACGACGGCACGGGTACTGTCATTGGCGACGAGCAGGCCGCAGGGGGCGGCCGGTCCCTCGGAGAACTGACAGCACCACGGGTGGCGCGGAGCAGGACGGCTCACTCTCGCCGCCCTCATGTGAGGGGATACGACCATGACTGTGGCACGCCGGCCAACGCTCAGCGACGTGGCGGAGCAGGTCGGCGTCAGCGCCAAGACGGTGTCACGGGTGCTCAACGATGACGGGCCGGTCGCCGCCGAGACCCGTGAGCGGGTGATGGAGGCAGTGCGGCGGCTGGGCTTCCGGCCCAACCTCATGGCCCGGCACATCCGCCTCGGCGGCAGCGACACCGCCATCGGGCTGATCGTGCCTGACATGAGCAACCCATTCTTCGCCACGGTGGTGAGCGGGATCGAGTCGGTGACGCACGGCCGGGGCCTCACCCTCCTCGTCGGCTCCTCCGCCCAGGACGCCGAACGCGAACGCTCCCTGGTCGGGACGTTCCTGGCCCGCCGGGTCAGCGCCCTCCTCATGTCGCCGATCGTGAAAGCCGACCACGGCTATCTGAAGCCCGAGCGCTCCGCGGGGCTGCCGGTGGTCTTCCTCGACCGTCCCGGCACCGGCCTGGCCGCGGACAGCGTGCTCAGCTCCAACCGGCAGGGAGCACGCGAAGGCACCGCGCACCTGATCGCGCACGGCCACCGCAGGATCGGCTTCATCGGCAACTCGCCCACCCACCTCTACACCCGCCGCATGCGTCTGCAGGGCTACCGGGACGCCCTCACCGAAGCCGGACTGCCGTACGACAGAGCACTGGTGGCGGGCGGCCACGACATGGAGTCGGCGGCGGCCGACACCGAGCGCCTGCTGAGCCTGGCCGACCCGCCGACGGCGCTGTTCGCGGCGAACAACTTCGCGTCCATGGGAGCCGTGCTGGGACTGGCCCGGGCCGACCGCAAGGATGTCGCGCTGGTCGGCTTCGACGACATACCACTCGCCGAGGTCCTCGAGCCCGCTCTCACCGTGGTCGCCCAGGACCCGGCGGCCATGGGCGCCGCGGCCGCGACGATCGCGCTGACCCGCCTGGACGGCGACCGCTCCCGGGCCCGAACCACGGAGATACCCACCCGGCTCATCCCCCGCGGCTCGGGGGAACTGCGCCCCCGCTGAAGCCACGGGCGCAGCACGCGCGGGGCGTCGACGCGGGGCGGCACAGGGTCCGGCACGGCGCGAGTGGGCGTTGGCCGCGACACCCGCCATGCGTGGTCCCGTCGACGAATGGCCGGGGATCGACCTGGCCTCCCGATGGGCGACTGCGTACGATGCGAGCGCTCCCGGCCTTCACAGCTCACCCATGATTTCTCCACAGTCCGGGAGCATGCGCGGGTGTTCTTGACGTGCTCATGACCATTCGCGTACGCCCACCCCCCACCGAACGAAGGAGAACCATGGCCGGCGGACTGCTCCTGAGCGGCGCCATCGCCGCTCTGCTCACCACCACGATTCCGGCACAGCACGGCTCACCCGTCTTCACCGACCCGCCCCCGGACAAGATCGTCATCGACATCGCCACGGTCAACGGCTCCGGCTGCCCCCAGGGCACCACCGCCGTCGCCGTCTCGGAGGACAACACCGCCTTCACGGTGACCTACAGCGACTACCTCGCCCAGGCCGGCGGGAGTTCCGACCCCACCGCCTTCCGCAAGAACTGCCAGCTCAACCTGGTCGTGCACGTCCCGCAGGGCTTCACCTACGCCATCGCCAGCGCCGACTACCGCGGCTTCGCCTCGCTCCAGCAGGGCGCGAGCGGCACCCAGCGGGCCTCGTACTACTTCCAGGGTTCCTCGAACACGGCCTACCGCAGCCACCCCTTCAACGGCCCGTACAACGACAACTGGCAGGCCACCGACAGCACGGACTGGGCGCAGCTCGTCTGGGCGCCCTGCGGGGTCCAGCGCAACTTCAACATCAACACCGAACTGCGGGTCACCGCGGGCACGTCGGCGCCCGGCAAGGTCAGCTTCATGACCATGGACTCGACCGACGGAGACATCAGCACCGTGTACCACATGGCCTGGAAGGAGTGTCCGCGCTCCTGAACAGGAGCCGGCGGGCGGGTGAGCACGGCGCCGTCCGCCCGCCGGCGTCGCCGTCGCCGGCCGGAGGACAGGTGGGCGTCATGACGTGGACGGCGTGGTGGACGGCCGCGCGCCGGGGGAGCTCGATGCCGTGTCCTTCTTCCACGGGTCGACACCGAGCCTTCCGGTGGTGCCGAGGTCGAGTTCCGGGGTCACCGTCACCGGGCGTGCGCCGGGCTTGGCCCACACGCGAACGTACGGCGCGTTCACGGGAGTTCCGCCTTCGATGGTGTTCCGCCACACGAGACCCGCGTAGGCGCGCTCCCCGGGCTGCAGGGCTACCGGCTCAGGGGGGCCGTCGGCTCCGGTGCCGGAGGCGATCTCATCGCCGTGGACGATCCTCACGCTCTCGACGCGCCCGTGATCCTCGTCCTGGATCTGGAGCTGCGGGTAGCCGTTGAGCCGGTAGACGCCGGTGCCGCAGTTCTCCAGGTGCAGGCCCACGACGCGCAGACCCATGGCGGCGTCACCGTCGTCGGCGTACAGGCGTATCCCCGAGGCGGGGCAGGGTCCGGACGCGGAGGGCGCTTCGTCGTCGGGGACACTGCGGACCTTGGCGACCTCCACGCGGGTCACGTTCTTCAGGTCTGCGGGAAGGTGTCCCACGGGGACGGTGCCCTCGAGGGTCTGACCGGGCCGCACGGACGGCACGGTCTTCTCGATGGTGTCGATCGGGCCACCCGAGCCGGACGGCAGCCTGAACGTGATCGTGTACGTCGCCGGCGCCGTGCCGCGGTTGGTGACCTCGAACTCCGCGGACAACGACGACGGCAGATCGCAGTCTCCGCGGTGGTCACGCGCCCCGGCGAACAGGCCGGTGATCCGCACGCCGTCCTTGACCGGGCCCTCACCGCCGGGCAGGGGAAGCGGCGTGCCCGAGGGACGACCGGTCCCGGTGGCGGCCGGTTCGTCGGACGGCTCGGCGCCGTACCGGGGACGGTCGGAGGGGCAGAGCGGCTGGGCGCTGACGCTTCCCGGACCGCCGGTGGCCCCGGTCCGGGTCCTTCCGTCGCCGCGCGCGTCGGCCTTCTCCGCACCGCAACCCGCCAGGACGACGGCCGCCGCCGCGGCGAGGGCGCTCAGGGCGGCGACGTCGACGATGGTTCTGCGCATCCACCCAGCCCATCAGCACCACACCGGCCGGGCTGTGGCGGAAGCCACTCCTCCAGTCACAGCCATGTCACAGGATCACCCGTGCACAAAGGAGAGGAACCCCAGCCGGCACAGGGCTGGGGTTCTTCGAGGTGATGCGGTCAGTGCTGCAGGGTGAGAACACCCGGCCGCCACGGCAGTTGGTCGTAGGGGCCGCCCGCGGTGGGGGACTTGCCCTGGTAGAGGAACTGCAGGTTGCAGGGGTCGATGGTCATGGTCTGGTCGGGGTTGTTGCGGACCAGGTCACCGTGGCTGATGTCGTTGGTCCAGGTGGCGCCGCTGTTGGCCTTGCCCGCGAAGGGGTTGCTCTCGGTGGCGGCCTGCGGGGTCCACGAACCGCTCAGGCTGGAGGCCGTGAACGAGCGGAAGTAGCGCTGCTCGTTCGCACCCCGCGCCTCGACGATCATGAGGTACTGGTTCTGGCCCTGGACCTTGTAGACCTGCGGCGCCTCGAACAGGTTGACCGTCGTGTCGCTCATGACCGTCGTGTACGACGAGCCGAAGTTGCCGGGGAAGTTCCCGATCGGCATGCTCGCCCGGTAGATCTTGCCGTTGTCACCGGCGAAGAACAGGTACATGTTCTGGCCGTCACCGATCAGGGTCTGGTCGATCGGGGCGGAGCCGGGGATGCTGCCGGTGAACAGCGGCTGCGGCGCGGACCAGCCGTTGGGGTTGGTGGGATCGCTCGACGTGCGGTAGACGAAGGGCGACGCACCCCACTGGGACGCCAGGACCCAGATGTTCTTGGGCGCGAAGTAGAACAGCGTGGGCGCCACCGCGGACTGGCTCATCCCGGTCTGGCCGGCCGACGCCATGTCCGACCAGTTGGTGAAGGGGCTGAACATCATCGAGCCGTAGCCCGATCCCGACACGTTCGATGCGTAGACCAGGTGCTTGCCGTTGTACGTCACGGTCGTGAAGTCCTTCAGCGAGAGCCAGCCGTTCGCCGGCTGCGCCAACGGACCGGTCGACGTCCACCGGTATGTCGACGGAAGAGAACATGTGCTGCCCGCCCCGGACAGGCCGGTCCACTTCTGGTTGCCGGCGCCGTTGCACGTCCAGATCTCCACCGCTGTGCCGTTGGCCGTACCGGCACCCGTGACGTCCAGGCACAGCCCGGACTCCACGCCCACGATCGTGCCGTCGGAGTTCACCCGCCACTGCTGGTTCGCACCGCCGCTACAGGACCAGATCTGCACCCGGGTACCGGCCGCGGTGGCGTGGCCCGGCACATCCAGGCACTTGTTGCCGTACACGGTCAGCTGGTTGCCGTCCGTCAAGGTCCATTGCTGGTTGGTCCCGCCCGAGCAATCCCAGATCTGCAGGTACGTGCCGTCGGTCTGGTTGGCGTTCGGCACATCGAGACACCGGCCGGAACCGACACCGCGCAAGGCGCCGCTGGTGGCCGCCTGAGCCGGGTTGGCGACGAGCATCGCCGCCAACGTGACCAGGGCCGCGACCGCAGTGGCGAGCGCCACGGACAGACGTCTGCGGCTGAAACTTCGTCTGCGCATGGAGACCTCGTCATCCTTGAGTGAGTGATTCCGGCTCGCCCCCTCGGAGGCTGCCCGGACGGTCGATGTGGTGCGGTTCATAGCGGTGGGTGGGCACCGGGCCGACCCCACGTGGCGTCCCGGCCTGCGAGACCTTCTGAAAGGCCGGTGCCGCCCGGTGGGGCAGCGCCCCGACTGCCGGCCGACGATCTCCTGGTTGCCGGAGGACGGCGGCGGTGACGGATTCGAGCCGAACCCTTCGAAGGACTCATCCAAGCGTCCACTGCTGGCCGCTGCTGCCGTTGCAGTTCCACAGTTCGACGAGGGCTCCGTCAGCCGTGGCCCCTCCCGTGACGTCCAGGCACAGGCCGGACTGGACCCCGGTGATCGTGCCGTTGGCGTTCAGCGTCCATTGCTGGTTGGTCTGGCCGTTGCACGGCCAGATCTCCACCTTCGTCCCGGGGGTGGCCTGGTTGTTGTATGCGTCCAGGCACATCTGGGCGCTGCCGGAGTAGACGGTGAGCTGGTTGGAGGTGGAATGCGTCCATGTCTGGTTGGCCCCGCCGTTGCAGCTCCAGATCTCCACCTGGGCGCCTGCGGTCGTGGTCGAGTTCGGTACGTCCAGGCACTTGCCCGCGCCCACCGCGTGCAACTCACCGGTCACGCTGGTACCGCCGCCGCTGCTGGTGCCGCCCGCGACCCGGTACATCACCGTGCCGTGTGCCGGAACCGAGGCGCTGATGGTGCCCGAGGTGGTCGAGGTCGCCCCCGACCACAGGTCGGTCAGGGTATAAGTGGACGCCCCGGTCTTCCCGATCGCGGCCGCGGTGGTGCTGATGGTCGCCGTCGAGCCGGTCTCGTTGAACAGCGCCACCGACACGTCCCCGCCCGCCAGCGGCTTGGCGAGCACGTCCAGGCCGCCCGAGGAGGAGACCATGGTGCCCTGCTTGCCCAGGGGGTCCTGGTCGACCGCGATCACCCGGGAGTTGGTCAGGATGGACAGGGTGCTCGCACTGGCCGAGGGGATGTTGGTGCCTGCGATCAGGGGCGCGGCCATCTCCGCCCACAGACTGAACTCGCTGCGGCTCTCGGTGGCCGTCAGCGAGCCGTTGCCGACCTCCAGCATGTCCGGGTCGTTCCAGTGGCCGGGGCCGGCGTACGAGGCCAGTCCCACGTTGCTGTGGAAGATCGACAGCATGCTGGAGTAGTCGGCGGTGATGTCCCCGGTGGTGCGCCAGCTGTTGCCCACGTCCGCGCCCCAGGTCCACACGTTCTCCTGACCCCAGTTGCACAGGCTGAACAGGATGGGCCGGCCGGTGGCCGCCAGGGCGTCCCGCATCGCGGTGTACCGGGTCCGCGCGGGCACGCCGGTGTTGTTGCAGTTGTCGTACTTCAGGTAGTCCACGCCCCAGGATGCGAACGACTGCGCGTCCGTGGTCTCATGCCCCAGGCTGCCCGGGTATCCCGCGCAGGTCGCGGTGCCCGCGTCCTCGTAGATCCCCAGCTTCAGCCCGAGCGAGTGCACGTAGTCCGCGGTGCCCTTGATGCCGTCGGGGAACTTGGCCGGGTCCGGCACCAGATGACCGCCGGAATCGCGACTGTGGGTCATCCAGCAGTCGTCGATGTTGACGTACGAGTAGCCCGCCGCCTGCATGCCGTTGGTGTGCATCGCCTGCGCGGTGGATTTGATCAGCGACTCGGAGACATTGCAGCCGTACGCGTTCCAGTCGTTGAATCCCATCTGCGGGGTCAACGCGAGCCCGTTGCCGAGCGCGGCGGCGGGCTGCGCCGTGCCGAGGGAGAGGAGGGGGACGGTCACGGCGAACAGCACGGCCGAGAACATGAGCGCCAAGATCCGGCGCAGGGACTGCAGCGGGGGCAGCGGACGAAGTCCCCCGGCTCTCGCAGTGGTCATGGGCATGGGTCATCGACTCCTGGGCCTAGGTGTGAAAGAGCACGCGCAGGACGGGGGACAGCTGGCGTCGCGGTCCTTCGGCACCTGCGGAGGACCACCGCCTCCCGCAGTGCTGAAGGGAGCTCAGCGGTAGCCGACGGCAGTGACGTTGGCCTGCACCGCGTTGTCGGTCGCATGGGAGGGGTAGCCGGCGACGACGGCTCCTTCGTAGAAGGTGCCGGCGCTCAGGTTGGCGCCGCCGCCGGGCTTGCAGCAGTCGCCGCCGCTGCCCAGGACGATGGCTCCCTGCTTCTTCATGGGGCTGTATCCGCCGGGGAGCCCGCCGTCCCAGAGGGTTGTCAGGCCGCCGGACTGCGCGTTGCCGCCCTTGAGTGCGAACCTCGACGTCCCGTTGTTCTTCAGCATCGCGGTGACGAACCTGTTCGGAAACGCCCGCTGGTTGGTGTTCCACGACTGGCTGCCGCCGGAGTACAGGCCCCATTCGAGATCGGCCTGCACCCAAGGACCGCTTCCCGAGCAGCCGCCGAACCAGCACTGGGTGCCGAAGTTGATCGCGTCCATCGCCCCGGCGGCGTCGGCTTTCCGGGTCGTCTCGCTGTTGCCGTAGTCGAAGCAGCAGCCGTTGTTGACGTGGGTGCCGCTGGTCACCATGTACGCCCCTTCGGGTGCGGCACCGGTCGGCACGCCCGTCAGGTGGCCGTCCCGCCAGTAGCTGTTCCCGGGGTTGATGTAGAGCGAGTACACCTTGGTGCCCCCGGCGGTCAGCGACTCGGAGGTCGCCTTCGCGGGGCTGCTCTGACTCGATCCCGGGACCTGGGCCGATCCCTGGTACCACAGGTCGTTGCCGTGCCCGGACTGGTCGCGGACGACCGTGATCACGCACGAGGTGCCCGCGCAGAACGAGTCCTGGGCCGCCGCGTCCGCGAAGCCGCCGGGCGCCAGCAAGCCGATGTCCCGGGTCGCGTTGTCCGAGGAGCGCCTGACCTGGTAGAGGGAACCGTTGTACGAACGGTAGAGCGCCCGCACCGTGCTGTGCGCGGCCACGCACGGCGTACCGCCCGCGGCGTAGAGATCGCACGGGCCCGATCCGCTGGGCGGAGGCGGAGGTGCCGGCGTGCTCCACTTCTGGTTGCTCTGGCCGTTGCAGGTCCACAGGATGACCGCGGTGCCGTTGGCCGTGGCCGCCCCGTCGACGTCCATGCAGAATCCGGATGCGACACCGGTGACGGACCCGTCGGAGTTCTGCCGCCACACCTGGGTCGGCCGCCCGTCGCACGGCCGGATGACCACCGGGGCCCCGGGAGCCGTCCGGTTGTCGTAGGCGTCCACGCACCGGGTCCCGTTCATCGTCCTCAGCTCGCCCGCCGACGTGAACTCGAACGCCTGATTGGGCTGGTCGTTGCAGTCCCAGATCTCCAACGCCGTGCCCGACGTGTCGACGTTGCCCTTGACGTCCAGGCACCGCCCCGACGCCGAACTCACCAAGGGGGCCGCCGGCGCCGGTGCCGACCATGTCGGGGCGGTCGCCAGCATCACGGCCAGGAGTGCCGTCACGCAAACGGCGGCGGCCGCCGGTAAGCAGGGTCTCCGGGCCGCGGGACTACGGGGCGAAACAGATGAAGGCTGCATTCTGTTCCTTGAATTCGTAGGGGAAGGGGGCGGAGAGTGCCGTGCCTGCCCGAAGGGGTTCCGAACGAGCGTCGACCCTCCCGTCAGAGCGCTCGGGAGACCCACAGAGAACCCTCAGACATCCCATGTCCCATAGTGATCCCATACGCCTGACAGGCTGTCAATAGACTTGACTCGCCGAATCAGCCTCCGATCCATCCCATGTTTTACCCTGGTCGGTCCGTCACGACAGCACGCCGGAACCCGCGTCCGGCGACGGCCGCCGTGCCGGGCGCGGGTGTTCGTTCGGCTACTCGGAGGCGATCCGGGGCAGGAGCGTGCGCCGGGTGCCTGTCACCTCACCTGAGGTTCCAGTGCTGGTTGGCGCCGCCGTTGGAGTCCCAGACCTGGACGGGCGTCCCGTTGGCGCTCTGTCCGGCGGGAACCTCCAGCGCCCGGCCGGAAGCGACGTTGGTCAACGTGTAGGAGCCGTCCCCGTTCCGGCTCGCCCGCCAGTGCTGGTTCGCACCGCCGTTGGTGTCCCAGATCTCCATCCGCGTGCCGTTGCCCGTCTGACCGCCCGGCTCGTCCAGAACCCGTCCGCTACCGACATTGGTCAGCGTGTACGAGCCATCACTGTTCTGATTCGCCCGCCACTGCTGGTTCGCAGCACCTCCGTTGGCGTCCCAGACCTGCAAAGGCGTGCCGTTCCCCGTCTGTCCAGCCGGGACGTCCAGCACCCGGCCCACAGCGGCATTGCCCAGCGAATACACCGCGCCCGGGACGATGCCTCCCGAGTCACCCTTACTGCCGCCCAGCGCGGACAGGACCGCGTCGTAGGCCGGCTTCTTGTTGCCACCCCCGTCGAACAGCAGCGGGTTCTCCCCCGTTCGCCACGAGTCGCTGTCCCTGATCCCCCACACGGTGATGCCGGTGCATCGGGCGACGTTCATGCACACCTGGACGGTGTTGCCGTAGGCCGTCGGCGACGCCTGGGCGATGTCGAGTTCGGTGATCTGGACGTCCACGCCGAGGGCGGCGAAGTTGGCCAGGGTGGTCCGGAAGCTCGACGGCGGTCCGCCGGCGCCGAAGTGGCTCTGGAAGCCGACGCAGTCGATGGGCACACCGCGCGACTTGAAGTCGCGCACCATGTTGTAGACGCCCTGGGTCTTCGCGTCGGTCCAGTTCTCGATGTTGTAGTCGTTGTAGCAGAGCTTGGCCGAGGGATCGGCGGCCCGGGCGGTGCGGAAGGCCTCCTCGATGAAGCCGTTGCCCAGCACGTTCTGGAAGACCGAGCTGCGGTGCTGTGAAGAGCCGTCGGCGAAGGCTTCGTTGACCACGTCCCAGGCGTAGATCCTGCCTTTGAAGTGGCTCATCTCCGTGGTGATGTGGTTGTTCATCACGCTGCGCAGCGTGTTCGGGTCGGTGATGGAGCTGACCCAGCCGGGCAGCTGCGAGTGCCACACCAGGGTGTGGCCGCGCATCCGCTGCCCGTGCGCGGTGGCGTGGCCGACGATCTGGTCGGCCGGGCCGAAGTTGAAGGTGCCGCGGGAGGGTTCGGTGGTGTCCCACTTCATCTCGTTCTCCGGGGTGATCATGTTGAACTCCCGGTCGAGAATCGTGGAGTACGTCGAGTCGCCGAGCTTCCCGGCAGCCACGGCCGTGCCGAAATAGCGGCCGCTGCCGGCCGCGGCCGCGCCCAGCGTGCCGGAAGCGGCATGGGCGGCGGGGGATGCCGTCCCGGTCAGAGCCAGTAACGTGCCGGCTGTCAGTCCGGTGGCCAAGGCCAGGGCCTTGCGGAGGCGGAGCTGCTCGTTGCGCCCGGGCATGAAGGATCATCCTCCTTGTGTGGGGGGTGGGGCACCGATCACAGGACGGTGCCGCGGTGGAGTCGGGTCACGGCTCAGGAGACCGGCAGAGTGGTCCACTGCTGGTTGGTGCCGCCGTTGCAGTCCCACAGGATCAGTTGCGTACCGTCTGTGGTGGACGCGTTGGGGTCGTCGAGGCAGCGGCCCGAGACCGGGTTGCGGTAACCGCCGTTGTACGGCTGCCATTGCTGGTTGGTGCCGCCGTTGCAGTCCCAGATCTCGATCTTGGTGCCGTTGGCGGTACCGCGGCCGGTGGCGTCGAGGCACTTGCCGAGTGCCCGCAGGGTGCCGTCGGAGTGCGCGGACCACTGCTGCGCATCGGAGCTGTTGCAGGCCCAGATGTCCGCGGCGGTCCCGCCCGCGCTGTTGCCGCCGTTCACGTCCAGGCACTTGCCCGCGACTCCGGAGCGCACCTGCCCGCCGACGGAAACCGGCGGCTTGATCCAGCCTGCCGCGTCTGCGGCCTGGACCCCGGCGTTGAAGGCGTCCGCCATCTTGCGGTAGCCGTTGTCGTTCGGGTGCAGGGAGTCGGACAGGTCCGCGGTGGTCAGAGCGCTCATGTCCACCAGGCGCACGTGCTTGCCGGCAGCCTGCTCGGCCTGCACGATTCCCGGGAGCTTGGCGTTGAACGCGGGCCGGTTGGCCTCCTCGGTGCCGCTGGTGGAGATGATCAGGGTGCCGACGAGGACGGTCGCGTCGGGGGCGTCTTGCGTGATCTGGTCGATGAGCGCACGGAGCCGGTCGGTGGCGGTCGGGACCTGGTAGCTGCCGTTCAGGTCGTTGGTACCGATCTCCAGGGTGACCACGTTCGGCCGGTAACGGGCCAGCACGCCGTCCGCGATGCCGGCGATCTGGTCGATCCGCCAGCCGGAGTGGCCTTCGTTGTCCAGGTCGGACATGGTGCCGTTGCGCCCCGACCCGACGAAGTCCAGGGCGTGTCCCTCGGCCGACAGCTGGTTCCACAAAAAGCCCCGGTAGCCGTTTCCGGACGGGCTGCCGACGCCCCAGGTGATCGAGTCGCCCAACGGCATCAGCCGCAAGAGGGCGGGCGCGGCGGCCCGCACGGCGGAGGGCGGCGCCTCGGTGCCGGCGCCGGCCGCCGCGGGCAGTGCACAGCCAATGCCGAGCGCGGCCGCCAGCGCCGCGGCCAAGGGTGCCGAGTACTTCTTCATCTGGGTTCCTCACTGGTGCGGGACAGTGGGTGGGGTGAACGGGGCGGCGAGCCGGTCAGCGTGTGGTGAATTCCAGGTTGCTGCCGGTCTCCCTACCGTGCCGACGCAACCCGACCGGGCCGTGTTGGTGGCGCTGACCATCCGGAAGCGCTTGAAGGTGCCGCTTCGCAGCGAGATTGCAGAGAGGTTTCGGGGGGAGACGGTGCCCCCGGTTTCGCCGGGCTGTCAAGGGATCGGAGCCCACTGCTGCGAACGTTGTCGCGGAATCGATTCGAAGGCTGATTCCTGCGGTTCGGAAGCTCTCGGCACGCTCGGAGAGTTGCGGCGTGGCGGCAGGCGGACGGCGGCGTCACCGCCCGTTGCGTCGGCATGGCGGTCCGCACGACCCTGCGACAACCGGGCCGAACTCATCCGGGTGATCCGCCGTCATGCCGGGGAGAAGGGACGAAGCTGCCGAACCGGAACGCCGGACGGCCGGTTCGCAGGGCACTGGTTCAGGTGACGGAGCCTCGGCTCGCGCGTCGGCTCGGCATTCGCCTCGCGGCACGCCATTGCCTCCACGCACAGCCGGTCGTAGCATCCCGTCGAAGCGCTTGCGTGGAATCGATTCGTTCCGCGCCTTCCGGCAGTACGTGAGACGCGGAACGCACGGCGGTTCCGGCAGCCTCACGCGGTTCCTCGCGGACCCACGCCCCCCTGGGCATCCTCCGTCCGCCCGGCCCGCCACTGCGCAGCCACCTACGTGGCGCGGCTGGGCACCGCCACGGCTCCGCCGCCGACGACCATCATGCCGAGTTGTCGACGATCCGCACGCCCTGGCGTTCCCGAACCGGGCGGTCGGCGATGCCGTTGCTCAGGTCGGTCGTGCCGGAGTGTGGCGGGACCGAACGGCACCTCCACCACCCCTCAGTATCCTTGCGGCCTGAGTGCGGCCTTGAGGAGCTTCATGAACATCGGGGAGATCGCCCGGCGCGCGGGGGTGTCGCGCAGCACGGTGTCGTACGCGCTCAGCGGCAAACGCCCCGTCGCCGCCGGCACGCGCAGACGTATCCAAGACGTGATCGACGAATTGGGATATCGCCCCAACGCGACCGCGAGGGCCCTCAAGGAGGGCCGGACCCGGACCATCGGTCTCGTCATCCCGCCGGCCGGCAACAGGCTCACACACATGCAGCTGGACTTCGTCGCCAGCGTGGTCGACGCCGCCGCCCGGGTCGACCTGGACGTGCTGCTGTCTCCTTCCGGCGGGGAGCACGAGCGGTCCTTCGAGCGGTTGGTCTCGGAGAACCGCGTGGACGGCGTCATTCTGATGGAGATACGCCTGGAGGACCCTCGCGCGGGGCGCCTCCAGGAAGCCGGGGTGCCCTTCGTCGGGATCGGGCACACGGCCGGCGACCACCAGATGCCCTGGATCGATGTCGATTACGCCGGCCTGGTCCAGCACTGCGTGCGGCACCTCGCCGATCTCGGGCACCGCCGGGTGGCTCTGGTCACTCGTTCCCCGGAACTCGTCTCGGCCGGCTACGGCCCCGCGCACAGGGCCCGGGAGGGCTTCGAAGCGGCCGTGGCGGAACGCGGCCTCGAGGGCGTCGAAGTGCCGTGCGGGGATGACGCCCGCTCCGGTCAGGAATGCGCCGAGGCGCTTCTGCGCAGCCATCCGGACGTCACCGCCGTCACCACCATCAACGAGGCCGCCCTGCCGGGCATCCAACGTGCGCTGGCGGACGCCGGCCTCGAAGTGCCGTACGACTTCTCCATCACCGGTGTGGTGGCCAGGACGTGGGCCGAGGACTTCCGTCCGCCGCTCACGGCAGCGGACGTACCGGCTCTGGAAATGGGCGAGAAGGCCGTTTCCCTGCTCGTGGAACGCATCGCCGCGCCGGACACACCGCCTCGGCACATCCTGTTGACCCCCCCGATCTCGTTGCGTTCCAGCACAGCCGCCGTACCCACCGGCGGGCCGGCAGGGCACAACCGCACGGCGCGCTGAGCCGGGCGGTCGGCGATCGCGGCCACGAGACGGCCCTGGCCGCACGGCGGTTCCGGCATCTCCGCGCCCTGTGACCCACCGGCCGGCGGACAGCCCTCGCGCAGCGCCATCAGAAGTGCAGGTTGTGCAGCGCCTCTTGACAGCTTTCCCAGAGCGCAACACGATACCGGCCACACCCAACAGCTCTCAGTCCCCTGGGAGCGCTTCCGATGGGAGCGCTCCCAGGGGCCGGCCTCCGGTCCTTCGGGGGCGCGTCCCCGCCGCAGCCCGTCGGCCCCACGGGGGCTCGCTCGTACCACCGCACTTCCTCAGCTCGGTCGCACGCTCGGGACGAGAGCGTGCGACGCACCCCTGCCAGGAAAGCGAGGTTCAGTCATGCGCCGCAGACTCCGCGCCCTCGTGGCAGCGTTCTCCGCTCTGCCGCTGGCGCTCGCCGTCGCGCCCTCCGCCCACGCTGCCGACCCGACCACCATGACCAGCGGGTTCTACGTGGACCCCGACTCCAGCGTGAAGCGGTGGACCGCCGCCAACCCCGGCGACGGCCGGACGTCCGCGATAAACGCCGCCATCGCCAACACTCCGATGGCACACTGGTTCGGCTCCTGGAGCGGCACCATCGGCACCGCCACCGGTGCGTACGTGGGCGCGGCGGACAGTCAGGACAGGCTGCCCATCCTCGTCGCGTACAACATCTACAACCGCGACTACTGCGGCGGGCACTCCGCCGGCGGAGCCGCATCGCCGTCCGCCTACGCGAGCTGGATCGCCCAGTTCGCCGGGGGTGTCGCGGGCCGCCCGGCCATCGTGCTCCTCGAGCCGGACTCCCTCGCGGACTACGGCTGCATGACCCAGGCTCAGATCGCCGAACGCCAAGGCATGATCACCGGCGCCCTCACGCAGTTCAACCGCCAGGCGCCCAACACCTGGGTCTATCTGGACGCCGGCAACCCGAACTGGGCGAGCCCCGCGACCATGGCCCAGCGCCTCAACGATGCCGGCCTCCGACAGGCCCACGGCTTCTCGCTCAACATCTCCAACTACTACACAACGGCCGAGAACATCGCCTACGGCAACGCCGTCAACAGCGAACTGGGCGCGCGCTACGGCTACACCAAGCCGTTCGTCGTGGACACCAGCCGCAACGGCAACGGCTCCAACGGCCAGTGGTGCAACCCCCCGGGCCGCCGCATCGGCACCCCCACCCAGAAGGGCGGAGGCGCCGAGATGCTCCTGTGGATCAAGACCCCGGGCGAGTCCGACGGCAACTGCGGCGTCGGATCGGGCTCCTCGGCCGGTCAGTTTCTCCCCGAAGTCGCCTACAAGATGATCTACGGCTACTGACCCCGGACCGCCGTGGCCCGGTACGTCCCTGCCCCGCGACCGGGGCACGGGCACCGCCGCAGTCAGCCCGGCCGGGTCCGCCGCTCACCGCCTTGCGCAGAAGCGGTCGACAGCTCGCCTCGGCGGCAGACGCTCCCCCATCACACCCCCCCGGAGCAGCCATGAAACCACGCAGCCCACGACGCCGGGCCGCTGCCGTCATAACGGCGCTCAGCGCCTGCGCCGCCCTCACCACGACGCAGGCGCAGGCCACACCCGCGCAGGACGTGATCACCCCGGCCACGAAGTTCTACGTGGACCCGCACAGCAAGGCCGCGAAACAGGCCCTCGTCGACTTCGCGAACGGAGACATCGAGAACGCCGCGAACATGGCCAGACTCGCGAGCTGGCCGCAGGCCGAATGGTTCACCGAGGGCGCACCCGACGAGGTCCGCGTCAAGGTGAACAGGCTTGTCCGCCGGGCGCGGGCCGTGGACCGGACCCCCGTCCTGGTGGCTTACGACATACCCGGCCGGGACTGCTCCCAGTACTCCAGCGGCGGAGCCGCATCCTCCGCCGCCTACCGCAAGTGGATCGACGCCTTCGCCGCCGGCGTCGGCGACGACAAGGCGGTGGTCGTCGTCGAACCCGACGGCGTGGCCAACCTTCCCAAGGACTGCGGGCCCACCACCGACCCGACCGGCGAACTCACGGCCGCCCGCATCGCCGACCTCGCATACGCCGTGAAGACCCTGAAGGCCCGGCCCCGCACCACGGTCTACCTGGACGCCGGCAACGTCCAGTGGCGATCCGTCGGGGACATCGCGCAGCGACTGCAGGACGCCGGAGTCCAGTACGGCGACGGCTTCTCCCTGAACGTGTCCAACAACCACCCCACCGACCATAACGCCAGGTACGGCACCTGGGTCGCCAAGTGCATCTGGTTCGCCACCGAGGGACCCGAGCAGGCACGCGGCCACACGGACTGGTGCGCCAGCCAGTACTACTCGTCGGCAGCCCCCAACGACGGCGCCCCGGGCAACGCCGTCTCCCCCGCGGACCCCACCACTTGGCGGTGGACCGACGCCTGGTTCGACCAGAACGTGGGCACCCCGCCGGCCGACGAGCTGCATCACTTCGTGATCGACACCAGCCGCAACGGTCGGGGCGCCTGGACCCCGGCGCCGGGCAAGTACAGCGGGGACGCCGAGACCTGGTGCAACGCGCCCGGCCGCGGTCTCGGCCCGCGCCCCACCGCCGACACCGGCGTCCCACTCGTCGACGCCTACCTATGGATAAAGATCCCCGGTGAGTCCGACGGCAGCTGCACGCGCAACACCGGCGGCACGATCGACCCCGAGTACGGCATCGTCGACCCTCCCGCCGGCGCCTGGTGGCCGGACCAGGCCCACGCACTGGCCCGCAACGCGGTGCCGCTCCTGACGTTCAACCGCTGAGTCGGGCGGCTCGTGCAGGTCGGCCTGAAGGACGGACTCCCGTCACACGCCCGGGTTCGTCCACGGTCAGCCCTCGCCCACAAGGTCGAGGTCGTCACGAGATGCCGCCGAAGTGACCTCCGGAACGGGCCACTTGCGGTGCAGCGGCGGGGACACATCCCGCCACCAGGGGTGCGTAGGGACGTTGCCGGCAGGCTCGAACGGCTGGCCCGGAACCGGGACTGCGACCGCCTGCCCGACTGCGCCGGCCGCGGCCTTCGTCCACTCGCCGGGCTCCGCCCACGCGTGTGGGGCGAGGTTGAAGGTGGCCCAGTGGATGGGGAGCAGCACACCGTGCGGCTCGCCGCCCTGGAGGTCGAGGTGGGCGCGCGTGCCCTCCTCGGGGGTCATGTGGATGTCCGGCCAGAAGTCGGAGTACGCGCCGATCTGGATCATCGTGGCGTCGAAGGGGCCGTGTGCCGCCCCGATGTCCTTGAAGCCCTCGAAGTAGCCGGTGTCGCCGCTGTGGTAGACGCGGTGCTCGTCGCCCGCCACGGTCCACGACGCCCACAGCGTGTGCTGCCCGTTGCGCAGGCCGCGGCCGCAGAAGTGACGGGCCGGGGTGGCGGTCAGCGTGAGGCCGCCCACCCGCGTGGACTCGTGCCAGTCCAGTTCGCGCAGCCGGTCCGCGGACACGCCCCAGTGCTCCAGGTGGGCGCCGACGCCGAGGGGTATCGCAAAAACGGTGTCCGTGCCGGCCAGGGCCTTGATGGTGGGCAGGTCGAGGTGGTCGTAGTGGTCGTGCGAGATGACGACGACATCGACGGGGCCGAGCGCGGCCAGCGGCAGCGGCACCGGGTGCAGCCTCTTGGGTCCGGCGAAGTCGAACGGCGAACAGCGCTGCCCCCACACCGGGTCGAACAGCACCCGGTGCCCGTCGATCTCCGCGAGGACGCTGGAGTGACCCATCCAGGTGAGCCGCAGCCCGCTCGCCGGGGGCTTGGTCAGGTCGGCGTAGGTCGTCGGGTGCACGGGGATCGGGCCGGCCGGGGCGCGGCGGGCGCGGTCCTCCTTGCGGAAGTACATCTTCGCCAGCTCCAGAGCGGAGCCGCCGGAGGGGCGGGTCCGGGTGCCCTCCGGGTTCACGAAGGCGCCGTCCGCGAAGTGCGGTGATCTGCGGATGCGCGCCAGGCGCTCCCCGCTGGGATCCACGCCGAAGGCGGTGGGTCGCAGAGCGCGGAGCCCGGAGCTCAGGGGACCGAAACCGGTCACGGCACCTCCAGTGGAGTGGGTGAGGTCCTCATTATGGTCGTCCCGTACTGCAGTGCCGGGTCGGCCATGTCACACGGCGGCGTCCGTCCCGGTCGCGGTCGCCGCGCGGGCCGGATGTCACAACCGTGCGCGCCGGTCCGTCGTACCCGTGTGGGCGCTCACCACGGAGCGCCCGGGAACGACGCACTGGAGGCACCCCATGGCCCGTATCTCCCTAACCCCGCGCCGCACGCTCTTCTTCCGCGTCATGGAGTGGTATTCGAAGCGGACGTACGGAAAGGTCCTCGACCCCGGCAAGGCGCTCGCCCACCAGCCGCGCGTGCTGTGGAGCGATCTGCGGTTCGAGCAGTCGGTGGCGAAGTGGAACAAGCTGGACCCGGACCTGAAGGCGCTGGCCGAGATGGCGTCGGCCGCGGCGATCGGCTGCGCCTGGTGCATGGACTTCGGCTACTGGGTGAGCCGCGAGCGCGGTATGGCCCGCGAGAAGCTGGTCGACGTGCCGCGCTGGCGCGACAGCGACGTGTACACGGAGCTGGAGCGCGACGTCATGGAGTACGCCGAGGCGATGACGGCCACCCCGCCCGCCGTCGACGACGCCCTCGCGGCACGGCTCCTGGGCCGGCTGGGCGAGCCCGCGTTCATCGAGCTGACGGCCATGGTCGCGGTGGAGAACCTGCGCTCGCGCATCAACTCCGCGCTCGGACTGACGAGCCAGGGCTTCAAGGACTCCTGCGACCTGCCGCCCGTGGAACGGGGGACGTCCTCCGCGCGGTAGCGGTAGCGGTAGCGGTAGCGGTAGCTCGGGAGCGCGCGGTGCCGGTCGGCCCCGACGACCGCCGTGCCGGCCTTCCACAGGAAAGCGGCGACTCCTTCTGAGGCTTCCGTAGGCGGGTGCCCGACGGACCGGACGTGCGGCCCCGGTCCTCCGGGACGGTACGGCTCCCTGGGCTGCCATCCCCGGATCCCGGCTCGGGCTCCGCCCCGGACCCCGCTTCGGCCCGAACGGCCTCCTCCGCGAGTCCGGACGGGCTGAATGATGCCGACCGGTGCAGCCGGTGCGGACACATCAGCCCCTCCGGCGTTCGCGGAGGAGGCCCGGTACTCAGACCGCCTGCGTGATCCGCACCCTGATGTCGTCCGGCGACAGCGTCCCCTTGGCCACCACCCTGTCCCCCGACGACTCTCCGCGCAGCCGCCGTCCGATCCACGGAACGAGGTACTCGCGTGCCCAGTGGATGTCGTCGCGCCGTACCTCGAACGTGCCGCGCGGCGGCAGGGGCGGCCACGGCTGGTCCGGGTCGGCCGGCACCTCCATGCCGAGGACCTGGCCCGCCCGCAGGGCGACGCGGGTGTGGCCCTCGGGCGAGAGGTGGAGACGGTCGTCGTCCCAGGCGCGCCGGTCCTGCACGGACTTGAGCGACCACAGGTCGAGGACCGGGCAGCCGTACCGGTCCGCGATCGCCCGCACATGGCCGTTGTAGGTGGCGATCTTGCCGCGCAGATGCTTGAGCACCGGCACGCCCCGTGTGTCGAACCCTGTGGTCACCATGACGGTGCCGACGGCGGAGGTCAGGAGGGCGACGGCCCGCTCGAACCGCTCGGCGACGTCGTCGGGGTCGGTGCCCGGCCGGATGATGTCGTTGCCGCCCGCGCAGAACGAGACCAGGTCCGGAGCCAGTTCGACGGCTTTCGGGACCTGGTCCTCGACGATCTGGTCGAGCAGTTTGCCGCGCACGGCGAGGTTCGTGTACCGGAAGTCGCCCTCGGGCCGCCGGTCGGCGAGGAGGACCGCGAACCGGTCGGCCCAGCCGACGAACTGCCCGTCGGGCCCCGGGTCGCCGACACCCTCGGTGAAGCTGTCCCCCACCGCCACGTACGACCCGATCACTGATCTGTTGTCATTCTTCGAATCGTCTGCCACATCGGTCCATGATTCACCTTGTGATGTGAGCTACGCGACCGTAGGAAAAGGTTGACGGACGGTGAGATAAACCACTCGCCGCATCTGCGTCGATCAGGAATACAGCTCTGATCAGGGGTGTTGGGCGAGCCGCCGGACGCTGAACCCGGTGGGCCGCAAGTGGCACCGGACCGCCGGAACGCGCGACGATCAGATCCGGCGCAGCCGGATGACCGTCGCGTCGAAGTCACCACGCAGCGCGGGCCGCAGCCCATGGTGAAGAAGGACCGCGCCCCGGTGCAGTTCACCGGTCTCCAGGCATTCGTACGTCGCCGCCGGGTCAAGGCCACGCAGCCGCAGCGGGACGACCGGCTCGCCGTAGTGCTGTGCCTGGAGCCAGGCGAGGACGACGGTCTCGTCGCCGAGCACGTACTGCACCGCGCTCAACCCGCCCGTCGGCGGCCGCAGCCGGTACAGGTCACCGCGCTGGACCACGGGCCGGATCTCCTTGTAGAGGGCGACCCAGTCCCCGGCCTCGGCCAGCTCCTCCTCGGTCCACTGGGCGAGGTCGCCGCCGACACCGAGCACCCCGGCCATGGCGCTGACGAACCGGAAGCGCAGCGAGCTCACCCGCCCGTTGAGCATCGCGTTCGGGCTGTCGGTGACCCAGGCGGCCATCACCCGGGCCGGATGGATCTGGCTGAAGCCGTGCTGGATGGCGAGGCGGTCGAGCGGGTCGGTGTTGTCGGAGGTCCACACCTGGTCCGTACGGCTCATGACGCCCAGGTCCACGCGTCCGCCGCCGCCCGAGCAGGACTCGAAGGCGACATGGGGGTGCGCGGCGCGCAGCCGGTCCAGCAGGGCGTAGAAGGCGCGCGCGTGGTCGACCCACAGCCGCTGCGGGTAGGGCTCGCCGGGCCAGCCGGCGTCGGTGAAGCAGCGGTTGAAGTCCCACTTCACATAGTCGATCGGGGCGCTGGTCAGCAGGGCGTCGAGCTGCTCCCAGAGGTACTCCTGGACGTCCTCGCGGGCGAGGTTGAGCACGAGCTGGTTGCGGAACTCCGTCCGCTTGCGTCCCGGCTGGTACTGCACCCAGTCGGGGTGGGCGCGGTAGAGGTCGCTGTCCGGGTTGACCATCTCGGGCTCGACCCAGATGCCGAACTGCATCCCGAGGGCGTGCACGTAGTCGGCGAGCGGTTTGATGCCGGAGGGGAAGCGGTCGGGGTTGGGCCGCCAGTCGCCGAGCCCGGCGCGGTCGCTGGTACGGGTGCCGAACCAGCCGTCGTCGACCACGAACAGCTCCACCCCCATGGCCGCCGCCCGCCGCGCCAGCGCCCCCTGCTGCTCCTCGGAGATGTCGAACTCCGTGGCCTCCCAGGAGTTGTAGAGCACGGGGCGGTCCCGGTCGGCGTCCGGGACGACGTGCGCACGCTGGTAGGCGTGCCAGGCACGACTCGCGCCGCCGTGGCCGCCGTCGCTCCACAGTCCCGCGAAGACGGGGGTGGTGTACGTCTCCCCCGGCGCGAGCAGCAGCAGACCCGAGTCGTCGTAGCCGGCGCCGCCGGTGATCTGCACCCGGGCGTCCGGAAGCTGGGCGACGGCGATCCGCCAGGTGCCCGACCAGGCGAGCGCGCAGCCGTAGACCTCGCCGCTCTCCTCGGTGGCGTCCGTGTCCAGCGCGACCCACGGCAGGTGCTGGTGGCCGGTGTGGCCGCGGCGGCTGCCGATGACCTTGTCGCCGTAGGTGAGGTCGGACCGCACCAGCCGGGACTCGGCCGCCCAACGGCCGTGCAGGTGGGAGAGGCGCCAGCCCTCGCGCTCGGGCAGCGTCCAGGTGGCGGAGTCGGCACGCAGGAGTTCGGCGGGGGCGGGGCCGTCGTTGGCGAGGGTCACCCAGCGTTCCACGACATCGCCGCGCGTCCGGTAGTGGAGGGTGATCCGGAGTCCGGCGTCGGTGAACCGCAGCCGCAGTTCGTCGCCGTCGGCCTCGTGCGCCTCGAACGCCCACTCCGTGCCGCGGCGCTCCTCGGTGCGTACGGACAGTGCGGGGCGCACGAAACGGGGACCGCCCTCGACCGGGTACTCCTCTCGGCCGTCGAGCGGGGACTCGAAGGGCCGGTACGACGGAGCCGGCAGGGCCGCGAGCGCCTCGGCGTCGGCGAGCGCGATCCGCGGGCCCCAGTGCAGGTGCAGCAGCGTGTCGTCCTCGGCGAGCCGCAGGGCGTAGCTGCTCTTGGGCCCTGACAGCAGCCAGGTGCGGCCGTCCGCGGCGATCTCCAGCATCACATGCCCCCACAGATTCGAACAGTTGCAATCAGGCCCCGACATCATCGGGTGTGAGGCGCCTCGCGGGCAATGCCTGTCCGTGACGCGTGCCGTCCTGCCGTGGACGATCGTCTGATCACACGGTGCCGTATCGTCGAGGCGCGGCCCGCCGGCGAGCAGCGTCGGCGGACGGAATGGGAGGAGCCCTCGTGACGCAGCAGGTCCCGTCCACCGAGCCTGAGCTGACCGGCGTACGCAACTTCCGCGACGTGGGTGGTCTGCCGACCGTGGACGGGCGGCGGGTGCGGGGCGGAGTGCTCTTCCGCAGCGGCCACCTCGCGCACGCGACGGAGCAGGACGCCGCCTTCCTCACCTCGCTGGGCCTGCACACGATCTTCGACTTCCGCAACGCGGCGGACAAGAAGCTGGAGGGCCCGGACGTCGAGCTGCCCGGCGTGCGGAACGTCAACCTGCCGCTGACCGACCCGGCGCACGGCGCCGAGTTCTGGAAGATGGTCCGCGACGGCGACCTGGAACAACTGCGCGCACTGCTCGCCGACGGCAGGGCGGAGAACAGGATGATCCGGTCCTACCGCACGATCATCAAGGAGCGCACGGCCGAGCACTCCCGGGTGCTGCACGCGCTGGCGGAGGACAGCGTGCCCGCACTGATGCACTGCGCCGCCGGCAAGGACCGCGCGGGGCTGTCGATCGCGGTGACGCTCCTCGCCCTCGGGGTCGAGCGCGAGGCGATCGTCGCGGACTACCTGGAGTCGAACGCGAAGCACCGGCGTTACAAAGTGCGCCGCAACGGCTCGTCGCCCGACGCGTACTCCCCCGAGGTGATGGAGCTGCTCAGCCCCCTCTTCGACGCGCGCGCCGAGTATCTGGCGGCGGCGATGGAGACCGTCGAGGAGACCTGGGGCGGTGTCGAGACCTATCTGGAGAAGGGGCTGCGGATCACGCCCGCGGTGCGGGAGCGGCTGCGCGACCGGCTGCTGGACTGAGGTGCGGTCCGGGGTGGGCGCTCACTTCGCGCCCAACTGGAACAGCAGGTAGATGAAGCCGGCGAACAGGTGGCCGACCGCGATGTAGACGATCAGCCGCACCCACAGGCCGCGCGGGAACTTCTCCTCCATCACCCTGCGGGGTCGGGGTTCGGGTTGCTCGGTCATGGCATCTCTCCAGGGGTGGGGCCGAGGCAGAGCGCGGTGGTCGGGCTCTGCAGCAGGGTGTGGACGAAGAGCAGCTCTGTGCCGTCGTGGTCGGCGGCGGCGAGGCGGTGCGGGGTCAGCGAGTCGAAGTGCGCGCTGTCGCCTGGTGCGAGGACGTGCGTGGAGTCGCCGAGGCGCAGCCGCAGCCGGCCCTTCAGGACGTACAGCCATTCCTCGCCCGGGTGGACGCGGACGATGTCGCCCTGGGTGCCGTGAGGGATGTGCACCCGCAGGGCCTGCATGCCGCGTCCGGCCCCGCCCGCCTGCCAGTACGCCCAGCCGCCCGCCCGGGTCGGCTCCATGTCGGCGGCGCGCACGACGGCGTCCCGGTCGGCGACGGTCTCGCCGAGCAGTTCGGAGACGGTCGTACTGTAGATACGGGCGAGCGCCAGGAGCATGGGCAGCGACGGCTGACGCCGGCCGGTCTCCAGCCGGGACAGGTGCGCGGGCGAGAGCCCGGCGGCACGGGCCGCGGCCTCCAGGGTCAGCCCGGCGCGGCGGCGCAGTGCACGCAGCTGCGGAGCGACGACGGGCAGGTCCTCGGACGGCCCGTCGTCGATCCCGGTGTCGGGATCGGTCTCAGGAGAGCTCATGCCCTCCATTGAGCCGGAGCTTTGCCCCTGCGGCAAATTTATTGCCTGTGAGGCAAAAGCTCCGGCTCCCGGAGGGTCAACGGTTCGCCACCGCCTGCTTGATCAGCGTCTTGCCGAAGTCCCACATCAGCCCGCCGCCGTGTGCGTCGTCCATCACCGCGGTGAAGGCGTCCACGAACCGGTCGACGTCCGCCTCGCCTATGATCAGCGGCGGGATCAGCTTGATCACCTCCAGGTGGTCGCCGGAGACCTGGGTGAGGATCCGGTGGCGCTGCAGCAGCGGCACGACGACCATCTGCGCGAACAGGCCCTTCCGGGCGGCCTGGAGCACGGTCCACCGACTGCGCAGCTTCAGCGAGCTGGGCCGGCCGAACTCGATGCCGATCATCAGGCCCCGGCCGCGGATCTGCTTGAGCATCTCGTACTTGTCGACGAGCTCGGTGAGCCGGGACTTCAGCTGCTCCCCGACGGCCCGGGCGTTCGCGACGATCTGCTCGTTCTCCATCACGGACAGGACGGCGAGCCCGGCCGCCATCGCCTGCGCGTTGGAACCGAAGCTCGCGGAGTGCACGAGGACCCGGTCCATGGACGAGTAGACCTTCTTGAAGATCCACTCCTTGCCGAGGGTGGCGCCGACCGGGACGTATCCGCCGGAGAGCGCCTTCGCCACGCACACCAGGTCGGGTTCGACGCCGTCCTCGTGCTGGTAGGCGTAGAAGTCACCGGTGCGGCCGAGGCCGGTCTGCACCTCGTCCGCGATGAGCAGCGCCTTGTGTCTGTGCAGCAGCTCCTGTGCGGCGCGCAGATAGCCGGGCGGGGCCTCGTGGACGCCCTTGCCCTGGATCGGCTCGACGATGAGGGCGGCCACGTCCCCCTTCTTCAGCTCCCGGGCGAGGGCGTCGAGGTCGCCCAGCGGCACGGCGGTGTCGGGCAGCAGCGGCGCGAAGCCGTCGCGGAAGCCGTCCTCGCCGTTGACGGAGAGCGACCCGGTGGTCAGCCCGTGGAAGGCGTGGGTGCAGTACAGGATCCTGGGCCTGCCGGTGGCGTACCGGGCGAACTTCAGCGCGGTCTCGACCGCCTCCGTGCCGCTGTTGCCGAAGAACACCCGGTCCAGGTGCGGGCTGTGGGCGAGCAGCTTCTCCGCCAGCAGGCCGGGCAGGGGCTGGCAGTCGAAGCGGGTGAGGTCGGCGAGCTGGGCGTCCAGCACGTCGTGCAGCGCCTTGCGGACCACGGGGTGGTGGCGGCCGAGGCCCATCACCCCGAACCCGGCGAGCATGTCCAGGTAGTCGTTGCCGTCCGCGTCCCAGAAGTGGGCGCCCTCGGCCCGCTCGTAGACCTTGTCGAAGCCGATGGTGTGCAGCATGCGCGGAAGCTGGTGGTTGAGGTACTTCGCGTGCAGCTCGTAGCGCTCGGCCCCGCGTTCGGCCAGGAGCGCGCCGAGGTCGAACTCCCGTTGCCCGGTGGGGATGGTCATTCCGCGTTCACTTTCTCCTGGGACGGCACGTCCTTGGACAGCTCGTCCTTGGCGGCCAGGCAGGCGCTGATCCGCCCGGCGATCTCCACGGGTGTGAGGCCGATGTCGGCGAGCACCTCGCTGCGCTTGGCGTGCGCCAGGAACTGCTCGGGGATCCCGAACCGCCGCACCGGTACGTCTACGTCGGCGTCCCCTAGCGCGAGGGCGACCGCGGAGCCCACGCCGGCGGAGCGGCTGTTGTCCTCGACGACCGCGACGAGCCGGTGCTCGGCGGCCAGGCCCGGCAGGGAGGGGTCGACGGGTTTGACCCAGCGGGGGTCGACGACCGTGCAGCCGACGCCGCGGGCCTGAAGCAGGTCGGCGGCCTGCAGACAGACGGGCGCCATGACGCCGACGGCGACGAGCAGCACCTGGGGCGCCTCGTCGCGGTGCAGCACGTCCAGGCCGCCCACCCGGTCCACGGCCGGGATCGCCGGCCCCACCGACTCCTTCGGGAACCGGATCAGGGTCGGCGCGTCGTCGACGGCGACCGCCTCCCGCAGCTGGGCCCGCAGCTGGTCGGCGTCGCGCGGTGCGGCGATCCTCAGGCCCGGCACGACCTGCAGAACGGACAGGTCCCACATGCCGTTGTGCGAGGGTCCGTCGACGCCCGTGACCCCCGCGCGGTCCAGTACGAAGGTGACGCCGCAGCGGTGCAGGGCGACGTCCATCAGCAGCTGGTCGAAGGCACGGTTGAGGAAGGTGGCGTAGACGGCGACGACGGGGTGCAGTCCCCCGGTGGCGAGACCGGCCGCGGAGACCGCCGCGTGCTGCTCGGCTATGCCCACGTCCCAGACCCGGTCCGGGAACCGCTCGGCGAACCTGCCGAGGCCCACCGGGTGCAGCATGGCCGCCGTGATGGCGACGACGTCCTCGCGCTCCTCGCCGATCCGGGCGATCTCGTCGCCGAACACCGAGGTCCACGACGGGGCCTTGGGCGGCGCGAGGGGCTCGCAGGTACGCGGGTCCATCACGCCGACAGTGTGGAAGTGGTCCTCCTCGTGGGCCAGGGCCGGCTCGTAGCCGCGGCCCTTCTCGGTGAGGCAGTGGATGAGGACCGGGCCGTGGAAGCGCTTGGCGCGGCGCAGCGCCGACTCGACGGCCCGTATGTCGTGGCCGTCGATGGGGCCGACGTACTTCAGGCCCAGGTCCTCGAAGAGGCCCTGCGGAGCGAAGGCGTCCTTGAAGCCCTTCTTCGCCCCGTGCAGGGCCTCGTAGACGGTGGGGCCGATGACGGGCGTGCGCTGCAGCACTTCCTTGCCCCAGGCCAGGACCTTCTCGTAGCCGTCGGTGGTGCGCAGGGTGGCGAGGTGGTTGGCGAGGCCGCCGATGGTCGGCGCGTAGGAGCGTTCGTTGTCGTTGACGACGATGATCAGCGGGCGGTCCTTGGCGGCGGCGATGTTGTTGAGCGCCTCCCACGCCATGCCGCCGGTGAGCGCGCCGTCGCCGATGACGGCGACGACGTGGCCCTTCTCCCCCTGCACCTGGCGGGCCTTGGCGAGCCCGTCGGCCCAGCCGAGCGCGGTGGACGCGTGGCTGTTCTCGATGACGTCGTGCTCGGACTCCTCACGCGACGGATAGCCGGACAGACCGCCCTTGCCGCGCAGCTTCGAAAAGTCCTGGCGACCGGTCAGGATCTTGTGCACATAGCTCTGATGGCCGGTGTCCCACAGGATGCGGTCGACCGGTGACTCGAAGGCCCGGTGGAGCGCGATGGAGAGTTCCACCACCCCCAGATTGGGCCCCAGATGCCCCCCGGTCCTGGCGACCGCGTGGATCAGGAACTCCCTGATCTCCTCGGCCAGTTGACTCAGTTCCGCCTCGGACAGCGCCTTCAGGTCGCGTGGTCCCCGGATGCTCTCCAGAATGGTCACGCCGGGCCCCCTCTCGGTCCGTGCTGTTCAACTCACGGTGACGGCCGGCGCTCCCGGCCCGACGCCGTCCTTCTCCATCCGCTCGGCGATCCTCATCGCCTCCTCGATGAGGGTCTCCACGATCTTCGACTCGGGCACGGTCTTGACGACCTCCCCCTTGACGAAGATCTGGCCCTTGCCGTTGCCGGAGGCGACCCCCAGGTCCGCCTCCCGTGCCTCCCCGGGGCCGTTGACCACACAGCCCATGACCGCGACCCGCAGCGGCACCTCCAAGCCCTCGAGGCCGGCGGTGACCTCGTCCGCGAGCTTGTAGACGTCGACCTGGGCGCGCCCGCAGGACGGGCAGGAGACGATCTCCAGGCGCCGCTGCCTGAGGCCCAGCGACTGAAGGATCTGGATGCCGACCTTGACCTCCTCGGCGGGAGGCGCCGACAGCGACACCCGGATCGTGTCGCCGATGCCCTGCGACAGCAACGCGCCGAACGCCACCGCCGACTTGATCGTGCCCTGGAAGGCGGGACCGGCCTCCGTCACACCGAGGTGCAGCGGGTAGTCGCACTGCGCGGCGAGCTGCCGATAGGCCTCGATCATCACGACCGGGTCGTTGTGCTTGACGGAGATCTTGATGTCCCGGAAGTCGTGCTCCTCGAAGAGCGAGGCCTCCCACAGCGCGGACTCGACGAGCGCCTCCGGGGTCGCCTTGCCGTACTTCTTCAGCAGCCGCTTGTCCAGGGAGCCCGCGTTCACCCCGATCCGGATCGGGGTGCCGTGGTCCTTGGCAGCCCTGGCGATCTCCTTGACCTTGTCGTCGAACTGCTTGATGTTGCCGGGGTTCACCCGAACGGCCGCGCAGCCCGCCTCGATCGCCGCGAACACGTACTTCGGCTGGAAGTGGATGTCGGCGATCACCGGGATCTGCGACTTGCGCGCGATCGTGGCGAGGGCGTCCGCGTCGTCCTGCGTGGGGCAGGCGACGCGGACGATCTGGCAGCCGGACGCGGTGAGTTCCGCGATCTGCTGCAGGGTGGCGCCGATGTCCGACGTGCGGGTCGTCGTCATCGACTGCACCGACACCGGGGCCCCGCCCCCGACCGCCACCGGCCCGACCTGGATCTGCCGCGACATGCGCCGCTCGGCGATCGGCCGGACCGGTACCTCGGGGACGCCCAGAGGAACGGCGGTCATCGGATCACCCGTTGTTCTGCTGGACGGTCTCGCGCATGGCCCGCAGGGACTCCTTCAGGGAGCCCATGGTGGCGAGGACGGCGGTGGGCTCGTAGCCGCAGTGCGCCATGCAGTTGGCGCAGCGCGGGTCCTTGCCGCGGCCGTACTTGTCCCAGTCGGTCTTCTCGATCAGCTCCCGGTAGGTCGGCACGTACCCGTCGCTCATCAGGTAGCAGGGCCGCTGCCAGCCGAAGAGCGAGTAGTTCGGGATCGCCCACGCGGTGCACGGGAAGTCGACCTTGCCCTCGAGGAAGTCGAGGAACAGCGGCGAGTGGTTGAGCCGCCAGCGGCCGCGGTTGCCGCCCGCGAACGCCTTCTTGAACAGCTCACGGGTCTGCTCGACACCGAGGAAGTGCTCCTGGTCGGGTGCCTTCTCGTAGGCGTAGGCGGGCGAGATCATCATCTCGTCCACCTTCAGGTCGTCATTGAGGTAGTTGAGCACCTCGATGACGGTCTGCGGGGTGTCCGTGTTGAAGAAGGTCGAGTTGGTGGTGACCCGGAAGCCGCGCCGCTTGGCCTCCTTGATGGCCTCCACCGCCTCGTCGAACACGCCCTCCTTCGCCACGGACTCGTCGTGCCGCTCGCGCAGGCCGTCGATGTGCACGGCGAACGCGAAGTACGGGGACGGCGTGAACTTGTCCATCTTCTTGCGAAGCAGCATGGCGTTGGTGCACAGGAAGACGTACTTCTTGCGCGCCACCAACTGCCGTACGATCTCGTCGATCTGCGGGTGCATCAGCGGCTCGCCGCCCGCGATCGACACCATCGGCGCACCGGACTCCAGAACCGCTCCCACGGCCTGCGCCACCGGCATGCGCTGCTTGAGCACTCCTGCCGGATGCTGGATCTTGCCGCAGCCCTCACACTTCAGGTTGCAGGCGTAGAGCGGTTCCAGCTCCACGATGAGCGGAAACTTGTCCCGCCTGCGCAGCTTCTGTTCGAAGAGATAGGTCGCCACCTTGATGGACTGGCGCAGCGGCATGGCCATCTGGCTCACCTCCTGGGGAGCAGCAAAGAACGGTGCCATTCGAAGAAAACAGGCAGCACGGCGCGAAGAACACGGAAAGCTGATATTCCACCGCGAACAGTGCCGATACGGACGAGTTCATGTTCTGGAGCGTCCACGACCACCCGGACGGCCGCAACCGGGCGGGCGCCCGTCCGAACGGCGCTCAGGAGCGTGGCCGCGGACTCCATGTCGACCGCTATCGCCCCGGTCGCGAGCAGTTCGGACCGCTCCTGACCGCGGACGACGTGGTCCGAGCCGGTGAGCGGTCCGGTGTGGACGGTACGCCCCGGGACGGCGCGCACGAGTGCCTTGACGAGCAGGTCGGTGCCCTCGCACGGGGTGGTGCCGCGCGGGTCCCGGGTCTCCTCGGCGACGACCAGGTCACCGGGGTGCATCCCGGGTGCGAGTCCCGCGCAGAAGCCCGTGGCGAGGACGGCCGCATGAGCGAAGCCCGGCTCGCCGAGCGTCCGGGTGACCGAGCGTTCGGCCGCCCGGGGTCCCATCCCCGTACGGAGTACGGTGACCGGCCCGTCGGCGCCGCTGTGACCGCCGCTGCGCAGGGCGAGGTGCTCGATGCCGAGGGCGCAGGCGATCAGCAACGGGGCCGACTCGGGCTTGACGCTCATCAGCTCCCCTTGGCCTTGGCGAACGGCTCGCCGTGCACATATCGGCCCAGTGCGGTGAGCGGGAAGACCTGCCGGTAGAGGTGGTAGTTGATGGAGAAGTCCCAGGGGAAGCCGGTGCCGGTGAAGTACGGCTCGTCCCAGGAGCCGTCCTCGTTCTGGGTCCGGGCGAGAAACTCGATGCCGCGCTCGACGGCCTTGGACTCGCTCTCCCCCGCCGCCAGCAGCGCGAGCAGGGCCCACGCCGTCTGCGAGGCGGTGGAGGCGCCCCTGCCGCTCCACTTCCCGGCGTCCTTGTAGGAGCGCAGGTCCTCGCCCCAGCCGCCGTCGTCGTTCTGGACGCTCTCCAGCCAGTCGACGGCACGGCGGATCGCCGGGTGCGCGGCGGGGATGCCTGCCGCCACCAGGGCGGGCACCACGGACCCGGTGCCGTAGACGTAGTTGACGCCCCAGCGTCCGAACCACGAACCGTCCGACTCCTGTTCGGCCAGCAGCCACTCGATGCCCCGGCGGGTGCGCGGGTCGTGGGAGAGGCCCTCGACCGCTAGCATCTCCACGACGTGCGCGGTGACGTCGGCGGACGGCGGGTCGATGACCTCGCCGAAGTCGCAGAACGGCAGCCGGTTGGGGAACGGGCTCGTGTTGTCCACGTCGAAGGCGCCCCACGCGCCGTTCTTCGACTGCATGCCGAGGTTCCAGCGCACCCCGCGCCCGATGGCCTTCTCCAGCCGGTCCGGGTCGTGGTGCCTGACCCGGCGCAGCGCGAGGACGACCTCGGCGGTGTCGTCGATGTCGGGGTAGTTGTCGTTGTGGAACTCGAACGCCCAGCCGCCCGGCGGCAGCTGGGGCCGACGCACCGACCAGTCGCCGGGCCGGACGATCTGCTCACCGAGCATCCAGTCGGCCGCCTTGACCAGCTGGGGGTGGTCGGCGGGCAGGCCCGCGTCGGCGAGCGCGATGGTCGCGAGACAGGTGTCCCACACCGGGGACTGGCACGCCTCGATCATGCGGGCACCGTCCTCGCGCCATACGGCGAAACGGTCCAGCGACGCGAGGCCCTCGCGCATCACCGGGTGCTGGAGGTCGTAGCCGAGCAGGTGAAGGGCGATGACCGAGTACACCGCGGGCGGCTGGATCCCGCCCCAGCAGCCGTCGTTCTCCTGCCGCTCGATGATCCAGCGGGCGGCGGTGTTCATGGCGGCCCTGCGCAGCCGGCGCGGGGCGACCTTGCGGAACTGGTGCAGCGCCTTGTCGAGCCGCTGGAAGACGCCGTCCCAGCTGGCCACGGGGGCGAGGTCTCTCTCCGGGTTGGGGTGGTCCGGGTCGGTGTGCAGCTCGTCGAGCGGGAACGGCGCGGGCCGCACCGGACGCTTGGCGGAGACGATGGTGAGCGGCACGATGGTCTGCCGTGCCCAGCAGCCGAAGTCGTAGATGTTCAGCGGCATCCACTTCGGGAACCAGATCAGCTCCGGCGGGAGTTCGGGCAGGTCCTCCCACTTCCACCAGCCGAACAGGGCGAGCCAGATCCGGGTGAAGACGCGGGCGGCGGCGATGCCGCCCTGCTCGCGGATCCAGGCGGAAGCCTTGGCCATGTGGGGTTCGTCCGGCGTGTCGCCGGCCAGGCGCAGGGCGACGTACGCCTCGATGGTGGTGGACAGTTCGCCGGGTCCGCCGTAGAAGGTGGCCCAGGTGCCGTCGTCGCGCTGCTCGCCGCGGATGAACAGCGCGGCGGCGTGGGTGGTCTTCTCGTCACGGATGCCGAGGAACTGACGCAGCAGGAGGTCCTCGGCGTCCATCGTGACGTTCGTCTCGAGGTCGCCCTTCCACCAGCCCTGGGCGTCCTGCCGCGCGAGCAGGAAGTCTGTGGCGCGCCGCATGGCGCGCTCGGCGGCGTCTCGAGTGCCCCCGGACCCGGCCGCCCCCGGGATCGGTTCGCTGGTGTCGCTGGCCGAGGCAGCACGGGGCGGCAGGGCCCCGGGACTTCCGTCGGTCGTCGCTGTCATGGCTTCCCCTTCGTGCAGTCGTGCGAAATCGTGCTGCTGTGGGTCCGCCGTCGGCCGGTGCGCGTGCGCTCAGGGCACCGGCCGGCGACTACGCGAGGTGTATTCGACCGATAGTGATCATCTCTTTCGTACGACGACGAAGTCGGCGAGCGCCGTGAACCGGTCGCGCACCTCCTGGGGCATCCGGACGGAGTCGAGGGCTTCGACGGCGATCGCGTGCTGGCGGCGCGCCTCCTGAGCGGTCCATTCGCGGCCGCCTGCCTCCTCGATGAGGGCGGCGCGCGCGGCGAACTCCTCCTCGGAGAAGTTCTCGAAGTCGCTGCTCTTGGCGTCCTCGGCGAGAAGCTCGCCGAGCCGCTCGGAGGCTTCTCCGCCCGCCGCGAGCGCGGCCACGACCGGCAGGGACTTCTTGCGCTGGCGCAGATCGCTCCAGGTCTGCTTTCCGGTGGCCTCCGGGTCGCCCCAGATGCCGAGGAGGTCGTCGACGGCCTGGAAGGCGAGGCCGAGGTGGTAGCCGTACTTCTCCAGCGTGTCGGCCGTCGTGTCGTCCGCGCCGCCGAGGACCGCGCCGATGGAGGAGGCGCAGGCGAGCAGGGCGCCGGTCTTGTTGCCCTCCATCTCCAGGCACTCGGCGACGGTGACCCGCTCGCGGTGCTCGTAGGAGATGTCCTGCGCCTGACCGTCGATGAGGGCCCGGGTGGCGGTGGTCAGCCGGCGGGTGGCGCGGCCGGCCTCGACGGTGCCGAGCTCCAGCAGCACCTCGTTGGCCAGGGCGAACAGCGCGTCGCCGACCAGGATGGCCTGCGCGGGGCCGTGCACCTTCCACACGGTGTCGCGGTGTCGGCGCTGCTCGTCACCGTCCATCAGGTCGTCGTGCAGCAGGGAGAAGTTGTGCACCAGCTCGACCGCGACCGCACCGGGCACGCCCACCGCGGGCGCCCGGCCGGCGGCCTCGGCGGACAGCAGGGCCAGCGCGGGGCGCACGGCCTTGCCGCCGTCACCGTCCGCGGGGTTGCCCTGGGCGTCGATCCAGCCGAAGTGGTAGGCGGCGACGGTGTCCATCGGCGGCGCCAGGCGGTCGACGGCCGACCGCAGCACCGGGGTGGCCAGGGTCCGGCCGCGCTCCAGGAGCGCGGACACGTCCACCGCGGTCCTCGGGGCGGCCGTCTCGGCCGGGGGCACAGTGGGCACGGTCTCTCCTCTTGTTGCGATACCGGGGGTGCGGGGGCCCGTTCCAAGCGAATCGACGCTCATGCCGCCTCCTCGAAGAGATCGGGGAGGTGGGCGCCGGACCGGCCCAGCGCGCCGAGTGCGGCGCCTGCCGCACTGATGCCACTGCGGACCGCACTCTCCATGGTCGCGGGCCACCCGGTGGCGGTCCACGCTCCGGCCAGGCAGAGGCCGGGGGCCTTGGTGCGGGCGCCGGGCCTGAGACGCCCGACGCCGGGGCTGGGGGCGAACGTCGCCGTGCGCTCCCGGGTCACGAAGAAGTCCTTCACCCGGGCACCGCGGGTGGCGGGCAACAGCCGCTGGAGCTCGGGCAGATAGCGCTCGCGGAGTACGGCGACCGGCTCGTCGATCTCCTCCTGGGCCGCCGACTGCGACAGCGCCAGGTACTGGCCCTCGCGCAGTCCGGAGGCCTCGGTGCGGTCGAAGACCCACTGGACCGGGGAGCCCAGGGCCGCGAAGAACGGGCGGTTGAGCACCTTGCGGTCGTAGACGACATGGATGTTGAGGATCGGCGCGGTGCCGATGTCCAGCAGCCGCTCGGGGGCCTCCAGGGCGCCGGGGGGCAGCAGATCGTGGGCCTCGCGCTGCGGTACGGCGAGGACGACGGCGTCCGTCTCGATGCGTTCGCCGGGAACCTGAACGCTCCAGAGCCCGTTTTCGTCAATGGAGATGGAGGTGACGCGTGTACGGACCTCGGTACGGACGCCCGCGGAGTCGAGCGCCTTGCGGGCCAGCCGGTCGTGCAGTTCGCCCAGCGGGACGCGTGCCCAGCCGATGTCGGCCGCGCCCGGGTCGGACAGCAGGCCCGTCTTGAACACCATCGCGGCGAGCCCGAGCGAGGCGTCGCCGGCCACCGCGTTGAGGGTGGCGACCCCGACAAGGTCCCACAGTGCCTCGACGGCACGTGCCGACTGACCGTGCGCGGCCAGCCAGCTGCCGAAGTCCTGCGCGTCGAGCGCGGGGTCCGCGAGGTCCAGTGCTCGCAGCGCCAGCGCGGCACGCCCCACCTTGGCGCGCTCGGCGAGCGAGAGATGGGGATAGGTGGCCAGGCTGCGCCCGAGATGCAGGGGTACGGGCAGGGCGTCGCGCCGTAGTCTGCCGAGCCGCCGTCCCGGTGCGGCGTTCGCGTCGAGAACGGGCACGTCGAGACGATCCTGCAGGGGCGCGAGCGTAGAGGCGTCGATGCGGTCGAGGAACCAGCGGTACGCGGTGCAGCAGCGCAGGTAGACGTGCTGGCCGTTGTCGACGGTCAGGTCGCCGCGGTGGAAGGAGAACGCGAGTCCGCCGAGCCGCGGCCGTCCCTCCAGGAGGGTGACCCGCACCCCGGCGTCGGCGAGCGCCAGCGCGGCCGTGATGCCGGCCAGTCCGCCGCCGACCACCACGGCGGACGTCCCGGGTGAGGACGGCACGCCGTGGTGACCCGCGGTGTCCGCGACCGGGTCCTCCGCCTGGGTGCCGTCGCTCATCGTGCTTCCTCCCGTGCCGGTCCACCGTGGTGCTTGAACGATGCACGGCAGGCCGTCGCAGTCAGGGACGCCGCGCCGCACCGGAGGGTTGCCTGCCGCTTTTCGGAGGTGACGGACGGAGCCGGGGTGTCGATCACACACGCCTCCTGACGGTCCGCCGGGACACGTTCCGCGCGTCGAGCCCCGACAGGCCGCGCACGGCGACGTACGCCTTCTCACGCCCGGGCAGCGAGACCCGGCCGCGCAGCACGGCCTCCGGCTCGCGCTCGATACGGTCCAGCAGCCGGCGGTAGATGCCGGCCATGGCGGCGACGCAGGCGCCGCTGCGCCGGTCGAGCATGGGCAGCAGCCGGTAGCCCTCGGCGAAGAGGGCGCGGGCCCGACGCACTTCGAAGTGCACGAGGCCCGCGAAGTCGGAGCCCTCGGGTGGGGTCGGTCCGTGGAAACCGGCCGAACAGCCGAACTTGGCGAGATCGTCGGCGGGGAGGTAGACGCGGCCGCCCTCGGCGTCCTCACGGATGTCCCTGAGGATGTTGGTGAGTTGCAGCGCGAGTCCAAGCGTGTCGGCATACTCCGGCGCACGCTCGGTGCCGCGCGCCCCCGGTTCCGTGCCGAACACGCCGAGCGAGAGCCGGCCGATGGCCCCGGCGACACAACGGCAGTAGACCTTCAGGTCGTCCCAGGTCTCGTAGGTCTCGCCGCGTACGTCCATCAGGACGCCGTCGATGAGTTCGTCGAGGCCGCCGAGGGGGATCGGGAAGTGCCGGGCGGCATGGGCGAGGGCGACGGCGACCGGGTCGGTGTCGTCCTCGGCCACCTCCTCGTCGCGGATACGGGCCAGCAGCACGCGGGTCTCCTCCAGCCGTGCCGTCTTGACGTCGGCGGCCAGCGCGCCGTCACCGATGTCGTCGACACGCCGGGAGAACGCGTAGAGCGCCGACATCGCGCGGCGCTTCGGCGTCGGCAGGAGCCTGATCCCGTAGGCGAAGTTACGGGCCTGCTGCCCGGTCACGGCCTCGCAGTAGCGGTACGCGGCGAGTACCGGTGGGGACACGTGTTCTTCCGACTCCACGGTCCGGATCACCCCTCTCCTCGCAGAGTCACGCCCACCTCACGCAGCAACCGGAGCTTGCCGTGCTTGGGCGGGCCGGGAAGTACGTCGTAGTGGGCTGCGGCGATCGCGTGGATGGCCGCCCTTCCTCCCGCTACGAAGCCCGCGAGCAGCAGCTTCAGCCTGCCGTGGACGCTACCCACCAGGGGGGCGCCTTCATTCAGGAGATCGCGGGCGCGTTCTGCTTCGTACGCGACCAGTGCGCGCACCGATGCGCCCGCTGTGGGCGTGGCGAGGTCCGCCTCCTGCACGTGGAAGCGCTTCATGTCCGCAGCGGGCAGATAGACGCGGTCGCGGCCGAGGTCCTCGGCGACGTCCTGCAGGTGTTCGACGATCTGCAGCGCCGTGCAGATCGCGTCGGAGCGGCGGACTCGCTCGGGGGTGGAGGTGCCGGTCACGGCGAGGACGAGGCGGCCGACCGGGTTGGCGGAGAGCTCGCAGTAGGCGAGGAGGTCGTCGTACGTCTCGTACCGCTTGACGAGCTGGTCCTGGCGGTTGGCGGCGATCAGGCCGAGGAACGGCTCGGGGGTGAGGCCGGCGCGCCGGACCGTGGGCTGCAGCCGGCGCAGAAGGGGGTGACGGGGTGTCGCGTCGAAGACCCGGCGCAGGTCGGCTTCGAAGGCGTCCAGGAGGATCAGGCGGTCCGCGGCCTCCTCGGGCGACACGCCGAGCAGGCGGGCGTCGGACCCACCGGGGGCGAGATCGCCGTCACCGATGTCGTCGACCAGCCGGGCGAAGCCGTAGACGGCCATGAGGTCCTCCCGCCACGCCTTCGGCAGGAAGAACGGCGCCACGGGGAAGTTCTCGTCCGCGGCCTTGTCGAGGGTGCCGCGCTCCGGGTCGCCGGTGCGCGCCGTCCCGGCTTGCGTCACCGCTCGCCGCCCGACGCGGGGACGGCGCATGTCCCGCGGAGCTGGAGACTTTCCGTAGCCATTGCCGTCACATCTCCCGTTCTACACCGCCGACCCAATACAACCTCTTTCGGACACGCCGCCCGGCTGTCCGTGCAGCGCGACAGGTGTGGGGGTGTATGGCATTATCGCCCCACTTGCCGCGAATCAGCACCGTTACAGCTTACGTTGTACAACGCAGGGAGCTTCGGCGGGGTGTCCTGCACATCACAACAACACACCGATTGGCGCCAAGATTCCTGAGACAAGCCCGAGTTGACGTTTCCTTTGCAGACGCGGGGCCCCGCCGAAACGCTGCGACGGGGCCCGGGGCGGTGTGGATTACCTGCCCGTGAACTGCTCGTACTCCTTGAGGACCTCTTCTGTGGGGCCGTCCATCCGGAGTTCACCGCGTTCCAGCCACAGGACGCGGTCGCAGGTGTCACGGATGGATTTGTTGTTGTGACTGACCAGAAACACCGTGCCCGCCTCCTTGCGCAGTTCCCGGATGCGGTCCTCGGACCTCTTCTGGAAGGCGCGGTCGCCGGTGGCGAGGGCCTCGTCGATCATGAGGACGTCGTGGTCCTTGGCGGCGGCGATGGAGAAGCGCAGCCGGGCGGCCATGCCGGAGGAGTAGGTGCGCATCGGCAGGGTGATGAAGTCGCCCTTGTCGTTGATGCCGGAGAAGTCGACGATCTCCTGGTAGCGGGCCTTGATCTCCTCCCGGGACATGCCCATGGCCAGACCGCCCAGGATGACGTTGCGCTCGCCGGTCAGGTCGTTCATGAGGGCCGCGTTGACGCCGAGCAGCGAGGGCTGGCCGTCGGTATAGACCCTGCCCTTCTCCGGGGGCAGCAGTCCGGCGATGGCGCGCAGCAGGGTGGACTTGCCGGAGCCGTTGGAGCCGATCAGGCCGACGGCCTCGCCGCGGTGGGCGACGAACGACACTCCCCTGACCGCGTGCACCTTGCGGACACCGCGCGCCACGTCGTCGGAGCCCCGCTTGAGGATCCGGCTCAGAGCGGCGGTCGCGCTGCCCTTGCCGGTCCTGGCACCGTTGACGCGGTAGACGATGTGCAGGTCGTCGGCGATGACGGTGGGCACCTTGGCCCCGGTGTTCTGCTCAGCCACGGCCGTACCGCTCCTCCGCCTTCCAGAAATACACGAACCCGCCGGCGAACACGACGACGGCCCAGAACAGCGCGATGGCCCACACGTGCGGCGGGAGGTTGGACGTGCCGTAGTCCTTGATCAGGGCGAAGCGCATCAGGTCCATGTAGACGGCGGCCGGGTTCACCTGCAGGGTGCGGATGAACCATTCGGGGCGCCCGACGAGCATGCCGTGGATGGAGAACATGACGCCGGACGTGTACATCCAGGTGCGCAGGATGAAGGGCATCAGCTGGGCGAGGTCCGGCGTCTTGGCACCCATCCGCGCCACGATCAGGGACAGGCCGGTGTTGAAGAGGAACTGCAGCACCAGGACCGGGACGATCAGCAGCCAGGACAGCCGCGGGTAGCTGCCGAACCCGATGGCGACGGCGAACAGCACGATCATCGAGAAGAGCAGCTGCTGGAGCTGCTGCAGCGCGAACGAGATGGGCAGCGTGGCGCGCGGGAAGTGCAGGGCCCGCACCAGGCCCAGGTTGCCGGAGATCGCCCGGACGCCCGCCATGATCGAGCTCTGGGTGAAGGTGAACACGAACACACCGGTCACCAGGAACGGGATGTACGTCCCGTGCGGCATGCCCCGGCTGGCCTTCAGGATCACCCCGAAGATGAAGTAGTAAACGAGCGCGTTCAGCAGCGGGGTGGCCACCTGCCACAGCTGGCCGAGCTTGGCCTGGCTGTACTGGGCGGTGAGCTTCGCCTGCGAGAAGGCGAGGATGAAGTGGCGCCGTCCCCACAGCTGGCGGACGTAGCGGACGAGTCCGGGCCGGGCACCGCTGACCGAGAGGCCGTACTTGGCGGCCAGCTCGGCCGGGCTCAGCCCGCCGTCGGCGGACGGCCCGGCGGTCACCGCGGCGCGCCCGTCATGCGTTGTCTCACTCACAGGTAGGCAAACTCTCCGTTTTTCGGGATGCGCGTCGTTCCGCGCGCGGGTGGGAGCCGGGATGTGGTCCCGCCCGACGGCTTCCGAGTACCGAGCTTGTCAGATCACCGGGGGCCGTCCCAGCCGGGTAAGCCGCCAGACCGTACGCCACCGCATGGGCCGGCGGGGCCCGCACGGGGTCGTCCAGCCCTCCCGGAAGCCGCCGAACCAGGCCCTCAGGGCGGCCCGCGAGGGGCGGCGCAGGAGCGTCAGGAGCATCCAGACACCCAGATACACGGGGACCAGGACGGCCGGCAGGTTGCGACGGGCGAGCCACACCCGGTTGCGGGCGACCATCCGGTGGTAGACCGCGTGCCGGGAGGGCGCGGTCGTGGGGTGGTACAGCACCATGTCCGACCGGTAGTCGATCATCCAGCCCGCGTCCAGGGCCCGCCAGGCCAGGTCGGTCTCCTCGTGGGCGTAGAAGAATTCGTCCGGCAGGCCGCCGACCTCGGCGAACACCTTCGTGCGGACGGCGTTGGCGCCGCCGAGGAAGGTGGTCACCCTCGAGGAGCGCAGCGGATCGGAGGCGCGCAGCCGGGGCACGTGTCGGCGCTGGGTCTCGCCGGTGTCGGGGTCGGCGATGCGGAAGCTGATGATGCCGAGCCGAGGGTCGGCGGCAAAGGCCTCGCGGCACAGCTCGGCGGTGTCGGTGCGGGCGAGCAGGCCGTCGTCGTCGAGGAAGAGCAGCACGTCGACGTCGGTGCCGCCGGGGCCGAAGGCCTCGATGCCGATGTTGCGGCCACCGGGGATGCCGAGGTTCTCGGGCAGCTCGATCGTGCGGACGCCGTCGGGGACGTCCGGGACCGGGGAGCCGTTGCCGACCACGACCACCTCGACGGGGTCGCCGTCCTGCTTGGCCACCGAGTCCAGGAGGGCGCGGAGCTCGGCCGGGCGGTTGCCCATCGTGATGACGACGGCCCCGACCTTCATGGCGCCGCCGGGGGTGGCACCGCCCTGTGCGGGGCCGCTCACTTCAGCCTGCTGGAGGCGAGGATGGACACGAGGTGGAGCACCGTCTGGAGCAGCGCGATGCCGGCCAGCACGGCCACGCCGAGCCGCTCGAAGAACAGGTCGCCCCGAACCGTGTCCACGATCGCCAGGACCAGGATCAGCAGGGACGCCTCGATGCCCAGGATCAGCCGGTGGAACTTGAGTGCGGCGGCGGCCTTGCGGGCCAGGGCCATGCCGGAGGAGCGCATCTCCGAGGCGGCCTCCTTCACCGGCGGCAGCCCGGCCTGGTGCCGAGCCACGCCGACCAGGTCGGTCTCGGCCTTGATCAGGATGGCGCCGAGCGCGGCCAGCGTCCCGAGGAAGGCCCACAGCCAGTCGATACGGCCGCTGCCCCACGGGTCGGCGGCGCGCAGACCGAAGCCGACGAGCACGGCGGCATCGGTGAGGTAGGCGCCGACGCGGTCCAGGTACACCCCGCCCAGGGAGTACTGCTTCTTCCAGCGCGCGATCTCACCGTCGACGCAGTCCAGCAGCAGGTACATCTGGACGCACACCACGCCGAGCACCGCGCCCCAGATCCCCGGCACGAGCAGTGCCGGGGCGGCGAGCACGCCGAAGACGGTCATCAGGTACGTGAGCTGGTTGGGCGTGACCCTGGTGTTGACCAGGTAGCGGTCGACCCGCAGGGAGACCTCTCGCATGTAGAGGCGTCCCATCCAGTGCTCACCGCTGCGCCGGTCCTTCACCCCTGCGGGGTGGACGACGGGCCGGAGTTCAGCTACCGATGGCCTTGACATAGTCGGCGTAGGTGTCCTTGATCTGTTCGGGCTTCAGGTCGAGGTGTTCGAGGATCGTGTAGCGGCCGGGCCGGGTCTGCGGGGCGAACTCCACGACCCGGACGAACTCGTCCACCGTGAAGCCGATCTCCTGCGGCAGTACGGGCAGCCCGTGCCGGCGCAGCACCTGGGCCATGAACGCCGCCTCCTCGTGCGCTCCGCGCAGGTACATCGCGAAGGCGGCACCCAGGCCGCACTGCTCGCCGTGGGCGGCCGCGCGCTTGGGGAACAGCAGGTCGAAGGCGTGGTTGATCTCGTGGCAGGAGCCCGAGGCAGGCCGGGAGTCACCCGAGATCGACATCGCGATACCGGTGAGGACGAGCGCCTCGGCGAGCACCTGGAGGAAACCGTTGTCACCGATGCCCCCGGGGTGCCGGAGCACCGCCTCGCCGGCCTGGCGGGCCATGGCCGCAGCGAGGCCGTCGACCTTCTCCCCGTTGACGCGGTTGGACAGCTCCCAGTCCGCGATCGAGTTGATGTTGGAGATCGCGTCGCCGATGCCGGCCCGTACGAACCGCGCCGGGGCGTCGCGGATCACGTCCAGGTCGATGACGACCGCGATCGGGTTCGGCACACCGTACGAGCCGCGGCCCGCGTCGTTGTCGAGGGTGGCCACCGGGGAGCACAGGCCGTCGTGCGCGAGGTTCGTGGGCACGGCGACCAGGGGCAGGCCGACGCGCGCCGCGGCGAACTTCGCGCAGTCGATGATCTTGCCGCCGCCCAGGCCCACGAGCGCGTCGTAGTGGCCGGACTTCATCTCGCCGGCCAGCCGGACCGCGTCGTCGAGGGTGCCGCCGCCGACCTCGTACCAGGTGGCGCCGGGCAGGCTGGGGGAAAGCCGCTCCCGCAGGCGGGCGCCGGAGCCGTCACTGACCGCGACGGCGAGCTTGCCCGAGTGGGAGATGCGCTCGTCCGCGAGCACACCCGCCAGGTCGTCCAGGGCACCCGGGCGGATGTCGACGACGACCGGTGAGGGGATGAGCCTCGTCAGTACCGGCACGCGATCTCCCGCCCCCGGGCCAGGTCGTCGTGGTTGTCGATCTCGACCCACGGGACGTCGCCGATCGGCGCCACGTCGATCTTGAAGCCGCGGTTGACGAGCTCCTGGTAGCCGTCCTCGTAGTACAACTGCGGGTCGCGCTCGAAGGTGGCCTTGAGCGCGTCGGCCAGCTCCTCGGCGGCCTCGCCCTCGATGAGGGTGACGCCGATGTACTCGCCGGTCGCCTCGGCCGGGTCCATCAGCTTGGTGATCCGGCGAACGCCCTTCTCGGGGTCCACGACGACCTTCATCTCCTCGTCGGCGAGCGTCTTCACCGTGTCGAGGGCGAGGATGATCTTCTTGCCGTCGCCGCGCGCGGCGAGCAGGGTCTTCTCGACCGAGACCGGGTGGACGGTGTCGCCGTTGGCGAGGATCACGCCGTCCTTGAGGGCGTCACGGCCGCACCACAGGGAGTAGGCGTTGTTCCATTCCTCGGCCTTGTCGTTGTCGATCAGGGTGAGCTTCAGGCCGTACTTCTGCTCCAGGGCCGCCTTGCGCTCGTACACGGCCTCCTTGCGGTAGCCGACGATGACGCCGACCTCGGTCAGGCCCACCTCGGCGAAGTTGCCGAGCGTGAGGTCCAGGACCGTGAGGCTGTCCTCCGCGCCCTCGGGCCCCACCGGCACCAGAGCCTTGGGCAGGGTGTCGGTGTAGGGGCGCAGGCGCCGTCCGGCGCCGGCCGCCAGCACGAGGCCGATCATGCGGGTTCTCCTTCATCGTGTACGGCGGGTGCGCCGCCCTTGTGTGCGGCCACCCAGAAGCGGATGCTCTCGACGAGCACCACGAGGGCCACGTACCCGGCGAGGGCCGTGAGGGCGACCTCGAACTGTGCCGCGGTGAGAGTCGCGGCCAGAACCGTGACGAGCAGCGTCCGGCCCTCGTGCCCCCCGATCGCGCGCACCAGCCACTGCGGCGGCGCGCCGGCGTCGCCGCGGATGCGGTACACCGTGTCGTAGTGATGGTAGGCGACGGCCGCCACCAGTCCGAAAGCCGCCGGTAGCACTCCGTTCACACCGGATTTCGCCGCGAGGACGAGGACGGTGCCGTATTCGGCGGCCCGGAAGAGCGGGGGGACGAGCCAGTCGAGGGCGCCCTTGAGGGGCCGGGCGAGGGCCAGGGGCGACTGGAGCACGTAGCAGAGGGCGCCCAGGACGGGCCACCAGCTGCCGTATCCGGCGAGCGAGGCCGCGAGCACGACGACGGCGCCGCCGACCAGGGCGGTGCAGGCCGGTGCTCGCAGGGACACCCGGCGCGCGACGCGCGTCAGCAGCTCGGCGAGCGGCCCGCTGTCCGCGAGGTCCGCCAGCGCCCGAGCCGCCCGGTCGGTGCGGCGCGCCTTGCGCGTCACCGACCGGAGCACCCGGCCCGCCGTGGTGTACGTCGCCGCGAACGCACAGCCGCTGAGCAGCACGACGAAGGTGATACGGGGAGTGGTGGCGGCCGTCAGGACGGCTATCAGCGCCCAGCGCTCCCCGATCGGCAGAACGATCATCCGGCGGACCCACACCGTCCAGCCGACGCTGTCCAGGCGGTCGGAGAGGGCCGCGGTGGGGCTGGTGTTGGCGGTCGCGTCATGGTTGGCCTCGTTGAACGCGAAGTCGACCACGTGCCGGCACGTCTGCAGGACCATCGCGCCGAGCGCGAGCGCCCACACGTCGTCGCCGCCGCGGGCGGCGCCGAGGGCGAGGCCCGCGTAGTAGGCGTACTCCTTGACCCGGTCGAAGGTGGCGTCCAGCCAGGCGCCGAGTGTCGAGTACTGCAGGGAGTAGCGGGCGAGCTGGCCGTCGGTGCAGTCCAGGACGAAGGAGAGGATCAGCAGGACGCCGGCCGCGACGAAACCGCCGCGGGTGCCGGTGGCGGCGGCCGCCGCCGCGATCAGGGCGGTGAGCAGCGAGGCGGTGGTGACCTGGTTGGGGGTCAGACCGCGGCGGGCGCACCAGCGCGCGACGTAGCGCGAGTAGGGGCTGATGAAGTGGGTGGTGAAGAAGCCGTCGCGGGCCTTGACGGCGCTGCGCAGCCGGACGGCCTCGTCGTCGACGGCGGCGACCGCCTGGCGTGCCTCGTTGCGGGTCTGCGGGTCGGTGGGGACGGCGGCGACCAGCGTGCCGAGTTCGGGGCGGTGGACCGGGATCCCGTCGGCGCCGAGGGCGGCGGCGATGCGCTCGGCGAGGTTGTCGGTGACCACGGACGCACCGCCGGCCGCGGCGGAGTTCTCTCGGGTCAGAGCACGGGTCAGGGCCTGGCGGGCGGCGGGCTGGGCGGTGACGGCACCGGGCACGGCGGCGGCCGGGAAGCGGGGGTCGGTCAGACCCAGGCGCAGCGCGTGCAGGTGCCCCACGAAGCGGGCGTCGACGATCGCGACCCGCTGGCCCGCCGGCACGGCGGCGAGAAGGGCCTCGGCGTCACCGGTGCCGGTGGCGACCCGCACGTCGAAGCCCAGGGACCGCAGATCGCCTTCGAGCGACGATCCGGGGACCGGCTGTCCGGTGAGGATGGCGGTCGACAGACGAACTCACTCCCTGAAGGCCCGACGCGCGTACGGGCGCCGGTCATGTGTGCGATGCGGTACACCCGGGCAGGGGCCGCGCGGCATGTCGGCAGAGGCTATCGGATGCCTGGAATCCCGCGTTCACCGGGCGTTCATGGGCTGATCAACCCGGTTGGCGCGGCCACCGCCGCGATCATCATCGGGGATGGGACGGGCAGGCCACAAACCACGGGTGCGGATCCGCCCATTCCCGGCAGCTGAGCGGACGGGCCCGACGGCGTTCGCCGGACGGGCATAGGGTGAGACTCCATGACATGGCTGATCACCGGCGGGGCCGGGTACATCGGAGCGCATGTGGCGCGGGCGATGGCCGCCGAGGGAGAGCGCGTCCTGGTGCTGGACGATCTCTCGGCCGGCGTTCCCTCCCGGCTCCCGGAGGGCGTTCCGCTGGTACGGGGCTCCTCGCTGGACGGCGAGCTGCTCAAGGGTGTCCTGGCCGAGCACGAGGTGACCGGTGTGGTGCACCTCGCGGCGCGCAAGCAGGTCGGCGAGTCCGTGGAGCGCCCGACGCACTACTACCGGGAGAACGTGGGCGGTCTGGCCACGCTGCTGGACGCCGTCGCGGAGGCGGGGATCAGGCGGTTTCTGTTCTCCTCGTCCGCGGCCGTGTACGGCGACCCGGGTGTGGACCTCATCACGGAGGACACACCCTGTGCCCCGATGAGCCCGTACGGCGAGACCAAGCTCGCGGGCGAGTGGCTGGTGCGGGCGGCGGGCCGGGCGCACGGCATCGCGACGGTGTGTCTGCGCTACTTCAACGTGGCGGGCGCGACGGAACCGGAGCTGGCCGACACGGGCGTGTTCAACGTCGTGCCCATGGTCTTCGACCGGCTGACCCGCGGCGAGGCCCCGCGGATCTTCGGTGACGACTATCCGACACCGGACGGCACGTGCATCCGCGACTACATTCACGTCGCCGCCCTCGCCGAGGCGCACCTCGCGGCCGCCCGGCGGCTGGCCGGGGGCGCGACGGGCGACCTGACGGCCAACGTCCGGCGCGGCGAGGGCGTGTCGGTACGGCAGCTCGTCACGCTCATCGGCGAGGTGACCGGGGACAGCACGCCCGCGGTCGTCGAGCCGCGCCGCCCCGGGGACGCGCCCCGCGCGGTCGCGTCGTCCGCGCTCGCCGAGCGGGAGCTGGGCTGGAGGGCCCGGCGCGGGGTGCGCGACATGGTGGAGTCGGCCTGGCAGGGCTGGCTGCTGCACCACCCGGAGGCACGCCACGACTGAGCGGGATGCGAGCCCCCTCGGTTGGGTACGCGGGGCTGCGCCACGGGTACCCCGCCGAGGGGCTCGCAGGGTGCGCCACGGGTGCGCGGCGCGTGCCCCGGCGCGGTTTGCCGCGGGCGCGCCCCCGCGCGGTTCCCCGTCGGTGGCGACGGGCACGATCAGGTATCCGACCGCTTCCGGCGTCCTCTCCGTGTGGTCCCGGACCGCCTTCGGCTGCGTCCGTGCCGGGACATGCGGGGAGGAGCGAAGTGCCGGGAGTGCCGGATTCGTACGGCAGACTTGGGGCTGGACAACCGATGCGAAGGATGGGCATGCCGATCACACCTGCCACCGCGACGCACCGTTCGTCGAACGGCACCGCCGAAGCCATCATGCTGGAGCTGGTCGACGAGAACGGCACCACGATCGGCACGGCCGAGAAGCTCGCCGCCCATCAGCCGCCGGGCCGGCTGCACCGGGCGTTCTCGGTGTTCCTCTTCGACGAGCGGGGCCGGCTGCTGCTCCAGCAGCGGGCGCTGGGCAAGTACCACTCCCCCGGGGTCTGGTCGAACACGTGCTGCGGCCATCCCTACCCGGGTGAGGCGCCGTTCGCTGCGGCGGCCCGGCGGACCTACGAGGAGCTGGGCGTCTCCCCGACGCTGCTCGCCGAGGCGGGCACGGTCCGCTACAACCATCCGGATCCGGACTCGGGCCTGGTGGAGCAGGAGTACAACCACCTCTTCGTCGGTCTGGTGCAGTCCACCCTGCACCCGGACCCCGAGGAGGTCGGGGCGACGGCGTTCGTGACCGCGGAGGAGCTGGCTCAGCGGCACGCCGAGGACAGATTCTCTTCGTGGTTCATGACGGTCCTGGACGCGGCGCGGCCCGCGATCAGGGAGCTGACCGGGCCGTCCGCGGGCTGGTGAAGCGGAGGTCCGTCCGGCCCGTCCGGACGGACCCGTACGGTCCGCGGAAGCCGGACCGGCTCAGTGGATGTCCTTGCCGGCTCAGAAGACGCCCGTGGGCTTGAGCGGAAGCGCGGCCCAGATCACCTTGCCGCCGCCGGCCGTGTGCTCGACGTCGCACACCCCGCCGGCCTCCCTCGTCACCTCCCGCACCAGGAGCAGTCCCCGGCCCCCGGTGCGGCCGTGGTCCGCCTCCAGCGGGCTCGGGCGGTAGGGGTGGTCGTCCTCCACCGCCACCCGCACCCACTCGGGACCGACGGCGACCTCCACGGCGAGCATCGGCGACAGCAGCGCCGCGTGCCGGACCGCGTTGGTGACCAGTTCGGAGACGATCAGCAACAACGCCTGAACGGTGTCGTCCGAGACCGGCACGCCCTGGCGGACGAGCAGGTCCCGCACGGCGTGCCGCGCCTGCGGCACCGAGGCGTCCACGGCGGCGGCGGTGAACCGCCACACCCCCTCGTACGGCAGCGGCCCCGTCGGCCGCACGCCATCCGGCGCCCTTCCGCCGCCATCAGGGCGTGGGCCGGACCCTCGCCCTTCGTTCTCCATCGTCCGGTCGCCACCCTTGCGCTCGATTGTCACCACACCTCGAGTGTTGGGAATGCGCTGGTCCGTCCCAAAAGACTGAACACAAGTCAGCAGGTATCGACGACATCTGACCATTGGCGTATGACACGGTCAGTTGTGTGACCGCTCCTGGTCCTTGCCGCGCCACCTTGCGAACTCTTCGGGTTGTAGGCGTTAGTCGAGCCTTCGGCGGCTGCGGATAGCATCCGGCGTATGGAGCCCCAGCTGCTGCACCGCGTCGCCGACGGGGTCGCGACCGTCGTCATCCACCATCCGGCCAAGCGGAACGCCATGACGGCCGGCATGTGGGAGGCGCTGCCGCCGCTGCTCGACACCCTGGCCGCCGACCCCACGGTCCGGGTACTGGTGCTGACCGGGGAGGGCGGCACGTTCTGCGCGGGTGCCGACATCTCCACGCTGAGGGGGTCGCCGGAGCGGGCCCAGACGCTCGCGGTGCGGGCCGAGGAGGCGCTGGCCGCGTTCCCGAAGCCGACGCTGGCGGCGGTCCGCGGGCACTGCGTGGGTGGCGGCGCTCAGCTCGCGGCGGCCTGCGATCTGCGGTTCGCGGAGGAGGGCGCGCTGTTCGGGGTGACGCCCGCGAAGCTGGGAATCGTCTACCCGGCCTCCTCGACCCGGCGGCTGGTGTCTCTGGTGGGACCGGGCACCGCCAAGTACCTGCTGTTCTCGGGCGAGTTGGTGGAGGCGGAACGGGCGCTGCGCACCGGCCTGGTCGAGGAGGTGCTGCCCGAGGGGGAACTCGACAAGCGGGTCGCGGAGTTCACACGTGTGCTGGCCTCACGCTCACAGCTGACGCAGGCGGCTGCCAAGGAGTTCGCGAACGGGCGGACGGACCGGGACGCGTACTGGGCAGAGCAGGCGCGCGGCAGCGGCGACACCGCGGAGGGTGTCGCCGCCTTCCTGGAGCGCAGGCAGCCGCGCTTCGGCTGGACTACGTCAGGATGAAGCGGCTCTTGGAACGGAACTCCTCGACGAGGTGCGCGGGCGCCTTCTGCGGCGCGCCGGCGTCGTAGGGCGGCTGCGGGTCGTACTCGGTGAGCAGTTGCACGGCTTGGGCGTGTTCGTCGCCCGCGATGCGGCCGAGCAGCGTGAGGCCCATGTCGATGCCTGAGGAGACCCCGGCGGCGGTGACGTACTTGCCGTCGAACACGACGCGCTCGCCGGTGGGTTCGGCGCCGAAGGGCTTCAGGGCGTCCAGGGCCAGCCAGTGGGAGGTGGCCCGGCGGCCCCTGAGCAGCCCGGCGGCGGCGAGCAGCAGGGAGCCGGTGCACACGGACGTCGTCCAGGTACTGGTGGCGTCGGCGGCGCGCAGCCAGTCGAGGAGCACCCGGTTCTCCATCTGCCCGGTCTGCCCGGGGCCGCCGGGGACGACCACGATGTCGGGCCCCGGCACCTCGGCGAGCGTCCGGTCGGCGGTCAGCGCGAGGGCCCCGGTGTCGGTGCGCACGGGCCCGGTCCGCTCGGCGACGAAGACGGTCTGCGCGCCGGGGAGCCGGCCGAGGGTCTCGTAGGGGCCGACGGCGTCGAGGGCGGTGAAGCGGTCGTAGAGGACGATGGCGATCTGCATCGGGTTCCTTTCATCGGGCGGGCGCGGAACGAAAGCGGCGGCGGTACTCCGCCGGGGACGTACCGAGCGCCTTGACGAAGGCGCGGCGCATGGCCTCGGGAGTCCCGTATCCGCCGGCGCGGGAGATCTCCTCGATGCCGTCGGCGGTGTCCTCCAGGAGGCGGCGGGCGTGTTCGAGGCGGACGCGGTCGACGTAGCGGCCCGGGGTCATCCCCGTCTCGGCCTGGAAGGCGCGGGCGAAGTGCCGCGGCGACAGCCGGGCGCGAGCGGCGAGGGACTCCGCCGTCGATTCTTGGCGGGCGGCGACATGGCCGCAACGACGAAGACCCCACCTTTCCCGCCATGCCCGGCCTTGCGCTTTCCCGACGTACCGACCAGTCGGTAACCTGCCGGTCATGACCTCTTCCCTGCCGGAGCGCGCCGGGCGGCGCTGCCACAATGTGATCAATCCGCTGCACTCGACGCACTACTTCTCGCCGGATCTGAACCGGGAACTGACCGCCGTGGGCGTGTCCGACAGCAGAGCCGCCTACTTCGCGGTGCGGGCCGCCGCCATGGGCCCCGTGGGCGCGGGTGTGGTGACGGCCGCGTTCTTCAACTTCCACCCCGGGCTGGTGGCACGGCACGTGCCCGCCGTATGGGAGACGGCGTCCCCCCAGGTGGTGCTCGCGGCACGCGCGCGTGCCGTCGACGCGACGCTGCGGCGGCTGCTGGGCGAGGAGACCGTCGCCGCCAAGGAGATGGCCGAGGCGGCGGAGCTCGCGCTGCGCGCGACCGAGGCGTGCACCCGGCACGCGCGCCCGCTGTACGCCGCGCACGCCGATCTGCCGGTGCCCGACGAGCCGCACCTTGCGTTCTGGCACGCGACCACACTGCTGCGGGAGCACCGCGGCGACGGCCATCTCGCGGTGCTGCTGGCCGCGGACCTCGATCCGGTGGAGGCGCTGGTGACGCACACCGCGACCGGCAAGGGCATGTCCCCGAAGTGGGTGCTCGGCACGCGCGGCTGGAGCCCGGACGACTGGGACGCCGCGTGCGGGCGGCTGCGCGAGCGTGGACTTCTCGGTGCGGACGGCGAGTTGACCGAGGCGGGCACCGCGCTGCGCGCGGAGATCGAGGCGGAGACCGACCGCCTGGACCGGGCCCCCTACGAACACCTCGGCGCCGCGGGCGTGGAACGGCTGACGGATCTCGCGGGCGCGCTGCTGACCAGGGCTCTTACGGCCGGGGCCTTCCCGGAGGGCATGATCGGCAAGGGATGAGGTGCCCGGTCGTCTCCCGCTGGTCGACACCGGGAGACGAAAGGGGAAGCTTGTGTTCCGTGCGATCGCAGACGTACTGCGCCAGATCGGCGGCGCCGTCGCGACCGTCGTGACGCTGCCGTTCAGGGCACTGGCCCGGCTGTTCGGCGGGGCTTCGGGCTCCGCCCGCCGGGCCTGAGCGGGCCCGAGCACCCGATCACGGGGCGGCGGAGCCGGGCTCCGCCGCCCCGTGTCGTGCTCCGAGGGCCCGTGTCACATCCGCGGCCGGATCAGCGTGCGTGCCGGGCGGCGTGCGCCCGCCTGGGGGTGTGACACAGCCTGTGTGCCCCCGTTGTCGGTGCGACCTGCCACAATTGCCGCGCAACCTCAGTGGAGAAGGCGGTACGGGATCGTGACGACACCCGGGTCCCTCGGAGCAGGGTCCATCGAAGGCAGGATCGCCGAGGAGCTCGGCGTACGGGAGCGGCAGGTGAAGGCCGCGGTCGAGCTGCTGGACGGCGGCTCGACGGTGCCCTTCATCGCCCGCTACCGCAAGGAAGCGACCGAGATGCTCGATGACGCGCAGCTGCGCGTCATCGAGGAGCGGCTGCGCTATCTGCGTGAGCTCGAGGAGCGGCGCACGGCGATCCTCGAGTCGGTGCGCGAGCAGGGCAAGCTCACCGAGGAGCTCGAGGCGCGGATCCGGGGCGCGGAGACCAAGGCGCGCCTGGAGGACATCTACCTCCCCTACAAGCCGAAGCGCCGCACCAAGGCGCAGATCGCGCGCGAGGCGGGACTGGAGCCGCTGGCCGAGGGCCTGCTCGGCGACCCGACGGTGGAGCCTCTGGCCGCCGCGGCCGCGTTCGTCGACGGCGACAAGGGAGTGCCGGACCCGCAGGCCGCGCTGGAGGGCGCGCGGGCGATCCTCACCGAGCGGTTCTCGGAGGACGCGGACCTGATCGGCGAGCTGCGCGAGCGGATGTGGGTGCGCGGGCGCCTGGCGTCCAAGGTGCGCGAGGGCAAGGAGGAGGCGGGCGCCAAGTTCGCCGACTACTTCGACTTCGCCGAGCCCTTCACCGAGCTGCCCTCGCACCGGGTCCTCGCCCTGCTGCGCGGCGAGAAGGAGGAGGTCCTCGACCTCGTCCTGGAGCCGGAGGAGCCGACGGACGGCCCGTCGTCGTACGAGGGGATCGTGGCGCACCGCTTCGGGATCGCCGACCGCGGCCGCCCCGGCGACAAGTGGCTGCTGGACACGGTCCGCTGGGCGTGGCGCACCCGCATCCTGGTGCACCTCGGCATCGACCTGCGGCTCAGGCTGCGTACGGCGGCCGAGGACGAGGCCGTCAAGGTCTTCGCGGCCAACCTGCGCGACCTGCTGCTCGCCGCGCCCGCCGGCACGCGCGCGACGCTCGGCCTGGACCCCGGTTTCCGTACGGGCGTGAAGGTGGCCGTGGTGGACGCGACCGGCAAGGTGGTCGCCACGGACGTCATCCACCCGCACGTCCCGGCCAACAAGTGGGACGAGGCGATCGCCAAGCTGGCCCGGCTGGCCAAGGAGCACGCGGTCGAGCTCGTCGCGATCGGCAACGGCACGGCGTCCCGCGAGACGGACAAGCTCGCCGGTGAACTCATCTCCAGGCACCCCGAGTTGAAGCTGACGAAGGTGATGGTGTCCGAGGCGGGCGCATCGGTGTACTCCGCCTCCGCGTTCGCCTCGCAGGAGCTGCCGGACATGGACGTGTCGCTGCGTGGCGCGGTCTCCATCGCCCGCCGTCTGCAGGACCCGCTCGCCGAACTGGTGAAGATCGACCCGAAGTCGATCGGTGTCGGCCAGTACCAGCACGACCTGTCCGAGGTGAAGCTGTCCCGCTCGCTGGACGCGGTGGTGGAGGACTGTGTGAACGGCGTGGGCGTTGACGTCAACACGGCGTCGGCTCCGCTGCTCGCCCGGGTCTCCGGAATCTCCTCCGGGCTCGCGGAGAACATCGTGGCGCACCGCGACGCCAACGGCCCGTTCACGTCCCGCGCCCAGCTGAAGAACGTGGCGCGGCTCGGGCCCAAGGCGTACGAGCAGTGCGCGGGCTTCCTGCGGATCCGGGGCGGTGACGACCCGCTGGACTCCTCCAGCGTGCACCCGGAGGCGTACCCGGTGGTCCGGCGCATGGTGAAGACGACGGGCCAGGAGGTGGCGTCGCTGATCGGGAACACGGCGGTGCTGCGCTCGCTGAAGGCGTCCGACTTCGTGGACGAGACGTTCGGTCTGCCGACGGTGACCGACATTCTCAAGGAGCTGGAGAAGCCGGGCCGCGACCCGCGGCCCGCGTTCAAGACGGCCAGCTTCAAGGAGGGCGTGGAGAAGATCTCCGACCTGTCGGCCGGGATGGTCCTGGAGGGCGTGGTCACGAACGTCGCCGCGTTCGGCGCCTTCGTCGACGTCGGCGTCCACCAGGACGGTCTGGTGCACGTGTCCGCGATGTCGAAGACGTTCGTCAAGGACCCGCGGGACGTGGTGAAGCCGGGTGACATCGTCAAGGTGAAGGTGCTGGACGTCGACATCCCGCGCAAGCGGATCTCGCTGACGCTGCGGCTGGACGACGAGGCGGCCCCGCAGAGCCAGCCCTCCGGCGGCGCCCGGCAGCGCGGCGGGCGTCCCCCGCAGCAGCGCCAGGGCCGTCAGGGCACAGGCTCCCGTCAGGCGCCCCCGCCGTCCAACAGCGCGATGGCGGACGCACTGCGCCGGGCCGGCCTGCTCGACCAGAAGCCGGGCCGCCGCTGAGGTGCAGGGCCCGGGCCCTGCTCCGTCGCAGGGCCCGGGCCCGTGTTCGCCCCGGCCGAGCCGTGCGGGATCAGGCCGTCACACAATGTCGGCCAGGCGGGCCACCTGGGCCGGGTCGAGGCCGTAGCAGTAGAGCATCACCTCGTCGGCGCCGAGGTCGGTGAAGGCGGTGATCGCCTCACGGATCTGTGCCGGCGTGGTGAGCATCCCGGCGACCATCCGGTCGGCCATGCCGGTGAAGGCGTAGTACGCGTGCATGGCGGTCCGTGCGTCGTCGATCACGCCCCGCGGGCCGAGCGCCACATTGACCTGCGCGACGAGGCGGGGCTCGCCGTCGCGGCCGTACTGCTGCCAGAACCGGCGAACGGTGTCGAACAGGCCGCCCGCCCAGGAGGGAGGCGCGGCGGCCAGGAAGCCGTCTCCCCACCGCGCGACGCGTTCGAGCGCGGCCGGCTTGAAGCCGCCGAAGAGGACCTCGGGGCCGCCCTGACGAGCGGGCGCCGGTCCGACCGGGCCGACGTCCTCACCGTACGGCTCGCCCGACCACAGGCGCCGCATGACCTCCATCTGCTCGTCGAGGCGCCGGCCCCGGGTGCGCGGGTCGGTGGCCGTGGCCCGGTGGTCGTCGTCACGTCCGCCGATGCCCAGGCCGAGGACCAGCCGCCCACCGGTCATCCGGTCCAGGGTGGCGGCCTGCTTGGCGAGCAGGGCGGTGTCGCGCAGCGGGGCGAGCAGCACCTCGGTCTGGACGCGGATGCGGGAGGTGGCGCCCGCGAGGACGGAGAGCGCGACCAGGGGTTCGGGGTTGTCGTAGACGAGCCGGTCGAGCAGGCCGAGGGTGCTGAAGGGCCCGGTGTCCGCGTGCCGCGCCCAGGTGAGCAGGGTGGTCGGGTCGCCGATGGGCAGACCGATTCCGATGTTCATGCGGGAGACCTCCGGAAGGAAGGGTCGACAAGGACGGCTGCCGCCCCTCCGGCACCTCGGTGAGGTGGGACGCTCCCGCTCTGCGGCGTACTTCGGGGGAACATCTCATCGGAGTGAACTCACTGTAGAACTACGGGAGTTCGGGGAACAAGCCGATTACCCGTCGCGGTCACCGGTGTTCGGTCACCTTGCCGTCCGCCACCTCCAGGCGGCGTGTCACCCTTACCGCGTCCAGCATCCGGCGATCGTGCGTGACGAGGAGCAGGGTGCCCTCGTAGGAGTCCAGGGCCGACTCCAGCTGTTCGATCGCCGGCAGGTCCAGGTGGTTCGTCGGCTCGTCCAGGACCAGCAGGTTGACGCCCCGGCCCTGGAGCAGCGCCAGCGCGGCACGGGTGCGTTCGCCCGGGGAGAGGGTCGCCGCCGGGCGCAGGATGTGGTCCGTCTTCAGGCCGAACTTGGCGAGCAGGGTGCGGACCTCGGCCGGCTCGGTGTCCGGGACCGCCGCGCGGAACGCGTCCAGCAGGGACTCCGGGCCGTGGAACAGCTTCCGGGCCTGGTCGACCTCGCCGACCAGGACGCCCGAGCCGAGGGAGGCGTGGCCCGCGTCCAGCGGGACACGGCCGAGGAGCGCGCCGAGCAGCGTGGACTTGCCCGCGCCGTTCGCGCCCGTCACCGCCACCCGGTCCGCCCAGTCGATCTGGAGGGACACCGGGCCGAACGTGAAGTCGCCGCGCCGTACCTCCGCGTCCCGCAACGTGGCGACGACCGCGCCCGAGCGGGGGGCGGACGCGATCTCCATGCGCAGTTCCCACTCCTTGCGGGGCTCCTCGACCACCTCCAGGCGCTCGATCATGCGCTGGGTCTGCCGGGCCTTCGCGGCCTGCTTCTCGCTGGCCTCGCTGCGGAACTTGCGGCCGATCTTGTCGTTGTCGCTCGCCTTGCGGCGCGCGTTCTTGACGCCCTTGTCCATCCAGGCGCGCTGCATCTGGGCGCGGTCCTGGAGGGCGGACTTCTTGTCGGCGTACTCCTCGAACTCCTCGCGGGCGTGCCGGCGAGCCCGCTCGCGTTCCTCGAGGTAGGCCTCGTATCCGCCGCCGTAGAGGTTGATCTGCCGCTGGGCGAGGTCGAGTTCGAGGACCTTGGTGACCGTGCGGGTGAGGAACTCCCGGTCGTGGCTGACGACCACCGTACCGGCGCGGAGCCCGCTGACGAACCCCTCCAGCCGCTCCAGGCCGTCCAGGTCGAGGTCGTTGGTGGGCTCGTCGAGCAGGAAGACGTCGTAGCGGGACAGCAGCAGGGAGGCGAGGCCGGCGCGGGCCGCCTGCCCGCCGGACAGGGACGTCATCGGCTGGTCCAGGCCGACGCCCAGGCCGAGGGAGTCGGCGACCTCCTCGGCACGTTCGTCGAGGTCCGCACCACCGAGGGCGAGCCAGCGCTCCAGGCTCGCCGCGTAGGCGTCGTCCGCGCCGGGCGCCCCGTCGACCAGTCCCTGCGTGGCCTCGTCCATCGCGCGCTGGGCGTCGGCGACGCCCGTGCGGCGGGCCAGGAACTCCCATACGGTCTCCCCCGGCCGGCGCTCCGGCTCCTGCGGGAGGTGCCCGACCGTCGCGGTGGGCGGGGACAGCCGCAGCTCGCCCTGCTCGGGGCTGAGCAGTCCGGCGAGCATGCGCAGCAGGGTGGACTTGCCGGCGCCGTTGGCACCGACGAGCCCGATCACATCACCGGGCGCGACGACGAGGTCGAGCCCGGTGAAGAGCGAGCGGTCGCCGTGCCCGGCGGCGAGGTTCTTGGCGACGAGGGTGGCAGTCATCAGACCGCCGATCCTAACGGCCGCCCGATGCCGCCCGCGCCCGGATTCTCACCGCGTCATGGGCTCCACCAGCACACTTCCCGAGGTCCGCGCCACCAGGAACGCCTCGCCCTTCACCGCCTTGGGGTCAAGGGCGATACGGTGACGGCCCGGCTCCAGGATGCCGTCGAAGACCTCGCTGGTGTGGGTGCGGTAGAGGCGGTCGAGGCGGTGGGCGGTGAGACGGACGCGGCAGGCGGAGGCCACCTCGACGTACGCCGCGCCGTCGGTGGCGGCCAGTCCCGTCAGGCGGCGCTGCTGCACCGGGGCGCGGTCCAGCGCCTGTTCGATCTGGGCGACGAGGAGCGGGACGATCGGGGCGAGCCCGTCGACGTGGGCCACGTCCAGCCCGGCGTCCTCGAAGGAGCGGCGTACGGCGGCCCGTTCGTCCGCCGTGACCGCCCGGCCGAAGGCGACGGCACTGTACTGACGCAGTTCCTCGGCGGGGACGCCGGTCGCGTCATGGGTGATGTCGGCGCCGATGCCGATGGTGCGCAGGGCGGCGGCGAGCTTGGCGAGCACGGCGACACGGGCGCCGATCAGCAGCACGCGGCATCGGGACGCGGGGGCGCCGCCGTCCAGCAGCGCGCCCAGCGCGGCACGGTACTGAGGGCCGTGGAAGCGGAAGGGGCCGATGCCGTGGTAGCCGTTGAGTTCCAGATCGGCGGTGTCGTCGGTCTGCCAGGCGAAGTCCCGCCAGATGTAGTCGTCGCCGTCGCGTTCGATGACCGCGGTGACCGCTCCGCACCCGAGGTCCGCGCACTCGGGGCAGCCGTACAGGACGTACCGGCCGCCCGGCAGCGGCGCCCCGGTCTCCAGCAGCAGACCGCGGACCTGCGCGGCGAAGATCGCGGGCGGGATGTCGGAGGCCAGCGGGGAGACGGCGTCCAGGTCGGAGAGCCGGTGCAGCAGCGGGCGTCCGTCGACGAGGAAGTCCACGAAGTCCCGGTGCGCTTGGTAGTCACCACCGGTGAGGACGGCACCGGCCCGCATGGCCGGTGCCAGACCGAAGGCCGCGTATTCGGCAGACATGCCGTGAGTATCCCCACACGGGGGGTGATGTGAGCACGGCAGAACGGATTCGGTCGGCGTACCGGGGTGGCCGGGGGCGGCCGGGTCGTGGACCCGGCCGCCCGGGGTGGTGCCGGACGCCGTGCGCCGCCGTCAGATGCCGCCAGGGATGCGGTGGACCCTGTGCGGGCTCCGCAGGCCGTACGGCGTGGTGGGCGCCGCAGTGGGCGGCGTCGCCCCGGAGGTGGCGCCCGCGAACGCCGCGGCCCCTCCGACGAGCGGCACCCGGGCCGCCGTGCGGGACAGGTCCACGGTCAGGGTGGGCGTGGTGGACGGAGGGGCGATGAGGTCCTTGTCGGTGCCGGCGACGATCAGGGCCAGCCGGTGGCCCTTCGGGACGACGTGGTCGGTCGCGGCCAGGTCGAGCGTGATCGTGTAGGGCTTGCCCGGCGTCAGCGGGACGCCCTTCGCGTCCGAGGCGTAGTGGCCGAGGTCGGCCCAGCCGCGGCTGAACACCGTGGAGGTGACGTCCGCCTTCTTGGCCTGGGTGACCTTGAAGCAGGCGCTGTCGCCGGCCGTGCTCGCGCCCCAGCAGGTGCGGTCGGTGAGCGTGGTGATGCCCTCCGCGGAGTCGGCGTAGTCGCGGATCGTGTCGGGGCCGAGGTCGACGAGCACGGCGGACAGGTGGGCCGAGGAGGTGGTGGGCGTGACGGTGACGGTCACCGTGGAGGAGCCGGAGATCCGCAGGTCCTTCGACAGCGTCGGGGTGACGAACCCGGCCTTGTCCGGGGTGGACCGGTCGATGTGCGCGGCCCAGTCGGTCTCGGTGAGCCGCGGGTCGTCGGTGAAGGTCTCGGTGCCGGTGCCGGTGCGCAGACCGAGGGTGCCGACGCCGGCGCGGTCGCCGTGGCCGGGACGCAGCGTGGTCGTGGCCGTGTCGCGGGGCGGCCAGACCGTCGATGTGACCCACTGGTCGGGGTGGCGTTCCATGTCGGCCATGGGCTCGCGGTCGATGCCGTTGTCGTAGCCGAGGAGTTCGTGGTCGAACCAGCGGTGCAGGGTGTCCACCCACTGGGCGCGCCGGTAGTCGAAGGGGTCTACGTGCCCGGTCTGCGAGAGCCAGATCTTGCGCTTGACGCCGTGCTGGGCGAGGGCGTTCCACCACTGGCCGAAGTGCTTGGTGCGCACGTTGAGGTCCTGCATGCCGTGCACGAGGAAGACGCTCGCACGGACCTTGCCCGCGTCCTTCACGTAGTCGCGTTCGGTCCACAGCGGTGTCCAGTCACCGTTGCGCGGCGCGCCGTCGACGAGTTGGTGCTGCACGGCGGCGCACTTGGCGCGGGCGTCGGGGCTCTCGACGTAGTCGGACAGCCAGTTGGGGCCGGAGTCGTACAGGGGTGCGCCCTTGGCGAAGTAGTAGTCGTACCAGGACGAGATGGCGCTGATGGGCACGATGGTCTTCAGGCCCTTGACGCCGGTGGCGGCGACTCCGTTGGCGATGGTGCCGTCCCAGCTCTTGCCGATCATGCCGGTGGCGCCGTCGGTCCAGGAGGCCGTGGCGGGCGTGGTGCCGGTGCGGGTGGTGTAGGCCCTGGCCCGGCCGTTGAGCCAGTCGATCACGGCCTTGGCGGACCGGATGTCGGAGCGGCCGCCCACGTCAACACAGCCGTCGGAGCGATCGGTTCCGGCCAGGTCGACGCCGACGAAGGCGTAGCCGCGCGGTACGAAGTAGTTGTCGTAGAAGAGCGGCATCTGGACGACGTGGCCGCTCGAGTCGTAGGTCTTCTTCTGGCTCTCGTTGCCGCGCCCGCAGCAGGAGTAGTAGGGGCTGGCGTCCATGATGACGGGAACCTTGCGGCCGCGGGCCGCCGGTTCGCGGGGCCGGACGATGTCGGCGGCGACACGGTCGGGCTTCCCGTCGCCGTCGCCGTCCAGGCCGGTGTCCACCCAGACGGACTCTCGGATGGCGTTGTCGTACGAGTAGACGGGCCGGCTCTCCCGGGGCGCGCTGTGGGCGGCCGACGGGGTGAGGAAGACCGCCAGGAGCGCGGCTGTGGCCGCCGTCGCGAGCGGTCCGAAGGCTCTGAGGGGGGTGCTGATCCGCATGCGCGGGACGGTACCGGGATCAACTCTCGTGCAGAAGAGGGCACCTGAGGGCCAGTCGGGTCGAGCGAGGCCGGGGAGGCCGGATGGACGGGGTGGCTCATGTCGGCCGGATGGCGATCGTGTGACAGGGGGTGCCATGGACATGCCGGGGCATGCGGGGTGTGAATAGGGTCCGGACACAACAGACCTCGTGCCCCTACGACTTGGAGTTCTCGTGCACCGCAGACTCATCGCCCCGGGCGCACTAGCGGCGGCTTCCCTGTTGCTGGCGATCCCGGCATCGGCGGCCGCCTTCCAGCCCGGTGCCCCGGGTATCGGCGATCCCTACTACCCGTACTACGGCAACGGCGGATACGACGTCTCCCACTACGACCTGCGACTGACGTACCAGCCGAAGACGGACGAGTTGCAGGGCACGGCGACGATCCTGGCCCGGACGACACAGGATCTGTCGCGGTTCGACCTGGACTTCCTGCTGGATGTGAGCGAGGTGCGGGTGAACGGCGCGAAGGCGTCCTTCACCACCTCGGGCCAGCACGAGCTGGTGGTCACACCCGCCGCCCCGCTGCCGAAGGGCACGCCGATCACCGTCGTGGTCCGCTACAGCGGCGTGCCGTCCAGCAAGAGCGCGTACGGCTTCACCACCTGGCACCGCACCCCGGACGGCGCGGTCGCCGCGGACGAGCCCGAGTCGGCGTGGTGGTGGTTCCCGAGCAACGACCACCCGAGCGACAAGGCGACGTACGACGTGTCGGTGGCCGTGCCGGACGGCACGCAGGCGATATCCAACGGCACGCTGCAGTCGACGAGTTCCAAGCTGGGCTGGACCCGCTACAACTGGCGGGAGAACAAGCCCCAGGCGACGTATCTCGCCACCCTCGCGATCGGCAGGTTCGACATCACGACGAGCACCTCGGACGGCGGTGTCCCGATCGTCAACGCCTACAGCAAGGACCTGGGCGACAACGACGGGGCCGCGCGGGCGAGCGTGGAGCGCACCGGTGAGATCGTCGACTGGCTCAGCGGGTACTTCGGGCCGTATCCGTTCAGCTCGGCGGGCGGCTACGTGCCGAACACGACCACCGGGTACGCCCTGGAGACGCAGACCCGGGTGTACTACAGCCCGAAGCAGTTCGCGAACGGCTCCAACACCTCCGTGGTGGTGCACGAGCTGGCGCACCAGTGGTACGGCGACGACGTGTCGCTGAAGGGCTGGAAGGACATCTGGATCAACGAGGGCTTCGCTCGGTACGCGCAGTGGCTCTGGTCGGAGCACGAGGGCGAGGGCACGACGCAGGAGCTGGCGGACTACGTGTACGCCTCGCATCCGGCCGACGACGCCTTCTGGACCGTGAAGCCGGGTGACCCGGGACCGGACAACCAGTTCGACATCGCGGTCTACGACCGTGGTGCGCTGGCCATCCAGGCGCTGCGGAACGAGATCGGGGACGACGCGTTCTTCGCCGTCCTGAAGGGCTGGCCGAAGGAGCACGCCTACGGCAACGCCTCGGTCGCCGACTTCCAGGCGTACGCGGAGAAGGTGTCCGGGAAGCCGCTGGGGGCGCTCTTCGACACCTGGCTGTTCCAGCCGTCGAAGCCGGCGGCACCGGCGGCGCACGCCGCGTCCTTCGCACCGGCTTCGGCCGACGTGACGCAGCCGAAGTCCTGGAAGAAGATCGCGGCGACGAACCCCGTGCACTCCGGCTGATCGGCGGCCATCGGACCCGACCGGCTCGTCGGGTCCGATGCCGGCTCCGCGACGTGGACGTACGCGGAGCTCGGCCTCGGGCACGGCGCGCGACCCGGGCGCCGCTCCAGCCGCAGAGCGGTTACTTCGTGAGGTCGGCCAGTTCCTGGTTCGCGGCCTGTTCGATTCGGCGGCGCAGCGCGAACCAGCCGCCGACGAGCAGGGCCGCGATCACGGGGATGAGCAGCAGGGTCTTGCGGCCGACCTCTGGGTCGTTCCACATCAGGCCGAGGCAGATCAGCAGGAACGCGATCGTCGCGATCTCCGTGACCGGGCTGCCGGGCAGCCGGAAGGACGGCCGGGTGACGTGGCCCGCCCGGGCGCGGCGGACGAAGACCAGGTGGCAGATCATGATGATCACCCAGGTGCTGACGATCCCGAGGGAGGCCACGTTCAGCACGATCTCGAAGGCCTGGCTCGGCACGAAGTAGTTCAGGCCGACGCCGATCACACAGACCGCACAGGTCAGCAGGATGCCGCCGTAGGGCACCTGGCTGCGGTTCATCCGCGCCGTGAACTTCGGCGCCGAACCCGCCATGGCCATGGAGCGCAGAATGCGGCCGGTGGAATACAGGCCGGAGTTCAGCGAGGACATCGCGGCGGTGAGGACGACCAGGTTCATCACGTCACCCGCGCCCTGGACGCCGATCTTCGACAGCACGGTGACGAAGGGGCTCTGGTCCCCGGAGTAGACCGAACCGGGCAGCAGCAGTGCGAGCAGGACCACCGAGCCGACGTAGAACAGACCCACACGCCACATGATCGAGTTCACGGCGCGCGGCACGACCTTCTCAGGCTCCGCGGTCTCGCCCGCGGCGACACCCACCAGCTCCAGGGCCGCGTAGGCGAAGATCACGCCCTGCATCACCAGGACGACGGGCATGAGCCCGTGCGGGAAGATCCCGCCGTGGTCGGTGATCACGCCGAGACCGGGGGTGCGGCCGTCCACCTCGTGCCGCGTGGCCAGCAGGAAGATGCCGACGAACATGAAGGCCACCAGGGTGGCGACCTTGATGATCGCGAACCAGAACTCCATCTCGCCGAAGATCCTCACTGAGATCAGGTTCACCGCCAGCACGACCGCGAGGGCGATCAGGGCGAGCACCCACTGCGGGATGGAGGTGAAGAAGCTCCAGTAGTGGGTGTAGAGCGCGATGGCGGTGATGTCGGCGATACCGGTCGTCGACCAGTTCAGGAAGTACATCCAGCCGGCGACGTACGCGCCCTTCTCGCCGAGGAACTCGCGCGCGTACGAGACGAACGACCCGGACGACGGCCGGTACAGGACCAACTCGCCGAGGGCGCGCACGACGAAGAAGGCGAAGACGCCGCAGACCAGGTACGCCAGCGCGAGGGCGGGACCCGCGTTGTGCAGCCGTCCTCCGGCACCGAGGAAGAGTCCGGTACCGATCGCCCCGCCGATCGCGATCATGTTGATGTGGCGGGGTTTGAGGTCCTTGCTGTAACCGGCGTCGCCCGCGTCCGCGGGCGCCCGGGTCGCATCGGTGTGGGATGCGACCGCGGCCGTGTTCACGGCGTCCTTGCTCACGAGTGGATCTACTCTCTGGTACGCCCGGCGCTGGGGTGGTGCGCGGGTTTCCGGATGGGGCTCGGTCCGGCCACCCCTGACGCGGCACAGACCAAGGCCTCACCTTCTCGCAGAGGCCGATTTCCATGCGATGGCGCACGTCACAGAGCGGGACTTCTCACATGTTCACCACATGGGCGTCCCAAAGTGGTCATACAAGCACGGCGGGGGACCCGTGCAGGGCTCCTGGCCCCGGGTCCCCCGGCCGTCTCAGCGGGCGTCGTCCACCGTCTCAGTGGGCGTCGGTGAACCGCTCCCCCTTCTCCGCCTTCTGCACCAGCAGCGCGGGCGGCGTGAACCGCTCGCCGTACCGCTCGGCCAGCTCCCGGGCGCGGGCCACGAAGCCGGGCAGGCCCCCCTCGTAGCCGTTGATGTACTGCAGGACGCCGCCGGTCCAGCCGGGGAAGCCGATTCCGAAGATCGACCCGATGTTGGCGTCGGCCACGGAGGTCAGCACGCCCTCCTCGAGGAGCCGGACGGTGTCCAGCGCCTCCGAGAACAGCATGCGCTCCTGCATGTCCCGGAACGGGATCTGGTGCCCGGGCCTGGTGAAGTGCTCCCGCAGCCCCGGCCACAGCCGGCCGCGCCTGCCGTCCTCGCCGTACTCGTAGAACCCGGCGCCGCCGCTGCGCCCGGTGCGGCCGAACTCGTCGACCATGCGGTCGATGACGGCCTCCGCCGGGTGCGGTGTCCAGGTGCCGCCCGCCTCCTCGACGGCCCGCCTGGTCTCGTTGCGGATCTTGCGCGGCAGGGTCAGCGTCAGCTCGTCCATCAGGGACAGCACCTTCGCCGGGTAGCCCGCCTGGGCCGCCGCCTGCTCGACGGACGCCGGCTCGATGCCCTCGCCGACCATCGCGACGCCCTCGTTGATGAAGTGGCCGATGACCCGGGAGGTGAAGAAGCCGCGCGAGTCGTTGACCACGATCGGCGTCTTGTTGATCTGCCGCACCAGGTCGAAGGCGCGCGCCAGCGCCTCCTCACCGGTCCGCCTCCCCTTGATGATCTCGACCAGCGGCATCTTGTCGACCGGCGAGAAGAAGTGCAGTCCCACGAAGTCGGACTGCCGCTCCACACCCTCCGCGAGCGTGGTGATCGGCAGGGTGGAGGTGTTGGAGCACAGCAGCGCGTCGGGCTCGACGACGTTCTCGATCTCCTGGAACACCTTGTGCTTGAGCGCCGGGTCCTCGAACACGGCCTCGATGACGGCGTCGCAGCCCGCGAGGTCGGCGGCCTCGGCGGTGGGGGTGATGCGGGCCAGCAGCGCGTCCGCCTTCTCCTGGGTCGTGCGCCCCTTGGTGACCGCCTTGGCGCACAGCTTCTCGGAGTAGCCCTTGCCCTTGACGGCCGCCTCCAGGGAGACGTCCTTCAGGACGACCTCGATGCCCGCGCGGGCGCACGCGTAGGCGATGCCCGCGCCCATCATGCCGGCGCCGAGGACGGCCACCTTGCGGACCTGGCGGGGTTCGACGCCCTTCGGGCGGTTGGCGCCCGAGTTGACGGCCTGGAGGTCGAAGAAGAACGCCTGGATCATGTTCTTCGCGGTCTGCCCGGTGACCAGTTCGGTGAAGTAGCGCGCCTCGATGGTCAGGGCGGTCTCGAAGTCGACCTGGGATCCCTCGACGGCCGCCGCCAGGATGTTCCGCGGGGCCGGATAAGGGGCGCCGTTCAGCTGCTTCTTCAGGTTGGCCGGGAAGGCGGGCAGGTTGGCGGCGAACTTCGGGTTGGACGGCGTACCACCCGGGATCTTGTAGCCGGGCCTGTCCCACGGCTGGTGGGACTCGGGGTTGGCGTCGATGAAGGCGCGGGCCTTGGCCATCATCTCCTCGGGGGTCGCGGCCACCTCGTGGACGAGACCGTTCTCCAGCGCGCGCCGTGGGGAGTACTGGGTGCCCTGGAGCAGCACCTTCAGCAGGGCGTCCGCGATGCCCATCAGGCGTACGGTGCGGGTGACGCCGCCGCCCGCCGGGAGCAGACCCAGGGTGACCTCGGGCAGGCCGATCTTGGAGCCGGGGGCGTCGAGGGCGACGCGGTGGTGGGAGGCCAGCGCGATCTCGTAACCGCCGCCGAGGGCCGCGCCGTTGAGGGCGGCGACGACCGGCTTGCCGAGGGTCTCGATGCGGCGCAGGGAGTTCTTGATCGCCACGCCGGTCTCGAACGCCTGCCGGGCGTCCTCGGGGCCGGCCTTGATCATGTCCTTGAGGTCGCCGCCCGCGAAGAAGGTCTTCTTCGCGGAGGTGTAGATAATGCCGCGGATGGTGTCCTTCTCTGCCTCGGCCCGCTCGGCGATCGCCGCGATCGACTCCTTGAACGCCTGGTTCATGGTGTTCGCGGACTGGTTCGGGTCGTCGAGGACGAGGGTGACGACGCCGGTGCCGTCCTGCTCCCAGCGGATGGTGGTGGACTCAGTGCTCATCGGGGTGCTCCGTAAGGTCCGTTGGATCCGTCGATCCGTTCGATCCGTTGGGGGGAAGGTCAGACGCGTTCGACGATCGTGGCGATGCCCATGCCGCCGCCCACGCACAGCGTGGCAAGGCCGTACCGCTTGTCCTGCCGCTCCAGTTCGTCGACCAGCGTGCCGAGGATCATCGCGCCGGTCGCGCCGAGCGGGTGGCCGAGCGCGATGGCGCCGCCGTTGACGTTGACCTTGTCCAGGGAGAGCCCCATGTCCTTGGCGAAGCGCAGCACCACCGCGGCGAACGCCTCGTTGATCTCTACGAGGTCGATGTCGTCGATCGTCAGCCCGGCCTTGGCGAGGGCCTTGCGGGTGGCGGGCGCGGGACCGGTGAGCATGATCGTCGGCTCGGAGCCGGAGACCGCCGCGGACACGATCCGGGCCCGGGGCCGCATCCCGTACCGCTCGCCGGCCTCCTTCGACCCGATGGCGACGAGGGCCGCGCCGTCGACGATGCCGGAGGAGTTGCCCGCGTGGTGGACGTGGTCGATCTGCTCGATCCAGTGGTACTTCTGCAGCGCCACCGCGTCGAAGCCGCCCAGTTCGCCGATGTCCGCGAACGACGGCTTGAGCCCCGCGAGCGAGTCGGCGGTCGTGCCGGGCCGCATGTGCTCGTCGTGGTCGAGGACGACGAGACCGCTGCGGTCCTTCACCGGGACCACGGAGCGGTCGAAGCGGCCGTCCTTCCAGGCGGCCGCCGCCCGCTCCTGCGACAGCGCCGCGTACTCGTCGACGTCCCTGCGGGAGAAGCCCTCGATGGTGGCGATGAGGTCGGCGCCGATGCCCTGCGGCACGAAGTTGACGGTCATGTTGGTCATCGGGTCGGCGAACCAGGCGCCGCCGTCCGAGGCCATCGGGACGCGGGACATGGACTCGACGCCGCCCGCGAGCACCAGGTCCTCCCAGCCGGAGCGGACCTTCGCCGCGGCGAGGTTGACCGCTTCCAGACCGGACGCACAGAAGCGGTTCTCCTGGACGCCGGCCACCGTGTCGGGCAGTCCGGCGGCGATCGCGGCGATCCGGGCGATGTCGGAGCCCTGGTCGCCGACCGGGCTCACCACACCGAGCACGATGTCGTCGATCGCGGCGGGGTCGAGATCGGGAAAACGCCGCCGCGTCTCGTGGATGAGCCCGACCACCAGGTCGATGGGCTTGGTGCCGTGCAGGGCGCCGTTGGCCTTGCCGCGCCCGCGCGGGGTGCGGATCGCGTCGTAGACGTACGCTTCGGTGCTCAACTGTCAGCCTTTCGGTGAGGGTCGGCCGGGCAGGCGCGGCTCAGGAGGGTCGAGAGCTTCATCGGTCGCGGCCCCGAGGAGTCGCGGCACGTCCCAGTCGCGGGCGACGTCCTCGGTGTCGGCGCCGGGCTGGGCGGGCCCGCCGTGCACCGCTGTATGGGTGACCGAGAAGCGGGGGGCGGGCGCGGGCTGGGTGATGCCGCCGTGGTCGGTGAAGGTGCCGCGGGCGGCGAGGTGGGGGTGCGCCGGCGCCTCCCGGAGCGACAGGACGGGCGCCACGCACGCGTCGGAGCCTTCGAAGACGGCGGTCCACTCGTCGCGCGTGCGGGTCTTGAAACGGGCCGCGACCATCTCCCGGAGTTCACCCCAACGGGCGACGTCCTTGCGGGCCGGGGCGCGGTCCGCGATCCCCAGCAATTCCACGAACTCCGTGTAGAACTGCTGCTCGAGGGCGCCCACCGCCATGTACCGGCCGTCGGCCGTCTCGTAGGTGCCGTAGAACGGGCAGCCTCCGTCGAGCAGGTTGGCACCGCGCCGGTCCTGCCAGCCCCCGGCGGCGAGCATGCCGTGGATCATCGAGGACAGGTGGGCGGTGCCGTCGACGATGGCCGCGTCCACCACCTGGCCGGTCCCGGTCGCGCGGGCGTGGTGGAGGGCGGCGAGAACACCGACGACGAGGTAGAGCGCACCTCCCGCGTAGTCGCCGACGAGGTTCGCGGGGATCGCGGGCGGCGCGTCCGGGGCGCCGATCATGCCGAGCGTGCCGGTGAGCGCGATGTAGGCGATGTCGTGTCCGGCGCGCGGGGCGAGCGGGCCCTCCTGGCCCCAGCCGGTCATCCGGCCGTAGACGAGCCGGGGGTTGCGGGCGTGGCACGTCTCCGGGCCCACGCCGAGGCGTTCCGCGACGCCCGGGCGGTAGCCCTCGATGAGGATGTCGGCGCGCTCGGCCAGGTCCAGGACGCGGGAGGGGCCCTCGCCGGTCTTCAGGTCCACGATGACCGAGCGCTTGTTGCGGTTGGTGACGTCGTACTCCGGGTCGATGGCGAGCCCGGAGCCGTTCGGCCGGTCCACGCGGACGACATCGGCGCCGAGGTCGGCGAGGAGCATGCCGGCGAACGGCCCGGGTCCGATACCGGCCAGCTCGACGACGCGCACGCCGGCGAGGGGGCCCTGCCCCGGCGTCCTTGCTACTGCCATCCAGCCCCCAGCTCCGTGACACACCCGATGCGACATCGGTGATGTTGAGAACGTGTTCCAGTACGGGCACTATCCGATCGAGCAAGCGCTTAGTCAAGCACGGGTCCCGACCGCGTACTCTCCGTATGCGCATTCTCGCCTCACGGTAGTCGCAGCCACCGACAACGGCGCGGGAGGGAGCTGTCGCCGACCGGGCGTCAGGACCCCCACTCCAGGACCGTGACGACCATCCCGACGATCCAGGCGAGCCCCGCGAGAACGGCGAGCAGCAGAGCGGCCGTCACGGCTCGCTCGACGGGCTGGGCGGAGTGGCTCACGGTCTTGGGCGCACGGTGTGTCGTCATGCGCCCCACCCTGCCGATCATGGCGGTTCGGCCACATCCGTACACGTACTCAGGCGCCGTACTCAGGCCGCGGACCCGACGGCCTCCTTGAGGGCACGCCGGCAAAGGCTGTCGGCGCGCCGGGTGGACTCGGGGATGCGGTACAAGGGGGCGAGCGCGAGGGTGTGCGCGCAGGCGGCGCCGAGGCCGACGCGGTGCCCCACGGAGACGAACACCGGCTTGACGCCCGCCTGGGTGCGCAGAGCGCTGCCGACCTCGTCGGTGCCCGCGAGGAGCGGGCTCCTGCTGCCGCGCTCGGTCCCCGGCTCCGCGTAGGTGAAGGTGAACGGGTTCTTGGCGACGCCGATCGTGGGCAGTCCGGTGAGGACGCCGAGGTGGCTCGCCAGACCGAAGCGGCGCGGGTGGGCGAGGCCGTAGCCGTCGCAGACGACCAGCCCGGGATCGCGGTCCAGGGCCTCCAACGCGGCCAGGACGGTGGGGATCTCACGGAAGGCGAGCAGACCGGGAACGTACGGGAAGGAGACCTCGCCGACGGCCGTGGCCTCGGCGAGAGGGGCGAGCGTGCCCGCGTCCAGGACGACGGCCGCCGCCGCGACCACGCCGCGCTCGTCGTCGTAGGCGACGTCGACCCCCGTCACGGGGCCGGTCCCGGGCGGCGGCCCCGGTTCGTCGAGGATCACCCGACCGCGCAGCTCGTCCTGCACGGCACGGGCCTCTTCTTCGGTCGCGGGCCAGCCCGCGGGGGTGCGTACGGTGGTCATGGCGGTGACGAGCGTACGACGCCGCGGCCCGCCGTCACTTGCCCAGCGCGCGCTGCAGCTCGCTCTTGTTCATGTCCGAGCGGCCGCGGATGTTGCGCCGCTTGGCCTCCTCGTACAGCTGGTCGTACGTCTGTCCCTGGGAGCCCTTGCCCGAGCGCTGTCCGCCGCGCTTGGCGGACGACTTGTCCTGGGTGGACGTGCGGCTCGCGGTCTTGGACTCACCGGAACGGGCGCGCTCCTTGTTCACGGTCCGCGCCGCGATCTCCTTGGCGCGCCCCTCGCTCTCCCCGCGGTCGCGCGCGCTCTCCTTGATGTGCTCGTACTGACGTTCCCGCTTGGGGCTCGAGCCGCGTGGCATGACCGTCACTTCCTCTCCGATGCGGGTGCCTCACGAGTACCCCGTTTCGCCGCGCTTCACCGTCAACGCCCGCCCGGGAACCGTACGCGCGTGCGGGGTGTCCTCTCCGGTGTCACGGGGACCGCGGGACACCGGAGTGATCGCCCTCACCGTGCACCGTCCGGTGGCATGGACTCGGTGACAGAGGTCACTCGCATTTCATGTGCACGGATTGGCCGATTCCATCGTCTCTTCAAGTGCCTGGTCTCATCCGCCCGAAGTCCGTCCAGCCGTCACAAGGGAGCAAGGCGTTGTCCACCGTCATCGAGCAGCCCGTGGAGGCCCGTCTCGTCGCTGCCGCGCCGCGCATGCCGAGCATTCCGGCCGTGCTCCACTACGACCGGCGCGACCCGTTCGCCGTCCGCATGACCTTCCCCGCCCCGGCCACCCTGGAGGGTGTGGAGGTGTGCTGGACCTTCGCCCGCGAACTCCTCGCCGCCGGCCTGGAGGGCCCGGAGGGTCACGGGGACGTCCGGGTGCGGCCGTACGGCTACGAGCGCACCGTCCTGGAGTTCCACGCCCCGGAGGGCACCGCCGTGGTGCACGTCCACTCGGACGCGATCGAGCGCTTCCTGCGGCGGACCACCGAGCTGGTGCCGGTGGGTCTGGAGCATCTTCAGGTGGACCTGGACCACGACCTGGCAGAGCTGATGCGGGACGCGTGCTGAGCTCCTCGGTGCGCCCTCTCGCCGTCCTCAGGTGCGACGGCGCGTGCGGGCCGTCCGGTCGCGCCCAGTCGGGGGAACCCGGACACGGTCACGGCCCCGCTCCCATCAGGACTTCTGACGGCCCCCGTCCAACAGCCCGTTGAGTTCCCCGTAGTCGAGGCCGGCGGCCAGTACGTCGTACGTCCGGCCAGTGCGTCGTACGTCCCCGCGTCGAGCAGCTCCCGTGCGGCGCGGCGGACCAGGGCGTGGGCGGCCTGCGCGATGCCCGAGCCGACACTGATCCGGGCGACGCAGAGGGCGGCCAGTTCGGCGACCGTGGGCGCGCCCGGGCCGGCCATCGCGTTCAGCGGGCCCTCGATGCCCTCGGCGAGGGCCTTCACCGTCACCGGGTCGACGGCCCCGGGGACGAAGCGGTTTTAAATGCGTTGACGCTCTCCCGAGCCCCTCGTACGGTGTTCAACGCTTCTGTTGCCGCCGGGAGGAGAAGGACGTTGCTCGTCTGAGGTCTTGAGACACCGCGTCACACAGCGCTGACCGTGCCTGTGTGCGTCGCGTGCGACCTCGGCGTTCGAGCCGTCCTTTCGGTGCGGAGCTTCCTCTTCCCTCCGTTCGTGGACCGTCGCCTCATGCGGTGTCTCACACGCGTTGCCCGACACCCCCCTGAGCAGACGCGAGGCCCGCATGGCACCTTCCATCACCTGTACGTCCCTGTCCTTCTGCTGGCCCGACGGCACCGCCGTCTTCGACGACCTCCAGGTCGCCTTCGCCGCCGGCAGGACCGGACTCGTCGGAACCAACGGGTCCGGGAAGTCCACCCTGTTGAAGCTGATCGCCGGTGAACTCACCCCGGCTTCGGGCACCGTGCGCGTCGCGGGAGCGGTCGGACACCTGCCGCAGAACGTGGCGCTCGACACCGCCCTGCGGGTCGACGAGGTCCTCGGCATCGCCGCCCGGCGCGCCGCGCTGCACGCCATCGAGGCCGGCGACGTGGCGGAGGAGCACTTCATGACCGTCGGCGACGACTGGGACGTGGAGGAGCGCGCCCAGGCGATGCTCGGCGAACTCGGCCTCGGCCACATCGGGCTGGACCGCACCGTCGGCGAGGTCTCCGGCGGCGAGTCCGTCCTGCTGCGGCTGGCCGCGCTGCTGCTGCGCCGCCCGGACGTGCTGCTGCTCGACGAACCCACCAACAACCTCGACCTGTACGCGCGCAGACGGCTGTACGCGGCCGTCGAGGCATGGCCGGGGGTCATGGTCGTGGTCAGCCACGACCGGGAACTCCTCGACCGTGTCGACCAGATCGCCGATCTGCGCGCCGGGGAGATCACCTGGTTCGGCGGCACCTTCTCCGCGTACGAGGAGGCACTGGCCGTCGAACAGGAGGCGGCGGAGCGCATGGTGCGGGTCGCCGAGGCCGATCTGCGCAAGCAGAAGCGCGAACTGACCGAGGCGCAGGTGAAGTTGGCGCGCCGCAAGCGGTACGGGCAGAAGATGTGGGACGACAAACGCGAACCGAAGATCGTCATGGGAGCGCGCAAACGGGCCGCACAGGAGTCGGCGGGCAAACACCGTCTCCTGCACGAGGAGCGGCTCGCCGAGGCCAGGGAGCGGCTGGACGAGGCGGTCGAGGCGGTGCGGGACGACGACCAGATCCGCGTCGACCTGCCGTTCACGGCGGTACCGCCGGGGCGCTCCGTTCTGACGCTGCGGGACCTGGAGCCGGCCTACGGCGCCCGTGTGCACGGCGGCCTGGAAGTGCGCGGTCCCGAGCGGATCGCGCTGGTCGGGCGCAACGGCGCGGGCAAGACCACGCTGCTGCGCACGATCGCGGGCGAGTTGGAACCGGTGGCGGGCGAGGCGACGGCGCATGTGCCGCTGCGCTTCCTGCCGCAGCGGCTCGACGTGCTCGACGACTCGCTGACGGTCGTGGAGAACGTGGCCCGGTTCGCGCCCGCCGCCACCAACAACGGGATCCGGGCACGCCTGGCCCGCTTCCTGTTCCGCGGCGGCCGGGCCGACCAGCCGGCCGGGACCCTGTCGGGCGGCGAGCGCTTCCGCGCCGCCCTGGCCGCGCTGATGCTCGCCGAGCCCGCGCCGCAGCTGCTGATGCTGGACGAGCCGACCAACAACCTCGACATGGCGAGCGTGCGGCAGCTCACCACGGCCCTGGAGTCGTACGAGGGCGCGCTGGTCGTGGCGAGCCACGACCTGCCGTTCCTGGAGTCGATCGGCATCACACGCTGGCTGCTGCTCGACGGAGAGCTGAAGGAGACCACGCCGGAGGCCGTCGGGAGGTCCGACCGGCCCTGACCGGGGGCGGCGCCCGGTTCGCACGGTGGCGGAACCCGGGGCTTTGTCCCCGGGTTCCGGACCTGCATGATGGCGGGCGACATCATCAGCCGAGACGGAGTTCCGCACGTGCCCAGCAAGAAGGCCCTCATCCGCCGACCCAGCCCGCGCCTTGCCGAGGGACTGGTGACCCACGTCGAGCGGGAGAAGGTCGACATCGATCGCGCGCTCGAGCAGTGGGAGGCGTACGCGGGGAAGCTGCGCGAGCACGGCTGGGAGACGATCGAGGTGGAACCGGCCGACGACTGCCCGGACTCGGTGTTCGTCGAGGACACGGTCGTGATGTACAAGAATGTCGCACTGATCACACGACCGGGCGCCGAGTCACGGCGCGAGGAGACGGCGGGCGTCGAGGAGGCCGTGGCCCGGCTGGGCTGTTCGGTGAACTGGATCTGGGAACCGGGCACCCTCGACGGGGGTGACGTCCTGAAGATCGACGACACGATCTACGTCGGCCGCAGCGGACGCACCAACGCGGCCGCCGTCCAGCAGATGCGCGCGGTGTTCGAACCACTGGGCGCCCGAGTGGTGCCGGTGCCCGTCACCAAGGTCCTGCACCTGAAGTCGGCGGTCACCGCGCTGCCCGACGGCACGGTCATCGGCCATGTGCCGCTGGTGGACAAGCCGTCGCTGTTCCCACGCTTCCTTCCGGTGCCGGAGGAGTCCGGAGCGCACGTCGTGCTGCTCGGCGGCGACAGGCTGCTCATGGCGGCCGGCGCGCCGAAGACGGCGGACCTGCTCGCCGACCTCGGTCATGAACCGGTCCTGGTGGACATCAGCGAGTTCGAGAAGCTCGAGGGATGTGTGACGTGCCTTTCGGTGCGGCTGCGGGAGTTGTACGACTGACCGACCGGCTGAGGCGGCCACCCGCTCGTCCGCGTCGTCGCCGTCCACCCGCGTCGGCGGGGACTTCCGTATGCCCCGGACCGAGCCTCCTCCTTGGGGTCTTCCAGGGGCACGGGCGGGGTCTTTACAGCGCGCTTAACCTACGGATTCGTAACCTACGGATTCGTAGCCTACGATCCCGTAAGTTCCGGCACCGCTCGCCGACTGCACCGCTGTTCCTCCCCGTCTCCCTGGAGTTCCTGTGACGATCACCTCCCCCCACCTCGGCAGCCCCTCCGTCTGGACCGACGCGCGGCTGCTGTACGCCCTGGAGGAAGTGGTCGAGAACGAGCTGAACCGGCACCTTAAGGTCGCCAAGGACTGGATGCCGCACGAATACGTCCCCTGGAGCGACGGCCGCAACTTCCCGGGTTTCTTCGAGGACGGCGTGGCCTGGGAGAAGGAGCAGTCGAAGGTCACCGACATCGGCCGGATCGCGCTGGTCGTCAATCTTCTGACGGAGGACAACCTCCCCAGCTACCACCACGAGATCGCCACACTGTTCGGCCGCGACGGAGCGTGGGGCACCTGGGTGCACCGATGGACGGCGGAAGAGGGTCGGCACGGCATCGTGATGCGGGACTACCTGCTCGCCTCCCGCGCGGTGGACCCCGACCAGCTGGAACGTTTCCGCATGGCGCACATGAGCGAGGGCTTCGAGTCGGACAACCGGCACTCGATGCTGCACTCCGTCGCCTACGTCGCCTTTCAGGAGCTGGCCACCCGTATCTCGCACCGCAACACCGGCCACCAGTCCGGCGACCCGGTCTGCGACCGGATGCTGGCCCGCATCGCGACCGACGAGAACCTGCACATGGTGTTCTACCGGAACCTGCTGAAGGCCGCGTTCGAGATCGCGCCCGACCTGACCATGCAGGCGGTGCGGGACGTCGTGGTGGGCTTTCGCATGCCCGGCCACGGCATCCCCGGCTTCGAGCGTGCCGCCGCGCAGATGGCGATCGGCGAGGTCTACAACCTGCGCATCCACCACGACGACGTACTCCAGCCGGTGCTCCGCTTCCTGAAAGTCCTGCAGATCGACGGCCTGGGCCCCGATGGCCTCCGGGCTCAGGAGGAACTCGGCCTGTTCATGGACGGCCTCGACACCGAGGCCACGCGGTTCGACGAGAAGTTGGCCGCCCGCAAGGCCCGGATGGCGGCCAGGGCCGAGGCGTAACCGCGCCGGGTACCCCCGCCCGAGTCCGTATCGGCCTCGGGATCCGCCGCAAACGCCACCTCGCGCCACCCTGTTCGCCGCACTGAAGCATCCCTCAGCATGCATATGCCGGGTGGACGTCCGCGCGGGCCAACCCGCCCGGCCTGTCCCTGTCGTACGCCTGGTCGGGCCGGTCGGGCCGGTGGCGCCCCTGGAGCGGGTCATGACGAATGCGATGTGGATGCGAGGCGTCCAGTGGCTGGCCGCCGCCGCACCGGACCCGCCTGCCTGCGCACAGCAGTGGGAGCGGGGCGACGGGACGGTGCTCCTCGAGGCCGGACGCCACTGGGACGTGGTGAGCGTTCCGCGTCGGCTGGGGCTGCTCGCCCTGGACATTCTGTGGGACGACCCGCTGCGGACACCCGGACCGACGCTGGTGGACTCGGCGGCGCTCAGGGTGGGTTTCTTCGTACCGCCGGATCCGCCCGGTCACTGGGCCGGCGCCGGGGTCCGCCATGCGAGCAGGGGTGCCTGGGTCGCCGTGCCCCCGCCGTACCGGCCCGCCGGTTCCCTGGAGTGGATCGTCCCGCCCGACGGAAGCGGGCTGCTGCATTCCCCGGTCGTCCTGCGGCGGGCTCTGCGCCGGGCGGCCGAGACGCTCGCCGTACTGGCAACCGTCAGGGAGGACTGACCCCCGGCCATCCCCCGGTCACAGGGCTGCCACGTCCTACGCGGCCTCGTAGTGGTGGGCGTCAGCGCCGCGCCACTTCACCCACGCCGGATCGTCGAGCAGGTCCTCGGCGTCCGGCAGCCCGGCCCGGCCGAGGAACTCGATCACGTCCTCGTCGGAGAACGCCACCCCCAGGCTCTCCCCGCGCGCGGTCACCCGGCGGCCGCCGGTGCCCGACGGCGGATGAACGATGACTGGAGCCCGTCCGAACATGTCTCCAGCATCGTCCCGGGCGTCCGGCCGCGCATCCGGACGGGTGGGACTCTCACTTGCGGTGCGGCGCCCGCCTCAGCTGCAGGCGCTCCTTCTCGGACAGCCCGCCCCAGACGCCGAACCGTTCGTCGTGGGTGAGCGCGTATTCGAGACACGCGGCACGACTCGCGCACAGCCCGCAGATACGCTTCGCCTCCCGCACCGAACTGCCCGGCTCGGGGAAGAAGAAATCGCCCCCCGTCTGCGCACAGAGCGCCTGGTCCTGCCAGGGGATGTCGGACGCGATGATCGCTTCGATGTGCATGGCGGAGATCGTGCCGCGCGGCGAAAAACGTTCGATCAACACGTGATCAACGACGCGCCGGCCGTCCCACCGGGCCCGCCGCGAATAGGGACGACGCCCCACGACCTCGCAGGCTCGACGTCGTGCGGCGCGACCTCGCAGGGCTCCCGTCGTCGTGCGGTTCCCGACCTCGTGCGGCTGCCGATGATGTCCTGGCCCCATGGCGCCGCGCACGGCGGCGCGCCGAGAAAAGCACGACGAGAGCGGACGCTGCCGATCGGACGTCGTCACAGGAACCCGCCGCGTCATTCCGGCGGCGATTGTCAGTGGGGGGTGGAAGACTCGGCAGAGCAGGCACCGGGAACCCTCGAAGGAGGGCAGAGATGCTCACCACCCGTTTCGTCAACGGCGCTCCGAACTGGCTCGACATCGGCACCCCGGACATCGACGGCGCCAGCGCCTTCTACGGCGGCCTCTTCGGCTGGCAGTTCCAGTCGGCGGGCCCCGACGCCGGCGGCTACGGCTTCTTCCAACTGTCCGGCAGGACCGCGGCCGGCGGCATGCAGGCCACCCCGGAGCAGGGGCCGTCGTCCTGGACCGTCTACTTCCAGAGTGCCGACGCGGAGGCCACCGCCAAGGCGGCCGAGCAGTCGGGTGGCAGCGTGCTCATGCGGCCCATGGACGTGATGGGTGAGGGCCACATGGCCGTCCTCGCCGATACGGCCGGCGTGCCGTTCGGCATCTGGCAACCGGGCCGCACCAAGGGCATCGAGGTGGCCGGCGACCCGGGCTCGCTGTGCTGGGTCGAGCTGTACACGCCGGACATCGCCCGCGCCGCCGCGTTCTACCGCCAGGTGCTCGGCTGGGAGACCGAGGGCTTCCCCTTCCCCGGCGGCACGTACACGTGCATCAACCCGGACGGCGGCGGCCGGGACGACATGTTCGGCGGCCTCGTCCCGCTGGCCGACGACCCCACGGAAGCGGAGGCCGGTGCGCACTTCCTGCCGTACTTCGAGGTCACGGACGCAGACGCCATGGTGAGCAGGGCGCAGGAGCTGGGCGGGAGCGTCGGGACGCCCGCGACGGACATCGAAGGGGTGGGCCGTATCGCCCGGCTCGCCGACCCGTACGGGGCCCGCTTCGCAGTGATCAAGAGCGCACCGCCGCAGCCGCAGCAGAGCTGACGCCGGTCGGTTCCGGGCGCGGCGCCGGGCTTCTGTTCGCACGCACCGCGCCCCGCTTCCAAAGGAGCAGTCGACCGGCAACTGGATACTCCTGCGCACCGCCGGCCGGACGTGTCGGGGGCGGCGTACGACGCAATCCACGCCGGTTCACGGTGACGGTCGGTTCACGACCGTGGCGTCACGCCGACGCCCGCCGTACCAGCGTCGTCGGCAGCACCACGCTCGACGGAGCGCCGCCCACTCCCGGCTCGTCACCCCGCCGGTCGAGGCCGCGCAGCAGGAGCCGGGCCATCAAACGGCCCATCTCCTCGATGTCCTGGCGGACCGTCGTCAGTGGCGGGTCGGTCTGTTCCGCGACCGGCAGCATGTCGTCGAAGCCGATGACGGCGACGTCGTCGGGCACCCGGCGGCCCTCGGCGCGCAGCACCCGCAGGGCACCTGAGGCGCTCAGGTCGTTGGCGGCGAACACGGCGTCCAGATCCGGGCAGCGGACCAGCAGCTCCCGCATCGCCCGTTCGCCGCCCGCGGGTGTGAAGTCCCCCGCCACGATGAGCCCCGGGTCGGCGTCGGCCATCACGTCGCGGAACCCGTCGAGTCGGTCCACCGCGGACGTCTGGTCGAGGGCGCCGGCGATGTGCGCGATGCGGCGGCGGCCGAGCCCCACGAGATGGCGCACTGCCTCGCGGGCACCGCCGCGGTTGTCGCTGTCGACGTAGACGGCGCTGCGGGTGCCGTCGCCCCAGCCCGGCCGCCCGCCGAACACGGTGGGCACCCCGGCCCGCTGCACCAGCTCGGGCAGCGGGTCCTCGAGGTGCAGCGAGAAGACGAGCGCGCCGTCGACGTGCCCGCCGGCGAGATAACGGCCGACCCGGGCGTGGTCGGCGCGGCCTTCCGTCAGCAGCAGGACGAGCTGGGAGTCGTGGGCCGTCAGTTCCTTGCTGATACCGCGCAGTTGCAGGGCGAAGAAGGGGTCGGCGAAGATGCGGGTCTCCGGTTCGGCGATCACGACGGCGACCGCGTCGTGCCGCTTGGTGACCAGGCTGCGCGCGGCCTGGTTCGGCACGTACCCGAGTTCCTCCACGGCGCGACGCACCCGCTCGACGAGGGGTCCGCGCACTCCGTCGCCGCCGTTGACGACGCGGGACGCCGTGGCCCGGGAGACCCCTGCCCGGGCGGCCACGGCCTCCAGCGTGGGGCGCGGCGCGGTCTCGGTCACGTGGAGCTCCTCCCCGGCGGTTGCCGATCAGGATAGCCCCGGCCGTCCCACCGCTGAGAGCGCTCCCGGATCTAGTGCTTGTGCGACGAATCGTCGTACTCGGGGATCGTTCCGTCTTCTCTCCGCACGAGGAACAGCCCTGCCATCCCCTTGTCGGAGTGCCTTTGGACGTGGCAGTGGTACATCCACGCGCCCGCGCCGCCCGACTCACCCGCGATGACCTGGAAGCCGAAGGAGGCACCGGGACCGACGACCCTGGTGTCGATGAGCGGGCTCGAGTCCTCGGGACCGGCGAGCAGTCCCGTGCGGTTGTCCGCCCACCGGTGACCGTGCAGGTGGAACGTGTGGAAGTCGTCCCCGTGCGTGATCATCACGAACTCGACGCGCTCCCCCACGACGGCCTCGAAGGTGGGTCCGGCGTGCCCCTTGCCGTTGTTGATCGACGTCTCGTTGAACACGATGGTGTGCGTGGTGTCGGGGAGGATGTCGCCCTGACGGCGCACGATCAAGCCGCCGAACAGGCCCGCGCGTACGCCACCGGTGCCGTGCGAGGTGCCGATGGCATGGTCGTGGTAGTGCCAGTAGCCCGCGCTGCCCTCCCGATAGGTGCCGTCCTTGCGGCGGCCGGGGGCGTGTGTCTTCCACACGTAGGTGCGTTTGCGGCCGGGTTTCACGAGACTATTGGTGAGCTTCGTTCCGTCGTTGCTGATCGTGTAGTCGACCCCGTGCACATGCAGGCCCGTCGAGACGTCCAGCCGGTTCTCGAACTCGATGTACAGCGTGTCGCCCTCGACCAGCTCGATCACCGGGCCCGGAATGGTCGCCTTCTTGCCTGCGAGGCCATAGCCCATCCGTCCTTTGCCGAGCTCCGCGGCGAAGAGTTTGATGTGCCTCTCCCTGCCACCGGCGGGCGCCGTCCGCGCCCCATCGTCCGCGAATGCCTCAGGAGCGAGTGACAACGATGTCGCGACGGCGGCGCCGCCGATCAGCATCCTCCGGTGGAAGCTGCGTCTGTCCATGCGGAACTCCCCATCCTCGTACGCAATTCATGGAGAAGAGCCGCTGGGGCGAACGTCGGACCGGTAGCGGCACAGCGCGAGCTTATCCGCACAAAGGACACTTTCTTAGTAATGACGACATACCGACATATAAGTGTCGGGGACCCGTGTGACGTCCGCGCTCTGATCAGGGGACGTCAGCACGCGTCACGAGGCGGCCGGGCCCCCGGGGGTCTCCGGCTTCCGCTCCTGCCGTGCCCGGCTCGGCTGCACGCGTTTCGGCTCGCCCGGCATCTTCGGGTACTCGGGCGGATAGGGCAGATCTCCGAGCCCGTGGTCGTGTTCGTCGCGGCGGGCGAGTTCGAGGAGCGCCTCCAGGGAGAAGGCGTGGTCATCCATGTCCGCGTGGACGTCGCCCAGTTCGGCGAACCGGCGGGGCATGGTCGCGAGGTCGAAGTCGCGGGGCTCCGCGTCGTCGACCTCCTCCCAGCGCAGCGGCGCCGACACGGGGGCATGCGGCCTCGGGCGCACCGAGTAGGCGGAGGCGACGGTACGGTCGCGGGCGGTCTGGTTGTAGTCCAGGAAGATCTTCTCGCCCCGCTCCTCCTTCCACCAGGCGATGGTCACGTGCTCGGGCATCCGCCGCTCCATCTCGCGCCCGACGGCGATCGCGGCGCGGCGCACCTGAGTGAAGGTCCAGCGGGCCTCGATGGGCACGAAGACGTGCAGGCCGCGGCCGCCGGAGGTCTTGGGCCAGCCGCGCAGCCCGCCGTACTCGTCGAGGACGGCGCGCAGTTCATGGGCGGCACGCACCGCGTCGGCGTAGTCGGTGCCGGGCTGCGGGTCGAGGTCGATGCGCAGTTCGTCGGGGCGGTCGACGTCGGCGCGGCGCACCGGCCACGGATGGAAGGTGAGCGTGCCGTACTGCGCGGCCCAGACGACGGCGCCGGCCTCGGTCGGGCACATCTCGTCGGCGCTGCGGCCGCTGGGGAAGGTGATGTGCGCGGTGGGGATCCAGTCGGGCATGCTCTTGGGCGCCCGTTTCTGGAAGAACCATTCGCCGGTCACCCCGTCCGGGTAGCGCTCCAGGGTGGTGGGCCGGTCGCGCAGGGCGCGCAGGATGCCGGGCCCGACGGCCATGTAGTACTGCGCGAGGTCGAGCTTGGTGAAACCGCGCTCCGGGAAGAAGACCTTGTCCGGGCTGGACAGCCGTACCGTCCGCCCCGCCACCTCCAGCTCCACCGCATCGCCCATGCGAGCCACGGTAGGCGCCCGCCTCCCTCCTCGCACACCGGGCGAACCGCCTCGCCGGGCAGCAGAATCGAAGGCATGGACCTGCCGGTGATGCCCCCTGTGAAGCCGATGCTCGCCAAACCCGTGGCGGCTATCCCGCCCGACATGCAGTACGAGGCGAAGTGGGACGGCTTCAGGGCCATCGTGTTCCGCGACGGTGCCGAGGTGGAACTGGGCAGCCGTACGGGGAAGTCGCTGACCAGGTATTTCCCCGAGCTGGCGGAGGCGCTGAGGGCGCGGCTGCCCGAGCGGTGCGTGGCGGACGGGGAGATCGTGATCGCGCGGGAGGGCCGCCTGGACTTCGACGCGCTGACGGAGCGGATCCATCCGGCGGACTCGCGGGTGCGGATGCTGGCGCAGAAGACCCCGGCGTCGTTCGTGGCGTTCGACCTGCTGGCGCTGGGCGACGAGTCGCTGCTCGACGTTCCGCTGGCTCAGCGGCGCGCCCTGCTGGAGCGGGCGCTGTCCGGAGTGCGGCCGCCCGTCCACCTGGCCCCGGCGACGACGGACCGCTCGGTGGCCGAGCAGTGGTTCGAGCAGTACGAGGGCGCGGGCCTGGACGGGGTGATCGCCAAGCCGCTCTCCCTGCCCTACCGTCCGGACGAACGCGTGATGTTCAAGGTCAAGCACGAGCGCACGGCGGACGTCGTGGTGGCGGGCTACCGCTTCCACAAGAGCGGTCCGGTCGTGGGGTCGCTGCTGCTCGGGCTGTACGACGACCGGGGCGCGCTCCAGCACGTGGGGGTGTCGGCCGCGTTCCCGATGAAGCAGCGGGAGCGGCTGGTGGAGGAGCTGGAGCCGCTGCGGATGGACGATGTCACCGGGCATCCCTGGGCGGCCTGGTCGGACGAGGAGGCGCACGAGACGGCCCGGCTGCCGGGGGCGCCGAGCCGCTGGTCGGGGAAGAAGGACCTGTCCTGGGTGCCGCTGCGGCCGGAGCGGGTGGCGGAGGTGGCGTACGACCACATGGAGAACGGCGAGCGCTTCCGGCACACCGCGCGCTTCCGCCGCTGGCGCCCGGACCGGACCCCCGAGAGCTGTACGTACGCGCAGTTGCAGGAGCCGGTGCGCTACGACCTCGCGGAGATCCTCGGCGTCCCGGACTGACGTCCGGCGGACGTTGGCCCTCCGGGCGTCCGGCACTCGGCGGACTTGCCCGGCGGCGGGTGCGGGTGGGGCGCCGGTGGGGGCCGGGTTCGGGTGACGCCCACCGACGAAGGCGGGTTCGGTGACGCCCACCGACCAAGGCGGATGCGGTGACGCCCACCGACCAAGGCGGATGCGGTGACGCCCACCGACCAAGGCGGATGCGGTGACGCCCACCGACCAAGGCGGATCGGTGACGCCCACCGACCAAGGCGGATCGGTGACGCCCACCGACCAAGGCGGATCGGTGACGCCCACCGACGAAGGCGGGTGCGGATGACGCCCACCGACGAAGGCGGATCGGTGACGCCCGCCCGGGCGTGAAGGCTGTCCGGGGCTACGCCCTGCGCCCCAGTCGGCGTTCGATCGCCGCTCCCGCGTCCCGGCGGTCGGGGGCGAGCGCCTGGCGGGCCTCCTCGGGCGAGCCGAACCCCAAAGCCGCCGCGATCGCCTCCCAGGCGACGCCGCCCGCGAGCAGCGCCTCCACCGCGGCGCCGACGGCGACGCCCGCCTCATGGCGGGCCCGGTCCAGCTCGGTGAGGGTGCGCAGCAGGTCGGGTGCCGTCGCGGCGTCCGCGAGGCCGCTCTGGGCCGCGTGCCGTGCCTGGTCGGCGGTGACCCACCAGTCCGCGGAGGTGTGCGGGGAACGGGTGGCGAGGGTCCGGTCCACGGTGTGCCGCCTTCCTTCGCGGATACGCGTCTGGGGTGCCGCGGGGCACCTCAGTCTAGGTCCGCCGATCCGGAATGCGGTGGTCACCGTCCGCTGAACGGACCAGCGGACCGCGCCCGGGCCCACCCTTCGAGCGGCGGACCGGCCCACGTTTCTCCGCGGACTCCTGGCTCCCCGGACCGTGGGATCAGGACTTGGCCGCGAGGGGTTCCGCCGGGTTGCGCAGGCACTCGGCGGCGTCCGCGACACGGCGGATGAGGTCCAGGAAGAGGGTCTGTTCCCCGGGGGTGAGCGGGGCCAGGAAGACCTGGTTCATCCGGGCCGTGCGCACGGTCAGCTTGCGGTGCGTCCGCACACCGTCCTCCGTCAGGCGCAGCATGAAGCGGCGGCCGTCCTGCGGGTCGCGCACCTTGTCGAGGAGTCCGCGCCGGCCGAGACGGCTGATCACCTCGGCGATCGTGGACCGGTCGAGGCCCACCCGCTCCCCCACCGTGCGCTGGTCGAGGCCCGGCTCGGCGACGAGCGCGTTCAGGACCGCGAACTGCGGCGAGGTGATCTCCTCCGAGACCATCGTGTTCCACAGCAGGTAGTGCGCCTGCTGCAGCCGCCGGGCCAGGTGCCCGGGGTGGGCGGAGAGGTCCACCGCGGCCATGAGCGCTCCTCAGCGTCCGTCCGTCGTACTTCGGTCATTCCATTGGTGCACTGAACAATACCGCCTGTACGCCGCCTCGGCCTCTGGTCCGCATCCACTGGTCTCGCTGGACTCTTGACGACTCAGGCGTCGGGTGGCAGCGTGATTGAGACCTCGGAGAAATAGTCAGTGCGCTGAGTAATTCGCGGTCCTCGTGGTTTCGAAGACGGATGGGGCTTCACGGATGGACAAGGTGGTCGCCACGGCCCTGGAGGCGGTGGCCGACGTGCCGGACGGCGCGTCGCCGGCGGTGGGCGGGTTCGGGCTGAGCGGTGTGCCGAACGCGTTGATCCAGGCGCTCCACGAGCGCGGGCCGTCGTCGTCGTGATGACCCACACCGCCAAGGACGGCAGCCCGAGGACCCTCCCCCACGCTCGCCTTCGCTCGGGCGGGGGGACTCCCACGGCGCCTCCGGTGCCCGTCTCTCCGGCACGGTCGCCCACCAGCTCGCCCGTCCCGGCTCCGGCACCGGCGTCGCCACCCTGTGCATCGGCTTGGGTCAGGGCCTCGCCCTCGTCCCCGCGCCACGGAAGCGTTAGGAACCTCCATGACTCCCACTCAGCAGGACATCGACCTGGAGATCGCGGCCGAACACGCCGCCTACGAGAAGCGGGTCGCCGACGGCGGGCAGGTCGAACACCATCCGCGCCGCGACTACGCGCCCTACCGCTCCTCGGTGCTGCGGCATCCCCAACAACCGCCGGTCACCATCGACGTCACCAAGGACCCGGAGCTGGTCGAGCTGTCGTCCCCGGCCTTCGGAGAACGGGACATCACTGAGATCGACAACGACCTCACCCGGCACCACCGGGGCGAGCCCATCGGGGAACGGATCACCGTCTCGGGCCGCCTGCTCGACCGCGACGGACGTCCGATCCGGGGCCAGCTCATCGAGATCTGGCAGGCGAACGCGGCCGGCCGGTACGCGCACCAGCGCGAGCAGCACGAGGCGCCGCTCGACCCCAACTTCACGGGCGTCGGCCGCACCCTCACGGACGACGACGGCTTCTACCGTTTCACCACCATCCAGCCGGGCCCGTACCCGTGGCGCAATCACGTGAACGCCTGGCGCCCGGCCCACATCCACTTCTCGCTCTTCGGAACGGCGTTCACGCAGCGACTCGTGACGCAGATGTACTTCCCGAACGACCCGCTGTTCCCCCACGACCCGATCCTGCAGTCCGTGACGGACGACGCCGCCCGGCAGCGGCTGGTCGCGACGTACGACCACAGCCTGTCGGTACCGGAGTTCTCGCTCGGCTACCACTGGGACATCGTGCTCGACGGCCCGCACGCCACCTGGATCGAGGAAGGACGCTGACCTGCCATGACGAGGATCGACACGAGCAGTCCTGAGAGCGTGCTGCCCACCCCGTCGCACACGGTCGGCCCCTTCTACGGGTACGCCCTGCCGTTCCCGGGCGGCGGTGACATCGCGCCGATCGGCCATCCGGACACCATCACCGTCCAGGGGTACGTCCTCGACGGCGAGGGAAATCCGCTGCCGGACGCCTTCGTGGAGCTGTGGGGCCCGGACCCGGAGGGCGGCATCCCGACCACCGACGGCTCGATCCGCCGCGATCCGGCGACCGGCGGCTACCTGGGCCGCAACGGGGTGGAGTTCACCGGCTGGGGCCGCGTCCAGACCGACGCGGGCGGCCACTGGTACGCCCGCACGCTGCGGCCGGGCGCACGTGGGCGCAGCGCCCCCTACATCAGCGCCTGCGTGTTCGCGCGCGGTCTGCTGATGCACCTGTTCACGCGGATCTACCTCCCCGGAGACGAGGTGGCGCTCGCCGCTGACCCGCTGCTCGCCCAGCTGGAGCCGGAGCGCCGTGACACGCTGATCGCGGCGGACGGGGGCAACGGCACGTACCGTTTCGACATCCGCCTTCAGGGCGAAGGCGAGACGGTCTTCCTGGAGTTCCGGTGACTTCTGCAGAGTCCGGCACCGGCCTGCTCGCCCCCGGGTGGGCCGGCTCCCCCGCCGCGTCCGCCACGAGCGACAGCGCGTATCTGCGGGCGCTGCTCGACGCGGAGGAGGCACTGACCCGTGCGCAGGCAGGGCTGGGGCTGGTCCCCGGGGAGGCGGCCACGGCGGTGGCCGCGGCGGCCCGGTCCGGTCGCTTCGACATCCGGGACATTGCGCTGCGGGCCCGGGACGGCGGCAATCCCGTGATCCCGCTCGTCGCCGACCTGACGAAGGCGGCCGGTCAGGAGTACGGACCGTACGTCCACCGGGGCGCCACCAGCCAGGACATCCTGGACACCGCGACGATGCTGGTCGCCGCGCGCACGCTGGACGTGGTCCTGGCCGATCTGGAGCGTACGCAGGAGGCGCTGGCCCGGCTCGCCGCCCGCCACCGGGACACCGTGCTGCCCGGGCGGACGCTCACCCAGCACGCGGTGCCGACGACGTTCGGGCTGAAGGCGGCCGGCTGGCGGTCACTGGTGCTGGACGCCCGGGACCGGCTGGGGGCCGTACGCGACGGGCTGCCCGCTCAACTGGGCGGCGCGGCGGGCACACTGGCCGCGTTCACCGCGTACGGTGCGCAGGATCCGACGGCGCTCGTGGCCGCGTACGCACGGGAACTCGGCCTCCGCGCACCCGAGTTGCCGTGGCACACCCTGCGCACCCCCATCGCCGACCTCGCGGGCGCGCTCGCCTTCACGGCCGGGGCGCTGGGCAAGACGGCCACGGACGTCCTCACCCTCTCCCGCACCGAGATCGCCGAGGTCGCCGAGGGTGCGGGCGGTGGCTCGTCCGCGATGCCGCACAAGGCGAACCCGGTACGGGCGACACTGATCGCGGCGGCCGCCCGGCGCGCACCGCAGCTCGCGGCCACCCTCTACGGGTCACTGGCCGCCGAGGACGAACGTCCGGCCGGAGCCTGGCACGCCGAGTGGGAGCCGCTGCGCGATCTGCTGCGGCTGGTGGGCGGCTCCGCGCACGACGCGGTGCACCTGGCCGAAGGCCTCCGGGTCGACACGGACGCCATGCGCAACCACCTCGGCCTCACCCACGGGTTGATCGTCTCCGAGCGGCTGGCGGCGGAGCTGGCGCCGGTGCTGGGCCGCGCCCGCGCCAGGGAGCTGCTCACCGAGGCCGCCCGGCGCGCTCGCACCGAGGGCCGCACGCTCGCCGAACTCCTCGCCGAGAACGCCGAGTTGCAGGACGTCGACCTCGACGCCCTCACCGACCCGGCCCAGTACACCGGCTCCGCGGGAGCCCTGACCGACCGTGCCCTGGAGCGCTCGTGACCGACAAGCTGCTGCACCACCGCATCGAGGGTTCCGCCACCGCTCCCCCGCTGATCCTCGGCCCCTCGCTCGGCACCTCGTACGCCCTGTGGGACCCGGTGGCACCGGAGTTGTCCGTCACGCACCGGGTGATCCGCTGGGACCTGCCCGGCCACGGAGGCTCGGCCCCGGACCTCATCGGGCCCGGCGCGACGGTCGCCGACCTCGCCGAACTGGTCCTGGCGCTCGCGGACTCGCTGGGCGTCGACCGGTTCGCGTACGCCGGCGTGTCGCTCGGGGGCGCGGTGGGGCTGCACCTCGCCGTGCACCATCCCGAGCGGATCTCGTCACTGGCCGTCATCTGCTCGTCCGCGCACTTCAACGGCTCCAAGCCGTGGGAGGAACGCGCCGCGCTGGTTCGCCGCGAGGGGCTGGCGCCGGTCGCCGCGACGGCCGACTCCCGCTGGTTCACGGCCGGGTTCACCGTGCCCCGGCTGGTGCAGGACCACCGGGAGGCGGATGCGGAGGCGTACGCGGCCTGCTGCGACGCGCTCGCCGCGTTCGACATCCGTGACCGGCTGGCGTCGATCACCGCGCGGACGCTGCTGATCGCGGGCCGCCAGGATCCGGCGACGCCGCCCGCGCATCTGCGGGAGATCGCCGACGCGGTGCCCGGCTCCGCGCTCGTCGAGATCCCGGGCGCCTCGCATCTTGCGCCCGCGCAGTGCCCGAAGGCCGTCCTGGCGGCGATGCGTACGCACCTGACCGGAGCGCCGGAGCGCGGAATGGAGGTACGCCGCCAGGTCCTGGGCGACGCCCATGTGGACCGGGCGCAGGCGCGCCAGACCCCCTTCACCGCCCGCTTCCAGGACTTCATCTCCCGCTACGCCTGGGGCGAGATCTGGACCGACCCGACGCTGTCCCGCCGTGAACGCAGCATGATCACGCTGACGGCACTGGTGGCGCACGGACACCACGACGAGCTGGCCATGCACGTCCGGGCGGCCCGGCGCAACGGCCTGACACCGGAGGAGATCGGCGCGGTGCTGCTGCAGACGGCCGTCTACTGCGGGGTGCCGGCGGCGAACTCGGCGTTCGCGGTGGCGCAGCGGGTGCTCGCGGAGGAGGACGAGGCCGGAGGGTGACCCTGCTGGTCGTAGCTTCAGCAGCACCCCTCACAGCCGCCCGCGCGTGCCTAGGGTGGAGGCATGTCGACTGTTCTCATCACCGGTGCCACCTCCGGACTCGGCCGGTACGTCGCCTTCGAACTGGCCCGTTCCGGACACGTGGTCCTCGCCCACGGACGCGACGCGGGCCGCACCGACCGGCTCGTCGCGGAGTTGCGCACCGAGGGCGAGGCGCACGGTTTCGTCGCCGACCTGGCCTCGCTCGCCGAGGTGCGACGGCTCGGCGACGAGGTCGCCGCGGCGCACCCCGGGCTGGACGTCCTGATCAACAACGCGGGAGTGGGCAGCGGCGCGCGCGGCTCCGGGCGCGAGGTCAGCGCCGACGGCCACGAACTGCGGCTCGCGGTCGACTACCTGGCGCCGGTCGCCCTCACCCGCGCCCTGCTGCCGGTGCTGCGGCAGAACACCCCCGCCCGGATCGTCAACGTGGGCTCGGCCGGCCAGGAGCCCGTGGACTTCGACGACCCGGAGCTGACCCGCGGCTACAGCGGCGTCTCGGCGTACTGCCGCAGCAAGTTCGCCCTGGCCGCGCACACCTTCACGCTGGCGGAGGAGCTCCAGGGCACGGGTGTGTCGGTGAACGTCCTGCATCCCGCGACGTACATGGACACGGCGATGGTCCGCGAGGCGGGGGTCGCTCCCTGGAACACGGTGGCGGACGGGGCGGCGGGGGTGCTGGCTCTGGCGACGCAGGAAATCGGCAGCGGCGGATACTTCGACGGGGCCAGTCCTTCGCGGGCGCATGAGAGGGCGTACGACCGTGAGGTGCGCAAGCGCCTGGAAGCGGTCACGGATCAACTGCTGGCCCCGTAGGCGCGCCCGCGAGGGGCGCGCGGTCACGGCGCTCCGACAGCCTCCAGCGCGTCCCGCGCCCGGATGGCCAACCCGTCCGCCCCACAGGACTCCGCCAGCGCAAGCCCCCGTTCGAGTTCGGGCACCGACCTCGTGGCGATCCCGTACTCGACCAGCGCGGCGGCGTGTTCGTACTGGCAGGGTGAGGCCTCGAGGTACGCCACGGCCTGGGCGGCCAGGCGCACCGCACGCTGCCCGGTCTGGAGCGCGGCGGCCACCCGAAGGGCCTCGCCGATGGCCGTGTCGGTGCCCAGGAACTCGGCCTGCCGGCGGGCGACGGCGGCCAGATCCGCCGCACGCCGCGGATCGTCGGCGGCCAGTGCCCGCGCGAGGTCCCCCGCCCAGGGGGCCAGCACCGTGTTGTGGCCGCGCCCCGCGCACGCCTTCTCCGCGGCCTCCAGTTCGCCCACGGCCTCCTCGGTCCGCCCGACGGCAAGAAGCAGCCGGCCGCGCACGGAACGGGTGTCGGGCAGCACGATCGTGGACGGGTACGGAGGTGCGAAGCCGTACCGCTCGGCGAGCGACCAGGCCTCCTCGACGTGCCCGCGGGCGAGCAGCGTGTCGACGAGGCCGCAGGTCGCCGACCAGTACAGGGGCAGCCCGCGCCCGACGCGCTCGGCGAGGCGCAGCGACTCGCGCAGGGAGGTCTCCGCGTCCCGCAGCCGGCCGCGCCTGCGGTGCGCCAGTCCGACGTAGGCGTGGGCCAGGGCGAGATGACCGCCGCTCCAGCCGGCGGACTCGTACGCGCGCAGGCCCTCCGTGAACAGGCTCTCGGCCCGGTCGAGCCGGTCGCTGTAGGCGTAGGCGCTGCCCAGCATGAGCAGAAGTTCGATGCCCCACTCGGTGTCGGTCCAGCCGAGTCCCGGGGCGAGGCGGCCGTTGACGAGGGCGCGGTCGCACACTTCCACGACCTCTTCGGCGCTCTCCCCGTGGGTCATCGCGTCGAAGCCACGCAGGATGAGCAGGGCCCGCTCGGAGTTGTCCCTGCCTGTGCAGGTGCGGGCGAGTTCGGCCAGCTCATGGGAGCGTGCCGGGGAGTCCTCCTCGGCCGCGTGGATGCTCTCCCACATGTAGTGGACGGCCTGCAGGCGCATCCGGGAGGGGCCCGGTTCCAGTCGGGCGGCCTCCTCGTCGACCGTGCGGATGGCGTCGTCGAGCTGGTCGTTGTGCAGCAGGGCCTGGGACAGGCGGTGGACGGCGTCCACCCGGTCGTCGCCTTCCAGGCCCGGCAGGGCGAGGGCGGCCCGGAGGTAGTCGATGGTGGTGGCCGGTGAGGTCAGCAGCGTGGCGCAGCCCAGTTCGTACAGCACGTACGGGTGGACCTCGGGCCTAGGCGGTTCGGCCAGGGCGCGCTCCAGGCAGCGGCGGGCCGCTTCGGGGGCACCGACGGCGAGGTGTTCGCGCGCGGCCTGACGCATCTGCTCGACCAGTTCCTCGTCGTCGTCCGGGTGGACTTCGAGGAGGTGGCGGGAGGCGGCCGCCGCTCCGAGCCCGGAGTCGGTGACGACCCGCGCGGCGATGCCGTGCATGGCGGTGCGCAGGCCGTCGGGGATCGAGCGGTAGACGGCGCTGGCGATCAGCGGGTGGACGAACTCCAGCTCCGCGCCGTCCGTCCGGCCGCCCGCCGCATCCGGTGCGGCCAGGATGCGGGCGGCGCTGAGCAGTTCGGCGCAGCGGGCGGCCTCCTCGGGGCGCATGGTGGCGAGTTCGGCCACCAGGTCCAGGGTGATGCCGGTGCCGAGGATGGCCGCGGCCCAGGCGAACCGGGTGGCGTCGATGCCGAGGCCCTCCAGGCGGGCGACGAGGCCGTTGCCGCGGGCCGAGCGGTTCAGGTCGCGCAGCTCGGCGCACGACGCCTCGACCGGGTCGAGCTGGCTGTCCTGCACCTTGGCGAGCAGTTCGACGGTCTCGTACGGGTTGCCGCCGGTCACGGCCCACACCTCGCGGCAGAACGGGGCGTCGGCGTGCGCGCCGACGGTGGCCCGGGTGAGTCCGGCGGTCGCCTCGGGGGTGAGCGCGCTCAGGGTGCTGACCGGGCGGGGGGCGGCCGCGGTGATCGCGTCGAGGTGGCGGGCGCCCTCGCCGGACGCCTCTCCGGGGCGGAGGGCCACCACGAGGAGCACGCGCAGGTCGGCGAGGCGTTCGCAGCAGGCGGCCAGCCAGTGCAGGGGCTCCTGGTCGGCCCAGTGGGCGTCGTCGACGATGAGGACCAGCGGCCACTCCCGCCGGGCGAGCCGGGAGACGACCTCGACCAGGCCGTCGCACACGCCCTGCGGGTCGGCCTGCCGCTCTCCGGGGTCCGCTATGCCGAGGGCGGGGCCCGCGACTTCGTACCAGTCGCCCAGGTACTCCCGCGCCTCCTCCGGCATCAGGGACAGGAGCACGGGCTGGAGCAGTTGCCGTACGACGTTGAAGGGCACGGCGGTGACGGTCTCGCCGCCGCGCGCCCACCAGACCGCGCAGCCGCGCTCCTGCGCGATGCGGCGTGTCTCGGCGAGGAGGGCGGTCTTGCCGATGCCGGCCTCCCCGCTGAACACCAGCAGACTCCCCGACTCCGAGGGCGACGCGTCGTCACGGAGCGCGTCGACCGCCTCGGTGATGACGGTGAGCTCCGCGTCGCGTTCCCACAGGGAAGCCGAGGCAGCCGCGCCGGGCCGTGCCTCCGTCATCCCGGTACCTCCCCAGGTCGCCCAAACGACGTACGGACATCGAGCCTAGCCGTCCCCGTGCCTCGGTGGAGGGAGGTCGGAGCACCTGTTGCCGCGACGGGTGACGCGAGGCGTCCCGGGGCGACGCGATCGGGCGCCGACCAGCCCCGGCGCGGGTAATGGTCCGTCAAAGTCCGTGCGGAGCAAGCGCATTCTCCACCTTGGCGGCGACGATCGGATTCCGGCGTGCACGTGGTGCCGTGCGGCACGACGGACACGCGGCGCCGCGGCCGGCCAGGCGCCGCCGCGCCCGGGCAGTCGGGCAGTCGGGCAGTCGGGCAGTCGGCTCACCGTGGGCCGGGCGCCCAGGCCGGGCGCTCTCATCTGCCTTTCACTCCCACCTCATACGGTGGAGGCATGACGCAGGTGACTCCTCCCGGGTGGTACCCCGACCCGGGGCAGACAAGTGACGGGCCCGCCACCGAGCGCTGGTGGGACGGCAAGGCGTGGACGGACCGGGTCCGCCCCGTGGACGCGGGCGCCTCGTGGGGTCCGCCGGAGCAGCCGCCGGTCGCCGGCGCGTATCCGGGCGGACCGTTCGCCGCCGCCCCCTACCCCGGTGCCGGGCCCGCCCGGGCGGGGCACGGGGTGCGGACCGGGATAGCCGTGGTGACGGCGATCGTGGTGCTGGCGGGCATAGGCGGCGGTGTGTACGCGCTCACCGCGCGGGACGGCGGGAGCGGCCGCTCCGCGGGCGCCCAGGGTCCGGGCGGCCCGGGCGGCTTCGGCGGCCAGGAAGGCCAAGGCGGCCAAGGTGGTCAGGGGGGCCAGGGCGGGCCGTTCGGCGGGCAGGGCGGACCCTTCGGCGGTGGTTCCGGGGGTTCGGGCGGTCAGCAGCCCGCGCCAGGTCGGTCCGGGCAGCCGGGGACCGAGGACGGATACGCCACCGACCCGTTCAACGGCATCAGCATCCCGGTGCCCGCCGGCTGGACCGGCCAGACCGTCGAGGGCGGGGCGGCCGTCCAGTCGAACGACACCTACAAGTGCCCCGGTGACTCCTCAAAGACCTGCAACACCGGCGGGGCCTACTCCGCCTCCGCCGAGCAGCAGGGGCTGACGGCCACGACCGCTCGGGCGGCGGCCGAGCAGGACATCGCCAAGAACGCCCAGGAGTCCTACGGCGGCGCGTCCTACGGCGGGATCACCTCGCACCAGGTGCTGGCCTCCGAGGCGGTGACCGTGGCCGGGCAGAGTGGCTACATGGTCCGCTGGAAGGCCGTCACGGCCAAGGGCACGGACGGCTATGTCGAGTCGCTGGTCTTCCCGTCGCCCGCCGACTCCCGGCAGCTCGTCGTCGTACGCTTCGGCCTCGACGCCGGGTCCGGCGCGCCCAAGCCGTCCGTCATGGACCAGATCGCCAAGGGCATCAAGGAGTCGTCGGCGGGCGGCGCCGGGCAGAGGGTCTAGGGGGCTAGGGGAGTCGTTCGGCGACGAACCCCCTGGCTGCCGCCCCGGCCGATGCGATGCGGCCGGGCGGGGCTCCCCTCCGCTCCGAAGGAGCCCCGCCCGGCCGGGGATGCGCGCCGCCCCCGTCCCCACGGTGCGGCGCGGTCGGGCCGACGTCCGGTCATCCCACGGACGGCGACCCGGTCCTCAGGTGAGCCCCAGGGACGGAAGCACCACGGCCTCGACGAAGCGCGTGAGGTACTCCTCGTCCGCGTACTCCCCCTCCAGGAGGGGACGGACCCGCAGCACGCCCAGCACCTGTGCGGGGACGTACTCGAGCGCCGGATGGCCGGCGGGCACCTCCCCGCGCTCCACACCACGCCGGACGATCTCCTGCAACGCCCTGACCTCGGGCTCGACCAGTGCTTCGCGCAGCGCCCGCGCGAGCTCCGGGTCCTGCATCGCGGCGTGGCCGAGGGCCTGGTGGAGCTTGGTGTCCCGGCGCGACCACTCGGCCGCGGTCCGCGCCACGGCGCGCAGGTCCCCGGCGAGCGAACCGGTGTCGACACCCGCGAACCGCGGGCAGCGACTGGCCCTCAGGGCGGCGGCCACGAACTGCGGCTTGGTCTTCCACTGCCGGTACAGCGTCGACTTGCTGCACCGGGTGACGGCGGCGACGCCCTCCATGGTGACCGCGTCGTAGCCGCATTCGCGGATCTGCTCCAGCACGGCGTCGAAGAACTCCTGCTCGCGCTCGGGCGTGAGCTTGGAGCGGCGCGAGGCGGCCGCCGACTGCGGTGCCTCCGCTGCCTGCGACGTCATGGCTTCTGCTCCTCGGTCGTGGTGCCGGCCGGGTGGGCCGCTTCACACCAGTGTATCGATACGCCAGTGTACCGGTACGCGAGCGTATCGGTACACTGGCGTATCGATGAGCCTTGGACAGGACCCACTCCTCTGTCGAGTGGGTCCCCTCCTGGGCTCACCACGCACCACCCCACGCACGTACTGTCAGCAAAGGGGGGCGGGGATGGATTCCCGCACCGAGCCCGAGGGAGAAGGGGCGGCCGCGATACACCGGCCGCCCCTCGTCCGCGAGCTCCTTCTCGTCGCCGGGCTGTTCCTGGTCTACAAGTTCGGCCGGCAGCTCGCGAACGGCCACACCGTGGAGGCGTTCCACAACGCGCACCGCGTCTGGGACTGGGAGCGCGCGCTGCGGCTGCCGGGTGAGGGCGCCGTGCAGTCCGCACTGCTGCACGGTGACACCCTCGTACGCTCCGCGAACCTCTACTACGTGGCCGTGCACTTCACGGCCACCGCGGCCTTCCTGGTGTGGCTGTACCTGCGGCGGCCCGACCACTACCTGTGGGCCCGCCGGGTCCTCGCCCTGGTCACCGGCGCGGCGCTGGCGCTGCACCTCACGTTTCCGCTCGCCCCGCCGCGGATGCTCCACATGGGGCACCTGGTGGACACCGGGCAGCTGTACGGGCCGACGGTGTACGGGGCCAGGCCGGCGACCGACTCGATGGCGAACCAGTTCGCCGCCATGCCCTCGCTGCACTTCGGCTGGGCGCTGATGGTCGCGATCGGCCTGATCGCGGCGACCCGGTCCCGATGGCGGTGGCTGTGGCTGCTGCATCCGCTGGTGACGCTGCTCGTGATCGTCGGCACGGCGAACCACTACTGGCTCGACGCTGTGGTGGCGACGACTCTGCTGGGCATCGCTCTGGCCCTGGTTCCCGGCCCGTCGGCGAAACCGCAGGGAATCGCGCCGGCGGCGCGGCACGCGGTGCCGGCGGCGAGGTCCGCGGAGCCCAGGACCGCCGACGGACCCGGTCTGGTGGGGGCCGGGCGATGAGCGCCGCCGTCCTCGCGATCGTCCTGTCCCTGTTCTCCGCGGTCGCGTACGCGGCGGCCGCTGTGGCTCAGGAGCGGCTCGCCGCCCGGGAGAGCGGGACCGGTGTGGTCCGGCTGCTGGCGCGCGGCGCCTGGTGGTGGTCGGTCGCGCTGAACGCCTCCGCCGCGCTGCTGCACGTGGCCGCCCTCAAGTTCGGTCCGCTGACGCTGGTTCAGCCGCTCGGCGCGCTCACCCTGGTGGCCGCGGTGCCGCTGGGGGCGCGGGCGGCGGGGCGCCGGGTCCGCGGGGTGGAGTGGCGGGGCACGGCCCTGACGCTGCTCGGTCTGGCCGCGCTGCTGGTGACGGCGTCCGGGCCGGAGCCGGACGAGGTGCTGAGCCTGCCCGAGGCGCTGGCCGTGGCCGGGGCGACCACCGCCGTGATCGGCCTGCTCTCCCGGCCGGGCGCCCGCCCGGGGCTTCGGCACGCGACCGCTTCCGGCTTCGCGTCCGGTGTCGCCTCGGCACTCACCCAGACCGTGACGGTGGCGGCGACGGACCGCTCGGCTGCGCCGCTGAGCGCGCACGTCGTCGTGGTGGCGCTGCTGGTGGCGCTGTTCGCGACGGCCGGCCTGCTGCTGTCGCAGACCGCGTACCGGGACGGCCTCGGTGCGCCGCTCGCGCTCGTCACTCTCGCGAACCCGCTCGCGGCGGCGGTGATCGGCCTCAGCCTGCTGGGCGAACGCCTCCAGGGCGGCGCGGCAGGTCTGCTCCTCGCGGCGGCGGGCGCGGGCCTGGCGTCCTGGGGCGTGGTGACCCTGTCGCGGTCCGGCCCCGCTGCCCCGGCCCCGGTCGACGACGACCACCCGGTCGCCGCGGTGCTGGCTCTGGAGCCCGGGCCGGCGCCCTTCGAGCCGTCGTTGCCCGCTCCGCGGCCGGCGCCGGAGCACCTGACCACCCTGTGAACACACCGGTGGCCGGCACGTGTGCACGTGCCGGCCACCGCCGTTCTTCCGTCTTCGCCCGCCTCAGCCGAGGCCGCGGGAGTCCTGCTTCAGCGCCGTGTCCACGGTCAGTGCGGTCGCCACCACCAGGCTCAGCAGCGGCTCGGGCAGTTGGTAGTGGATCTGCAGGACGTAGTTGTCCGCAGTCGTGAACATCGTCTTCGCCAGGCCCTCCCAGGTCTTGGTGATCCTGGCGACCTCGTTCTCGGCATGGTCGACGATCGCGAAGTTCCAGGCGCGCCAGTTCTCCGCCTTGATCGCGCCGACCTGCCGACCGTCCACGTCCATCGCGAAGTGGATCTTCCCGATCATGTTCTGCTGGACGATCTCGCCGACGACCTGACCGTCCGGGCGCGCCACGACCACCCGCGACTTGAAGACCTTCGCGGGCCGGGTCAGCAGCAGCTGCGGCTGCCCGTAGGCGTCGCGGATCTCCAGCTTGTGGGTCATGAACTGGTCGAGACTGGAGACGAAGCGCACCGCCTTCTTCAGCGTGCTCTGCCCGACCTCCGTCACCGATCCGATCTGGTTGCCGTTCTGGTCGAAGACGCTGTACTCGTTCGTCAGCTCGATCAGCTTGGCCTTCTGGTTCACGACCAGCACCGGTTCGGTGAACAGCGTGCCGCCGCCGGGGCCGCTCGGGGCGACCCCGGCCTGCTGCTGCACCTGGTGCTGGACGCGCTGATCGTGGGCCGCGGCCTGGTGACCGTGGGACTGTTGGCCGTGGGGCTGGTGGCCGTAGGGCTGCTGACCGTACGCCTGCTGACCGTATCCCTGGGGACCCCCCGCCTGCTGCGGCTGCTGCGCCGCGGGCGCCTGCTGAGGCGCCTGCGACGCGGCCTGGGCCTGCTGGTCGGCGTGGGTGTGCTGCGTCCACTGCGAGCCGTCCCAGTAGCGCAGCGTGTGCGGTGCGCCGTGGGGATCGGGGTACCAGCCTGCAGGCGTGTTCGAATGCGTGGTCACCGGGGCACACTACCGCGAGCCGGCCGGAGAACCACCGGCACCGGATTCTCCCGTCAGTCCGTAATGATCGCGGGGTCGCTCACACCCGGCCGCCCGTTCTCCACGTGCCCGGCGAAGCCGCGCAGGAAGGACGGGTCGGCCTCGGAGGTGACGGTGAGGTCGTACCAGCGCCTGCTGGACCCGAGGTCGACGGTGTGCTTCACGGTGGTGCCGGGGCGCACCGTGACCGTCTGCGGGCGGCCGCCGTAGCCGCTGGTGACCTTCAGCTTCACCGTGCCGGAACCCTTGTTGGTGAACGTCAGCGCGAGGTCGTCACCGCTGTGCCGGGCGGTGACCTCGGGACCGACGGCCGAGCCGCGGCCCTTGAAGACGCGCAGGAAGCCGTTCGGACCGTGCACGGTCAGGTCGTAGGAGCCGCCGGAGTACGCCGAGTTCCAGGTGTCCGAGACCGACGTGCCGGCCTCGGTGGTGTAGCTCCAGGGTCCGTCGGTGCGGTTGCCGGAGGTGACCAGGAAGGCGGCACCGGCGTGCGCGCCGGAGGCGAAGGTCAGGGTGAACTTCCCGGCCGCGGTGTCCGCCGAACCGTCCACGGACGGTGCGTACTTCAGCGGGCGGGTGGGCCGCAGACCGCGCTCCTGCTTGGGCAGGACACCGTTGGCCGGCGGGGTCGGCACATAGTCGGGGTGGCGGTCCCCGTCCGGCGGCTGGTAGCCGTCGGTGGACGGCAGCGCGACCGGCTTGGTGTCCTTGCGGGAGAAGTCGAAGGCGGAGGTCAGGTCGCCGGATATGGCGCGCCGCCAGGGCGAGATGTTCGGCTCGTGGACACCGAAGCGGCGTTCCATGAACCGGATGATGGAGGTGTGGTCGAGCGTCTCGGAGCAGACGTAGCCGCCCTTGCTCCACGGGGAGACGACCAGCATCGGCACGCGCTGCCCGAGCCCGTAGGGGCCGGCGACATGGCTGCCGTCGCCCTTGAAGAGGTCCGGGCCGACATCGACGGTGGACTTGCCCTGCGCGGCGGAGGCGGGCGGGAACGGCGGGATCAGGTGGTCGAAGAAGCCGTCGTTCTCGTCGTAGGTGATGAACAGGGCCGTCTTCGCCCACACCTCGGGGTCGGAGGTGAGCGCGTCGAGGACCTGGGAGACGTACCAGGCGCCGTAGTTGGCGGGCCAGTTGGGGTGCTCGGTGAAGGCCTCGGGGGCGACGATCCAGGAGATCTGCGGCAGCTTGCCGGACTTCACGTCGGCCTTGAGCTGGTCGAAGAAGCCCTCGCCCTTGCGGGCGTCGGTGCCGGTGCGGGCCTTGTCGTAGAGCGGGTCGCCGGGCTTGGCATTCTGGTACTGGGTGAAGTAGAGCAGCGAGTTGTCGCCGTAGTTGCCGCGGTAGGCGTCCTGGATCCAGCCCCAGGAGCCGTTCGCGTCGAGGCCGTCGCCCACGTCCTGGTAGATCTTCCAGGAGACGCCGGCCTTCTCCAGGCGCTCGGGGTAGGTGGTCCAGCTGTAGCCCGCCTCGTCGTTGCCGAGGACCGGGCCGCCGCCCTTGCCGTCGTTGCCGGTGTAGCCCGTCCACATGTAGTAGCGGTTCGGGTCGGTGGAGCCGATGAACGAGCAGTGGTAGGCGTCGCAGATGGTGAAGGCGTCGGCGAGCGCGTAGTGGAAGGGGATGTCCTCGCGCTTGAGGTACGCCATGGTCGTGGAGCTCTTGGACGGCACCCACTTGTCGTACTTGCCCCCGTCGAAGGCGGCGTGTCCGTCGTTCCAGCCGTGCGGCAGGTCCTGGATGAAGGCGAGGCCCAGGTCGTCGGCGTCGGGGTGGAACGGCAGGATGTCCTTCGTGCCGTCCGACTGGTGCCAGACCGTCTTGCCGTTCTGCAGGGTCACCGGACGCGGGTCGCCGAAGCCCCGGACGCCTCTGAGGGTGCCGAAGTAGTGGTCGAAGGAACGGTTCTCCTGCATCAGGACGACGATGTGCTCGACGTCCTCGATGGTGCCGGAACGGTGGTTGGCGGGAAGGGCCGCGGCGCGCTCGATGCTGCTGGAGAGCGCGGTGAACGCGGCAGTGCCGCCCGCGAGTTGGAGGAATCGGCGCCGATTCACTTCAGGCATGACGGGGTGACCTCTTGTCCTGACGGGGCGCGATACGCCCAATGGTGAGGGAACCTGCGCGAAGGGAGTGTTCCAGGAGCACCAAACGTCAGGAAAGGGTCCGGTGGCGCCCATGTGAAAGTCGGCGGTACGGGAGATGTGGGGCGCGCCAAGGGCCGTTGTGGTGTCGGCCAAGACCCGGTGCGGGATCCGTCAAGAGCTGCCCAAGGGGGTCGGTCACGGGACCGGCCGCGGGCGGGCCCGCTCGATCAGGTGTGGCGTCCGCCGTCCGCCGTCGGGCCGATGGGCAGTGCCAGGTGTGCCAGGTCGTCCGGCCGGGGAGTGGTCACCGGCCAGAGCGGCGCGGGGGTCCCGTCGACGACGGCCGCCGGGGCGTCGGTCAGCTTCATCCGCTCGCGCAGACGGCCGTAGAAGTCCATCGGGCCCAGCCGGATGGCCCTCAGGCGCCGTGGGGCGGGGTACACGCCGATCCAGTCCCCGGGGTACAGGACGCCCCGCAGCTGGCCGTCGATGCTGACGGCGGCCTGGCCCGACCGTTCCAGCACCTTCAGCGCGACGGGTTCGTCGGGGGCCGCCACGACCGAGCGGTTGAACGCCATGTGCGGGGCGACCGGCGTGAAGACCAGGGCTTCGGCGCGGGGCGAGACGACCGGGCCGCCGGCGGCGAAGCTGTAGGCCGTCGAACCCGTCGGTGTGGCCACCAGCAGTGCGTCGGCGGAGTAGGAGGCCAGCAGCCGTCCGGCGAAGTAGACGCCCACCGACACCTGCCGGTCCCGTGCCAGCTTCTCCAGTACGACGTCGTTCAGCGCCATGACGTTCAGCGGGATGCCCCAGTCGTCGCAGACCTCGCAGTGGGCACGCACCTGCGGTGGCGGCAGGAGCGGTCCGCGGCCGTACCGTGTGAGCGCCTCCATCTCCGGCGGCACCTCCAGCCGGCGCGAGGCGCGCAGGGTGAGCAGCATGCGGTGGTCGACCGAGAAACGGTTCTGCAGGACGGCGTCCAGCGCCTGGCGTACCAGCGTGACGGGCACCTCCGTCAGGAAACCCACCCGGCCGATGTCGACCCCCAGGACCAGGGCGTCGTTCTCGGCTGCCAGCCGGGCACCGCGCAGGAAGGTCCCGTCTCCGCCCAGGGTGACGATGAGATCCGGGTCGCCCGCGGATTTCACCTCGTCCCGGGCATGGCGTCGCTCACCGTCCTGCCACACGTCGATGTCCGCGTACTGCAGTGCGTGCTCGGCGCACCACGCTCGCACAGTCCGCGCCGCGTCCACGGCTTCGGCGCGGCCGCCGTGGACGACCAGACCGATACGTCCCACCGTCACGACTCCGCCTCCCCGTCACCTCGCGGATGATCGCCCGCTGCGCGGGCCCGGGCGTCTGCTCACCACGCCCACCTCCAGTCTGACGGCGTTCGGTCCCCACGTCAGCGCGGGACGCGCTCGGACGTGGACGCCCGCGGTGCGGAGCACGAGCGGAAACGGCCGGACGTCGCTCTGTGTGAGCGCCTTCTCGTCAGCGCCCGCCCGCCGCGGCCCCGGCACGGGACCGTGTAGCCGACCGGTCGGCCCAAGGCGGTGACCATGGGGTTCCCTTACGCGTCTGGTGACCGGGACCGCTGCCGGTACCGGCCCCCGGTCCGAACTGGGCTCGGCACATGGTCCTGGGACATCGCGAGAGCGGGCCGACGCCCTGTGCCCCCGTGTGCCCCTCGTAGACGGCGGCCGCGCGCAGGACGGCGTCGCCGGCGTGGTGCGGCCCGATGATCTGGAGGCCGACCGGCAGACCCTCTTCCGTGAACCCCCAGTGGGACGGTGCGGGCCGGATGCCCGGCTCGGACGTGCTCGCCGAACCCATCAGCGGCCGCCTCCGGAGTGATCCACCCAGCGGCGTCGCTCCGCAGCCGCTGCCAGTGATGAACTAGCCGCATGAGAAGGCCCTGACCAGCTCATTCGTAGAGACGCTTCCGCCTGACAGAAGCCGCCTTGCGCGGCAACCACAGCCGTCGGGAGCCTGATGCCGACCACGGCACGCGGGGCGACGACGCCCCGCTCTCAGGGACGGGAACGCCATGCCTCACATGACCGCCTTCGCCAGGAACCAGTGGTACGTCGCCGCCTACAGCCAAGAGGTCGGGCGTGAGTTGCTCGGCCGTACGATCCTCGGCGAGCCGCTCGTCTTCTACCGCACCGAGGACGACGGCACCGCCGTCGCCCTGGCCGACCGCTGTGTCCACCGCCGCTTCCCGCTCTCGGAGAGCCGGCTCGACGGGGACCGCATCGTGTGCGGGTACCACGGGTTCACGTACGACGCGACTGGCGCCTGCGTGTACGTGCCGGGGCAGCAGCGCATCCCGCGTACGGCCCGTGTCGCCTCCTACCCGGTCGTCGAGCAGGACTCCCTGGTGTGGGTGTGGATCGGTGACCCGGAGCTGGCCGACGCGGGGACCATCCCGCGGGCGAAGCACCTCGACTCCCCGGACTGGGTCACGGTGCGCGGCATGGAGCCGATCGACGCCGACTACGGCCTGCTGGTCGACAATCTGCTCGACCTCTCGCACGAGACGTATCTGCACGGCGGCTACATCGGCACGCCGGAGGTCGCCGAGACGCCGATCACCACAGAGGTCGACGAGGGCGCCGGCATCGTGCGGGTCAGCCGGCACATGGACGACGCCGAGTGCCCGCCCTTCTACGCCCGCTCCACCGGTATCGAGGGCCGCATCACCCGCTGGCAGGACATCGAGTACCACGCCCCCTGCCTCTACCTGCTGCACAGCCGGATCGCGCCGGTCGGCGTCCTGCCCGAGCCGGACGGCGGCGATCCGAACGGCTTCCACACCGAGATCACCTACGCGATCACCCCGTCCTCCGACGGCAAGGTCTACGACTTCTGGGCCGTCTCCCGGGACTTCGCGAAGGACGACGAGGAAGTCACCACGTTCCTGCGCGACTTCAACCACACGGTCGTCATGCAGGACGTCGACGCGCTCAACCTGCTGCAGAAGACGCTCGGCACCGAGCGGGCCGGCTACCAGGAGCTCAGCATCAACATCGACACCGGCGGTCTCGCCGCCCGCCGTATCCTCGCCCGACTGGTCGAGGAGGGCGACAAGCCGGTGGAGAAGGTCCAGTGAGCACGCCTCCCGGTTCCGCGCTGCGCGAGGTCTACCGCATCGACTGGCTCCCGGGCACCGACATCCTGCACGGCACCTGCCACTGCGGCGCCGAGCACACCGCCCAGGACCCGGTGGAGATGTGGGAGTGGATGCTCGCGCACCCCGAAGGACACCAGCCCCAAGGAACCACCTCATGAGCGCGTACGAAGCCGAACTCGTCGTCGACCGCCGTGAGCCGGCGGCCGAGGGCGTCCTCGCCCTCACCCTGCGCCATCCGCTGGGCGAGGAACTGCCGGCCTGGGAGCCGGGCGCCCACGTCGACGTCCTGCTCGGGCCGGGACTGGAACGGCAGTACTCACTGTGCGGCGATCCCGCGGACCGGCGGACCTGGCGCATCGCCGTGCTCCGCGAGGCCGACGGGCGGGGAGGGTCGGCTCACGTCCACGAGCAGGTGCGCGAGGGCGACAAGGTGCGGGTGCGGGGACCGCGCAACCACTTCCCCCTGCTCCCCTCCCCGCGTTACCGCTTCATCGCCGGCGGCATCGGCATCACGCCCATCCTGCCGATGCTCGCCGCGGCCGAGGCGGCGGGCGCCGAGTGGACCCTGCTGTACGGCGGCCGCACCCGCCGCTGCATGGCGTTCACCGCGGAGTTGGAGCGCTACGGGGACAGGGTCACCGTCGCCCCGCAGGACGAGACCGGGCTGCTGGACCTGGCCTCGGTGCTGGACGACGTGCCCGACGGCACGCTCGTCTACTGCTGTGGCCCCGGCCCGCTGCTGGACGCGGTGGAGGCGCGCTGCCCCGCCGACACGCTGCGCGTCGAGCGGTTCCAGCCCAAGGAGCAACCGGCCGGGGACGACGGGGAGTTCGAGGTCGTCCTCGCACAGAGCGGCCGTACGCTCACCGTCCCGCCGTACGTCTCCATCCTCGACACCGTGCGCGACGCCGGCGTCGAAGTGCTGTTCTCCTGCACCGAGGGCACCTGCGGCACCTGCGAGACCGATGTCCTGGAGGGCACTCCGGACCACCGGGACTCGGTGCTTACGGAGGAGGAGCGGGAGTCCGGCGAGATGATGATGATCTGCGTGTCCCGGTGCCGGGGTGGCCGGCTGGTGCTCGACCTCTGACCGGGGGGGCGTTCCCTGATGGACCGGGGCCCTGATGGACCGGAGCCTCTGATGGACCGGAGCCTCTGATGGGCCGGGGGGCGTTCCCGATGGACCGGGGCTTACGGGCCCGTCCCGCTGGCCCCCGGCCCTCGCGCCCCGGAACCAGGACCGGACCCGGTGCCCCGGAACCAGGACCGGACCCGGTGCCCCGGTACCAGGACCGGTGTCCTAGATCCGGCTCTCCGTCGCCGTGTCCGCCGACAGTCGCTGGGCGACGTAGATCGGGAGCACCGACAGCAGGACCAGCACCGCCGCCACCACGTTCACGACCGGCGCCTGCTGAGGGCGTGTCATGTTGTTGAAGATCCAGATCGGCAGGGTCTCGATGCCGGGGCCCGCGGTGAACGTCGTCACCACGATCTCGTCGAAGGACAGCGCGAACGCGAGCAGCCCGCCCGCGAACAGCGCCGAGCGCACCAGCGGGAACGTCACGTCGACGAAGGCGCGGAACGTGTCGGCCCCCAGGTCCATCGCCGCCTCCTCGTAGGAGCCGGAGGTGCGGCGCAGCCGTGCGACCACGTTGTTGAAGACGACGACGATGCAGAAGGTGGCGTGCCCGACGATCACGGTGAACAGACCGAGACCGACGCCGAGCGGCTGAAGGACCGTGTTGAACGCCGAGTTGAGCGCGATGCCGGTGACGATGCCGGGCAGCGCGATCGGCAGGACGACCACGAACGAGATGCTGCCGCGGCCGAAGAAGCGGTGCCGGGCCACCGCGAACGCGATGAGCGTGCCCAGCACCAGGGCGATGGCCGTGGCGCCCAGGCCCGCCTTCACCGAGACCCACAGCGCGCTGCGGGCGCCCGCGTTCTCCCAGGCCACCGACCACCAGTGGAACGTCCACCCGGGCGGGGGCCAGCTCGCGCTGCGGTCCGGGTTGAAGGAGTTGACCAGGACGAGCGCGAGCGGGACGTAGACGACCGCGAAGCCGAGCCCGGCGGCGATGCGCAACGCGATGCGCGCGGAACGGGACAGTTGCATGACAGCGGACCTGTTCTAGAGGCTGCTGAGCGCGCCGGTGCGGCGCATCGCCAGCAGGTACAGCACGATGACCACCACCGGTACCGTGCCCAGCGCGGCGGCCATGGGCAGGTTGAGCTCGATGTTGGAGTAGACGAGATTGCCGATCAGCTGGGTCTTGCCGCCGACGATCTGCACGGTGATGTAGTCGCCGAGGCTGAGCGAGAAGGTGAAGACCGAGCCGGCGGCGACGGACGGCAGCACCATCGGCAGGACGACCGAGCGGAAGGTGCGGCCGGGCCGCGCCCCCAGGTCGGCGGAGGCATCCAGCAGGTTCGCGGGCAGCTGCGCCAGCGCCGTGTGGATGGGCAGGATCATGTACGGCAGCCACAGGTACGTCAGCGTGATGATCGCTGCCGGGAGGCCGAACCCGGGTCCGCTCAGCCCGAACGGTTTCAGCATCCAGTCGGCGAGCCCGCCCTCGGACAGGATCAGCCGCCACGCGTACACCTTGACCAGGTAACTCGCCCACAGCGGGGTGAGGATGGCGACGACCAGCAGCGGTCGCCACCTTGGCTTCGCGACGCGTGCCGTGTAGAAGGCGAGCGGGAAGGCGATCACCGCGCACAGGACGGTGACCGCCAGGGCCACGACGATGCTGCGCCAGATGACCTCGCGAAAGACGGGGGTCGTCAGCAGCGCGTGGAAGTTGTCGGTCGACCAGACCTTCACCACCTCGGAGGTGAAGGAGTCCGTCGTCCAGAAAGCAGAGACGAACAGCACTGCGAGCGAGCCGAGGTAGAGCACGGCCAGCCACAGCAGGGGGGCGGTGAGCAGCAGGGACAGCCGCAGCCGCGGGCGGCGGTGCAGCATCCCGGCGAGCCGCCGGACGGGGGCCCGTCCGGCGGCCTGCGCGGTGGCGGTCATCGTCGTGCCTCAGCCCTTGATCTCGGTCCAGGCCTGGACCCACTTGGCGTACGGCACGCACTTGACGTCGCTGCGGCCGTCGAGGCACTGCTCGATGGGCGTGTTCCAGAAGGCGATGTTCTTCCAGTACGCCGTGTCGGCCGCGTGGAAGGTGGTGCAGAAGGACTTGTCGCTGGTCTGCTCGCACGCCTTGGCGTTGGCGGGGGCCTCACCGAAGTACTCGGCGACCTGCGCGTTGACCTTGGGGGAGATGATCCAGTTCATCCACTGGTAGGCGCAGTTGGGGTGCTTGGCCTTGGAGTAGAGCATCCAGGTGTCGGACCAGCCGGTCGAACCCTCCTTGGGCACGATGGCGTTGACCTTGGCGCCTTCGCTCTTCGCCAGGTTGGCGATGACCTGCCAGGTGGTGCCGACCACGGTGTCCCCGCTCTTGAAGGCGGAGACCTCCTTGAGGTAGTCGCCCCAGTACTCGCCGACGTTCGCGTTCTGCTTCTTCAGCAGGTCGACCGCCGCGTCGAACTGCTTCTGGTCGAGCGCGTACGGGTCCTTGATCTTCAGTTCGGGCTTGGTGGCCTTCAGGTACAGCGCCGCGTCGGCGATGTAGATCGGGGAGTCGTACGCCGTCACGTGCCCCTTGTACTTGGCGGCGTCGTCGAAGACGGCGGACCAGGAGGTCGGCGCGGGCTTGACCTTCTCCGTGTTGTACATGAGCAGGTTGGCGCCGCGGCCGTGCGGGATGCCGTAAGCCTTGCCCTTGACGGAGTTCCACGCCTGCAGCTTCAGGTCGCTGAAGACGTCCTTGTAGTTCGGTACGAGGTCGGTGTTGACCGGGGCGGCGTCACCGGAGGCGATCAGGCGCAGGGAGGCGTCGCCGGAGGCGGAGACGGCGTCGTACTCGCCGGTCTTCATCAGCTTGACCATCTCGTCGGAGCTGGCCGCCACCTTGGAGTGGACCTGACAGCCCGTCTGCTTCTCGAAGTCGCCGACCCAGTTCACCTTGGGGTCGTTGGAGCCGTCCTCGACATAGCCGGCCCAGGCGACGAGGTTGACCTGTCCCTCGTTCTTGCCCAGCTTCGACTGTGCCTTCAGATCGGGCGGGTTGAGGCCGGTGGACGAGGAGGAGCCGCCCGAGCCGGAGCCGGACGAGCCGCAGGCGGTGGCCGCGAGCAGCACCGCGGCACTGGCGGCGACCTGGAGGGTTCGGGTGAGACGCACGACGTTCTCCATACGTGACGGTGACCTGGCGTGGGGGATGGTCAGCGGGCGGCGGGGACCTGGACGGCGTGGCGGCGGTGCCACGTCAGGCGCACCCGGGTGCCTCGGTAGGCGGCGACGTCCTCGGAGGAGGTCTCCAGGTTCTGCTGGAGCGCGGTGAGGCGGCCGCCCGCGTCGAGGTCGACGAGGAAGCGGGTGGCGTCGCCGAGGTAGACCACTTCGGCGACGGTGCCGGTGGCGGTGGAGTGCTCGGGCTCGTCGGCGAGGGACGACTCCTTCAGCACCCGGATCTTCTCGGGCCGGATGCTGTAGGTGCCCGGGGCGCCGGTGACGCGCTCGGCGGCCTCGCCCTGCAAGAGGTTCGAGGTGCCGACGAAGGAGGCGACGAAGGCGGTCGCGGGGCGCTCGTAGATCTCGGCGGGGGTGCCGACCTGTTCGATGCGGCCCTGGTTGAAGACGGCGATGCGGTCGCTCATCGTCAGGGCCTCCTCCTGGTCGTGGGTGACGAACACGAAGGTGATCCCTACCTCGCGCTGGAGGGCCTTGAGCTCGACCTGCATCTGCTCGCGCAGCTTGAGGTCCAGGGCGCCGAGCGGCTCGTCGAGCAGCAGCAGGCGGGGGCGGCCGACGAGGGCGCGGGCGAGTGCGACCCGCTGCCGCTGGCCGCCGGAGAGCTGGCTCGGCCGCCGTTTGCCGAAGCCTTCGAGGCGTACGTCGGCGAGCGCCTTGCGGGCCCGCCGGAGCCGTTCGGCCTTGGACACCTTGCGGACCTTGAGGCCGTAGGCGACGTTCTGCTCGACGGTCATGTGCGGGAAGAGAGCGTAGTCCTGGAAGACGGTGTGGACGTCCCGCTCGAAGGGGGCGAGGCCGGTGACGTCCTGGCCGGCCAGCTCGACGGTGCCGGAGGTGGGACTCTCGAAGCCCGCGATCATGCGCAGGACGGTCGTCTTGCCGGAGCCGGACGGGCCGAGCATCGAGAAGAACTCCCCGTCGGATATCTCCAGGTCGACCCCGGCCACGGCGGTGGTGCCGCCGAACTCCTTCCGCAGACCCTGCAGCCGGATCGCGCTGCCCTCCATGGACGGGAACCTTTCTGAAGCACTCTTCCGTTCTTACCGTGAGCAGTAAAGATATGAAATCATAGTTCAAAGCTCAAGTCCCCCTTAGGGTAAAGGTTGAGTCAACGCACAAGGTGGTGGCCGTGAAGCAGAACAGGGACGGCGCCGCCCGGAGAGCCGTGTTCGCTCCGGTGGACACCCGGGCGCGCGTGGAGACGGTCGTCCGCCGGCTCGGTGACGCCATCGAGCTCGGGCTGCTCGCCGACGGCGAGCAGCTGCCCGGGGAGACGGAGCTGGCGGGGCAGCTCGGTGTGTCCACCGTGACCCTGCGGGAGGCGCTGATGGCGCTGCGGCAGCAGGGGCTGGTCACCACCCGGCGGGGGCGCGGCGGCGGCAGCTTCGTCTCGCTGCCCGCGGACCCGGCCGAGGAGCGGATCAGACAGCGGCTGGCCTGCTGGAGCACGGAGGAGCTGCGCGACCTCGGTGACCACTGGGCGGCCGTCTCCGGCGCCGCCGCCCGGCTCGCGGCCGAGCGCACCGAACCGGCCGACCTTCAGCACCTGCGGCGCACCCTGGAGGAGTTCGCGACGGCCGTGGACGCGGCGGCACGCAGCCGCCTGTACGGCCGGTTCCATGTGGAGCTGGCCGCCGCCGCGCAGTCGGCCCGGCTCACCCGGGAGCAGATCGCGCTCCAGACGGAGGTCGGGGCACTGCTGTGCCTGGTCCTCGGGGACGACGCCTGCCGCGAGGAGGTGGCCGCCCGCCACCGCTCTCTCGTCCGCGCCGTACAGGAGGGGGCCCGGGACGCGGCCAGGGAACTGGCCGAGCGGTGCGTCCAGGAATCGACGGCACGGCTCATCGCCCTGCGCCTGAACCTCTGAAGCCCCGTCGACACCGGCCGCGTGCACGGGAGATCACTCCGTACACGAGGGTCAGGTGCCGTGGGAGGCTGCCACCCCACAGCCGCCGTACGGCAGGACCGCTCATTGCTCCACCACCGATCTCCCACAGGTCTCGGTCCGTCGCCCCAGTCCATGCACTCGGCTGCTCCATGGCCGGCGACGGTATCGGGACGCCGTGTGAGTGCGGCGTGAGCGTCCGCACTCACAGCCGTTTCACCGGCCATGGGGTGAGCTTTCCGACGCTCACCGGCGCAACAGGCCCCGGAGGGAAGGTCAGGAGGTCGAGGGAGGTGCGAAGCGGCAGGGGGGTCACGGGCGTTGAGGCCGTCGGCCGGGAGCGGCATGGCGGGATGACGGTGCCGGTGGGGCGTACGCGGCTGCGTCCATGACGGGCGAGAAGGGCGAGCCCCGGCGCCGTCGGTGACCTGAACACCGACGGGGCCGGGGCTCCGGAGAAGCCCTACGCCGGCAACTCGGGGACCACGCTGAGGTGGTTCGCCGTGCGCCGGACTCGGCGCGGGCGCCGGGCGGCCGGTGCCGGGCGGCGGGCCTCACGCAGCACCAGGGTCAGCCGGGAGTACCCCATGTCCTGCAGGGTCTTGGGGGTCTCCCCCACCACCCGGCAGTCGGTGCCCCAGCGCGGGTCGGGGTGGAGCAACGGCCGTACCGCCCCGTCGTGCTCCACGGCGTGCGGTCCGGCCGCGCGGATCCAGTGCGGCAGGCCGTCCCGGTAGGCGGCCTCCATGATCGGATCCTGCGCGATGTCCCGGCGGATGGACTGCAGCCCGTGGTCGTGCCCGTGCCGCTCCACGGCCGCGGCGAAGTGCGCGAGCATGGGCAGGCACCAGCTCGACTCGTGCTCGCCGAGGATCGTGCCCGCGTCCGGATGGAAGAGCACGAACCGCAGGAAGTTGTCGCAGGGCATGGCCGTCGGATGGGATGCCACCCCGCTGAACAGTGACCTGAAGGCGCTGTTGGCGAGCACCACGTCCCAGCGGTGGTCGAAGACGACGGACGGGAAGGGGACGGCCTCGAGGAGCGTGGCATAGTCCTGCAGATACGCCCGTGCTTCCGGACTCTCGGGGAGGGACCGCGGCTGCGACCGCTGCCCTCCTGCCTGAAACGCCATCGGGAGGTCACCCCTCTTGCCCTTGCGCCCTTCACGTGGCGCCCTGATCCTGGTACCCCGCATCCGGCGTGTCAACTATCGTGGCATTCGGCGTCCGTTGACGGCTGAATCTCGCCACAGTTGTGGCGAGACCTGGATGTCAGTTCGAGGGAACGGCTACTCTCCGGTTGGTTCCGGGCAAGCGAGAACAACGATCTGAGCGAGACGTAGGAGACCTGTCGGTGACGGATGGCTTCGAGGTGCCGGGAGCCGCGGCGCCGGGTCTGCTGCCGGCCGTCGTGGCCCGTGTCACCGCCCTCGCCGACCGGCTGGGCGTGCCGCACGAGCGGATCTTCGACGTCGCTCGGCTGTCCGTCGAGTCCGGCGTCCCGGAGCCGGTGGTGAAGGCCCTGCTGAGCGGAGTGCCCGCCGGGGAGCCGGACCTGCAGGCGCGTTTTCTGCAGCGGCTGGACCTGCTGCGCCGCACCCGGCTCAAACCCAACGGGCGCAAGTACACCCAGCAGGAGATCGCCGACGGCGCGGGCATGTCGCGGCAGCAGGCGGGTGCCCTCATCAATGGCGACCGGCGCCCCACCATGGAGCACTGCGACGCCATCCAGCGCTTCTTCGGCGTGCATGCCGGGTTCCTCACAGCCGAGGACCCGGAGGCGCTCGCGAACGCCCTCCAGCGCTCCGAGCAGGAGCTCCTCCAGCAGCTCGCCGACCGCGAGCGTGCGGCCGAGGCCGCCGACGACCCGCTGGAGCGGCTGTTGCAGGACCACGGCGTCCGCGGCATAGCCTGGCGGGCGGCCCAGCTGCCCACCGACCAGCACCGGGACAAGGTCGCCGAGTGGCTGGACATGCTCCTGGAGAGCGTCAAGCGGCCCGAGTCGTGATCCGGGGGAGAACCGTGGGCATCGGAAGGGAAATGCGCCGCCTGTGCGGCGAGTTGGTCGCGGAGCTGTCGCTCCCGGCGCCGGCGGCACCCGCCGATCTGTACGCCGCGCTGTGCGACGCCATGAGCAGACGCCGCGGCCGTCCCGTCCAGTTCCGCACGGCTCCCTTCCCGCCGGGCACGGCCAGCGGCCTCTGGCTCGACATGGCCGACCAGGACCTCGTCGTCATCGAGGAGCGCACGGCCCCCGACCACCAGTTGGTGATCCTCGGACACGAGCTGTGGCACATGAACGCCGGGCACCACGGCCACCATGTGGAGGGCGCCGCGGTCGCCGCGAGGCTGCTGAGCGACACGGCGGATCTGCGGGCCACCGTGCACAAGGTCGCCGCGCGTACGCACTTCGACCTGGCCGACGAGAAGGACGCCGAGAGCTTCGGGCTGCTGCTGGCGAGCAAGTGCCGTACCTGGCTGGTCGGTTCGTCCCTGCGCGGGCCCGTCAAACGGGACGACCTGGCGGGGCGGATCGAGGCGTCGCTCGGTTACCGCGGACCGCGCGGCTGAGGGGCGCGGACGCCGATTCCATGGACGGTTCCAGCTATTACGTTCCGGCCGCGGCCATGGGCCTCGCGCTCACCTTCAAGGCGCCCGCACTGTCCCGTTCGTGGCGCGATCCGCTGCTCAGGTCGGTGTGCGCGCTGATGGCGCTGGCCGGCCTGGTGTTCTTCTTCGCCGCGCCCCCGACCATCGCGAAGGTCAACGACCTCACCGGCATCACCAATGTCTCGGCACCCCTGGTGTACTGCCTGCTGAGCGCGTTCAGCGCGTCCTGCCTGGTCCTCGTCGTCAACTGGCGCGGCGGCCCGCCGGAGGAGACCCGGCGCACCACCCGGAGGATCATCATCGGGTACGGGGGCGTCGTCGTCGCCCTGGTGACGCTGTTCACGCTCGGCGACGCCCCGGTGGAGCGGCTGGTCGACTTCGACACGTACTACGCGCGCACCCCGTACATCCGCGAGATGATCGTGCTGTACCTGCTGGCGCTCACCGTGGCGGGCGTCGCGATGAACTTCATGTGCGGGCGCTGGGCCCTGCAGGTGCGCGGCTGGCTGCGCGTCGGACTGCTGATCATCGTGACCGGCTATCTGTTCAACCTGGCCTATCTGACGACCAAGTTCACCGCCGTCGTCGCCCGCTGGTACGGCCACGACCTGGACTATCTCAGCAGTGACGCGGCGCCGGTGCTGGCGTCCGCGGGGGCGCAGATCAGCGCGGTCGGCTTCTGTCTTCCGCTGGCCTGCCAGCGCGTGGGGGACAGCTGGAGCACCTGGGCGACCTACCGCCGGCTCGGGCCGCTGTGGCGCGAGCTGCGACCGGTGTCCGCGCACGCGGACCACGGGGTGCGCATCTCCTGGTGGTCGCCGGTCGAACTCCAGGTCACCCAGCGGGAGTCCGACATCCACGACGGCATGCTCGGTCTGTACCCCTACTTCGACCCCGAGGTGCGCTCCCGCGCCTACGACGCCGCCCTGGCGGCCGGCTCCGACCCCGTCCACGCGCAGGCCGAGGCCGACGCGGCGATGGTGGCGGCGGCCGTGCGTGCGAGGGCCGCCGATCCGGAGGGCAGGGTGATCAGCTCGGCGGGATCGGACAGCGCCCCCGCCGCGCCCGTGGAGGTCCCCCGCGACCTCGTGCGGATGTCGGTCGCCCTGCGTCAGTCACCCGTCGTCGCGGCCGCCCGGGGGCCGGCCGGGACCAGGCCAGGAAGCGACTTCCATGAGCGAACCCGCTAGCACCTCCCCGGACGCGAGACCGCGTCGTGCCGTCGTGATCGGCGGTGGCATGGCCGGCATGCTGGCCGCCGCGGCCCTGCGCGCCCACGCCGACGTCACCGTCGTCGAGCGGGATGTGCTGCCCGAGGGCCCCGCACCGCGCAAGGGGCTGCCGCAGGCCCGGCATGTGCACGTGATCTGGTCCGGGGGCGCCCGCGCCATGGAACAGCTGCTGCCGGGGGTGACCGAGGCGTGGCTCGCGGCGGGCGCCCGGCGCGTCCCGCTGCCCACGGGACTCGTGTCGCTGCAGCCGCGGGGCTGGTTCCGCCGCTGGCCCGAGATGCAGTTCATGATCGCGTGCAGCCGTGATCTGCTCGACTGGGTGGTGCGTGAGCGCGTCACCGGGAGCGAGCGGGTGACGGTGGTCCAGCGGACCGAACTGCTGTCCCTGGAAGGCGACGCGTCGCGGGTGACGGGCGTACGGGTACGGACGGCCGACGGCGAGGAGCGGGTGCTGGCGGCCGACCTCGTCGTGGACGCCGCGGGACGCGGTTCGCGCGCGGCGGCCTGGCTGAAGGAACTGGGCGTGCCCGCGGCGCCGCTGGAGGAGGTGGACTCGGGGCTCGTCTACTCCAGCCGGATCTTCCGGGCGCCCCCGGGCACGGAGGAGTTCCCGCTGGTCAACGTGCAGTCGGACGCGACGGTGCCGGTGCCGGGGCGGACCACGACCATCGAGCCGATCGAGGGCGGACGGTGGCTGGTGACGCTGTCGGGCACGCGCGGCGGCGAACCGCCTTCCACCGCCGAGGAGTTCGAGACGTTCGCCCGCGACAGCGTACGGCACCCGGTGGTGGGGGAGCTGATCGCGCACGCGGAGCCGATGTCGGACCCGGTCGTCACCCGCAGCACGGTCAACCGCCGGCGGTTCTACGAGAAGGTCGAGGGCTGGCCCGAGGGGTTCGTGGCGATCGGCGACTCGGTGGCCACGTACAACCCGGTCTACGGGCACGGGCTCTCGGTCGCCGCGCAGGGTGCCGTGGCGCTGGGCGAGCTGGTGGCCCGGCACGGGCCGGCCGCGCCGGGGCTCGCGCGGCGGGTGCAGCGGGCGGTGGCCCGTCCGGTGGCGACGGCCTGGGAGTTCGCCACCAGCACGGACATCCACTACCCGGGCGCGATCGGCAAGGCACCGAGCCTCGCCAACCGCGTCCTCGGCGCGTACGTCAACCGGCTGATGCGCACCGCGACCGGCCGTCCGCTGGTCGCCAAGGCGTTCTTCGACGTGGTCACCCTGTCGAAGCCGATGAGCGAACTGGTCCGGCCGGCGGTCGTGATCGCCGTCCTGCGCGGCCCCCGCCGCCCGCTCCTGACGGCGCCGCCGCTGACCGCGGACGAGTGGAAGGCGGTCACGGGGTCGGCGGAAGGCCCGCAGGACAGCGGGACCCGCGAGAGCGCGGCCTAGTGCCCCTCTCTCACCGTCGCCCCCGTCGCAGCCGATTGCCGGGGCGCCCGCCGCGCCTCCGCCATGGCCCTGCACGCCGCCCAGCAGGACGGCGTGCACTCTCAGCCCGATCGAAGTGGCCCCACGGCCGGGGCGCTCACTTGAGTTCGATCACCAGGCCGAAGTCATTGCCCGGGTGCCAGCCCGTGCTGATCTTCGGGCTGTGGTGGGTGTCGTCGCCCCAGCCGTAGAAGTGCGACCAGGTCACGTCGTCGCCGTACCAGTGGTCGTAGTCCGTCTCCGCGTACGCCTGGACGGCCTTGCCGTCGCGCTTGGTGTCCCACAGGTAAAAGGCGCCGGAGGCGTACGACTTGCCGTTGACCTTCTTCGTGCACTCCATGTACTTCGCGGCGCCGCCGGTGATGTGGATCTCCTTCCAGCCGGAGCACTTGTTGGCCGCGGCCTCCACGTTCGCGGCGGACTGGGCAGAGCGGGCGGACGGTGCGCCGGTCGCTGCCGGGGCGGCGGCGAGGCCACCCACCAGGGCCAGTCCGGCGGCTACGAGGGCGATGCGCTTGCGTGACACCACTGTGGATCCTTTCCGTCGGCCGGCGGACGGTCCCCCGGTGGGTCCCTCGTGGTCCGTCGGCACGACACCACCGTGCCCGGCCGCCCGGTCCCGCCCCAGCGATGTTTGGGCACATGACGTCCATACGGGACCCCACCCCCTGTGACCTGCCGGGATGTCGCCGAGGGTGGGGGAACGGCGGGACGGCTCCGCGGGTCCTGGGGAACGGGCAGAGCGGGTGGCGGTAGCGACCGGACGCCAGGCGGACGGTCGCGCGCAATTCCCTGCACCGCACGGGCCCCGCCGCCTAGGATGCGGTGCCATGACCTGGCGACATTGATCCCGCAGCCATGCCTCCCGAGGGCCGCCTCGGACGCCCTGCTCCCGGCGTCCGAACTGTCCCTGCGGGAAGGCCTCATGACACTCTCACCTGCACGTGTGCCCGCCACCGAGGTCCGGCGGCTGACCACGAAGCTGTACTGCTACGCGTTCCTCGACGACTTCGTCCTGCTCTACCCGGTGTACGCGCTGCTCTTCAGCGACACCGGTCTGTCGCTGTGGCAGATCTCCTCTCTCTTCGCCCTCTGGTCGGCCACCGGCGTACTCCTGGAAATTCCTTCCGGCGCCTGGGCCGACGCCCTCTCCCGTCGGCTGCTGCTGTGGCTCGGCCCGCTCCTCGCCGCCGTCGCCTTCGCCCTGTGGGTGCTCGTCCCGTCGTACGGGGCCTTCGCCCTCGGCTTCGTCCTCTGGGGCGCCGGCGGATCTATGCGTTCCGGGGCGCAGGAGGCGCTCGTGTACGACGAGTTGGGCCGGCTCGGCGCCGCCGAGCGGTACGCCCGCGTCATGGGCCGGGTCCGCGCGGCCGGGCTGGTGGCCGTGATGGCGTCGATGGCGCTCGCCGGCCCGGTGTTCGCCCTGGGCGGCTATCCGGCCGTCGGCGCGGCGAGCGTGCTGTCCTGCCTGCTCGCCGCGGCGACGGCGGCCCGGCTGCCGGAACACCGGGCGCCGGCCGCACGGAGCGGCGACTGGGCCAAGACACTCCGGGCGGGGCTCGCCGAGGCCCGAGCCGACCGGTCCGTACGCGGAGCCCTGCTGCTCGTCCCGGCCGTGGGCGCCGTGTGGGGCGCGCTCGACGAGTACACCCCGCTCCTGGTACGGAGCACCGGCGTGCCCGACGCAGCCGTCCCCTACCTGCTCCTCCTCCTCTGGGCCGGGGGCACGACCGGTGGCCTGTCGGCCGGGGCGTGCGCACGCCTGGGCCGGGCAGGACTCTCCGGGCTCCTCGCGGGCACCGCGCTCGCCCTGGCCGTCGGCGCAGCGTTGCGAACACCGGCCGGCCTCGTCCTCGTGGCCCTCGCCTTCGGTGGCTTCCAACTGGCCACGGTGCTGGCCGACGCCCGGCTCCAGGCGCGTATCGACGACGGGCACCGGGCCACCCTGACCTCGGTGGCAGGCCTTGGCACCGACGTGGCCACGATGGCGGTGTACGGCGCGTACGCGGCGGTCAGCTCGGCCACCACGCACAGCACCGCCTTCGTATGGGCCGCGCTGCCCTACCTTGTGACGGCCGTACTGGTGGCGGCCGGCGGCCGCGCTTCAACCAGATGATCGTCACGTCGCGCTGCGCTCGCCCGCCTCCCGTACGTCTGTGCCCGGCACCCGGTTCCCGGGCCCGCCGGGGCGGCCGGCCCGCAGCAGCGCCCGCCAGTGGTCGCGGCTCCACTCCGCCGGGGGTGTGGCACTGGTGAACTCCTCGACCAGGGCCAGGAAGCGCGCGGGGTCCGTGTGGAACGGGAAGTGGCCCGCGCCCTCGAAGATCTCCAGACGGCTGCCGGGCATCGCCTCGTGCGCCCGGTGGGCGTGCCGCACGGGCACCACACCGTCCCGGTCGCCCCAGATCAGCAGGGTGGGCATGCCCTCGGTCAGGTAACAGCGGTCGAGCATGGTGACCGCCTGGCCGCGCCAGTCCACCACGGCCCGCAGCGTGCGGATGAAGACGCTGCGGGACGTCGCGTCCGGCAGCGCGTCCACCAGGGTCAGCAACTCGGCCGCGTCCTGGCCGAGATCGGTGTCCAGCAGGCGCATCAGGTGGGCGAACAGGCCGACGTTGAGCCGCATACCGGGCAGGCGGAGCGCGGAGAGCAGCAGATGCGCTCCGGGCAGGGAGGCGGCCCGCAGCACCGGGGTGACCTCCCGGCCCACTCCCCCGGCGCCGACCAGAATCAACCGCTCGGTGCGCTCGGGGAACTGGTAGGCGAACTGCATGGCGACGCCGCCGCCCAGCGAGTGCCCCACCAGGGTCGCCGACTCGATGCCAAGAGTGGTGAGCAGATCGCGTACCCCGTTCGCGTACGCGGCCACGGAGTAGTCGGCGCGCGGTCTGTCGGAGGCTCCGTGGCCGAGCAGGTCCGGCGCGAGCACGGTATGCGTGCGGGCCAGGTCGGGGATCAGGTCGGCCCAGGTCGCCGAGGAGTCGCCGATGCCGTGGATGAGGACGAGCGCCGGGCCTTGACCGGCCAGACGGTAGGCGCGCCGGTAACCGTGCACGATCCGGTGGCGCGGGCGCAGTTCCTCCTCGCCCACGGGGCGCAGCCCGGGGGCGTGCCTCGAGCGCCCGCCCGGGACGTCCTCCACCGCCCGCCTCCCTTCCGCCGGCCGCCGCGAAGGCGTGTGAAAGCCCTTGCTCCCCAGCGTAGGGGGCGTGTTCCCCGCTGGATTTCGGCCAGGTTTCGCCTCGGCTAAGCGGGCGAACCCGCAGGGAGACGAACGGGATTGTCAGTGGCGGACGGCAAGCTTGGGAGGTGCGCCCGAGGTGCGCGCGGCGGCCGTCCGCGTACCGCCGGCGCGTGCCGTGCACGAACCGCCGCGCGACGCCCCGTCGCACGGCCGACACCGGGGAGAGCCGACCGATGCCGACCGCCGTCCTCACCGACCGCCAGCGCGCCGCCGTCCAGGCCTATCTGCGTCTCCTGCACACCGTACGAGCCGCCTTCGACGGCCCGCCGGACGCGCCGCGACCACCCGTGGTTCCGACCGCCGCGCTGGCCGAGGCGGACCGGGCCCTGGCGGAGGCGGGGCTCACGGGCACCGAGGAGGAGTTCTTCCGCCTGCTCGGCGACTGGTGCCCCCGATGACCGGATGGACGTCTCGGACGACGACTCAGAAGTGGTGCACGACGACGGCCGTCGCCAGCAGTCCCCCGCGTACGGTCCAGCGACCGTCGAAGGCCTCGACGCGGCGGCCGTCGACCAGCGGGCCCGGCACCAGGAGCCGTGCCCGGAAGCCGCCGGAGGCCTCCTGGGAGGCCCGGGAGCCGGACGGCTGCGAAGCGGGTCGGGAGTCCGGCGAGTCCGTCGCCCGGGGGGTGGCGCCCGGGTCGATCTCCACGTCGGCCTCGAGAAAGTCGAGCCACTTGCCGGTCAGGGGGAACCACGCCTTGTAGACCGACTCCTTGGCGCTGAACAGCAGCCGGTCCCAGTGGACGGAAGGACGGCTGTGGGCAAGGCCCCGCAGCCGGGTCCGCTCGGTGGGCAGTGCCACCGCGTCCAGTACGCCGTCCGGCAGCCGGTCGTGGGGTTCGGCGTCGATGCCGAGCGAGGCGAGTTCGCCGGCCCGGACCAGTGCGGCGGCACAGTAGCCGTCGCAGTGCGTCATGCTGCCGATCAGCCCGTCGGGCCAGCGCGGTGCTCCGCGCTCGCCGGGCAGCACCGGCTGCGGCGGGACTCCGAGCTTCTCCATGGCGTGCCGCGCGCAGGCCCGTACGGCGGTGAACTCCCGGCGCCGCTTGTCCACCGCCCGTGCTATGACCGCTTCTTCCTCGGGGTAGAGGCGGACGCCCTCGCCGAGCGCGTCACGCCCGTGCGCCTCCACGACCGCGACCGGCCCCGGAAGCAGTTCCTCGATCACCTGCTTGGTCCTCCATCGGCAGAATGCGCCGCAGTTCCCCGGGCGGCTGCGGGCGCGGGCCCCATTCACGGGGGTAACCCAGGGACACCTCTTCGAAGCGGACGCCCTCGTGGTGGGTGGTCCGTGGGATGTGCAGATGGCCGTAGACCATGCACGCCACCGGGAAGCGGCGGTGCCAGTCGGTGGTCAGGCGGGTACCGCACCACATGGCGAACTCGGGATAGCGCAGGATGTCCGTCGGGTGCCGGTGAAGCGGGTAGTGGTTCACCAGCACCACGGGGAGATCGCCGGGGATCCCCGTCAGCCTGCGTTCGGTTTCGGCCACCCGGGCCCGGCACCATGCCTCGCGGCTGGGATAGGGGTCGGGATGCAGCAGGCGCTCGTCGATGCACACGATGCCGGTGCCGTGCGCGTAGGCGAGTCCCTCCTCCTTGGTCGTGCATCCCTCGGGCAGGAACGAGTAGTCGTACAGGAGGAACAGCGGGGCGACGACCGCCGGACCGCCCGGCCCCTCCCAGACCGGGTAGGGGTCCTCGGGTGTCGTCACGCCCAGCTCCCGGCACACGGCCACCAGGTGCTCGTACCGCTCGACGCCGCGCAGCGTGACGGTGTCCCCCTGATGGGTCCACAGCTCGTGGTTGCCCGGTGCCCAGATCACCCTGCTGAAGCGGCCGGCGAGCAGTTCCAGTGCCCAGCGGATGTCGGCGACGGTCTCGGCCACGTCACCGGCGACCAGCAGCCAGTCCTCGTCCGACGTGGGCCGCATGCGCTCGACGAGGGCGCGGTTCTCGGCGTACCCGACGTGCAGGTCGCTGATGGCGAGCAGGCGTCCACGGCCGTCCGTCGACTCCACTCTCGCCCCTTTCGAGATCCGAATTGGCTCCACAAGACCACATCGGGCCGCGGACGGACAAGAGCGACCCGCGGCAGGTGCCCGGCCGTGGCCGAAACAGCGTGCACCAGGTGCTCAGCCGTCCCGGAACACACGCCTCGACGCCTGATCAAGAGCCGGGGAAAATCCGTAACACGCGCGTAGCAGTGGTGGCGCCCGGAAGGGCCTATGATCGCCCCAGCACATCCGTCGCGGACGCCGCAGAAGCGTACGCGGGTTCGGTGCACCTCCCTCTCCCCTGGCCGGGCACGGCCTGCTTCGCCCTGCCCGCACAACCGTGAAAGGCGGCCTGCATGGTCTCTCGCGTACGCGTCTGGCTCAACCGCACGTACGCGGAGAACGTGTTCTTCATGGATCAGCTGCGGAGAAATCCCAGCGACCGGGCCGTCGAGATCCACGCCACGCACGGTGACCCGGACTCGCCGGTGCTGGCCGCCGCTGACACCGCCGATCTGGAGCCGGAGGGCCTGTCCCCGGCCGCGTACGTGGAGTACGCCCTCGACCAGTGCGCACGGCGTGGCATCGATGTCTTCGTGCCCCGCCTGCACCAGTCGGCGATCGTGGCGCACCGCGCCGAGTTCGAGGCGGTGGGTACGGCGCTGCTGGCCCCGCCGCCGGAAGCCGTGGCCGTCTTCGAGGACAAGGTGATCGCCTACGAGGCCGTGCAGGCGATCGGTGTGCCCGTGCCACCGTGGTTCCGGGTGCGGTCGGCGGACGAACTCGTCGCCGCGGTGGAGCAGTTGGAGGCCGACGGGCACAAGGCGTGCTTCAAGCCGGCGTCCGGTGCGGGCGGGGTGGGCTTCCGGGTCGTCACGCGCGCCCCCTTCTCACTCGTGCACCTCAGCGGCTTCCCCAGCCCCTACGTGCCGCTGGACCTGGTCGTGGAGACGCTGGAGCAGGCCGACGAGCCGGTCGACTGGCTGGTGATGCCGCGCCTGGAGCAGCCGGAGGTGTCGGTGGACTGCCTCACCGGGCCGGACAACCGGGTGCGGCTGGCCATCGGCCGCACCAAGAACGGGCGTCGGCGCGGCTTCACGCAGCACGAGCAGTGGCTGGAGCCGGCGCGGCGGATCGCGGAGGGGTTCGGGCTGCACTACCTGTCCAACATCCAGTTCCGGATGTTCGGCGAGCGGCCGGTGCTCATGGATGTCAACACACGCCCGGCCGGCGGCCTGCATCAGCTGTCCCTGTGCGGCGTCAACGCGCCCTGGGCGGCTGTGCAGTTGGCGCTCGGGGAGGATCCCGGGGAGATCTCGCCGCCGTTCCTCGGGCAGGACTACACGGTGGTGTCGGGGCCGCGTCCCCTGCGACCGGCGTCGCTGCCGCAGCAGCGGGTCGAGCAGGCGGAGCCGTTGCTGCCGGCGGTTCCTGCGCCCGTCGAGGCAGTCGAAGCAGCGGCGGGGGCACTGCCGCTCTAGTGCCCCGACGGGCGACGTTCGCCCCGTAACGCCCGGCGCCGGCTCAGCGCACTGCGCGCGGGCCGGGTTTTCTCCACTCAGCGGTCTGGACCAATTCCGTCATTCTCCTTGACACGCCGATTGGTCCATACCAACTTGGGTTGCGCATCGTTTCGCATGTCCCTGCCACTCCCGAACACCCCACGTCCTTCAGGGAGATCGCGTGCGCAACCCACTCAGGCGTTCCAGACGCCGACTCCTCGCTCTGCTCGGGTCCGCCGCTCTGGCGGTCGGTGGAGCCATCGCCCTGCCGGGCACGGCCCAGGCGGCCAACATTCTGACCAACCCCGGCTTCGAATCCGGTTCCCTCTCCCCCTGGTCCTGCACCGGGAACCTCGGCTCGGTCGTCTCCTCGCCCGTGCACGGGGGTTCCAAGGCCCTTCAGGGTGCAGTGAGTTCGAGTGACAACGCCCAGTGCAGCCAGACCGTGGCGGTGAACCCGAACACGACGTACACGCTCCAAGGCTGGGTGCGGGGCAGCTACGTCTACCTCGGCGTCGACGGCGGCCCCTCCACGTGGACGACGTCCCCGTCGGCCTACAGCCAGCTGTCGGTGTCCTTCACCACGGGTGCCTCGCAGACCAGTGCCACGATCTACGCTCACGGCTGGTACGCCCAGGGTTCCTACTACGCCGACGACATCACCCTCGACGGCCCCGGCGGAGGCGGCGGCTCGGACACACAGGCGCCGACCGCCCCCAGTGGGCTGACCTCCACGGGCAAGTCGTCGTCGAGCGTGTCGCTGAAGTGGAACGCCTCGACGGACAACGTCGGTGTGACGGCGTACGACGTCTACAGCGGCTCCAGCCAGGTGCTCAGCGTCTCCGGTACGACCGCCACGGTCGGCGGGCTGTCGCCCAGCACCTCCTACACCTTCACCGTGAAGGCGCGGGACGCGGCCGGGAACACCTCCGCGGCCTCCAACTCCGTGACCGTCACCACGGACGCGGGCACCGGCGGCGGCACCGGCTTCAAGCAGGCCGCGCCCTATCTGTACGAGGGCTGGGGCGACCCGCCGAGCCCGACGACGGTGATGAGCGCGACGGGCATCAAGTGGTTCACCATGGCGTTCGTGCTGGACTCCGGAGGCTGCAACCCCGCCTGGGACGGCAGCAGGCCGCTGACCGGCGGGGTCGACCAGAGCGCCATCAACGCCATACGCTCCGCCGGCGGTGACATCGTCCCGTCGTTCGGCGGCTGGCAGGGCAGCAAGCTGGGCGCCAACTGCTCCTCGGCGAGCGCGCTGGCCGGGGCTCTGCAGAAGGTGATCGACGCGTACTCGCTCAAGGCGATCGACATGGACATCGAGAACACCGACGAGTTCGAGAACGAGGCCGTCCAGGCGAAGATCCTCACCGCCCTGAAGACGGTCAAGGCCAACAACCCCGGCCTGAGGACCATCGTCACCTTCGGGACGTCCACCACCGGCCCGACGTACTACGGCAACCGCCTCATAGAGCAGGCGCAGTCGCTCGGGGCCAACATAGACGTCTTCACCATCATGCCCTTCGACTTCGGCGGCGGCTCCGACATGTACGGCAACACCGTGAACGCAGCAGAAGGCCTGAAGGCCAAGCTGAAGTCGACCTTCGGCTGGGACGACGCCACCGCGTACTCCCACATCGGCATATCCGGCATGAACGGCCTGTCCGACCAGCAGGAGAACACGACTCCGGCGATCTGGACCCAGATCAAGGACTGGGCCAACTCGCACCACATCGCCCGCCTCGCCTTCTGGTCGGTCAACCGCGACCGGCCGTGCCCGGGCGGGGGCGTGGTGAGCAACTGCTCCGGCATCAGCCAGAACAACTGGCAGTTCACCTCGATCACGGCGGGCTTCACCGGCTGAGCGAGGAAGCCGGGAACGGGAAAGGGGGGTGCCCGGCACGTCGGGCACCCCCCTGACCGTCAGAAGCGGCCCGAGCCCCGGTACAGCTCCAGCTCGCCGTCCAACTCGACCGCGAGGACGGTGGCGTACGGGTCCAGGTCGGCCGCGGACGGCGGGTCGATCCACAGCACGCCGACCGCCTCGTGCAGTCCGCCGACGACCCGGTGGCCGAGTTCGGTGCCGGTGCCGAGCACCGTGACCTTGCGGACCGGCGTGGCCAGACCCCGGACGCCCGTCTCGGCGCGCGGGATGTCGAACAGGGTCAGGTAGAGGGTGCGGCGGTCGGCGGAGAGGGTGCTGGGGCCGTAGTGGTGACCGGCCGGGAGACCGCGCACCGTTCCGTACACCGCCTCCGCATGCCTGCGGATCCACTCCCCCAGGCCTTCCAGACGCTCCACCTGGGGCTGCGGGATGGTGCCGTCCTCCATCGGGCCGACGTCCAGGAGCAGGTTGCCGCCTGAGCCGATGGTCTCGGTGAAGTAGTGGATCAGCTGGGCCAACGACTTGTGGTTGTGGTCGTGGTGCTGGTACCCCCACGAGTCGTTGATCGTCAGGCACAGCTCCCAGGGTCCGTCCGGCGGCACGATCGGGGCGCCCTGCTCCGGCGTCGCGTAGTCACCCTCGCCGAGCATGCGGGCGTTGAAGACGACGTGCGGGACGTACGACCGGATGAGCGCGGCGAGTTCGGGGATGCGCCACTGCTCCTCGCTGCGGTCCCACTCGCCGTCGAACCACATCAGGTCCGGACGGTATCGGGAGGCCAACTCCTTGATCTGGCCGTCCCGGTAGGCGATGAACCGTTCCCAGGCCTCGAGGTCCTCGTCCTCGGCCGCCACCTCGGAGTAGCGGTTGTCCTCGAGTTCCGGCGGGCGGCCCGGCTTGCGCGTGGAGGCGTAGTCGGGGTGGTTCCAGTCGGAGTGGGAGTAGTAGAGGCCGACCTTGAGCCCCTTCTCGCGCAGGGCCTCGGCGTACGGGCCGATGTAGTCCTTGCCCAGGTTGAGGTCGCCGTACCGCGTGTCCCACAGGGCCACTCCGTCATGGTGACGGCTCGTCAGCCTTGGCGCCGGCGCGGGCGAACAGGTCCGCCCACGCCTTCGGGTCGTAGTTGGCACCGGTGAAACGCTCGAGCTGGGACATGTACCGGTCGTGCGGCACGATGTCGTCGTAGAACGACCAGGACTCCTGGACGCCGTCGACGGCGTAGATGCCCCAGTGCACGAAGATCCCCAACTTGGCGTCGGTGAACCAGGGTTGCATGGCCACGCGTCAGCCCCTCCGCAGACGGAGCGTCACGATCTGGAAGGGCCGCAGGGCGACCGGGACACCACCGTCGACGAGCTCCGCGTCCTCCAGCGGACGCTCCAGCAGGTCCGTCACCTGGGCGCCGGCGAGCGGGAAGCCCGTGCGCAGCACGCCCTCGGCACGGCCGCCGCGCGACTCGTAGAGCCGTACGACGACGTCACCGGACTCGTCGTCGGCGAGCTTCACCGCCTCCACGGTGACGCCCTCGCCGTCCACGGAGACGACCGGCTCCGGCGCGCCCGCCGCCTCGGCCACCCGGAGGGGGAGATTGAGGGCGTAGCCCTCGGCGACCGCGTCATCGATGGTCGCGCCCGGGAGGAGGGAGTACGTGAAACGGTGACGGCCCTGGTCTGCGCCCGGGTCCGGGACGCGCGGGGCGCGGACCAGGCTGAGCCGGACCGTGGTGGTCGTACCGCCGTCATCGCGGACCGTGCGGGAGACGTCATGGCCGTAGGTCGAGTCGTTGATGACCGCGACACCGTAGCCGGGCTCGGCGATGTGCACCCAGCGGTGGCCGGAGACCTCGAAACGGGCCGCCTCCCAGCTGGTGTTGGTGTGGGTGGGCCGCTGGATGTGCCCGAACTGGATCTCCGCGGAGGAGTACGGGGCGCGGATGTCGACCGGGAAGCCGGCCTTGAGGAACTTCTCCGCCTCGTGCCAGTCGATGTCCGTCTCGAAGTCGATGCGGGGACTGCCGGCGCGGAGCGTGATCGTCTGCGTGATCTTCGATCCCTTGCCGAAGCTCCGCTCCACGCGGATCGCGCCGAGCAGCGGGTCCTCCTCGACGACCGTGACGGAGTCGGCGTCCAGCAGATCCGTGTAGCGGTTCCTGTAGTGCTTGTCGACGTCCCAGGCGTCCCAGTAGTTGGGGAGGTCGGTGTGCAGGCGGAGCAGATTGCCCTTGTCGGCGAGGACCTCACGGCCACCGGCCCGCAGGTCGCGTACGGACGCCACCGTGCCGTCCTCCGCCACTTCCACGCGCACGAGGCCGTTGTCGAGCACGCGGCCGCTCACCGTGACCGGCTGCGGCGGGTCGGCGACGGCGACGGGCGCGCTGCCGTTCGCCGGCACCTCGGCGTAGGCCGGTGCGCCCGCGGCCGTGCGGATGACCTCGGCGCGGTCGAAGGGGCTGGTGTTGAAGACACGGGTGCCGCCGGCGCCCAGCGCGGCCACCGCCTCCGCCGTCAGCTCCTCCAGCTCCTGGGCGACGCGGGCGTACTCGGCCTCGGCCTCGCGGTGCACCCAGGCGATCGACGAGCCCGGCAGGATGTCGTGGAACTGGTGCAGCAGGACCGTCTTCCACAGCCGGTCGAGCTTCGCGTACGGGTAGGCGTAGCCCGGCGCGTGCAGCGCGGCCGTCGTCGCCCACAGCTCGGCCTCGCGCAGCCGGTGTTCGCTGCGCCGGTTGCCCTGTTTGGTGCGGGCCTGGGAGGTGTAGGTGGCCCGGTGCAGCTCCAGATACAGCTCTCCCACCCACACCGGGGCGTCCGGGTACTCCTCGCGGGCCTTGGCGAAGAACGCGTCGGGGTGTTCGACCTCGACCCTGGCGGAGCCCTCCAGGTCCTTCAGCCGCCGCGCCCGTTCCATGATCTCGCGGGTGGGGCCGCCGCCGCCGTCGCCCCAGCCGAAGGGGGCCAGCGAGCGCGTCGCGCCGCCCTTCTCCTGGTAGTTGCGCACCGCCCGGGCCATCTCCTCGCCGCTGAAGCGGGCGTTGTAGGTGTCGACCGGCGGGAAGTGGGTGAAGATGCGGGTGCCGTCGATGCCCTCCCACCAGAAGGTGTGGTGGGGGAACCTGTTGGTCTGGTTCCAGGAGATCTTCTGGGTGAGGAACCACTCGTTGCCGGCCAGCCTGGCGAGCTGCGGGTAGGCCGCGGTGTAGCCGAAGGAGTCCGGCAGCCACACGCCCTTCGTCTCGATGCCGAAGTGCTCGATGAAGAACCGCTTGCCGTGGATGAGCTGGCGGGCCAGGGCCTCGCCGCCGGGCAGGTTGCCGTCGGCCTCCACCCACATGCCGCCGACCGGAGCCCACTGTCCCTTCTTCACCGACTCCTGGATGCGGGCCCACACGTGCGGGTAGTTGTCGCGCACCCACTCGTACTGCTGGGCCTGGGAGCACGCGAAGACGAACTCCTCGTACTCGTCGGCCAGGGACGTGACGTTGGAGAAGGTGCGGGAGGTCTTGCGCTTGGTCTCGCGGATCGGCCACAGCCAGGCGGAGTCGATGTGCGCGTGGCCGACGCCGGAGACGATGTGCGCGCTGGCGTGCGCGGGCTTGGCGAGGGCGGGCTGCAGCAGCTCGCGCACGGAGGCGGCCGAGCCGGAGATGTCGTCCAGGTCGAGCAGGTCCATCGCCCGGTCGAGAGCGTGCATGATCTCGTGCCGGCGCGGGTCGTGCTCGCCGAGCTCCAGCATCAGCTCACGCAGCACCTGGATGTCGAGGTCGAGGTGCCAGACGTCCTCGTCGAGGATGGCGATGTCGGCGCGCTGGAAGGTGTAGAGCGGCTTGTCCCCGGCTGTGAGCACGTCGCCGAGCGGGGTGGGGGCCGCGAAGTCGTTCGCGAGGATGTCCGGGTTGGAGGCGGCCTCGACGAGATAGTCGATCTCCTCGCCGCCGACGGCCGGATTGGCGATCGGCACGTACTGGTTGAGCGGGTTGACGGCCTTCAGCGGCCGGCCGTCGGTCAGGTGCACCAGGGCCTCCGCCTGGTTGCCGGGCCAGTCGCCCACGAAGCCGAGGTCGATGACGGCCTCGACGCGCCGGCCGGCCCACTCCGAGGGCACCTGCCCGCGCATGCGGAACCAGGTGGTGCCCCACGGCGGGCCCCAGGGGGTGCCCATCGCGAAGGGCGCGTACGACGCGCCGGCGGCCTCGGCGAACGGGACCGGCTCCCCCGGGGCCTGCCAGGCCTCCACCTCGAGGGGAACCGTGGCGGCGTAGATCGCGGTCTTGATGCGCTGGTCGTGCAGGCGCTGGACGCGCTCCTCGATCCGGCGGCGTTCGTCGTGCATGCGGTGTCTCCAGGGTGAGCGGGAGGCTGGGGAGGGAGGCGAGAGAGGGAGGCGAGACGGGAGAAAGCGCTTGCTCCCAGGGTGCTCACTTAAGGTACGCGAGCCCAGGATGGACCGCCGTGTAGCCCTCGACCAGCCTGCGGGCCACGTTCACGGAATCGACCAGCGGATGCAGGGCGAACGCCTTCACCGCCGTCGCCCGGTCGCCGGACTCGGCGGCGGCGAGCACCTCGCGCTCCACCGCCTTGACCGCGCAGACCAGTCCGGTGGCGTGGCCCGGCAGCGGGTCGACGGCGACCGGGTGTGCTCCGTTCGCGTCGACCAGGCACGGGACCTCGATCACGGCCTCGGTGTCGAGGACGGACAGGGTGCCGCGGTTGCGGACGTTGAGGATCAGGGTCGTGCGCTCGTCCCGCGCGATGGCCCGCATCAGGGCGAGGGCGACTTTCTCGTAGCCGCCGGACAGGTCGTCGGCCTCGCGCTCGCCGGCCCCCGCGGTCTCGCGGTTCTCGGCCATGTAGGTGGCCTCGCGCTCGGCACGGGTGCGTTCCCAGGCCTGTAGGGCGGAGGCGTCCGGCCGCGCGACCTGTTCGTAGAAGTGGGCCTGCTGGTCGCGCAGGAAGGCGCCGCGGGTCTTCTCGGCGTGCTGGTAGGCGCGGACGGCCTCGCGGTTGAAGTAGTAGTAGTGCAGATACTCGTTGGGGATCGCACCCAGCGACTGCAGCCACTCCGTCCCGAAGAGCTTGCCCTCCTCGAAGGAACCGAGCAGGTCGGGGTCGGCGAGCAGGCGCGGGAGTTCGTCGCGGCCGGCTACGCGCAGGCCGCGGACCCAGCCGAGGTGGTTGAGGCCGACGTAGTCGATCCAGGCCTCCCTCGGGTTCACGCCGAGCACACGGGCGATACGGCGGCCGAGGCCGACCGGTGAGTCGCAGATGCCGATGACGCGGTCGCCGAGGTGGCGGGACATGGCCTCCGTGACGAGGCCCGCCGGGTTGGTGAAGTTGATGACCCAGGCGTCGGGGGCGAGCCGGGCCACCCGCCGGGCGATGTCGACGGCCACCGGGACCGTGCGCAGCCCGTAGGCGATGCCCCCGGCGCCGACCGTCTCCTGGCCGAGGACGCCCTCCGCGAGGGCCACGCGCTCGTCGTTCGCCCTGCCCTCGAGCCCGCCGACGCGGATCGCGGAGAAGACGAAGTCGGCGCCGCGCAGGGCTTCGTCGAGATCGGTCGTGGCGGTCACCTCGGGCGCGTCGGGCACCCCCGCGGCCTGCTCGGCCAGGACCCGGGTCACGGCCGAGAGCCGGCCCGCGTCCAGGTCGTGCAGCACGACGCGGGTGACGCGGCCCTCGGCGCGGTCCGTCAGGAGCGCCCCGTACACGAGCGGGACACGGAAGCCGCCACCGCCCAGAATCGTCAGCTTCACGCTTGCACCTTTCCTGCCACGATCACCTCGACGCCCGCCTCGTCCAGCAAGGAGCGGGTCGCCGCGTTCACCGGCGCGTCCGACACCAGCACATCCAGGTCCTCGGGACCGCAGACCTTCGCCATACCCGTGCCCGGGAACTTGGCCGAGTCGGCGAGCAGGACGACCCTGTCGCTCGCCTTGATCATGGCTCGCTTGACCGGTACCTCGACGACCGTCGTGTCCATCACCTGCCCGCCGGGCCGGACCCCGCTGGTGCCGAGGAAGAGCCAGTCCGCGTGGAGCTGGCGCAGGTTGTCCTCGGTCAGGAAGCCGACCAGCGAGCGGTACTCGCGTCGGACCATGCCACCGAGCAGCACCAGCTCGATGCCCTCGTCGTCGGCGAGCTCCTCGTAGACGACGAGGTTGCTGGTGATCACGGTGAGCCGGCGGCCGTGCAGCTGGCGGGCCAGGCGGTAGGCGGTGGTGCCGATGTCGAGCAGCACCGACTGTCCGTCCGTGATCAACTCGGCGGCGTGCGCGGCTATCGCGTCCTTCTCGGACACGCGCACCTCAGCGACCTCGGCGAAGGGCTGGTCGCCCTCCTCGACGACCGCGCCGCCGTGCACCCGCGTGAGCAGACCGTCCTCCTCCAGCTTGACGAGGTCGCGCCGGACGGTGGCCGGGCTCACTCCGAGCTGCTCGGAGAGATCGGTCACTGACGCGGGCCCGCCGGAGCGCAGGACCCGCAGGATGAGTTGGTGTCGTCGTTCTGCCAGCACGTCACGAACACTACTCGTCATCTTCAAGCATTTCTATGCTCACTTCTGCTTGAGTATTGACCAATCTCGTCGAGGAGCGCACGATTCCGTGCACCGAGTTTGAGCAGTTCTGACGAGAGGACCGACGCGGTGGACGACGACCGGCCCGAGGTGCTGTTGACCGGGCTGCTCTTCTACGACCTCGTCCTCACGGGCCTGGGCAAAGCACCGACGCCGGGCGAGGAGATCTGGACGGCGGGCATGGGCTGCGGGCCGGGAGGCATCGCGAACCTCGCGGTGGCCGCCGCCCGCTTCGGCCTGAGGACCTCTCTGGCCACGGTCTTCGGCGACGACTTCTACGGCGCGTACTGCCGGGACGTCATCGGCGACCAGGAACACATCGACCTCTCGCTCTCCCGCACCGCGAGCGGCTGGCCCACCCCCGTCACCGTCTCGCTCGCACTCCCCCAAGCTCTCGGCTGCTCCCACACTCTCGGCTTCGCTCGAGCGGGGGGACCCCCACGAGCAGGGGGGACCCCCATCACCGACCGGGCCGGTCGATGGCTGTCCTACTCGGTCGGCATGACGGTCACCGACGCGATCCACCAGCTCGTGCTGACCGTCCCGGCGTCTGAACATCGTCTTCCTGTCCCACCTCGGCGACCTCACCCAGAACGGCGCCGAGGAGGAGTTCGCCGCCATCAGCGAGGCGTTCGAGATCCTCGACCGGCGGGGCGTCGGCTACAGCGTTCTGGCCGGCAACCACGACATCAAGTCCTCGACGGACGACCAGCGCGGCCCGACGCCGTACCTGGACGCGTTCGGGCCGCAGCGTTTCAGGAGCAAGTCGACGTTCGGGGGCGCCTCCCCGGACGGCTACAACACCTACCACCTGTTCCAGGCGGCCGGGCGCGAGTGGCTGGTGCTGGCGCTGGACTGGCGGCTGTCGGCGAAGGGGTACACCTGGGCGAAGGACGTGCTCGCCCGGCACCCGAAGGCGCCGGTCATCCTCACCACGCACGAACTGGTCGTCGAGGACGACCAGTTGTCGACGTACGGCGGGCAGCTGTGGGACCAGCTGATCGAGGACCACGACCAGATCTTCCTGACACTGAACGGCCACTACTGGCCCGCGGGCCGCGCCACCCGCAAGAACGCGGCGGGCAACGAGGTGCACCTGCACCTGACGAACTACCAGAACCGCTATTTCGGCGGCGCGGCCATGATCCGCCTGTACCACTTCGACCTCGACCGGAACGTCGTCGACGTGGAGACGGTCTCCCCGTGGATCCTCGGGCGGGCCGCGAAGGGCCTCAACGAGCTGGAGCGCCAGGAGATCGAACTGAGCGGTGACGCCGACCGGTTCTCGGTGGAGATCGACTTCGCGGAGCGCTTCTCCGGCTTCGACCCCGTGCCGGCCCGCCCCGCGCGGCCCGTGTCACAGATGCTGATATCGGGCACGGTCGCCTACTGGCGCTTCGGGTCGCCCGTCTCCGGCACCGTCCGCGACCTGTCCGGCCGCGGCAACGACCTCGCCGTGGTCTCCGTGGGCGGCGGCTCGCTCGGCTGGTCGTCGGACCACCACCCCGACCAACCGGGCCACGGCAGCCTGGAGTTCCAGGGCTTCAAGTCACCGCTGAAGGGCGCGTATCTGCGCACGGTGGACGGAGCTCCGCTCAACTCGGCCACGTTCGAGGACGGCTACACCATCGAGGCCTTCTACTGGCTGCCCGCTGACTGGGACCCCGACCACAACGCCTGGTCGGGCATCGTCAGCCGTTCGGGCACGGGCGGCGCGGCCGGGAAGACCGCTGACGACCCCGACGAGCCGCTGGCCACTCTCTCGCTGTCCAACGACCGAGAGCCGCAGTGGGCGATGCGCCCGCTGAACCAGGAGGGCATCGCCACCAACTGGGGCCAGGAGACGCCTCTGGAGACCTGGCGGCACCTCGCGGTCGTCAACGACGGCAGGCACACGACGCTGTACGTCGAGGGCTGCCCGGTCGTCCGCAACCCGAAGGCGGCCGCGGTCGGGATCACCTCCGTCGGGCTGCCGTGGCTGCTCGGCGGCTACGAGTACGCCGGGAAGATCGACCAGATTCTGCACGGCCGCCTCGGCGACGTACGGATCGTCGAACGGGCGCTGCCTGTCACGTCGTTCATGAACCAGCCGGATGCTCGCGCCTAGGGCGTGGGGATGGCGCGCTAGCGGGTGACGGGGCCGACGATCACGGTGTGGTCGTCGGGACCGTCGCCCTTGGCGGGCAGGTTCACCCTGAGCCGCAGGATATGCGGGTGGATCTCACGCGGCAGGGTGATCACCGCGCGGGTGAAGGTCACTCCGCTGCCGCCACCGTAGTTCTGCGGCACGACCAGCAGGAAGGTCGCGCTCCGGCCCGGGGTGAGGACGACGGTGTGCGGCGCCTCGACGCTTCGCCGGGCATGGACGTGTCCGTCCTTGCCGACCAGGTCCACGTCCGGGAAGCCGTGCAGGGTGCAGGGGGCGGGGCCGGAGTTGGTCAGCCTCACGGGAATGTTCGAGTACGGGCCCTTGCCGTACGCGTCGCCCTTGGCGAAGGTCAGATGGGTGGTCCCGCACCGGGCGGGCACCCTCGCGGTGGTGCGCGGTCCCGCGGACGCCGTGGGCGAGCCGGACCCCGTGGTGGAGCCGGACGCCGTGGCCGATCCGGACGCGCTGCTCGTGCCGCCGGTCGCGGTGCCGGAGGTGGCCGTCGCCGAGGTGCCGCCGCCTGCCGGACCGCTGCCGGAGCCCTGGGAGGCCCCTGACGTGGACGCGGTGGCGGACGGAACGGAGCTCACCCCGCTGTGCTTGCCGTCGTCGCCGTTGCAGGCGGTGAGCCCGAGTCCCGCCGCGAGCACCACGGCGGCGGCCGGAACCTTGCGGAACTGCTGGACGCGCATGGGCTTCCCCCTGGTCTGGAAGCGGGACCCGGCACGCGGGCCCTGCATGCCAGTTAGACGGGGGAAGAGGGGGCGAGGTTGCGGCGGGCGCGGGGAGGACTCCCGTGCGCATTGTCACCCGCCGCCGGAGGAACCCGGCCAGGGCTTCCGACGTGCGTCGCGCGGCCCTGCCCATGTCCCTGTCGCTGCCCCTGCTCATACCGAACGCGCGTTCCTCAGAACGCATGCCCGAGGCAGAACCCCCTGCCTCAGGCGTAGAACCGCGACAGGCTCTGCAGGACCGCCGCGGGCTTCCCGCCGCCCTCGATCTCTATCGTGCCGTCGACGGCGATCTGCACCCCGCCCGGCACGTCCTCCACCGAGGCGAGCTTCGCGACCAGCCGGATGCGGGAGCCGACCTTCACCGGTGCCGGGAAACGCACTTTGTTCAGGCCGTAGTTGACCTTCGTCGACACGCCCTCGACCTCCAGCAGCTCGGTGAAGAGCGGGATGAAGAGGGAGAGGGTCAGATAGCCGTGCGCGATGGGCGCGCCGAACGGGCCGTCCTTCGCCTTCTCCGGATCGACGTGGATCCACTGGTGGTCGCCCGTGGCATCGGCGAAGGTGTTGATCCGCTCCTGGGTGACCTCGATCCACTCGCTGGTGCCGAGGTCGCTGCCGGCCAGCTTCTTGAGTTCGTCGAGGCCGTTGACGGTGATGCTCATCTGTGGTCCTTTGCCTGGGAGTCGGTGCCGTACCGGGAGCGGACCCGGGACTTGAGGAGCTTTCCGGAGGCGGTGCGCGGGAGGGCGTCCGCGATCACCACCGACTTGGGGATCTTGTACTTGGCCAGCCGGCCGGAGAGTGAGGCGATCACCTCGTCCGGATCGAGCGTGGCGCCCTCGCGGGGGACGACGACCGCGCGCGGTACCTCGCCCCACTTCTCGTCGGGCACGCCGATGACGGCGCACTCGACGATGTCGGGGTGCGCGAGGAGCCGGTCCTCGATCTCGGCGGGGTAGATGTTCTCGCCACCCGAGATGATCATGTCCTTGATGCGGTCGACGATGTAGACGTACCCGTCCTCGTCCACACGGGCGGCGTCCCCGCTGCGGAACCAGCCGTCGGCGAACACGGCCGCGGTCTCCTCCGGCAGCCCCCAGTAGCCGGACATGACGTGCGGGCCGCGCACCACGACCTCGCCCGTCTCGCCGACGTCGACCGGTGCGAGGTCGGGCCGCACCACCCGTACGTCGCTGAAGAAGTGCGGCACACCGGCCGAACCCGCCTTGCCGACCGCGTGCTCGGCGTCCAGGAAGAGCGTGCCGGGCGCGGCCTCCGTCATGCCGTAGCCCTGGAGGAAGGTGAGCCCGCGCTGCTGGTACTTCGCGATCAGCGGGGTCGGCACCGGGGAGCCGCCGCAGGTGAGGATGCGGAGGCTGGACAGGTCGGCCCCGTCCCAGCGCGGATGCCGGGCCACCTGGTCGAACATGGTCGGCACCCCGAACATGAAGCTGATCCGGTGGCGTTCGATCAGGTCGAAGGTGGCCTCCGGGTCGAAGGACTCGACCAGGACGCAGGTGCCGCCCTTGAGCAGGACAGGCAGGGTGAGCATGTTCAGCCCGGCCGTGTGGAACAAGGGGGCGGAGACCAGGGCGCGTTCCTCGGCGATCAGGTCGTGGTCGACGAGGACGTTGAACGCGTTCCAGACCAGGTTGCCGTGGGTGAGCATGGCGCCCTTCGGCCGGCCCGTGGTCCCCGAGGTGTACATGATGATGCAGGTGTCGTCGAGGGGGACGGGCTGGTCGATCGGCTCGTCGCTCGCGGCGGCCAGCAACTCCTCGTACTCGGCGCCCACTTCCACGTACGCCCGCACGTCGGTGCTGCCTGGCAGCCCGGCGACGAGCGCGGCCAGCGAGGGCGCGTGGACGAGGGCCTTGGCGCCCGAGTCGGCGAGCTGGTAGGCGATCTCGGGTCCGGCGAGGCGGATGTTGAGCGGGACGAAGACCGCGCCGAGGGTGCCCGCCGCGAACAGCGTCTCCAGGTAGGCGGGGTGGTTGGGGCCGAGGTAGGCGATCCGGTCGCCGCGGCGGACACCGCGGGCGCGCAGGGCGTGCGCGAGGCGGGTGGTGCGTTCGTACAGCTCCGCGTAGGTGACGCTCCGGTCGCCGTGGATCAGGGCGGTGCGGTGCGGGGTCTTGCGGGCCCGGCGTGCGGGCCACGAACCCAGTCCCTCGTTGCGCATCTCACGGCCCCTTTACGCTTTCGTCAGCCCGAGCAGTCGGGCGGCGTTCTCCTTGAGGATCTTCGGCCTCACCTCGTCCTTGATCGACAACTTCTCGAAGTCGGCGAGCCAGCGGTCGGGGGTGAGGACGGGGAAGTCCGAGCCGAAGAGCACCTTGTCCTTGAGCAAGGTGTTGGCGTACTGCACGAGCTGCGGCGGGAAGTACTTCGGCGACCAGCCGGAGAGGTCGATGTGCACGCCGGGTTTGTGCGTGGCGACCGCGAGGGCCTCGTCCTGCCAGGGGAACGACGGGTGCGCCAGGATGATCTTCAGATGGGGGAAGTCGGCGGCGACGTCGTCCACGTGCAGCGGATTGGAGTACTTGAGCCTGATCCCGCCCCCGCCGGGTACGCCGGCGCCGATCCCGGTCTGGCCGGTGTGGAACAGGGCGATGGCGCCGCTCTCCTCGATGACCTCGTACAGGTCGTACGCCACCGAGCGGTCGTTGGGGAAGAAGCCCTGGATGCTGGGGTGGAACTTGAAGCCCTTCACCCCGTACTCCTCGACCAGGCGCCGGGCCTGCTTCACGCCGGCCTTGCCGCGGAAGGGATCGATGGAGGCGAACGGGATGAGCACGTCCGGGTTCGCGGCGGCGGCCTCGGCGACCTCCTCGTTGGGCACGGGCTCGGCGCCGGTGGCGGACTCGGCGTCGACCGTGAAGATCACGGCGGCCATCTTCCGCTCGCGGTAGTACGCGGCCGTCTCCTCCAGGGTCGGCTTCCGCTTGCCCTCCACCTTGAAGTAGGCGGAGGAGGCGTCGTGCAGGTCGTCGTCCAGCGAGGAGTGCCCCTTGGAGGAGACCTCGGCGTGGGTGTGGACGTCGATCGCGACGAGTTCGTTCAGGTCCATCACGCCTCCGGGAACTTCGGCGCGGGGATGCCGACGGTCTGCGGTTCGGCGCCGACCGAGGTGGCCCACACGTCGGCGAGGGTGTCCGGGGACCAGCCGCCGTCCGCGTAAGCCGTTCTGATCTCCTGCGGATGCGACCAGAGTGCCACCTTGTCACCGCCGATGCCGATGCACTGGCCGGTCACGCCGCGCGCCGCCTCGGAGGCGAGGAAGGGCACGAGGGCGGCGCAGTCCTCGGGGGTGCCGAAGCCCTCGCCCTTGCGGAGGAAGTCCGGCAGCGGCTCGCCGTTCCTCATCGCCTCGATGTAGGGGGCGAAGGCCGGGATGGTCTCGGTCATGGCGGTGGCGGCGACCGGAACGATCGCGTTGACGGTGACGTTCGCGCGGGCCAGCTCCATCGACCAGGTGCGGGCCATGGCGGCGATGCCGGCCTTGGCGGCGGCGTAGTTGGTCTGGCCGAAGTTGCCGCGCTGGCCGGCCGGGGAGCCGACCAGGATCAGGGTTCCGCCCTCACCCTGTTCGCGCATCCGGACGGCGGCGGCGCGGGCGCAGGTGAAGGTGCCGCGCAGATGGGTGCTGATCACCGCGTCGAAGTCGTCGTCGGTCATCTTCCACAGCACCTTGTCGCGCAGGATGCCGGCGTTGGTGACCAGGATGTCCAGTCGGCCGAACTCCTCCACGGCGCGGGCCACCAGCCGGTCGGCGGCCTCGCTGGTGCCGACCGCGACGACCTCGGCCACGGCCTTGCCGCCCGCCTCGGTGATGGACTTCACGGCCTGCTCGGCGACGGCCTCGTCGACGTCGTTCACGACCACGGCGGCGCCGTGGGCGGCCAGTGCGTGGGCGTAGGCCAGGCCGAGGCCACGGCCGCTTCCGGTGACGACGGCCACCTTGCCGGTCAGATCGATGCTGGGCACGAGCGGGTCCCTTCCAGACGGGTCGGCCACCGGGGCGCGCTGCGGCAGGCGCCTGCGGGCCGCGGTGGCGTGCGGCTTCGAGATCGAAGCTAAGGACAATCATTGTTGTCGTCAATAGTTGTTGCCGACCGGTCCGTGCGGCATGCTGTGGGCAGCAGTCCGTACCGCCTCCGTCCGGAGGCCCGGCCCAGGGAGCCCGTCATCACCGGCCAGCAGCACGTCCCGACCTCCGCCGCCCCCATCGACGCCCGGGAGCCGTGGATGCGCGGGCTGCACGCGGACACCGGCTATCTGCTGTACCGGCTCGGGCTGCGCTCGGGTCAGTTGTTCAACGCCTTCCTCCAGGAGTCCGGCCTGCGGCTGCGCCACTACGCCCTGCTGCGCTTCCTCGCCACCTCCGAGGGCGCCCTCCAGCGGGAGCTGAGCACCTCCCTCGGCTACGACCCGAGCGCGATCGTCGGCCTGGTCGACGACCTGGAGAAGCTGGGCTTCGCCGAGCGCCGCCCCTCCCCGGACGACCGGCGCAGCCGTATCGTCGTGCTGACCGAGGCCGGCCGGGCCTTCCTGCGCGACACCGACGAGGCCGGGCTCAGAGTCACGGGCGAACTGCTCCGGCCGCTCGAAGCCGACGAGCGGGAGGTCCTGCACGCGCTGCTGCTCAGAGTCGCCGAGACCGGGCTCGGGTGACCCGGCACCGATGACCACCGACGCCCTGCCCCCGCAGACGGTGCGCTCCGCGCCGGACCGGCTGCTCGCCGTGCTCGCGGCCTTCGACCACGCGCATCCGGCGCTCTGCCTCACCGACATCAGCCGCCGGGCCGGGCTCACCCTCACCACCACGCACCGGCTGGTGGGGGCGCTGACCGAGTGGGGCGCCCTCGAGCGGGACGCGGACGGCGTCTACCACGTGGGCCTGAGGCTGTGGGAGGTCGCCGCGCTCGCCCCGCGCGGGCTGGCGCTGCGTCAGGTGGCCTTGCCGTACCTGGAGGACCTGTACGAGGCGACGCACGAGAACGTGCAACTGGCGGTGCGCGACGGCACGGACGTCGTGTACATCGAGTGGCTCTCGGGGCGCTCCGCCGTCGGCGTGCACATCCGGGTGGGCGCCCGCTGGCCGCTGCACGCCACCGGGGTGGGGCTGGCGCTGCTGGCCCACAGCGAGCAGGCCTTCCAGGAGGAGTACTGCGAGGGACCGCTGGCCGGGTTCACCCCGTACACCCTCACGGATCCGGTGCGGCTGCGCCGCGAACTGGCCGAGGTACGGCGCTCGGGCGCCGCGGTGAGCAGCCGTCAGGTCACCGACGACGCCCTGTCGGTGGCGGCCCCGGTACGCGGCCGCGACGGCAGGGTGACCGCAGCGGTGTCGGTCGTGGTCCCGTACGCGACGGCCCAGGTACCGGCGCTTGTCCCGGCGGTGCGGCTCGCCGCGCGGGGGATCTCACGAGCGCTGGGGTGGCAGCCGGCGGCACGCTGACGCCTGACCGCACGGAGCGGGCGAGGCGTTGCGCGAGGCGCCGGGGCATACGGCTTGCGGCCGGGCTGCGCCGGCAACGGCAGGCGCGCACCGCGCAGTAGATGACCTCAACGGCGTTCCGAACAGGCATGATCCCACCCTCTGGCGTCAACGGCTCCCGCACTCTGACCGGGCCCTCTGACAGCGGGCACCGCGGCCTTGTCCGGCCTGGCGAACACAGATACCTCTTCCTTCACCGCCTGAACTCCCCACCCCCGGAGGGACTTTCTCTGCTTCATCTCTTGACGACCGCGGTGGCAGCGAGCACATTGAGCGCGCAACTCCCGCTTGAGAGCGCTCTCAAACACTGCCGAGCAGGCACCCGCACATCCACTCCCCGTACCGAGAGGCACCCCCCATGAGCGATTCCCCCGGCATACCCCGCAGACGGCGCAGTGTGAGGCGGGCGTTCGTCGCCGTCCTCGGCGCGATGGGCCTCGCCGTGGCCGCCGCCGCGGTCGCGACGCCGTCCGCGAACGCCTCCGCCCCCGCTCCCCCGTCGGGCTGGAGCCAGGTCTTCCTCGACGACTTCAACGGCGCGGCCGGATCCGGCGTCAACACGTCCAACTGGCAGTACGACACCGGGACGTCGTATCCGGGCGGCCCCGCCAACTGGGGCACCGGCGAGGTCGAGACGATGACCTCCAGCACGAACAACGTCTCGCTGGACGGCAACGGCAACCTGCTCATCACCCCGCGCCGCGACGCCTCCGGCCACTGGACCTCGGGCCGCATCGAGACCACCCGCACCGACTTCCAGCCGCCGGCCGGCGGCAAGCTGCGCGTCGAGGCCAGGCTGCAGATGCCGAACGTGACCGGCACCGCCGCCGAGGGCTACTGGCCCGCGTTCTGGATGCTGGGCGCGCCCTACCGGGGGAACTACCAGAACTGGCCCGGTGTCGGCGAGTTGGACATCATGGAGAACGTCCAGGGCCTGAACAAGACGTGGGCCACGATGCACTGCGGCACCAACCCGGGCGGCCCGTGCAACGAGACCAGCGGCATCGGCAACTCCACGCCCTGCCCGAACACGACGTGCCAGTCCGGCTTCCACACCTACACCATGGAGTGGGACCGCTCGGCGAGCCCGGAAGCGATCCGCTTCTACGTCGACGGCGTCAACTACCACACGGTCACCGCCAACCAGGTCGACGCGACGACCTGGACCAACGCCACGAACCACGGGTTCTTCGTCATCCTCAACGTGGCGATGGGCGGCGCCTTCCCGGACGCGCTCGGCGGCGGCCTGGACAACGACACGCAGCCCGGCCATCCGATGGTGGTCGACTATGTGCAGGTCCTCCAGTCCTCGGGTGGTGGGAGCGGTACCACACCCCCGCCGTCGGGCAACCGGGACGCCTACAGCGCGATCCAGGCCGAGTCGTACGACAGCCAGTCCGGCGTGGCCACCGAGACGACCTCGGACACGGGCGGCGGCCAGGACATCGGCTCGCTGGCGAACGGCGACTGGGCCCTGTACAAGGGCGTCGACTTCGGCTCCACGGCCGCGAAGCAGTTCTACGGCCGGGTCGCGAGCGGCGCGGCGGGCGGAGTGAGCGGACTGGTCGAGGTGCGCCTCGACAGCCGCAGCAACGCACCGATCGGCAGTTTCGCGGTGGCCAACATAGGCGGCTGGCAGAGCTGGAGGACGGTCCCGGCCAACATCGCCTCCGTGACCGGCACGCATGACGTCTATCTGACCTTCACCAGCGGTCAGCCGAGCGACTTCGTCAACGTGAACTGGTTCGACTTCGGGCACTGACCCCCTCAGTCCGGGAAAGGGGCCCCACGCGCGCGTGGGGCCCCTTTCCATGCACGGGACTCAGCGCAGCTCCGCCCGGAACGCCGCCGGCGTCGTGTCCGTGTGCTGGTGGAAGAACTTGGAGAAGTTCGCCGCGTCGGGGAATCCCACGGCGGCGCCGACGCGGCCTATCGGCAGGTCCGTGTGCGCCAGCAGGCGCTTGGCCTCGAGGGTCACGCGCCTGTCGATGAAGCCCTTGGGCGTCTGACCGGTGGCGGCGCGGACGGCGCGGACCAGGGTGCGGCGCGAGTAGCCGAGGGCGTCGGCGTAGGCGCTGACGCTGTGGTTGGTCGCGAAGTCCTTCTCGACCGCGTCGCGGAAGCGGGTGAAGGTGGTGTCGATCTGGCCGCGGGCCGCCTCCGCGGAGCTGGTCGCGAGGTGCGCGAGGCGTACCAGGAACGCGGTCAGCGAGTGCCGCAGCACCTCGGTGTGCAGAGCGAGCGGCAGCGTGGTGGTGTCCTCGTACTCGCGCCGGAGCTGGGCGAGGGCCGCCCGGAGCGCGGCGAGCTGGGCGGCGTCGGGGTGCAGCAGGGGCGGCAGATCGTAGCGGTAAAGGCCCGTGGCCTCCACCGTGGCACGGGGCAGGAAGCCGGGTTGCATGGTGAGCACGGTGCCGCGGTACTCGCTCGCCCGGGAGAAGCGGTGGACCTGCCCGGGGCGGATCCACAGAAGGTCGCCGTCGGTCATCTCGTACTCGGCGAAATCCACCATGTGCGTCACGGGGCCGCCAGTGAAGAGCATCAGGACATGGAAATCGATGCGGTGGACACGGTCCAGCGGCGCGTCGTCGTGCCAGGTGCGACCGGGCTCCATGGGGCCCACCTGCATACCGACGCCGCAGACGCTCCGGTCGACCGGGAACGCGTATGTCCTGATCCCGTCTCCGTCTTGCACGGTTCTGTCCGCCATGTCCTTCTCGTGCCGCCTCGGTACCGCTGCCGATGTCCCACTTTCACCGAAGGCTGACACAGGCGCACCTTCCCCGGCAAAAGTCAGACTTTTAGGTTTGAATGCGTTCCACCAGCGATTCCGCATCCAGTGAGGACTCTTTGAAGATGAGTGCGCAGAGCACCGACGGATTCGAATGGACCGAGCTCGACCGGCGTGCCGTCGACACCGCCCGCGTTCTGGCGGCCGACGCCGTGCAGAAGGTCGGCAACGGCCACCCGGGCACCGCGATGAGCCTGGCCCCGGCCGCGTACACGATCTTTCAAAAGGTGATGCGCCATGATCCGGCGGATCCGGAGTGGACGGGCCGTGACCGTTTCGTCCTCTCCCCCGGCCACACCTCGCTGACCCTCTACACACAACTCTTCCTGGCCGGCTACGAGCTGGAGCTGGACGACCTGAAGGCGTTCCGCACGCACGGTTCGAAGACGCCCGGTCACCCCGAGTACGGGCACACGGCCGGTGTCGAGACCACCACGGGCCCGCTCGGCCAGGGTGCCGCGAACGCGGTGGGCATGGCGATGGCCGCCCGCTACGAGCGCGGTCTGTTCGACCCTGAGGCCCCCGCGGGCGAGTCCCCCTTCGACCACACGATCTGGGCCATCGTCTCCGACGGCGACCTGGAGGAGGGCGTCTCCGCCGAGGCCTCCTCGATGGCCGGCCACCAGAAGCTCGGCAACCTCGTCTTCCTCTACGACGACAACCACATCTCCATCGAGGGCGACACCGCGACGGCGTTCTCCGAGGACGTCCTGAAGCGGTACGAGGCCTACGGCTGGCACACCCAGCGCATCGAGCCCGCCGAGAACGGCGACATCGACGTCCACGCGCTGTACGCGGCGCTGAAGGCGGCGCAGGCCGAGACCGAGCGCCCCTCGATCATCGCGATGCGCACGATCATCGCCTGGCCGGCTCCGAACGCGCAGAACACCGAGGCCGCCCACGGCTCGGCGCTCGGCGCGGACGAGGTCGCCGCCACCAAGCGCGTCCTCGGCTTCGACCCTGAGAAGTCCTTCGAGGTGGCCCCCGAGGTTCTCGCCCACACCCGCGAGGCCCTGGACCGGGGCGCCGAGGCGCACGCCGCCTGGGACAAGCGGATCGCCGAGTGGCGCGGTGCCCAGCCCGAGCGCGCGAAGCTGTACGACCGTGTCGTGGCCGGTCAGCTCCCCGACGGCTGGGAGCAGGCGCTCCCGGAGTTCGAGGAGGGCGCGTCCGTCGCCACGCGTGCCGCCTCCGGCAAGGTGCTGCAGGCGCTCGGTGCGGTCATCCCCGAGCTGTGGGGCGGTTCCGCCGACCTCGCCGGGTCGAACAACACGACCATCGACAAGACGTCGTCCTTCCTGCCGAAGGGCAATCCACTGCCGGAGGCGAGCCCGTACGGCCGCACGATCCACTTCGGCATCCGCGAGTTCTCCATGGCCGCGGAGATGAACGGCATCGCGCTGCACGGCAACACCCGTATCTACGGCGGCACGTTCCTCGTGTTCTCCGACTACATGCGCAACGCGGTCCGCATGTCCGCCCTCATGCAGCTGCCGGTGACGTACGTGTGGACGCACGACTCCGTCGGCCTCGGTGAGGACGGACCCACCCACCAGCCGGTCGAGCACCTCGCGTCCCTGCGGGCGATCCCGGGTCTGAACATCGTCCGCCCGGCCGACGCCAACGAGACCGCCATGGCCTGGGCCGAGATCCTCAAGCGGCACTCCACCAACCCCGCCCCGCACGGCCTCGCGCTCACCCGCCAGGGCGTGCCGACGTACGCCCCGAACCCCGAGGCGGTCAAGGGCGGTTACGTCCTGAAGGAGTCCTCCACCGGGACCCCGGACGTCATCCTGATCGCCACCGGTTCCGAGGTGCAGCTCGCCGTCGCCGCGCGGGAGCGGCTGGAGGCCGAGGGTGTGGGCACCCGGGTGGTGTCGATGCCGTCCGTGGAGTGGTTCGAGGAGCAGCCCGCCGAGTACCGCGAGCGTGTCCTCCCGCCGTCCGTGAAGGCCAGGGTGGCCGTCGAGGCCGGTATCGGCCTGACCTGGTACCGGTTCGTCGGCGACGCCGGACGCATCGTGTCCCTGGAGCACTTCGGCGCCTCCGCCGACGCCAAGACCCTGTTCGCCGAGTTCGGCTTCACCCCCGAGAACGTGGCCGCCGCCGCCCGGGAATCCCTTGCCGCCGTCCGCGGTTGATCCGATCGCCAGAAGGAAGATGATCACAGTGACCGAAGCAACCGCAGCCGCGGAGCCCCTGAAGCGCCTGTCCGAGGCGGGCGTGTCGATCTGGCTGGACGACCTGTCCCGCAAGCGGATCGCGTCCGGCAACCTCGCCGAACTCATCGAGACCGAACACGTGGTGGGCGTCACCACCAACCCGTCCATCTTCCAGGCCGCCATCGGCTCCGGAGAGGGGTACGAGGAGCAGCTGGCCGACCTGGCCGTGCGCGGTGTGACGGTCGAGGAGGCCGTCCGCATGATGACCACCGCCGACGTCCGGGCCGCCGCCGACATCCTGCGGCCCGTGTACGACGCGACGGACGGCCGCGACGGCCGGGTCTCCATCGAGGTCGACCCGCGGCTCGCCCACAACACGGCGGCGACCGTCGCCGAGGCCAGGCAGCTGGCCTGGCTCGTCGACCGCCCCAACGTGATGATCAAGATTCCGGCGACCGAGGCGGGCCTGCCGGCCATCACGGAGGTCATCGGCCAGGGCATCAGCGTCAACGTGACGCTGATCTTCTCCCTGGAGCGCTACCGCCAGGTGATGGACGCCTACCTCGCGGGCCTGGAGAAGGCCCGGGCGGCCGGGCTCGACCTGTCCGCCATCCACTCCGTCGCCTCCTTCTTCGTCTCGCGCGTCGACACCGAGATCGACAAGCGCCTGACGAAGCTCGGCACCGACGAGGCCCTCGCCCTGAAGGGCCGGGCTGCGCTCGCGAACGCCCGACTCGCCTACGAGGCTTATGAGAAGGCGTTCGCCTCCGAGCGGTGGAGCGCGCTGGAGACCGCGGGAGCGAACAGGCAGCGCCCCCTGTGGGCCTCCACCGGTGTGAAGGACCCGGCGTACAAGGACACCCTGTACGTCGACGAACTGGTCGCGCCGGGCACGGTCAACACCATGCCGGAAGCCACCCTGAAGGCCACCGCCGACCACGGCGACATCCAGGGCGACACGGTGACCGGCGGCTACGAGCAGGCCCGCGCCGACCTCGCGGCCGTGGAGCGGCTCGGGATCTCCTACGACGAGGTCGTGCAGCAGCTCGAGGACGAGGGCGTCGAGAAGTTCGAGACGGCCTGGCAGGACCTGCTGGACGCCGTGACGAAGTCCCTGAACAGCAAGGGAGTGGACACGGAATGAGCGACGAGACCATGGCACAGGGCGCGGCTCCGGCCGAGAGCACGTCGGTGCTCGAAGCCGCCCTCACCCCTCCCGACAGCGGTTCGTCCGCCTGGGACAACCCGCTGCGCGACCCCCGGGACCGCCGTCTGCCCCGTATCGCGGGCCCTTCCGGGCTGGTCATCTTCGGTGTCACCGGTGACCTGTCCCGCAAGAAGCTGATGCCGGCGGTCTACGACCTGGCCAACCGCGGTCTGCTGCCGCCGGGCTTCTCGCTCGTCGGGTTCGCCCGGCGCGACTGGGCGGACCAGGACTTCGCGCAGGTGGTGCACGACGCGGTGCGCGAGCACGCCCGTACGCCCTTCCGCGAGGAGGTCTGGCAGCAGCTCGCCGAGGGCATGCGGTTCATCCCCGGTGACTTCGACGACGACACGGCCTTCAAGCAGCTGAAGTCCGCCGTCGACGAGCTGGACGCCTCCCGGGGCACCAGCGGCAACTACGCCTTCTACCTGTCGGTGCCGCCGAAGTTCTTCCCGAAGGTCGTGAAGCAGCTGAAGAAGCACGGCCTCGCCGACGCTCCCGAGGGCTCCTGGCGGCGCGCGGTCATCGAGAAGCCCTTCGGCCACGACCTGGCGAGCGCCCGCGAGCTGAACCGGATCGTGCACGAGGTGTTCGAGCCGGACCAGGTGTTCCGCATCGACCACTACCTGGGCAAGGAGACCGTCCAGAACATCCTGGCGCTGCGCTTCGCCAACCAGATGTACGAGCCGATCTGGAACCGGTCCTTCGTGGACCATGTGCAGATCACGATGGCCGAGGACATCGGCATCGGCGGCCGGGCCGGCTACTACGACGGCATCGGCGCCGCCCGCGACGTGATCCAGAACCACCTGCTCCAGCTGATGGCCCTGACGGCCATGGAGGAGCCCATCGCCTTCGACGCGGGATCGCTGGTCACCGAGAAGATGAAGGTCCTGAAGTCGGTGAAGCTGCCGGAGGACCTCGGGGCGCACACCGTGCGCGGACAGTACGCGGCCGCGTGGCAGGGCGGCGAGAAGGTGCGCGGCTACCTCCAGGAGGAGGGCATCGACCCCGCGTCCACCACGGACACCTACGCGGCGATCAAGCTGGAGGTCGACAACCGCCGCTGGGCGGGCGTGCCGTTCTACCTCAGGACGGGCAAGCGCCTGGGCCGCCGGGTGACCGAGATCGCGGTCGTCTTCCAGCGGGCCCCGCACTCCCCCTTCGACACCACGGCCACCGAGGAACTGGGCCAGAACGCGATCGTCATCCGGGTGCAGCCCGATGAGGGGATGACCGTTCGCTTCGGTTCGAAGGTGCCGGGTACCTCGATGGAGATCCGGGACGTCACGATGGACTTCGCCTACGGCGAGTCGTTCACCGAGTCCAGCCCGGAGGCGTACGAACGGCTGATCCTGGACGTACTGCTCGGCGACGCCAACCTCTTCCCCCGTACGGAGGAAGTGGAGGAGTCCTGGAGGATCCTCGACCCGATCGAGGAGTACTGGGCGACGCACGGCAAGCCCGCGCAGTACGCCTCGGGCAGCTGGGGTCCCGGGGAAGCCGACGAGATGCTCGCACGAGACGGACGGAGCTGGCGCAGGCCATGAAGATCGACCTGACCGACACCACGGCAAGCAAGATCAACAAGGCGCTGGTGCAGGGCCGACGCGCCCTCGGCACCCCCGCCGTGGGCATGGTCCTGACCATGGTCATCGTGACCGACGAGGAGAACGCCTACGACTCGATGAGGGCGGCCGAGGACGCCTCGCACGAGCACCCCTCGCGGACCCTGGTGGTCATCAAGCGTCAGGCCCGCACCCCGCGCGACCGCACCCGGTCGCACCTGGACGCCGAGGTCCGGGTGGGCGCCGACGCCGGCACCGGAGAGACGGTCGTGCTGCGGCTGTACGGCGAGGTCTCCGACCACGCCGACTCGGTGGTCCTGCCGCTGCTGCTGCCGGACGCGCCCGTCGTCGTGTGGTGGCCGGTGGACGCGCCGGACAACCCGGCCAAGGACCCGCTGGGCGCCCTCGCGCAGCGCCGCATCACCGACCTGTACGCCGTCGAGGACCCGCAGCGCGTGCTGCGGGCCCGGGTCGCCTCGTACGCGCCGGGTGACACGGACCTCGCCTGGACCCGGCTGACGCCGTGGCGCTCGATGCTGGCCGCCGCGCTCGACCAGGCCCGTACGAAGGTGATCTCCGCGGCCGTGGAGGCCGAGGCGGAGAACCCCGCCGCCGAGCTGCTGGCCCGCTGGCTGGAGGCCCGCCTGAAGGTGTCCGTGGACCGGGTCGTCACCGCGGGACCGGTCGTCACGGCCGTCCGGCTCGGCACCGACAAGGGCGAGATCGTCATCGACCGTCCCGAGGGCCCGCTGGCCACGCTCACCCTGCCGGGTCAGCCCTCGCGCACCCTGGCGCTGAAGGTACGCCCGACCTCCGAACTGATCGCCGAGGAGCTGCGCCGCCTCGACGCGGACGAGATGTACGCCATCGCCCTGCGCGGCGGCGACGGTGCCAAGGAGGGTGCCGCTCATGTCTGACAGCCCCAGGCTCACCCGGCGGCCCGAGTGGGCCGAACTGGAGGACCACCGCGCCCAGTGGCACGCCCACCTGCGGGAGCTGTTCGACCAGGACCCCGGGCGTGCGGAACGCTATGTCGTGCGCGTCGGTGATCTGCGCATCGACTACTCCAAGCACCTGATCACCGACGAGACCCTGGCGCTGCTCCAGGAACTGGCCACCGCCACCGACGTGTTCGGGTTGCGCGACGCCATGTTCCGCGGCGAGAAGATCAACACCACGGAGCGCCGGGCCGTGCTGCACACCGCGCTGCGCGCCCCGCGTGATGCGGTGATCGAGGTCGACGGCGAGAACGTGGTGCCCAAGGTGCACGCGGTGCTCGACCAGATGACCGACTTCGCCGACCGGGTCCGCTCCGGCGAGTGGACCGGCCACACGGGCAAGCGCATCAAGAACGTCGTCAACATCGGCATCGGCGGCTCCGACCTGGGCCCCGCGATGGCGTACGAGGCGCTGCGCGCCTACACCGCACGGGAGTTGACGTTCCGTTTCGTCTCGAACGTGGACGGTGCCGACCTGCACGAGGCGGTGCGGGACCTGGACCCGGCGGAGACGCTGTTCATCGTCGCGTCGAAGACGTTCACCACGATCGAGACGATCACGAACGCGACCTCGGCCCGGTCCTGGCTGCTCGCGGCGTTCGACGGGGACGAGAAGGCGGTCGCCAAGCACTTCGTCGCCCTGTCGACGAACGCCGGGAAGGTCACCGAGTTCGGCATCGACCCGGACAACATGTTCGAGTTCTGGGACTGGGTCGGCGGCCGGTACTCCTACGACTCGGCCATCGGACTGTCGCTGATGATCGCGATCGGTCCGGAGCGGTTCCGGGAGATGCTGGACGGCTTCCGCATCGTCGACGAGCACTTCCGCAATGCCCCGGCCGAGGCCAACGCGCCGCTGATCCTGGGTCTGCTGGGCGTCTGGTACGGCAACTTCTTCGACGCCCAGTCGCACGCGGTGCTGCCGTACTCGCACTACCTTTCCAAGTTCACCGCCTACCTGCAGCAGCTGGACATGGAGTCCAACGGCAAGTCGGTGGACCGCGACGGGCACCCGGTGCAGTGGCAGACCGGCCCGGTGGTGTGGGGCACCCCGGGCACCAACGGGCAGCACGCCTACTACCAGCTCATCCACCAGGGCACCAAGCTGATCCCGGCCGACCTCATCGGCTTCGCGAACCCCGTCGCCGAGCTGAGCGACGAGCTCAAGGCGCAGCACGACCTGCTGATGGCCAACCTGTTCGCGCAGGGCCAGGCGCTCGCCTTCGGCAAGACGGAGCAGGAGGTGCGCGCGGAGGGCGTGCCCGAGGAGCAGGTGCCGCACCGCACCTTCAAGGGCAACCACCCCACCACCACGATCCTGGCCACCGAGCCGACCCCGTCGGTCCTCGGCCAGCTCATCGCTCTCTACGAGCACAAGGTGTTCGTGCAGGGCGCGATCTGGAACATCGACTCCTTCGACCAGTGGGGCGTCGAACTCGGAAAGGTGCTCGCCAAGCGCGTCGAGCCCGCCCTGACTCAGGGCGTCGATGTCCCCGGCCTCGACCCGTCCACCGCCGCCCTCGTGGCCGCCTACCGCACGCTCAAGAACGCTCAGGAAGAAGTGAACTGACATGCAGCTCGGACTCATCGGTCTCGGCAAGATGGGCGGCAACATGCGCGAGCGGATCCGCCGCGCGGGCCACACCGTCGTCGGCTACGACCGCAACCCCGAGGTCTCCGACGTCAAGAGCCTGGACGAGCTCGTCGAGAAGCTCGAGGCCCCCCGCGTGGTCTGGGTGATGGTCCCGGCAGGCGCGCCCACCCAGTCCGTCGTCGACGAACTCGCCGCGCTGCTCTCCCCCGGCGACATCGTGGTGGACGGCGGCAACTCCCGCTGGACGGACGACGAGAAGCACGCCGCCGAACTCGGCATCAAGGGCATCGGCTTCATCGACGCGGGCGTCTCCGGCGGTGTGTGGGGCCTGCAGAACGGCTACGCGCTGATGGTCGGCGGCAACAAGGAGCACGTCGACCGGCTCCAGCCGATCTTCGACGCGCTCAAGCCGGAGGGACCGTACGGCTACGTCCACGCGGGCAGGGTCGGTGCCGGCCACTTCTCGAAGATGGTCCACAACGGCATCGAGTACGCCATGATGCAGGCCTACGCCGAGGGCTGGGAACTGCTGGAGAAGATCAAGTCCGTGGACAACGTCCGCGAGGTCTTCCGCTCCTGGCAGGAGGGCACCGTCATCCGCTCCTGGCTGCTCGACCTCGCGGTCAACGCGCTCGACGAGGACGAGCACCTGGACAAGCTTCGCGGCTACGCCGAGGACTCCGGCGAGGGCCGCTGGACCGTCGAGGCCGCCATCGACAACGCCGTCCCGCTCCCGGCGATCACGGCGTCCCTCTTCGCCCGGTTCGCCTCGCGGCAGGACGACTCCCCCCAGATGAAGATGATTGCCGCGCTGCGCAACCAGTTCGGCGGCCACGCGGTCGAGTCCGCGAAGGAGTAACGAGCCGTGGGCGACCTCCTGCTGGTCCGCCACGGCGAAACCGAGTGGAGCGTCACGGGGCAGCACACCAGCTTCACCGACCTCCCGCTCACCCAGCGGGGCGAGGAACAGGCCAAGTCCCTCGCCCCGCTGCTCGCCGGACGCACCTTCGCGCGCATCCTCACCAGCCCCCTCGGCCGCGCGATACGCACCGCCGAACTCGCCGGGCTCTCCGGCGCAGTCCCCGACCCGGATCTGCACGAGTGGGACTACGGCGGCTACGAGGGCATCACCACCGTCGAGATCCACCGCACCCGCCCCGACTGGTACCTGTGGACCGACGGCGTCCCGCAGGGGCCGCCCGGGCACCCCGGTGAGTCGCCGGACGAGGTCGGGGCACGTGCGGACCGGGTACTGGCCCGCATCGGGCCCGACCTCGCCGAGGGCGACGTGATCCTCGTGGCCCACGCCCACTTCCTGCGCGTCCTCACCGCGCGGCACCTCGGCCTCACGGCCGCCGAGGGGCGGCTGTTCCAGCTCGCCACGGGCACGCTCAGCCGGCTCTCCACCGAGCACGGCCGACCCGTGATCGCGGAGTGGAACACGGCCGGAACTTCCGCGACTCCCCGTCAGTTCTCCTCTGGGTTGCTGTAGAGATCTTTCAGGGACGAGGGCCCGCCCGCCGGGGGCGGGCCCTTCTCCACGACGTAGGGAGTCCACATGGCTCTGTGGGACCGCATCAAGGAATCCGCCTCGACGATGCAGACGCAGCTCGTGGCGAAGAAGAACGACCTGAAGAGCGGCGCGTTCCGCGACGCGAGCATGGCGATGTGCGCGCTCGTCGCGGCGGCCGACGGGACTGTCGATCCGTCCGAGCGGCAGCGCGTGGCGCAGCTCATCGCCACCAACGAGGTGCTGCAGAACTTCCCGGCCGACGACCTGCGCCGCCGCTTCGAGGACAACCTGAACAAGCTGACCGCCGACTTCGACTTCGGCAAGGTCAGCGTGTTGCAGGAGATCGGCAAGGCGAAGAAGAAGCCGGCCGAGGCGCGGGCCGTCATCCAGATCGGCATCGTCATCGGCGGCGCCGACGGCGACTTCGACAAGGACGAGCAGGCGGTGGTCCGGGAGGCGTGCTTCGCACTCGACCTCCCGCCGCACGAGTTCGACCTGTAGACCGGTAACGCCCTTCGTCACCGCACCGGTCGGCTCGCGTGCTGCGCCGCCAGCCGCACCGGTGCGTTCCGGGCGCCGTACCCCCGGTAGCCGCCGTCCCGCTGGACCAGTTCGAAGAAGACGCGGCCCACGGTGTGCGTGTAGCAGTGCAGGAAGGCGCCGTCCGCGTCGCGGTCGTAGAGAATGCCGAGGTCGCGGTACGTCTCCAGCTCGCCGTCGGCGAACTCGTACCGGGCGGCCAGGTCGTCGTAGTAGTTCGCGGGCACCTCGAGGAGCCGGCCGCCCGCCTCGCGGAAGCGGCGGGCCGCCGAGATCACGTCCCCGGTGGCGAGCGCGATGTGCTGGGCCCGGGCGCCGTCGTCTCTCGGGGCGGGCCCGATGCTCAGGGCGATGCGCACGCTGCCGTCGGCGTTGGTGACCGCGCGGCTGCGGTGCAGTCCGTAGGGGTCTGCGACGTCGACGCTTTCCTGGGCGTGCAGCCCGAGCACGCTGCGGTGGAAGAGGGCCGCCTCGTCGAACTGGTGCCAGGGCTGGGTGAGGGCGAGATGGTCGACGCGGTCGATGCCGGAGGCCGGGACTTCGTGCGGGACCTCCTCGAAGTCCCCGCGCCAGTCGGGGAGTCCGGCCCGTCCGGTGGCGCAGAAGAACAGCTCCGTGCCGTCGGGCGCGGACACCGCCTCCAGCGGCGCGTCCTGCGGGGCGCGGCGGCGTGGCAGGACCGGGGCGAGCAGCGCCTCGGCGCGCCGGGCCGCTCCTTCCGGGTCCGGGGACTCCAGGCCGATGGCGGCGAGGGCGGTGCCGTCACGGCGTGCGGCCGGGCCGGTGTTGACGAGGACGCGGGCGGCGCCCTGCTCCCACAGGTCGACGGGTTTCGTCCGGTGCCGGGCCGTGCGGGCGAAGCCGAGCGCGCCGAGGACCGCGGAGACCGGGTCGACGTCCGGGGTGACGAGTTCCGCGAAGGCGACACCGGTCGGCACCACCGGCGGGGGCGGGGCCGCGAGTCCGGTCGCCTCCTGGAGGACGAGCAGCGAGCGGCGGGCGTCCACGGCGGTGGGGGCGGCCTCGGCCTGGCGGAAGACGTCGTTGAAGACCTCCAGGGACAGCGGACCGCTGTAGCCGGCGCGCAGCACATGGGCGAGGAACCCGGCAAGGTCGAAGCCGCCCTGGCCGGGGAAGCAGCGGTAGTGGCGGCTCCACTGCAGGACGTCCATCGCCATCAGCGGGGCGTCGGCCAGTTGCAGGAAGAAGATCTTCTCTCCGGGGATGTCCTCGATGCCCTTCGGGTCACTGCCCCGGGCGAGGATGTGGAAGCTGTCCAGGCAGACGCCGAGCGCCGGGTGGTCCGCGGCCTCGACGACGCGCCACGCGTGGTCGTACGTGCTCACGTGCCGGCCCCAGGCGAGTGCCTCGTAGGCGACGCGGATCCCGAACTCCTGGGCGAGGTCGGCGAGTCGGCGCAGATGCCAGGCGGCGAGAGCGTCGTCGTCCTCGGCATGCAGGGAGACGCTGGAGCAGACCAGGACCGTGTCCGCGCCGAGCCGGTTCATCAGCTGGAACTTGTGCCGGGCCCGGCGCAGATTGGTCTCGAACTCCTGCGCAGGCACGGCCTCGATGTCGCGCATCGGCTGGTAGAGGTCGATGCTCAGGCCGAGGTCGGCGCAGCGGGCCCGGATATCCTCGGGGCTCAGCGGGCTGGCGAGCAGGTCGTTCTCGAAGATCTCGATCCCGTCGAACCCGGCGCGGGCCGCGGCGGTGAGCTTCTCGGTGAGGGATCCGCCGATCGAGACGGTGGCGATGGAGGTACGCACCAGGGGTCCTTCCCTACTGACGGGCGGCCGTGGCCCCGGCCAGTTCGGTGATGTCCGTGAGCATGCGCGCGCTGTCCGGTTCCCGCCCGGTGAAAAGGCGGAACGCGTCGGCGGCCTGGAAGACGGCCATGCCGCCGCCGTCGATCGTGGCGCAGCCGAGTGTGCGAGCGGTGCGCAGCAGTTCGGTCTCCAGCGGGCGGTAGACCACCTCGGCGACCCAGAGGCCGGGGTGCAGCAGCCGGGCCGGGAGCGGCAGCCCGGGGTGGGCGGCCATGCCGGTGGGGGTCGCGTGCACAAGGCCGTCGGCGCCCGTCAGGACCGCCGGCAGCGCGTCCAGGGGGGCTCCGGCCGCGCGCTCGGCGCCGAAGTGCCGGCTCAGGGAGGCGGCGAGGTCCGCGGCGCGCTCGGGCAGGGCGTCGACGACGGTGACGTGACCGGCGCCGAGCGTCAGCAGGGCGTGCGCGACGGCCGCGCCCGCGCCACCCGCGCCGAGCTGCACCACGCGGTCCAGCGGGGCGTCGGGCAGCCCGCGGGCGAAGGAGGCGGCGAAGCCGGTGACGTCCGTGTTGTGGCCGACGGCCCGGCCGTCCTCGAAGACGACGGTGTTCACGGCACCGAGCGCCTCGGCCTGCGGGGCGAGCGCGTCGAGGTGCGGGATGACCAGCTGCTTGCACGGGTGGGTGACGTTGAGCCCGTCGAAGCCCAGGTCTCGGGCGGCCCGGACGAGATCGCCCACGGCCGCCGGACCGGCGCCGAGACGGTCCAGGTCGATCAGCCGGTACAGGTAGCGCAGGCCCTGCCGGTCGGCCTCCCTCTCGTGCAGGGCGGGACTGAGCGAGGGACCGATGCCCGAGCCGATGAGACCGACGAGATAAGAGTCCTGGGACACCGGCGTCCTCCTGGCAGTAATGTACGAACTAGTACGTTAGTCATAGCAGCAGTCACCGGCCGGCGGAAGCCCTTGGGGGAACGGGGTGCGACCGGGCTTCTACAATCACGGGCACGCGAACGAGTCGGACAGCCCTTCCCTCGCCCCAAGGAACCCCATGACGAGCGTCGACGAACCGGCACGACCGAACGGCCGCATCCGCGACGCCGCCCGCACGAAGGCCGAGATCCTCGACGTGGCCACCCAGGAGTTCGCCCGCGCCGGGTACGACGGGGCCCGGGTCGACGAGATCGCCGCACGCACCCGCACCACCAAGCGGATGATCTACTACTACTTCGGTGGCAAGGAGCAGCTGTTCACGGCCGTCCTGGAGCGGGCGTACGGGGTGATCCGCCAGGCCGAGCAGGAACTGGACGTCGAGCATCTGGACCCGGTCGCGGCCATCCGCCGGCTCGCCGAGGTCACCTTCGACCACCACGAGCAGCACCCCGACTTCATCCGCCTGGTGAGCATCGAGAACATCCACGACGCCCAGCACATCGCCGCCTCCGAGGAGCTCGGCACGATCGGCTCGCCGGCCCTTGAGGTGACCGGTCGCATCCTCGAGGCGGGCCGGAAGTCCGGGCTGTTCACGGCCGATGTCGACGCAGTCGACCTGCACGCGCTGATCAGCTCGTTCTGCTTCTTCCGGGTCGCCAACCGGCACACCTTCGGCGCCCTCTTCGGCCGGGACCTGGTCGCCGCCGACCAGCGGGAACACTACCGCCGGATGCTCGGGGACATGGTGATCGCGTATCTGACGGCGGACCGCACGGAGGACTGACCGCCGCACCGGCGGTCCGGACACGACCTCTTGACACCGGGGAAACACGGGCGCAACATCCCACCCACCGCTACTAACTACCCAGTGGGTTAATTAGCCGAATCCGGCGCCTCTCCCCATCCGCTCACTCCGCCCGTCTCGTCTACGGTGGAGTCCCTCGAAGGAGCCCGTCGTGTCCGTCCCCGCCCCGCCCGACGACGCCGCCGCCCCGCCCGGCCAGCCGAGGAAGGCCGCGACGGCCGCCTGGATCGGCAGCGCCCTGGAGTACTACGACTTCTTCATCTACGGCAGCGCTGCCGCGCTGATCTTCCCGAAGGTCTTCTTCGACGCCTCCGACCCGGCCACCGCGACCCTGCTGTCGCTGGCCACCTTCGGTGTCGCGTACGCCGCCCGTCCGCTCGGCGCGCTGTTCCTCGGCCACTACGGCGACCGGGCCGGGCGTAAGAAGATCATGGTGTTCACGCTGGTCCTGATGGGCCTGTCGACGTTCCTCATCGGCTGTCTGCCCACCCGCGCCGAGGTCGGCACCCTCGCCCCCGTCCTGCTGGTGCTGTGCCGCGTCCTGCAGGGAATCTCGGCGGCGGGCGAGCAGGCGAGCGCCAGTTCCATGAGCCTGGAGCACGCGCCCCCGCACCGGCGCGGGTTCTTCACCAGTTTCACGCTCAGCGGCACCCAGGGCGGCCAGCTCATCGCCACGCTCGTCTTCCTGCCGGTCGCCGCGCTCCCGGAGAGGCAGTTGCTGTCCTGGGGCTGGCGCGTCCCGTTCTGGCTGAGCGTCGCGGTCGCCGTCGTCGGCTATGTCATCCGCCGCAGGCTCGCGGAGACACCGGCCTTCGCCCGGCAGGCCGGCGCCGAGGGGCCGGCCCGGCTGCCGCTGGCGGTGCTGCTGCGCGAACACTGGGCGGACGTGCTGCGGGTGATCGCGGGCGCCCTCATCGCCTCGGTGAGCACCATCTTCACGGTCTGGGCGCTGGCGTACGCGACGAGCGACGCGGTGGGCGTGTCCCGCTCCTCCATGCTGTGGGTGAGCGCGCTCGCCAACCTCGTCGCGCTTGCCGCGATCCCGCTGTGGGCGGCGCTGTCCGACCGCGTCGGCCGCCGCCCGGTGTACCTCATCGGTGCCGTGGGCAGCGCGGTGACGATGTTCCTGTACCTGTGGGCGATCTCCAGCGGGTCCTATCCGCTGATCCTGCTGACGGGCATCGTCGCCTTCGGTGTCCTCTACAGCGCCGCGAACGGCGTGTGGCCCTCCTTCTACGGTGAGATGTTCTCCACCCGGGTCCGGATGTCGGGCATGGCGATCGGCACACAGATCGGCTTCGCGGTCGCCGGGTTCGCGGTGACGTTCGCCGCCGAGATCGCCGGGCCGGACGGCACCGACTGGTCGTCGGTGGCCCTGTTCACCGCGGCCCTGTGCGTCCCGCCGATCGTGGCCGCGCTCACCGCCCGCGAGACGCACAAGGTGCCGACGGAACGGCTCGGCGAGCGCCCGGCGGGCGAGGCGACGAGCCGGGAGACGGTCACGGCCTGAGCCCCGCGCATCCGAGTCCTGGACCGCGCCGGCGGTTCGGGGACTCGGACGTGCCGCCCTCGCCACTCCTGCGGCGACCGCCCGCGCACGCACCGCACCCCCGCGCCCGCCCGGACCCGGGCCGCACACCGTGCGCCCGCCGTCCGAGTGGCCCGCACCCCGGGTGATCCGCCCGTCATCCGCGCGCCCTAGCCTGGCCGCATGCCCCGTCGTCCGTCCCGTCGTCCCGTACGTGCCCTCACCCTGGCCGCCTCCGTCCTGGCCACGCGGGCACGCCCGTCCGGGCCGTCGGCCGAGCCGTCCTGCGCACCCGTACCGGCTCCGGCCGGGCGCCCGATCCGGCCCGTGCCCGGACGTGTGCTGCACCTGGTCACGGACGGGCTGCCGCACCAGAGCACGGGCCACTGCCTGCGCACCCAGGCGCTCGCCCGGGCGCAGTCGGAGGCGGGGCTCGATCCGCACGTGGTGACGCGCATCGGATTCCCGGTCACCCACGGTGTGTTCGACGCTCGCTCGCTGGATCTGCTGGACGGAGTTCCCCAGCACCGGCTCCTGCCCCGGTGGCTGCCCCACGGCGACGGGCCGCTCCTCGCGCGCAACGCCGAACTGGCGGCGCGGCTCGTCGAGCGACTGCGGCCCTCGGTGCTCCACGCGGCGGGCGACCACGACAACGGCCGTGTGGCGCTCGCCCTGCGCGAGACGTACGGGCTGCCCGTGGTCTACGAGGTGCGCACCCTTCCGGCGGAACCCCGGCCGGCGCGGCCCCCCGGGCGTGCTGGCGCCGACGAACCGCTCCTCGCCCCGGACCCGTCGGAGACGTACTGCCTGCGCGAGGCCGACGCCGTGCTGGCTCCGAGCGAGGCGCTGAAGGCCGAGATCGTCGCGCGCGGGGTGCCCGAGGAGCGGGTACGCGTCGTCCCGGACGTCGTTGATCCCGTCTTCCTTCAGCCCCCGCCCGACGGCAGCGCTCTGCGCGCCCGGTTCGGCATCGTCGCCCGCGACCGCACCTGGTCGCAGATCGCCGCCGCGACCCGCTCGGTGTACCAGTCACTCGGATGCCTGTGAGACGTCCGACTCCGTATCCGGCCTCCTCACCCGGCCCGGCATAGAGCGCGGCACCGAACTGTTGGCACAGCTGAGGGACGTGGTGCAGGCGGCACCCTGATCCCCCGGCCGTGGCTCCCCCAGGTGCCGTGTCCCCCCCACCAAGCCGCCACCGTCCGGAGCAGGAATGAGCGCTGCCACCCCCACTACATCCGCGACCAGGTTCGTCCAGGTCTGGCGCCGGGCAGCGCCGCACCCGCTCTTCCTGGTCATCCCCCTGATCTTGATCATCTCCATCCCGGCGGCCGACGCGTTCCTGCCGCCGGACATCCACCTCGCCCCTCTCCTGGTCGTCGCCACCGCGGTGACCGCCATCGGTGCCGGTCCTCGACCCACGGCGCTGACCGGTGCCCTCGCGGTACTCGCGCTGATCGCCGCGGGGGCGGAGCGGCGGACCCTGGTCACCGAGAGTGTGCTGGTCGAGCTCGCCTCACTCGCCGCGCTGTCCGCCCTCCTGGTCGCCTTCACCCAGCTGCGGGACCGGCACCGTCGGGAACTCATCAGGGCGCGCACGGTCTCGGACACCGCTCAGCGTGTCGTCCTGCGCCCGCTCCCGGAGCGGTCCGGGCCGGTGTCCCTCGCCTCGGAGTACCAGAGTGCCGAGGCCGACACCTACATCGGCGGGGATCTGTACGCAGCGGCCCGCACCGCCGACTCCACTCGCCTGATCATGGGGGACGTCCGCGGCAAGGGCCTCGCGTCCATCAGCGACACGGCGATCGTGCTGGGCGCCTTCCGCGCGGCGGCCCACCGGCAGATCCCGCTGACGGAACTGGTCGCCTACGTCGAGGACGCCGTCCGCTGGGGTCTGGCGGAATTCTCGGAATGCGAGCCCGACGCCGCGGAGCGCTTCGTGACCGCCGTGGTGCTCGACATCCCGGACGACGAGCCGGTGGTCCACATGATCAGCTGCGGCCATCCGCCGCCGCTGCTGCTGCGCCGGGCGACCGGGACCGCCACCGCGCTCCATGTGACCGAACCCGCCCCACCGCTCGGCCTCGGCGCCATGTCCGACAACACGTACACGGCGGCGACCTTCCCCTTCCACGAGGGGGACAGGATCCTTCTGTACACCGACGGCGTCACCGAGACCCGCGACAGCGAGGGCACGTTCTACCCGCTTGCCGAACGCGTCGTGCGGTGGACCGACCAGGCCCCCGGGCCGCTCCTGAAGGAGATCACCACCGACCTGCGGGCTTACGCGGGCGGCCTGCTCAACGACGACATGGCCATGATGCTCGTACAGCGGCGCCCGGAGACCGCCTAGGACTGCCCGGAGGTGCCGTTGTCGACGCTCGCGTCGAGCAGCGGTCCGAGCTCCCGCACCACGGTCGTCAGGGCCCGGTCGTCCCGTTCGGCGCGGGCGATCAGCAGGGCGCCCTCCAGGGCGCTGATCATGAGCGTCGCGAGCGGTTCCGCCCGGGCCGCCGGGACTCCCATGTCCGTCAGCGCCGCGGCGACCGGGCGCGTCCAGTGGGCGAACGCCGCCGCGGCCGCCGCGCGCGTGGAGTCGGTGGACTGCGCGCAGCCCACGGCCGCCGCGGCCACCGGACAGCCGCCCTCGAAACCGGTTCTGGCGTATTCGTCCGTCCACTGTCGGACCATCTGGGCGAACAGCCCGCTGGGTGTCGGCTCGGCCATCGACGCCAGGAAGCGGGCGATCCGCTTGGCGGCGTACCGGCCGGCCCACTCCACCGCCTCGTTGACGAGCTGTTCCTTGCCGCCGGGGAAGTAGTGCTGCAGCGAGCCGCGTGGCGCCCGCGCGTGCGCGGCGACATCGCGCATGCCGGTCGCGGTGACGCCGTCGCGCCGGATCAGCTGGGCCGCGCTGAAGACCATCCGCTCGCGTGGTCCGCGCTCGGACACCGCCATCGTGACCTCCGTCTCGACACTTCGGCCCCCACCCTATGACCGGTGTCATAGGGCCCGCTACTATGACCGCTGTCATAACCCGTGACGACGCCTCGCAGGGAGGGCGGTCCCCATGGACGTCGGCTTCATCGGTCTCGGGGTCATGGGTCAGCCGATGGCGCTCCGGCTGGCCCGGGCCGGCACCCCGCTCCTGGTCTGGAACCGCACGGCCGCCCGCACCGATCCGCTGCGCGCGGCCGGCGCCGGGGTGGCGGCGGATCCCGCCGAGGTGTTCGCGCGGACGGACGTCGTGATCCTCATGCTGGCCGACGACCTCGCGATCGACGCCACCCTGGGCCGAGGCACGCCGGACTTCGCGGCCCGCGTCGCCGGACGCGTCGTGGTCCACATGGGTACGACGTCGCCCGGATACTCGCGCGCCCTCGAGGCCGATGTGCGCGCGGCGGGCGGACGCTATGTCGAGGCACCGGTCTCCGGGTCCAGGGTGCCCGCGCAGGACGGACAGCTGGTGGCGATGCTGGCCGGGGACGAGTCGGCCGTGGAGGTCGTACGGCCACTGCTGGCACCCCTGTGCCGGGAGACGTTCGTCTGCGGTGCCGCGCCGAACGCCCTGCTGATGAAGCTCTCGGTCAACCTGTTCCTGATCTCGCTGGTGACCGGGCTGTCGGAGGCGTACCACTTCGCGGACCGGCACGGTCTGGACCGGCGGCTCTTCCTGGACGTCCTGGACGCGGGCCCGATGGCCAGCGCGGTGTCCCGGATGAAGGCGCCGAAGCTGTACGCCCGCGACTTCGCGGTGCAGGCGGCGGCCCACGACGTCCTGAAGAACAACCGGCTGATCGCCGAGGCCGCCCGCAAGGCGGGGGTCGCCTCCCCGCTGCTCGACGTCTGCCACGCCCTGTTCGAGGAGACCGTCACGCTGGGCCACGGCCACGAGGACATGGTGGCCGTCCTGCGCGCGATCGAGTCCCGTACCGACGACGGCGTCCGGGGTTAGCCCAGGTTCGCCCCCTCGGGGATGCCGTACGCGCGCTCGACGTGCAGGCGCAGCACGAGGCGGCGGTCGCGGACCATGGCGGCGCGGTACTCGTCCCAGTCGGGGTGCTCGCCCAGGACGTCGCGGTAGAGCCGGATGAGCTCCTCGACCGTCGCGTCGTACGGGTCCTTCGCGACGGGCGAGAGCTCGGCGGTGCCCTCGACGACCGTGTACGCCCGCCGGTCGGCGCTCGTGACGTGGTAGGAGGCCCTGGAGTCCCGGCGGAGATTGCGGGTCTTGGCGCGGTCGTCGGTGATCGAGACCCGGATGACCCGCTCACCGGGGTCATAGGCATGGCTGACATTCGACAGCTGGGGCCGACCGTCCCGTTTGAGGGTGACCAGCACCCCACCGCGGCCTTCGGAGAGCAGAGCGAGCAGAGCGTCCTGTGTCCCGTCCTGAGTCATACCCGGGTCAACTCCCGGGACCGAGCCGCGCATTCCCGAGGGGACACCGTCCACGTACGTCCGGTGGACACCCTCTGCGCCGGGGCGGCGCGGCGATCGGGGTGGCACTCGGCATCAGCTGGGTAGTGAGCAGTCACCTGCCGCAGGAGGATGCCGGCCTCACCCCGGGGCGGACCGCTCCGCCGAGGAGGGACCGGCCCCGGTTCTGCGGCGGAGCGTGAAAGGTTGGACCCGGGAGCCCGGGACCGCACCGGGAGAGACCGGAGGAGAACGATGGGACACCTGCGGCAGGAGGTCGAGCCGGAGGAGGTCGGCCTCGACCCGAAGGCGCTGGCCCGCCTCGACCAGCACTTCGCACACCAGGTGGACGACGGCCGGCTGCCCGGCTACCTGGTGGCCCTCTCCCGGCACGGCCGCATAGCCCACCTCGCCACGTACGGACACCGCGACGTCGCCGAGGGGCTCGCGGTGGAGCCCGACACCTTGTGGCGGATGTACTCGATGACCAAGCCGGTCACGTCCGTCGCCGCGCTGATCCTGATGGAGGAGGGCCGCTTCGGGCTGGACACGCCCGTCGCCGACTTCCTGCCGGCGTTCGCCGAGCCACGGGTGTACGTCGACGGCACCGGCCCCGCCGTCCGGACCCGCCCCGCACAGCGGCCCATCCTGGTCCGCCATCTGCTCACGCACACGGCCGGCCTGACGTTCGGCTTCTACCGCACCCATCCCGTGGACGCGCTGTACCGGGAGGCGGGCATCGACTCGTCCGTGGTGCCCGGCACGGACCTCGCCCAGACCTGCGAGGTGTACGCGCGGCTGCCGCTGCAGTTCGAGCCGGGCACGCAGTGGAACTACTCGGTGGCGACCAACGTCCTGGGGCGGCTCGTGGAGGTCGCCTCGGGCCAGGACCTGGACGCCTTCCTCGCCGACCGGGTCTTCGGGCCGCTGGGCATGGAGGACGCGGGCCTGCACGTCACCGAGGACCGGGCGCCGCGCCTCGCGGAGCTGTACGGCGAGACGGAGAGCGGCGGCATCACCCCGATTCCGGGCCTGCCGCTGCACGGACGGCCCCGGCTCCTGTCGGGCAGCGGGGGCATGGTGGCGTCGGCGTACGACTACCACCGCTTCATGGAGTTCCTGCGCCGCCGCGGCGAACTGGACGGCACCCGGCTGCTGGCCCCCGAGACGGTCACCGCGATGACCTCCAACCAGCTCCCGGGCGACGCCGACCTGCGGTCGTACGGCAGCCGGGTGCACCGCGAGCCCGGCAAGGCGGGCCTCGGCTTCGGCCTGGGCGTCTCCGTGGTCACCGACCCGGAACTCACCCGGTCCCCTGCGGTGCGGGGCTCGTTCGGCTGGAGCGGGGTGGCCACCACCACGTTCTGGGTGGACCCGCAGCACGACCTGACGGTCCAGTTCCTCACCCAGCTGCGGCCCACCGGCTCGCACACCGTGTACCCGGAGCTGAAGCAGCTCGTGCACGAGGCCCTGCCGGGAAGCGTCGGATCCGCAGCGAGATCCAGCAGGTAGCGGCCCCACCAGGTCTGCCCCGGGCCGGCCCGTACGCGGCGGACTCAGACGTCGCTCCCTTCCTCTCCCCCGGCTCCGAGTGCCCGGACCGCGGCGTCGAAGTGCTCCCGGCAGCGGCCCCAGGCGCCGCCCACCTCGAAGTCCAGCAGCAGCGGGGTGAGTGCGCCCGAGAAGTCGGTGCTGGCCTCCAGGGGCAGCAGGGACGGGAGGTTGTCGATGGCGATGAGGTCGAGCACGGGGTGCTCACGCAGCCGGCGTACCGGGTGGTCCCAGTCGGTCGGGGTGTCGTAGACCGGCAGGAGGTTCAGGGGCGAGCCGACGTCGGCCGTCACGTCGCACAGGGTGCGCAGGCGGCGCCCGGGTTCGTCGAGGTCCTTGTCCGTCAGGAAGGGCGGGACGGGCCGGGTCGTCAGGACGGTGTTGACCATCAGCTCGTGGGCGAGCAGGGCCTGACGGTCCAGGTTCCGGGTCTCGGCCAGATCCCAGCAGGTGGGGTCGGCGCCCGCGACGCCGAGCGCGACCCGGGCACCGCGTCCGCTGCGGCCGAGGGCGCCGATCACCAGCGCCCGCACCTCGCCCGAGGCGGCGCGCAGTTGTTCGTCCAGTTCCTCCTTGGACGTCGGCCGCAGCGGCGCGGTCAGCCGGCCCTGGTGCTGGAGCAGGGCGAGAGCCGCGCCCAGGTATCCGGCCCAGTAGCCGAACGCGACGAGCCGCCGCCCGTCCTCGTCCACCAGGTACTCCAGGTCCAGCAGGGCGCCACCCCCGGCGACGAACCGGCGCAGCAGGGCCGCGGCGCCCGGCTGCCCCTTGTAGGCGTGCCCGAAGAACAGGTGTCGGTGGACCAACGCGGAAGGCTCGTCGGGGAGTTCCTTCAGGCCGGCGATCACCGCCTCCGGCGGCGCCGACACCCAGGAGCCCGGCTCGGCGACACGGCAGCCCACCTGCTCGTACGCCTCGGCCGGGAACACCCGCTGCGGGGAGTCCTCGACCGTCACGGTCACGCCGCTCTCGACCAGGCGCCGGGCGTCGGACGGCACGATCGGTGTGCGCCGTTCGGTGGTACGGGACTCGTGGCGGAGCCACAGGTGGAGTGCGGTCATACGCGGTTGACCTCCGGGCGCGGGGGCGTCGGCGGCGAAGCGTCCGACGCTCACGGGGCTGACGTCGACGAAGGGTACGCGTCCGCGGAGGAGATCCCTCAGGATCTCGCCGACAGCGGGTCCCGGCGGGAGGCCGTGGCGACGGCGGTCGGTGGACCGACGGGAGCGGGGTGCGCGGCGGCCGGCGCCGGACGGCCGCCGCGCGGGCCGCTCACGAGGACTGCACCACCGCGTCCAGGTGCGGCAGGTAGTGGTCGAGCCGCTCCCGCTTGGTGCGCAGGTAGGTGATGTTGTTCTCGCACGGCGGTATCAGCAGCGACACCTGCTCGTCGACCTTGATGCCGTGCCGCAGCAGCGCCTCCCGCTTGCGCGGGTTGTTGGAGAGCAGGCGCACGGACCGTACGCCGAGGTCGTGCAGGATCTCCGCCGCGACCCGGTAGTCGCGGGCGTCCACCGGCAGACCGAGGGCGAGGTTGGCCTCGACGGTGTCCAGGCCCTCCGACTGGAGCTTCATCGCGCGCAGTTTGGCCAGCAGGCCGATGCCGCGGCCCTCGTGGCCGCGCAGATAGACGACGATGCCGCGGCCCTCGGCCACGACCTGCCTGAGGGCGGTGGAGAGTTGGGGCCCGCACTCGCAGTGCGTGGACCCGAAGGCGTCCCCGGTCAGGCACTCGGAATGCAGGCGGACGAGCATGCCCTCTTCCTCGATGTCGCCGTACACCAGCGCCACTTGTTCGTCGCCGCGGTCGTGGTCGAGGTAGCCGACGGCCTGGAAATCACCGTACTTGGTGGGCAGGGGTGCATTCACGACTCGGGTGACACCGGTGGGCACGTTCGCGATCCGGGTGACTCCCGAGGGGGCATTCCCGCCGAGCACGCCGTCAATGTCTGTCATGATCTGATTCCTATCTGGTAAGCGCAGGCGGTACGAGACGAAAGGCCGTGAAGTGATGAGCGGTTCGGGAACTGCGGGTACTGCCGGGGGCCGCACCGCGGGTGTGCTGCCGTCGGACACCTCGCGGGACGTGCGGGAGCGGGCGGAGGGTGTGCGCCGTCAGGTGGCCGTCCTCCCCGTGGGCAGTTTCGAACAGCACGGTCCGTACCTTCCGTTGGCGACCGACACGCTGGTCGCCTGCGCGATCGCCCGCGAGCTGGCCGCCGCGTATCCGGTTCACCTCCTTCCTCCGGTGACGATCTCCTGCTCGCACGAGCACGCGGCGTGGCCGGGAACGGTGAGCATCTCCTCCGTCACTCTCCATGCGGTGGTACGGGACATCGCCGCGTCGCTCGAACGCTCGGGCGTTCAGGCCCTGGTCCTGGTCAACGGTCACGGCGGTAATTACGTCCTCGGCAATGTCGTCCAGGAGGGCAATGCCGTCCGGGATTCCTCGGGCAGCGGTGTGCGGATGGCGCTTTTCCCGGCCCCGGAGGACTGGGAGGCGGCCCGGGAACGGGCCGGGGTGCGCACCTCGCTGCTCAGCGACATGCATGCCGGGGAAATCGAGACCTCCATTCTTCTGCACTGTCATCCCGAATTGGTCAGGCCTGGTCACGAGACCACGGATTTCATCGCCGACGACCGGCGGCATCTGCTCACCCTCGGTATGTCGGCCTATACGGAGTCCGGTGTCATCGGACGCCCTTCGCTGGCTTCCGCGGAGAAGGGGAAGCAGTTGCTCGCGACGCTCGCGGAGTCCTTCGAGCCGTATTTCTCCCTGGTCGGGCCGGACGGCGACGAGGACGGTGTGACGCATCGCCGGTGATCCCGGGTCAGGAAGGGCGCGGGGGCGGAGCCGGTGCGGCGGATGCGCGGACGGGGGGCGCGGAGCGCGTGGGGGGTACGCTCCGCGCCCGGTACGGGGGGCCGGGAGGGCGCCGCGGGGGCCCGGTTCTCCTCGGCGGCGTCCGTCGTCGTGGTGCGCGGGTGCCGCAGGCCCGTGCTCCAGCGGGCGAGCAGGACGAGCAGGCCGGGCAGGCTCGCCACGAAGCTGAGGACGCCGTAGACGACCGCGACGCCCAGCCCGGTGTCCGCGCCGAGGCCCGCCGCGCCGAAGGCCCAGGCGGTGACGCCCTCCCGGGGGCCGAAGCCGCCGATGTTCAGCGGCAGGCCCATCGCGATGAGCGCGAGCAGGGCCAGGGGCAACAGCGTGACCGGGGAGGCGTGCGATCCGGCGACCCGCGCGGCCACCAGGAACATCAGCAGGTGCCCGGCGAGCACGACGACGGACGACAGCAGGACGGCGGGCCAACTCCCGCGCGCCAGCAGGGCGGTGCGGGCCTCTGCGAGCGCGACCCCGAAAGCCCGGCGCCTGCGGGAGGGACGGGGCGCGCGACCCATGCGGACGGCCACGACGATGGCGAGCGCACCGAGCATGGCGAGCGCCGTCAGGCCGGCCAGATGGCGGGCCTGGGTGAGCACCGGCGAGGGCACCGTGAGCAGGACCGGTACGCCCACCGCCACCAGGGCGATCTGGCCGGCGGTGCGTTCCAGGACCACGGCGCGGACGCCGCGGCCGACGTCACCGGCGCTCTGCCCGTGCCGCACCGCGCGGTGCACGTCGCCGAGGACGCCGCCGGGGAGCGCCGCGTTGAGGAACAGGGCGCGGTAGTAGTCGGCGACGGCGACGCCGAACGGCAGCCTGATGCCGAGCGCGTGGGCGACCCGGCACCAGCGCCAGGCGCTGAACACGGTGGTCAGCACGCCGATCCCGAGGCCGGCCAGAAGGGTCGGCACATCGATCCGCCGCAGCCCGTCGAGCAGCACGCCGGTCCCGAGCCGCCACAGCAGCACCCCGAGGATGAGCGCCCCGGCGAGGGTCCCGACGTGGGTGCGCAGGGCGCGCAGGACCCGTCGGCGCGGGGGTGCGTCGGTGTGGGCGGCGGCCGCCACGGGGACGGTTTCCGTCACGGTCACGCGCACCTCCTCCGCCGCCGTCGCCAGGGCCGCCGTCCGCGTCGTCATCACGCGCCTCCCGTCGGGCGGGGCAGGACCAGAACGTCGCTGTGGTGGACCGTCACGCGCAGATCGCCCGCCGCGCAGGCGTCCAGGCGGTCCCGCAGATACGTCTCCGCACGGGACGCGAGGTCAGGGCGCTGCTCCACGGCCGCACCGACCCAGCCGCGCAGCCACTCCTGCGTCAACTCCCGCTGCCGGGCGCCCAGTCGCCAGGGGCTCGGATGGACCCGTACGCTCGCGCCGAGCCGGTCGAAGGCCTCGCAGGCCGCACCCACCGCGTCGGGGCCGAGGAGGTCACCGCGCCGCTGGTGGGCGTTGAACGCCTCGCCGATCTCCCGGTCCAGGGGGTGCTCCGGCGTCAGTTCCACGCGGCCCACGACGGACAGCGTCAGCAGCGCCGGGCAACCGGCACCCACGCAGGCCCGGGCGAGCGTGTCGATCTCCTCGGCGGTGAGCACGTCCAGCAGCGCGGACGCGGTCACCAGCGACGCCCCGGTCAGCGCGTCCGGGGTGAGCCGTCCGATGTCGCCGCGCTGGGTGGTGACGGTCACCCGGCTGCCGTCGGCCGCCGCGCGGGGCGCCCCCACCGAGGCGAAGTGCAGCAGGTAGGGGTCCCGGTCGTGCAGCACCCAGTGCTGGGGGCCGTCGAGCAGCGGGGCGAGCCAGCGGCCCATGGAACCGGTGCCGCAGCCCAGGTCGTGCACGATCAGCTCGGTGCCGTGCCGGGGCCGGTTCGCGAGGCGGATCCGCAGCGGGTCGAGCAGTTCGTGCGCCCGCCCCTCCGCGTCGGCCGGCTCCCGCAGCCTCAGCCACTGCGGGGCGTATCGCGGCACCTCGGTCTCGCCGCCGCCGGGCGCGGGGATCGCGGGGAGCACCCCGGGCCCCGGTTCCGTGGACGTCTCGGACCCCGCCTCCGATGTCGTACCCGTGCTCATGCCGCCCTCCGAGGATCGTGCCGCAGCCGGCCCAGCACACCCGCCAGGCTGCGTGCCGTGGTCGCCCAACCGTCCAGTGCCGCCCGGCGGCCGCGCGCGGCGGCCTTGAGCCGGCGCCGTACGTCCGCCTCGCCGAACCAGCCGCGCAGCTCGGCGGCGATCGCGCCGGGGTCCTCCGGCGGGACGAGGATGCCGGGCACCCCGCCGTCCGGCGCGCGGCCCACCGCCTCGGGCAGGCCGCCGACATCGGTGGCGAGGACCGGGATGCCGCGCGCCAGGGCCTCGGTGACGGCCATCCCGTACGTCTCGGCGTACGAGGTGAGGACCATGAGGTCGGCGGAGGCGTAGCTGGCCTCGAGTTCGGCACCGGACCGCGGGCCGGCCAGGTGCAGCCGGTCGGCCAGGCCGTGTTCGTCGATGAGGGCGCGCAGCCGCTCCACGTACTCCGGGTCGTGGCCGAGCCCGCCGACGCACACGCAGGTCCACGGCAGGTCCTTGACCGTGGCGAGGGCCTCGATGAGCCGGTGCTGCCCCTTGCGGGGGGTCACGGCGGCGACGCACAGCAGCCGGGAGACGCCGTCGGTGCCGGGAGCGAGGGGCGCGATGTCGGCGCCGGGGGCGGCCACATGGACCCGCTCGGGGGCGAGCCCGTGGTGGGAGACGAGCCGGCGCGCCGCCCAGTCGCTGGTGGCGATCACGGCGGGCACGGCCCGCAGGGTGGCCCGCTCCTTGGCGTCCAGTTCGGCCGCGGTCCCGGCGTCCAGACCGGTCTCGTCGCCGAGCGGCAGGTGCACCAGGACGGCGAGGCAGAGGCGTTCGGCCTCGGGCACGACGATCTCGGGGACGCCGCAGGCGACCAGGCCGTCGAGCAGGACGACGGTGCCGTCCGGCAGGTCCCGCAGCGTACGGGCGAGTTCGGCCCTCGCCTGCGCCCCGGGCCGGGGCCAGGAGCCCTCGACCAGGTGCCTTTCCACCTGCCAGCCGAAGCCGGGCAGGTCGAGGCAGATCCGGCGGTCGTAGGCGTTGCCGCCGCTGGGGGTGGCCGGGTCGTCGACGCCGCCCGGCATCACGAAGTGCACGGTGCGCAGGGACATGGGGATGATGTCGGCGTTCCTGAGGGCCGTGTTCTGCACGGGCACATAGCCGAGGCGGGGCTGGGCCTGCTGCCCGCTGGTGTTCACGGACGCGTGGTCGATGGTCGTGTCGGTCACAGGGCACGCTCGTAACTCGCCCAGGCGATGTGCGACTCGTGCAGCGTGACGGTGATGCCGGCGATTCCGCGGGCGCTCTCGCCCAGGGCGCCCTTGTGGATCCGCTCGGCGAGGCGGTCGGCGATCACCTTGGCCAGGAACTCCGTCGAGGTGTTGGTGTTCGCGAAGTCCGGCTCGTTGTCGAGGTTGCGGTAGTTGAGCTCGCTCACCACCGCGCCCAGCTCCTGCGTGGCCAGTCCGATGTCGACGACGATGTTGTCGTCGTCCAGCTCGGCGCGGCGGAAGGTGGCGTCCACGAGGAACGTCGCTCCGTGCAGGCGCTGCGCGGGTCCGAAGACCTCGCCGCGGAAGCTGTGGGCGACCATCAGGTGATCGCGGACGGTGATGCTGAACAACGGACGACCCTCCAGGTGCGGTGCGTCTGGTCCCCTTCGGGGGCATGCCGTGTAGTACGGCTGACCCCTCCGCGTTGTTCAGCTGCCCGTTCTCCTTGTTCGGAGGTTCCTTGGAAGTTCTTCGGGAGTTTCCCCCAAGGTCGGGCAACTCGGGCGGCCGGGGGATCAGTCGGCGGTGTACAGGATGCGGTGGCACAACCCCTTGAGCTCACCACGGGTGAGGCGTGGCAGCACGTCGGGGAGGTCTTCGAAGCGGGACTCGCCGGTGACGAGCGCGTCGAACGCGGGGTCGGCGAGCAGGTCGAGGGCGAGGGCCATGCGGTCGGCGTAGTCACGTCCGGCGCGAGCGCGCGGCGAGACGGTGCCGACCTGGCTGCTGCGGATCGTGAGGCGGCGCGAGTGGAAGGCCTCGCCGAGCGGCAGGGTGACGCGCCGGTCGCCGTACCAGCTGAGTTCGACGACGGTGCCTTCCGGCGCGAGGAGTTCCAGGGCGCGGACGAGCCCCTGTTCACTGGCGCTGGCGTGGACGACGAGGTCGCAGTCGCCGAGGGCGTCATCGGGCAGGGCGAAGCCGACGCCGAGCGCGCGGGCGGTCGCGGCGCGTTCCGGATCGGCGTCGACGAGCTGGACGCGGACGCCGGGGTGACGGGCGAGGAGGGCGGCGACGGAGCATCCGACCATGCCGCCGCCGACGACCGCGATCCGGTCCCCGAGCTGCGGACCCGCGTCCCACAGGGCGTTGACGGCGGTCTCGACGGTGCCGGCCAGGATGGCGCGGTGGGCGGGCACGGCGTCGGGGACCACGGTGACGGCCGAGGCGGGGACGACGTACCGGCTCTGGTGCGGATAGAGGCAGAAGACGGTCCGCCCGACCAGCTCGTCCGGTCCCTGCTCCACCTGCCCGACACTCAGGTAGCCGTACTTCACGGGGGCAGGGAAGTCGCCCTCCTGGAAAGGGGCGCGCATGGCGGCGTGCTGGCTCTGGGGGACACCGCCGCGGAAGACGAGCGTCTCGGTGCCGCGGCTGACACCGGAGTACAGCGCGCGCACCAGCACGTCGCCGTCGCCGGGCTTCGGCAGCTCCACGTCCCGCAGCTCCCCGTGGCCCGGCGAACGCAGCCAGAAGGCACGAGCTGTGAGGTCCATGTGCGTCTCCCTGAACGATCCGGCGTTTCACCACGTACGCAGCTACGAGAAGTCGCGCACAAGGTACGCGCGAAGATCGAATCTGTCACTTGGCCGGAGGGTGAGCGGTGGCCCTGAACCACACATACGAGGCGAGGCTCTTGCAGCAGGAGACGACCGTGGGGGCGGGCGTGCAGGTACTGCTGCTGGCCTTGCTGGGCACGGTGATCGGCATGGGTCCGGCCGGCTGGCTGACGGGCCTGGCGTTCGCGCTCGCCACCTGGGCCGTGCTCACCCGGGCGGTGCTCCGCTCCCGGCTCAGCTCGTTCGGCCCGGCGAACCGGGTGACGCTCGGCCGCGCGATCCTGGTGGGCGGGGTGACCGCGCTGGTCGCGGACTCGTTCGAGAGCGCGCCGCCGGTGACGGTGTTCGTGGGGCTCACGGCGGTGGCGCTGATCCTGGATGGCGTGGACGGCAAGGTGGCCCGCCGGACGGGCACGTCCTCGGCGCTGGGCGCGCGTTTCGACATGGAGGTCGACGCGTTCCTGATCCTGGTGCTGAGCGTGTACGTGTCGATGGCGCTGGGCCCGTGGGTGCTGCTGATCGGCGCGATGCGGTATGTGTTCGTGGCGGCGGCCCGGGTGCTGCCGTGGCTGAACGGCGAACTGCCGCCGAGCATGGCCCGCAAGACGGTGGCGGCGGTGCAGGGCGTCGCGCTGCTGGTGGCCGCGTCGGGGTTGCTGCCGTACGCGGCGAACGTGGGGGTCGTCGGGTGCGCGCTGGCGTCGCTGGTGTGGTCGTTCGGGCGGGACGTGCTGTGGCTGTGGAGCGTGCGGGACGGCGTCGCGGTGGAGTCGTCCGCCGCGGTGGTGGTGGAGCCGGTCGCGGAACTGGTGGCGGGCGGCTGACCGGCGCCATCGCCTCAGGTCCTCAGGAGGTGGCCCTCGGGCCGTCGAGCCGTCCGATGCGGGCCACGTTCTCCCGGTCCTCGGGGTCCTCGCTGGGGCGGGCGGCGAACCAGGCGTCGAGGATCTCCTTCAGGAGCGGCTCGGAGGTCAGGCGCAGGCTGAGCGCGAGCACGTTGGCGTCGTTCCAGCGGCGGGCGCCGTCCGCCGAGTACGCGTCCGTGCACAGCGCCGCGCGCACGCCCGGCACCTTGTTCGCGGCGATCGACGCGCCGGTGCCGGTCCAGCAGCACACGACCGCCTGGTCGGAGGTGCCGTCGGCGACCTCGCGGGCCGCAGCCTCGGAGCACGCGGCCCACTGCGGGTCGTCCCCGGCCATCAGCGCACCGTGTGTGATCACCTCGTGGCCACGGCCGCTCAGTTCGGCGACGAGGCTGCGGGCCACAGGTTCGTCCATGTCCGAGGAGACGGAGATCCGCATGCTCCGGAGACTACCCGCTCCCCCGGCGCGAGCCGAGGGTCCGCCAGGGCCTCCGGCCCGGTGCGGTGGGCGCGGCTCGGTCGGGGTGCCTTCAGGAGGCCGTCAGGTCGCGCACCGGAGACGCCACCACCGCGTCGCGCAGTCCGGTGGTCATGACGGCCTGCGGGGTACTCGGGCGCCGGACCGAGTCGGAAGGAGCCGGACGTGAGCGGCAGCGATCGGCTGCGGGAGTACCGCGGCAAACGTGACTTCGACCGGACCGCCGAGCCCCGGGGCGAGGTGGCGGCATCCGGCGAGGAGCCGCACTTCGTGGTGCAGATCCACGACGCGAGCACCCTGCACTTCGACTTCCGGCTCCAGGTCGGCGACGTCCTGAAGTCCTGGTCGATCCCCAAGGGGCCGTCCGCCGACCCCGGCGACAAGCGGCTCGCCGTGCCCACCGAGGACCATCCGCTGGAGTACGAGAACTTCGAGGGCGTCATTCCCGCCGGCGAGTACGGGGGCGGGACCGTGATCGTCTGGGACCGCGGCACCTACCAGCCGCTCAGCCACGACCGGCGCGGACGCCCCGTGCCCTTCGAGGAGTCGCTCGAGCGCGGGCACGCCACGTTCCGGCTCGACGGGTCGAAGCTGCACGGCGAGTACGCCCTCACCCGGTTCCGCGGCGCGGAGCGGGGCGACAGGGAGGAGGCCTGGTTGCTGGTGAAGGCGGGGCGCGCCGGCTCCGGCGGCCATCGGACGCCCGACCCGCGCCGCGCCCGGTCGGTCCGCAGCGGACGCACACTCGCGCAGGTGGCCGCGGACGGCGGTGAGGGCTGAGGCGCCATCAGCGGCCTGCCTCGGGCGCTGCCCGCCGAGGAGCATCGAATGGGCGGCGCGGCACGCCCCGGCACCGAACTCGCCGCACGGCCCGTGCTCACCACGCTGAGCCGTCGGCGCGACTTCCCTGCCGGCGGGGTGGCGGTCTGAGCCGGCATGCGCCTGTCGTCGAGCCGGGGCGGACGATCAACAGGACCACCACGATCAGCCAGGCAAGGGAGAACAGTCCGGTGATCATCGACAGGCGGGGCAGCCGGGCGATGACGGACTCCGAGGGGGACGTCTGTTCGGACTTGTCGAGGTGCGTGACCACGTCGTCCTGGACGCCGAGTACCGCGGTGCCCAGCAGGAGCGCGGCGACCACTGTCAGCGCCATGGAGGCGATGAGCCAGGGGCTGCCCATTACGCCCATCACCTCAGCGGTGGCGATACCGAAGACCGGCCGCTCGCGACCGACCGAGCCTTGCCGCCTCCGGGGACCCTCAGGGGCGGCAAGGCTCGGTACGTCACGTACCCGACGTGGCAGCCTCCCGCTCCGGGCGCGAAGCGGCTCGCGGCGCACCCTCGGTGCGCAACGCGCGCCTGCCCGGCACCAGCAACGCGGCCAGCGCGGCGCCGAGGCACAGCACCCCCAGCAGACCGAAGCCATGCGTGTACCCGGAGCCGTACGGCAGCCCCGTCGGCTGCAACCGACCCGTCACCAGCACACTGGTGACGGCCGCGCCGATGGAGCCGCCGATCGTGCGGATGTTGGCGTTCATCCCGGTCGCCGCACCGGTCTGCTCGGCCGGAACGCTGCCGACGATCAGGTTGGCCATGGAGGCGAAGGCCAGTCCGATGCCGAAGCCGAACACGCCCGCCACGAGAGCCACCTGCCACTGCGCGTCGTGCCACAGGGTGAGGAACCCGCAGGCGACCGCACCCAGCGCGGCCCCCGCAGTGAGCAGCGCCTTGGCTCCCACGACCGGCTCCAGGCGGCCGCTCAGCACGCCCGAGACGAACATGGCCACCAGCATCGGCAGCATGAGCAGCCCCGATGCGGTGACGGACGCGCCGAAGCCGTATCCGGCGGAGCGGGGCGTCTGCACGAAGGCGGGCAGGAAGGACCAGATCGCGTACATGCCCGCGCCGAACAGCAGCGCGGCGGTGTTGGTCGTCCACACGGCGGGCAGCCGCAGGACGCGCAGATCGATGAGCGGGCTGCGGGAACGCGCCTCGGCCGTCAGCCACAGCGCGAACACTGCGGCGGCGGCGAGGAAGAGACCGATCACCCTGGCCGATCCCCAGCCCCACCTGGTCGCCTGGCTGAGCGGCAGCAACAGCGCCACCAGCCACGCGGACAGCAGGACGGCACCGAGCCAGTTGACGCGTCCCTCGGCCCGGCTCGGCGACTCGGGCACGAAGCGCGCGGCGATCAGTGTGGTGACGGCGACGACGGCGACCGGGATCCAGAACAGCCAGCGGTAGTCGAGCGCGGAGACGATGGGACCGGCCGCCACGATGCCGACGCCGCCACCGGCGGCGATCACGGCGGACAGGTTGCTGATGCTGCCGCTCACCTCGGCCGGGGCGAACTCGTCCCGGATGATGCCGAACGACAGCGGGAACAGCGCGCCGCCGGCGCCCTGGACGACCCGGGCGACGATCAGCACGCCGATGTTCGGCGCGAGCGCGGCGAGCAGACAGCCGGCCAGCAGCGTCAGCAGCACCGCGACGAGTGTGCGTTTCCTTCCGACGAGGTCGCCGACCCGTCCGAGGATCGGTGTGAAGACCGAGGCGGACAGCAGGTACGCCGTCATCACCCAGGTCGCGGTGGACTGCGAGGTGTGCAGCGCGTGCTGGACCGTCGGCAGGGCCGGCGCGATCAGGGACTGCAACATGGAGAACACGCCCGCACCGGTCGCGAGGACCGCGAAGGTGAGGCGGGTGGACTTCCGGGGCATAAAAGCCTTTCCGAACAGGGCGCGGCCGGGTTCTTCCGGCCGCGGTCGTAGGACTCCGTCCTGCGTCAGGGCAGCGTGGAGCACGCCGACGGCCGCGGGGAGCGGTCGCGGAGCGGATGGAGTGAGGGCGGGCGGTGCGATCGGCGCAGGGCCCGCAGTACGAGGTCATGGGTACGAGGCCCCCGAGGGCGCGCGTGGCCGCACGCGTCCGGGGCGGACGCACCCCGACTGTTAAAGTGGAGGCGTGCCTCCACTGTAGCGGAGGCATACCTCCGCTTCAACCGGCCGGCCTCGGGAGGCAGCAGTGACGACCCCGCCGTTCCCCGTCAGTGAGATCGTGGCGTCCCAGCGGCCGCACCGTAAGGACGCCGCCCGCAACTACGACGCCCTGATCGCCGCCGCCCGCGAGGCCTTCGCGGAGCACGGCGCGGAGGCGTCCCTTGAGGACATCGCGCGCCGCGCGGGCGTCGGGATCGGCACGCTGTACCGCAACTTCCCCACCCGCCGCCATCTCTTCGAGAGCGTCTACGCGGGCGAGGTGAACGACCTGTGCCGGGTGGCGCGGGAGGTCGAGGACCGTGAGCCGTGGGAGGCGCTCACCTCGTGGCTGCGCCGGTTCGTGGACTACACGGTGACCAAGCGGGCGATCCGCGAGGCGATGGACGACGAGTCGGAGATCTTCCTGGCCTGCCGGGAGTCCATGTACCGGGCGGGCGGCCCGCTCTTCGAGCGCGCGCAGCAGGCCGGCGAGGCGCGCACGGACATGACCTTCGACGACCTGCTGCGGATGGTCGCCGGCATCACGGCGACGAACTTCCTGGACGACGAGCAGCGGGACCGGGTCCTGACCGTGGCCCTGGACGGGGTCCGGGGGTCCGGCGCCTGACGCTGCCCAGGCGCCGGACCGCGCTCAGCTGTTCCAGCTCTCGTCGTACGGGTCGCCGGGTGTCGCGACGGGCTTCGCCTGTATGACGTCGAGGTAGGGGATGATCCCGCCGTTGACGGGGTCCTTGGCGCGCTTCGCCGTGTAGGTGCCGGTGACGTCGAGCCAGGAGTCCGGCTGCAGGACGGGCGGCAGCTTGCCGGTCAGGCCGATCTTGACCGGCTGGGCGTCGGCTGCGCAGCAGTTGAGGGCCATGCGGACCAGGTAGGGCGTCCCTGTGCGGTCCAGGGCGACGAACCCGGTGATCTCCACCTTCCGGCCGCCGAGGGAGCGTCCGTGGTCGTACGCCGCGCGGCCCGCGTAGTCCACCAGGCCGAGCCTCACCGGGTCACCGGACGGCAGGGCCGGATAGGCCAGGGGCTGCTGGAGGGCCGTACCCGAGCGCAGGGCGCTGTAGGAGCCGAGCGCGGGCGGGGCGACCAGGATGAGCGCGAACAGCGGGAGCACGAGGAGCCAGGAGATCCCCGGCTCCCGGTGGGCGTGGCCATGGCCGTGGCCGTCGGCGGATTCGTCATGCTGGTCGTGTGCCTCGCCGCCCGGGTGCTTGCGGGCCGCCCGCGCGCGGCGCAACTCGTACCAGAAGGTGGCGCCCGCCGCCGCGATCAGGACGGCGCCGGCCGCGAGCAGCAGCGGCTGCAGGCCCGCCTTGACGTAGCGCAGGTACAGGCTGGTGGTCCCGGCGTGCAGCAGTGCCCCGCCGACCAGGAACAGGACGGCCGCTTGCGCCTGACGGTTCACAGCAGCACCGCCCCGGTCAGTACCGACACCAGGACCGCAAGCGCGAAGGTGGCGGGCGCGAACCGCAGCGCGAAGGAGCGGCCGAAGGTGCCGGCCTGCATCGCGAACAGCTTCAGGTCGATCATCGGCCCGACCACCAGGAACGCCAGCCGCGCGGTCAGCGAGAACTGCGACAGCGAGGCCGCCACGAACGCGTCCGCCTCGGAGCAGATCGACAGCAGCACCGCGAGCACGGAGAGCGCGAGGACCGCCACCACCGGGTTGCCGGCCGCCGTCCGCAGCCAGCTCGCCGGTGCCACGGCCTTGAGGGTCGCCGCGGCCATGGCGCCGACGACCAGGAAGCCCCCGGCGTGCATCACGTCGTGCCGTACGGACCCCCAGAACGCGGCCCCCTTGCTCTGCCCTTCGTACGACGCCCGGGCCGGCGGCCGCAGCCAGTCGGAGCGGCCGAGGCGCTGCCAGAGCCAGCCCATCGCGCACGCAACGAGCAGGCTCGCCAGGAACCGGGCCAGGACCATCTCGGGGTCACGGGGGAAGGCCACGGCGGTGGCGGTCAGCACGATCGGGTTGATCGCGGGCGCGGACAGCAGGAACGCCAGCGCCGCCGCGGGCGTCACCCCCCGGCGTACCAGCGCCCCGGCGACCGGCACCGAGGCGCATTCGCAGCCGGGCAGGACCGCCCCGGCCACCCCGGCGACGGGCACCGCGAGGGCGGGCCGCTTCGGCAGCGCGCGGGCGAAGAACGACGGCGGGACGAACACGGCGAGCGCCGCGGACAGCAGCACGCCGAGGACGAGGAACGGCAGCGCCTGGACGACCACCGCGAGGAACACGGTCATCCAGCTCTGCATCACCGGCGCGCCCAGCGCCCGGCGGATCGGGCCCTGACCGACGACCAGCACGAGCAGCAGCAGGGTCAGGCCCAGGGAGGAGTTGAACTGCCAGCCCTGCGAAGGCTCCTCGTCGTGGCCCCGGTCGACCGGGGCCGGGGGTGCTTTGACGACGGTCACGGGCGGGGTACCTCCGGAAAGGGGCGGGCGGCGCTGGGGGGGGTTTCCCCCTCCCCACTCATACGAAGTCCCGGGCGCGGTGTCTCACCGCGGACCCGGGACTTTGCCGCTCAATGACCTTCCGCCGTCACCGGCCGCTGCCGTACGCCGGTTTCGGCTGTCCCCCGGCGGCCGGGGCGTGCCGGCGGCGGAAGAGGGCCGGCAGGCTCGGTACGGTCAGGAACCCCTCGGCCCGTGCGCTGGCGATACCGATCCGGGGTATGTCGCGGGTGTTCTCGAACAGCAGGAAGCGGGGCTCCCAGACCGGCCGGTACTTGGCGTTGGCCCGGTACAGGGACTCGATCTGCCACCAGCGGGAGAAGAACGTCAGCACCGAGCGCCACAGCCGCAGGACGGGTCCGGCGCCGAGGCGGGAGCCGCGTTCGAAGACCGCGCGGAACATGGCGAAGTTGAGCGACACCCGCTCGATGCCGAGGTCGCGGGCGCGCAGCAGCAGCTCGATGACCATGAACTCCATCAGGCCGTTCTCGCAGTCGCGGTCGCGGCGCATCAGGTCGAGGGAGAGGCCCCGCTCGCCCCAGGGGACGAAGCTGAGCAGGGCGCGCGGCTCGCCCTCGCTGTCGCGGCACTCCAGCATCATGCAGCAGCCGTCGGCGGGGTCGCCGAGGCGGCCGAGGGCCATGGAGAAGCCGCGCTCGGTGGCGCCGTCGCGCCAGTGGTCGGCCTTCTCGATCAGCTCGGCCATCTCGGACTCGGGAATGTCCCTGTGGCGGCGGATGGTCACGGTGTATCCGGCGCGCCGTACCCGGTTGTGCGCCTGCCGCACGACCCGCATCGCGCGTCCCTCGAGGCTGAAGTCGGCGACCTCCACGATCGCCTCGTCGCCCAGTTCGAGGGCGTCCAGTCCGTGCCGGGCGTAGATCGTGCCGGCCTCTTCACTCGCGCCCATGACGGCGGGCGTCCAGGCGTGCCTACGGGCCTCCTCCAGCCACTCCTCGATGGCGCCGGGCCAGGCCTCCGGGTCGCCGATCGGGTCGCCGGAGGCGAGGGTGACGCCGCCGATCACCCGGTAGGCGATGGCGGCCTTGCCGCTCGGGGACCAGATCACGGCCTTGTCGCGGCGCAGCGCGAAGTAGCCGAGGGAGTCCCGCTCGCCCTGCTTGGCGAGCAGTTCGCGCAGCCGTCGCTCGTCTTCCTCGCCGAGGAGCTCGCGGCCGCGGGGTGCGCGGAAGCAGGCGTACAGGACGAGGAGGAAGGTCGCCGCCGTCAGGACGTTGATGGTGATGTCCACCCAGCGGGGGGCGTGCACGTGCTCGATGTGGTCGGCGAGCGGGCCGACGCTGACGCCGCGCAGCAGCGCGTACACGATCTTGTCCGCGAGGGAGGCCGAGGCCTCGGTGTGCGCCTTGTTGGTGGCGTCCACCAGCAGGGTGCCGATGCCGCCGCTGACGACGATGCCGCAGGCGGCGACGATCAGCGCGAGCTTGGGGTTGGAGCGGTCGCCCACGGCCCGGAACTCCTTGCGGCCCAGCAGCAGCGCGGCCACGAACAGACCGGTGAGCAGGGCGGAGATCCAGTTGAAGACGTGCCGGTTGTACTGGTGCTGGGTCAGAGCGGCCGCGTAGAGCACGAGCAGCGGGCCGGCGAGCAGGATGTTGGCGATCCAGGCCGCGCGCTTGCGGCGCCGCATGACCATGGCCAGGAACAGGGCCAGGGCCGCCGAGACCAGTCCGGCGGTGGCCAGGTAGGGGGTGAAGAACTGACCGCCGTTGTGCTCGTGCACTTCCTCACGGAAGGGCAGCGAGACGACGGCCACGATGTTCAGCAGGGCCATCAGCCGCAGGTACCAGACCGTGGCGACGGCCGCCCCGGGGCCCAGGCGCGCGGGCAGGGACGGGCCCTCCCCCGCCGCGCCCTGCGGGCGCCGGGCGCGTTGCTGGACGATCTCTGCTTGCTGCTGTGGGGGCACCGCGATGACTCACCTTGACGAGTAAGAGGCCGGAGCGACCGGCATGGACGGAAACACTCACATCGACCCTACATTTCGTAGGGGTAACGGTGGCTTTTCCTAGGGTAGGAGTCCGGCAAGGACGATCCCGTTCCCGCGAACCCGTGAGGGGGGGCGCGGGACGGCCGCCGGGGGCGACAGGTTCACCCGAACGGGAACCCCCTGGAAGTCTACGGGTCTGGCTATGGGGCTCTCTCCTCCGTGTGCTCGAGCCCGGCGCGTTCGAGGTCCGCGTGTTCGAGCAGGAACGGCATGATCGCCCGCTCCAGCAGGGCGCGCTCCCAGGCCTCGCGGGCCCGGCGCACCCGGGGATCGCGGTCTGCGGGGTGGTCGCCGTCGTCGCGGCGGGTCCGGGCGCGGGCCGCCAGGAGCCAGGCGAGGTCCCCGAGGGCCGCTCCCGCCGTCACGACGGCGGCGATCACCCCGGACATCACGAGCCCGTCGCCGATGTGCGGGCGCACGGCGAAGGCCCGCAGTCCGAAGCCGCACAGCAGGAACACTCCCGTGGCCGCGGCGCCGAGGCTCGGCACCAGGACCGCGAGCGCTGGCAGCAGTCTTCTTTGCATACGATCGTCGCCGTCCCCCGCCGGCCTGTCGCAGTCGACGGCCGCGGCCCGCAGCGCGAGGTAGTGGTGGTACTCGTCGGCGGCGATCCCGGCGAGGCGGTCGCGCGCCTCCAGTGCCCGCACACGCAGCTGCTCGCGCACCGGTCCCGCCCCGGTGGCGCCGATCGCCGCCGCGATCACCGGATGGCCGAGAGCCCGGTCCACCATCCGTTCGAAGATCGGGCCGCCCGCTGGTGACGGCTCCTCGGACTCCCGCACAGATCCCCCGATCGGCGCACAACGGGCCGGCCGATACCGACCGGCGGACGGACGAGCCAAACCCTACAACATGTAGGACCTCCGGCAGGGACAGAGCGTGGAGACCGCACATTCCCGGGGCGGGGACCGACTCGGGCATACGGTCAGTGCTCCTCGGCGGGCTCGGCGTCCAGGCCGGTGCACGCCAGCTTGCCGTCCACCTTGGCGCACGCCTCCACGTCGTCGGGCGACGTCACGGCGAGCATGGGGCTCGCCGAGCCGCCGGAACCGTCTCCCGGATACGCCGCGGAGAGCATGTCCCGCCCCTTGCGGACGGAGATGACGCGGGCGTCGGAGGCGTCCGCGTCGACCTCGGCCCAGGCGGTGCCGCAGCTCGGGGAGTACTGGAGGCGTACCGCATAGGAGGCGTCGCGGACCTTGCTCTTGGTCTGCGCGTCCCGGTCGCAGGCGGACACGTCGGGCAACCGCCCCTGACAGGCGTCGCCCCGGCACCGGGGCGAGGCTGCCGCGAGCCGTCCGCCCGGCGCACCGGAGCGGTCGGAGGCGAGGAGGGCGACGGCCACCGCGGTGACCGCGACGATCAGGGCGACCGCCGACAGCGGCAGCCGGCGCGGCCGGGCGGTCCGCGGCGGGGGGCCGTCGTGCGGCGGCGTGTCCGCGGGCGGCGGGCGGTCGGCCGCCTCCCACAGGGTCAGCACGGGAGCGGAGTCGGCGCCGGCGAGTGCGGCGAGCGCCTCGACCGCCGAACGAGGGGGCCGTTGGGCGCCGGTGAGATAGCGGTGCCAGGCGGACTTGCTGTACGGGGTGCGCGCGGCGAGGGCCGCGAGGCTGAGACCGGTGCGCTCCTTCAGGTCGCGCAGCGTGGTCACGAACGCCTCGTCCGTCTGTGGGGGCGCTGCGGCCGAGGTGCCGCAGGGCGCCGCCGTCCGTGCCGCGCCGGCCTTCACGGTCTGGATCCTTGGGGCTGTCTCATGACCTGTCCCTCAACACCTAATCCTATTTGGGTGGTTCGCCCTTGTTGTCGAGATGTGTTCCCGGGGGCTCGGTGCCGCCACACATCGGGACCGGTATGAGAAATGGGCGACTTGAGTCGCCGGGACGGAGCACACCGACGGCCTGCCCGGTCACATGCGTGAGCCGGGCAGGCCGTCCCTTGGAGGGGAGAGCGGTCGCGGTGTCAGCACCAGGGCAGTGCGCCCCGCGTGCGGACGTAGTGGGCGGAGACGTAGCCCCGGTTGCCCGAGAGCTTGTACCAGCGCCGGTCGCCGAAGACGTACGAGCCGTTCTTCTTGCAGACCAGTACGAGGCGGCCGTTGACGTGCGCGTGGCCGACGACGCGGTAGCGGAAGCCGGGACCGGAGCGGACGTTCAGTCTGACGTGGCGCGTGGCGACGTGTCCCACGAGGCGGACGGGGCGCCGGTGGTGGACCACGCGGGTGACATGCCGGGTGTGGCGGGCGGGGTGGGAGCAGCGTGTGGAGCGGTGCGCGCGGTGCCGGGCCGCGATGTGCCGGGCCGGGGCGGGGAGCAGGATGTGCGGGCGGTGCGGAACCGTCCGCACGACCGGTGCCGGGGTGGGCCGGCCGCCGTCGGCGGCGACGGCGGCGGCGGCCGTGGGCACCAGCGCGAACATCGCGACCGCGGCCACCAGGCCGCTCTGCAGTGTCCGGCGAATCATGGGAACCTCCGTGCTGACGATGCCGATCACGGTCTGCGTGATCTCATGTCGCCCAGCGTTTCCGTGCCGACGGCCGGGGATTCCGTCCCGTTGTGCCAGGGATACGGGAAACGTCCCGTGGGACGACCGGCGACGGCGAGCCACCGGAGCGCGGGCCGCACACGACGGCGCACGGCAGGTCGCGGGGGTCTGCGCGGCGCAGGCGCGGCGACGCACAGACGTTCGGGACTGCGGACGTGAGATGTGCGGACGTGCGGACGGGTCCCGCCCCGCGCACGGGGCGCGACGGTCGTCGAACTACCGGGTTGGGACCAAGGTCGCCGTCCTCACCTGCCTGCCGGTTGGGCGGGCAGGCCGAAGACGTGCCCGGGCGTGACGAGCTTCGTGATCGCTTCGCCGAAGAGCGTGCTGGGTTCCTGGCCGGCATGGCCGATGTCGGTGTTCAGCAGCACCACGAGGGTCGTCCGCGCCGACGGGAGGTGGACGGTGAGGGACTGGTAGCCCGGCAGTGAACCGTTGTGCCCGATCCAGCCGTGGACATCGAAGACGCCCAGGCCGTATCCGGCACCCGGGACGGGGGTCGGGGGTGCGGTGAGCCGTTGTCTCTGCAGGGCCGGGCTGATCAGGGTGCCGCCGCCCGGGAGCATGCCGGTGGCCACCGTCCGCGCCCACACCCGCAGGTCCCGCAGATCGGAGATCATCGCGCCGGCCGCCCATGCCCAGGAGGGGTTCCAGTCGGTGGCGTCCTCGACCTTCCCGCTCGCGGTCTGGTCCGTGTACCCCCGCGCGTGCGGGATCGGAAAGCCGGCGTCGAGCGGGAACAGCGTGTGGTGGAGGCCGGCCGGTCCTAGGACGTTCCTCCGGATGAAGTCCGCGAGCGGCTGGCCGCCGGCCTTCTCGACGACCAGGCCCAGCAGGACGGTGTTGGTGTTGGAGTAGTCGAACTTCTGCCCGGGCGGAAACAGCACAGGATGCCTGAAGGCGTAGTCGAGCAACTGCCGTGGCGTGAAGGCCCGTCGCGGATCGGACGTCAGCGCCTTGAAGAAGTCCGGGTCCTGCGAGTAGTTGAACAACCCGCTGCGCATGCCGGCCAGTTGGCGCAGGGTGATCCTGTCGCCGTTCGGTACGCCGCCGACGTACTTCCCGATCGGGTCGTCCAGGCCCACCCTGCCCCGGTCGACCAGCTGGAGCAGCGCGGTCACGGTGAACGTCTTGGTCTCGCTGCCGATCCGCAGGTAAAGGTCCGGCGACATCCGCCGCCCGCTGCTCTGGTCGGCGACGCCGAACGACCGGACGTAGCTGCCCTGGTGGGGTGTCCACAGCCCCACGGTCACGCCGGGCACGTGCGCCTCCCGCATGACCCGCCGAACGGCCGCGTCGAGTTGCCGCGTCACGGCGGGGGTGAGGTCTCGGACCTCACCCGAGGCCGACGGCGTGGGCGGTCCGGCGGCGGTGACGCCCGTGACAGGCGACCGGGCCGCTCCGAACGCGGTACCGCCCGCGGCCGGCACGACGAGCATCCCCGCCGCCACGGCGGCCACGGCCCCCCTGCGCCATCGCGTACACGCACGTGTCATGGGCTGACTCCCACCGAGCCGCAGGTCCCGAGGTTCCGCGGGCCAGCCTAGGGGCGTCCGCCCGCTGCCGCCCGCCGGCGTGGCGCGAGCGCGCTGGTGCGCGCAGGGCGGCCGTCAGTGCTCTCGGAGCGCCGCCGTGGTGCCCCGGACGACCAGGCGCGGGGCGATGACGGCCTCTTTGCCCGGGGCCGTTTCGCTGTCCGTCTCCCCTTCCAGCCGGGCGATGGTGCGGCCGACGGCGAGTTCGGCCAGGCGGGGGATGTCCTGGGCCACGGTGGTGAGGTCGATGTGGGCGAGGCGGGCCAGGCGGGTGTCGTCGAAGCCGACCACGGACACCTCGTCGGGGACGCCGACACCGGCCCGCAGGAAGGCGTCGAGGACACCCATGGCGCAACGGTCGTTGAAGGCCAGCACCGCGGTCGGCCGGGGCGCTTCGGCGAGCAGGGCGCGTGCGGCCCGGGCGCCGGCCTCCTCGGTGAGCCCGCCGGTCAGCAGGCGTACGTGGTCCTGGAGGCCGTGGCGGTTCATCGCGGTGCGGTAGCCGCGGCGGCGGTCGGCGGCACCGGGCGCCCGGCCGCCGTCGATGTGCACGATGGCGCGGTGGCCCAGCGCGACCAGGTGGTCGACGGCCTGGCGGGCGCCCTCGTCGTCGGCGGTGCGCACGACGTCGACGCCGGGCGGGGCCGACCGCAGCCGACGGGCCACCGAGACCACGGGGACCTGGGTCGCGAGGTCCGCCAGCCGGGCGACGGGCATCTCGGGGCCGAGCAGGACCAGGGCTTCGCACCGGTCGGCGAGCAGCGCCTCCACCGCCTGCCGCTCGCCGCGGGAGGGCGCGACCGCGCTGAGGGCCACCTGGTAGCCGGCGGGCTCCGCGGCGGCGTAGATGCCCTCCACCAGGTCGGTGTGGAACGGCTCGCGCAGCCCGAACTGCACGCCGAGCAGGCGCGAACGGCTGCTGCGCAGCAAGCGGGCCCGGGTGTCGGGCCGATAGCCGATCTCCTCGGCGGCCCTGAGCACGCGTTCGCGGGTGGCGGCGCCTGCGCCCTTGGCCCCGCGCATGACGATGGAGACCAGGGCGACGGACACGCCCGCCCGTGCCGCGACGTCGGCGAGGGTCGGCCGTTTTCCCTCCCCGGCCGCGGGGGTCGTCGGCACGGCTTCCCTCCCTGTTCGAGCCGGTCCCGGTGTGCTTCCCGGCCGGAATCGTAGCCGGTCCGAGGGTACTGCAACGTTCTAGTCCAGTGGGGGTGCGAGCGCTTGACAGGAGGGGACGGCGACTGGCCTACTGCTGCCGACCTCACTAGAACGTTCTAGTAACTCGAACGTTCTGGTTCCGAGCGGCCACGAAAGCGTGAAAGAAGGCGTGCAGCCATGTACACACTGGCGGTCTGTGCCGAGATGGTCTTCCGGGAACTGCCGATCCACGAGCGTGCGCGGCGCATTCACTCCGCCGGCTTCCAGGTCGAGATCTGGGACTGGACCCGGCACGACCTCGACGCGCTCGCGCGTACCCCGGCCACGTTCTCGTCCATGACCGGGTACATCCGCGGCAGCCTCACCGACGAGGCGGGCGCCGCCGAACTGCTGCGCACCGCCGAGGAGTCGGTCAGGGCGGCCGAGCACCTGGGGTGCCCCCGGCTGAACCTGCACGGCACCGGGCTGGACGCCGAGGGCCTGCCGGTGGTGCCGGTGACCGGCGCGGCCACCGGCCCGATGTGGATCGCGGCCCACCGCACCCTGACCCGCCTGGCCGAGCTGGGCGAGAGCGCCGGGGTCACCTTCACCCTGGAGAACCTGAACACGGCGGTCGACCACCCGGGCGTACCGTTCGCGACAGCCGCCGACACCCTCGCCCTGGTCGCGGCCGTGGACCGCCCCGGCCTGCGGATGAACCTGGACCTGTACCACGCCCAGATCGGCGAGGGGAACCTCATCGGACTCCTCCGCGAGGCGCACGGGCTTGGCCTGATCGGCGAGATCCAGGTGGCGGACGTGCCCGGCCGCCGGGAGCCCGGCACCGGCGAGATCAACTACCCGGCCGTCGCCCGCGCCCTGGCGGACCTCGGCTACGACGGCACGGTCGCCCTGGAGGCCTGGGCCTCCGACGACGACGGCGACCGCGCCCTGGAGCGCTTCCGCTCCGCGTTCACCCTCTGAGCAAGGGCCACACGCGGAGGCACGGCCCCCGCGAAGGCAGCACCCGTCCGCGAACGCAACCACCCGCGAACGCAACGGCCGTCCACACACGCAACAGGCACCCGCGACCGTACGGAGAACCCGATGACCACCCACCAGCCCCTCGCCATCGCCCTCGTCGGCGCCGGACGTATGGGCTCCTTCCATGCCGAGACCCTCGCCCACCGGCTGCCCGGCGTCCGCCTCGCCGCCGTCGCCGACCCGGCCCCGGGCGCGGCACGGCGCCTGGCCGACCGGCTCGGCTGCCCCACCGCACACACCGAGATCGGTGAGCTGCTCGCGGACCCGGCGGTCGACGCGGTGGTGATCGCCACCCCGGCCCGCACCCACGCCGGTCTGGTCGAGGCCGCGGCGCGCGCGGGCAAGGCGGTGTACTGCGAGAAGCCGATGGCGGTCACGCTCGCGGAGGCCGACCGTGCCGTCGCGGCCGCCGCCGAGGCTGGCACAGTGCTCCAGGTGGGCTTCAACCGCCGCTACGACCCCGGCTTCCGCGCCGCCCACGAGAAGATCGCCGCGGGCGCCATCGGCACCCCGCAGCTGCTGCGCTCGCTCACCCGCGACCCGAAGCTGGCCGATCCGGCGCGTATCCCGCCGTGGACGATCTTCCTCGAGACCCTCATCCACGACTTCGACACCCTGCGGTTCCTCAACCCGGGCGCCGAGCCCGTGGAGGTGTTCGCGTGGGCCGACGCCCTGATCCGTCCCGACTTCAAGGACCGCGGCCTGCTGGACACGGCCATGGTCACGATCCGCTTCGGCGACGGCGCCCTCGCCACCGCGGAGGCGAGTTTCCAGGCCGTCTACGGCTACGACGTGCGCGGCGAGGTCCTCGGCTCCGCGGGCATGCTGACGACGGGCGACCTTCGCCGCACCCACCTGACGGCGTACGGACCGGACGGCATCGCCGCCGAGTGCGTGGCCTACGACCAGGACCTCTTCCACGACGCGTACATCGCGGAGCTGGCCGACTTCGCCGACAGTGTCCGCACCGCCGGCACCCCGTCGGTCACGGGCGAGGACGCCCGCGCGGCCCTGGTGATCGCGCTCGCGGCCATACGGTCGGTGGAGACGGGAGGGCCCGTACGCATCTCGGACATCGAGGGTGATGCCGACGCGGGCATCAAGGGGCGGACCGATCTCCCGGACGGCGAAATGATGGGAATGAGCAATTCGTCTCTTTCGCCAATATAAGTTCTAAAATTACGTACGGCATCCAACCGTTCCCCCAACGAGAGCGGCGGAGCAGCCCAGCGGCGAGCCGGCGAGGGGAGTGATGCACATGGTCGTGGACAACGGCATCGACCTCGCCCAGGTTCGCGAGCGGTTCCTGCAGGGCGGGACCGTGGACAGCTGCGTACGGAGCATGATCCGCAACTCCTGGCAGCGCTCCGTGCTGCTGGGCCTCTCCCCCGATCAGGCCGAGCTTCCCTACCGGCCGGACGTCGACACGGACGTACGGCTCGTCCGTGCGGCCGACCCGGTGCTCGACTGGCTGCAGAACCGGTTCGCCGGCAGCCGGGTGAACATCGGGCTTGCCGACGGGGAGGGAACGGTGCTCGCGCGCCGCTTCGGGCAACCGTCGCTGGCGCGCAGGCTGCCGCCGTTCCAGGTCGTCCCCGGGTTCGTGTTCGCCGAGCACGTCGCAGGCACGAACGGCATCGGCCTCGCCCTGGCGGAGCGGCGGCTGTGCCGACTGTACGGCGCGGAGCACTTCGCCGAGCGGTCGCAGGGCAACGCCTGTTCGGCCATCCCGATCCGGGATCTGCTCAGCGGACGCATCGAGGGCGTCCTGTCCTTCGGCTGCCCCCGCACCGACGCCGGCCCGGTCATGGACAACCTGATCGTCCAGGCCGCCCACGCGATCGAGCGCCGGCTGCTGGAACAGAGTTCGGCGCGCGAGCGTGACCTGCTCCAGGCATACCTCGATGCCCGGCGCGGCGCCACGGTCGGCGCGCGGCTGCTCGACGCCGCGCGGATCGGCATGGACGAGCCGGCCCTGAGCGAGCTCAACGGGCGCGACCGGATGATCGTCAAGGAGAAGGCCGCGGAGCTGATCTCCGCCGCCCAGCGCGGCGCGGTCGAGGTGGCCCTCTGCGACGGCCGGCGGGTCACCCTGGTGAGCCAGGTGGTGACCGGCCCCGGCGGCACCGAGGGCGTCGCCGTCGAGGCGGTCCTGCACGAGGACGGGCCGCAGCCACTGCTCACCCTGCCCGGCCGCCCCGGCGAACCGCGCGACCTCGCCACGCCGGACACGCCCGTCATTCCGGTGCCCCGGCACCTTCCCGGTGTGCCGCCCGGCCAGGTGACCACGGCTCCGCCCATCACCGTCCGTACGCCCGAGCGGTCCGGCGGCGGCGCACCCGTCCCGACCCCTACCGACGGCCCGCTGGTCCTCGTCGGGGAGCCCGGCGTGGGAAGGTACGCCGTCGCGGCGCGCCGACGTCTGGAGCTGCTGTCCGAGGCGAGCGCCCGTATCGGCACCACCCTGGACGTGCGCCGCACGGCTCTCGAACTGGCCGAGATGGCCGTACCGCGTCTTGCGGACCACGTCGCCATCGACCTGCCCGAGGCGGTCCTGCGCGGCGAGGAGGCGGCCGACCCGCGCACCGGCATGGTGCGCGCGGTGATGCACGGCACCCGTGACGGCCTCCCCTTCTACCCGGTCGGCGAGCGGATCGACCCGCGACCCGCGACGCCGCAGTCCCGGTGCCTGGACCGCGAGCAGGCCGTGCTGGTACCCGATCTGAGGGTCTCCACCGGCTGGCTCTCCCAGGAGCCCGCCCACACCGAACGACTGGTCTCCATGGGCGTCCACTCCCTGATCGCCGTCCCCCTCCTCGCCCGCGGCGTCGTCCTGGGCATCGCCAGCTTCTACCGTTGCGAGTCCCCGTCGCCCTTCGACGACGACGACCGCTCCCTGGCCCAGGAACTCGCCACACGCGCAGCGATCTGCATCGACAACGCCCGCCGCTACACCCGCGAGCACACCATGGTCCTGGCGCTGCAGCGCAGCCTGCTGCCGAACCGGCTGCCGGAGCAGAACGCCCTGGAGATCGCGCACCGCTACCAGCCCGCCGAATGGGAGGTCGGCGGGGACTGGTTCGACGTCATCCCCCTCTCCGGCACCCGGGTCGCGCTGATCGTCGGCGACGTGGTGGGCCACGGCCTGCACGCCGCGGTCACCATGGGCCGGCTGCGCACGGCCGCGCGCAACTACGCCGAACTCGACCTCTGCCCCGACGAGGTGCTCACCCACCTCGACAACCTGGTGGGGCGCTTGGACCGGGACGAGACGGCCTGCGGCACCACCGGCATCATCGGCGCGACCTGCCTGTACGCCGTCTACGACCCCACCTCGCAGCGGGCCACCATGGCGCGCGCGGGCCATCTGCCGCCCGCGCTGGTGCACCCCGACGGCAGCGTGACCTTCCCCGACCTGCCCGCCGGGCCTCCCCTGGGCCTCGGCGGCCTGCCGTTCGAGTCCACCGAGATCCCCCTCCCCGAGGGCAGCGAACTCGTCCTGTACACCGACGGGCTCGTCGAGGACCGCGGGCGGGACCTGGACGCCTCCTTCGAGCTGCTGCGCCGGGTGCTCGCCCACCCGGACCGCGCGCCGGACGACACCTGCCGCGAGATCCTCAGCGCCGTGGCGCCGGAGCACCCCGACGACGACATCGCGCTGCTGGTCGCCCGCACCCACGCGCTGGACCCCGGCCGGGTCGCCGACTGGTCGCTGCCCGCGGACCCGGCCCGCGTCAAGGACGTCCGAGCCGCCGTCGGCCGCCGCCTGGCCGACTGGGGCCTGGACGAGGTGTCGTTCACCGCGGAACTGCTGCTGAGCGAACTGGTCACCAACGCCGTCCGCTACGGCAGCGGTCCCATCCACGTACGCCTGATCCACGACCGCACCCTGATCTGCGAGGTCGCGGACACCAGCAGCACAGCGCCGCACCTGCGCCACGCGGCCACCTACGACGAGGGCGGCCGGGGCCTGTTCCTCGTGGCGCAGCTGGCCCAGTCCTGGGGCACGCGCTACACCGACGAGGGCAAGGTCATCTGGGCGGAGTGCGCCCTTCAGGCGCCGTCCGGCGCTCTGCCGGAGGCGGTGCCGACGGACATGGACTGGGGGGACCTCGCTGGCCTCGCATGACGTCCCGGACTTCGCCGCGAACGACAGCGGTGCGGAGCCCCTGCTGCGCATCCGGGGGCTCGGCAAGCGGTTCGGCGGCACGCTCGCGCTGGACTCGGTCGACCTGGACGTCCACCGGGGCAGCGTCCTCGCACTGCTGGGTCCCAACGGCGCCGGCAAGTCCACCCTCATCAAGGTGCTCGCCCAGGTCCACCGCGCCGACGAGGGAGAGGTGACGGTGGCCGGGCACCCGCTCGGCACGCAGGCCGCCGCGCGTGCCATGTCCTTCATCCATCAGGACCTCGGGCTCGTCGGGTGGATGACCGTCGCGGAGAACATCGCCCTGGGCACCGGTTACCCGCGCCGCCTGGGCCTGATCTCCTTCAGCCGTATGCGGGAGCGGTGCGTGGAGGCCCTGGAGACCGTCGCCGGCCACCCGGCCCCGAGCGCCCGGGTCGCCGACCTCGGCCGGGCCGAGCGTTCACTGGTCGCGATCGCCCGCGCGCTCGCCACCCGGGCCCCGCTGATCGTGCTCGACGAGCCCACGGCGAGCCTGCCCGCGACCGACTGCGCCCGCCTGTTCGACGTACTGCACGCCCTGCGCGACCGCGGCCACGGCGTCGTGTACGTCAGCCACCGGATCGACGAGGTGTACCAGGTCGCCGACCGCTTCGCCGTACTGCGCGACGGCCGCGTCGTCAGCCGGGGCCGCCTCGCGGACCATCCCCCGGCCCGGCTGGTGCACGACATCGTGGGCCATGGCCCGGTGGTGGCCCACCGGCCCGCGACGGCTCCCGCACCCGGACCGGCCGTACAACCGCCCACGACGGCTCCCGCCTCCGGACGGGCCGCCCCCCGGCCCACGACCTCCATCGCTCCTCGACCGATCGTGCTCCGCCTGGAGGACGTCCGCACCGAGACCGCGGGGCCGGTCAGCCTGCGGCTGCGCTCCGGTGAGCTGCTGGGCATGGTCGGACTGACCGGCGCCGGCCACATGGCTCTGGGGCGGGCGCTCGCCGGGTCGGGGACGATCACCGGCGGACGGGTCCTGCTGGACGGCCGTCCCTACCACCCTCGGACGGTCGCCGACGCCGTCGCTGCCGGGGTCGGTTTCGTCACCGACGACCGGCAGGAGGAGGGCTGCCTGCACGACCTCACCGTCCGCGAGAACCTCCTGGCCAACCCCCGGGCGCAAGGCCCGCGCGCGCCCCGCTGGATCGGCCCGCCACGCGAGCGCACCACGGCCCTGTCCCTGCTCGACCGGTACGGGGTGCGCCCCCGCGACACCGAGGCACGTATCGACACCCTGTCCGGCGGCAACCAGCAGAAGGTCATGGTGGGCCGGTGGCTCGGGCTCGGCCGGCGCCTGCTGATCCTCGAGGAGCCGACCGCCGGCATCGACGTCGGCGCCAAGGCGGCGATCCACCGCCTGCTCGATGAGGCGCTGGCCGCCGGGGCGGCGGTGCTGCTGTGCTCCACGGACTTCGAGGAGGTCGCCGACGTGTGTCACCGCGCCCTGGTGTTCGCCCGCGGGACCGTGGCGGCCGAGTTGACCGGCGCGGCCCTCACGGTCCCGGAACTGACCCGCACGGCCTCGGCCATGCCGGGCATCACCGGGACGGCGACGGAGGGATGACCGGCGCCGCCCCGCGGTCCCCACACGGACCGTCCCGCCCGCCACGGTGGCGCCCGCTCCGTGCCCGGGGCCACGTCATCGGCGCGTACGGCCTGCTGTTCCTGACCGCCCTGCTGTTCCTCGTCTTCTCCCTCGCCCTCCCGGGCACGTTCCCGACGCTGGACAACGTCTCCTCCATCCTGTCCAACCAGTCGGTGCCGGCGATCCTCGCGCTCGGGGCGACGGTCCCCATCGCCACCGGCCGGTTCGACCTGTCCATCGGGTACGGCCTCGGCCTCGCCCATGTGATGGTCCTGCAGCTGCTGGTGGCCGGCGGCTGGCCCTGGCCGGCGGCCTGCCTGGCCGTCATCGCCGGCGGCGGTGTCGTCGGCGTCTGCAACGGCCTGCTGGTCGAGTTCGCCCGCATCAACTCCTTCATCGCCACCCTCGGCACGGGCACGGTGATGTACGGGGTCACCGGCTGGATCACCGGCGGCGCACGGATCGTCCCCGGCCCGGCGGGCCTGCCGCCCGCGTTCACCGACCTCTACGACGCCACGTTCCTCGGCCTGCCCCTCCCCGCCTTCTACGTCCTGGCACTGGCCGTTCTGCTCTGGCTGCTGCTGGAGCGTCTGCCGCTCGGCCGGTACCTCTACGTCATCGGCTCCAACCCGCGCGCCGCCGACCTGGTCGGTATCCCCACCCGCCGCTACGGCGTCTACGCCTTCACCGCCTCCGGCCTGGTGGTAGGCCTCGCCGGAGTCCTCCTGGCGGCTCAACAGCAGCTGGGCAACCCGAGCGTGGGCATGGACTACCTGCTCCCGGCCTTCGTCGGCGCGCTCCTCGGCTCGACCGCCATCAGGCCGGGCCGCGCCAACGCCGCGGGAACCCTCGTCGCCGTCGCGGTGCTGGCGATCGGCCTGGCCGGCATCCAGCAGCTCGGCGCGGACTTCTGGGTCACGCCGCTGTTCGACGGTGGCACCCTGCTGCTCGCGGTCGGTCTCGCGGGGTATGCGGCGCGCCGCCGCGCACGCGCGGCCACGGCGGACGGCCGCCCCGCGCCGACGACCGGCGAAGGCCCTCCGAGGAACCCTTGAGGTGGACGAAGACCCTCCGCGGCCCCTTCGCCGTGGCTCACAGCGGGAAAATGTGCACGTGAACCGCACAACCGCCGCCGGGACCGCGGCCCTGGCCGCCGTCGTCGTCCTCGCCGTCGGCTGCGGACACGGCTCGCGGCCGGGCACCGGGACCTCCGCCGAGCCGTCGACGTCCGGCTGCCCGGCTGCGTTCGCCCGGGCGCAGTCGGCCGTACGCCAGGCGGAGCAGCCCCACACCGCCTGGAACGGTCCCACGACCGGCCCCAGAGCGGAACGCGGCCGGACCATCGTCTATGTCGCGCAGACGATGACCAACCCGGGTGTGGCCGGCACGGCGAACGGCGCGCGGGAGGCCGCGAAGGCCATCGGATGGAAGTTCGAGGTGATCGACGGGGGCGGCACACCGGCCGGCATCCAGGCGGCGCTCAGCCAGGCCGTCGCGCTCAAGCCGTCGGGCATCGTGCTGGGCGGCTTCGACCCGAAGTCCACGGCGCAGCAGGTCTCGAGGGCGAACGCGGAGGGCATCCCGCTGATCGGCTGGCACGCGGTCGACAGGCCCGGCCCCAGCGAGAACCCGAAGCTGTTCACGAACATCACCACACGCGTGGGGGACGTCGCGAGGATCACGGCCGACTGGATCATCGCGCACTCCGGCGGCCGGGCGGGCGCCGTCCTGTTCACCGACGACTCGATCCCGTTCGCGAAACACAAGGCGGAATCGATCAGAGAGGAACTGGCCACGTGCGGTGGCGTGCGGCTCCTGTCCTACGAGAACATCCCGCTCCCGGACGCGAGCAGCCGCGTCCCCCAGGAGGTCTCTTCGCTGACCTCCCGCCTGGGCGACCGCTGGACCTGTTCGGCGGCCATCAACGACCTCTACTTCGCCGACGCCGCCCCCGCCCTGCGCGCCGCGGGAAAGAAGGGCTCGGGTCCCCCCTTCAACATCGGCGCGGGAGACGGGGATCCGTCCGCGTTCCAGCGCATCAACAGCGGTGGCTACCAGGCGGCGACGGTCCCGGAACCGCTCACACAACAGGGCTGGCAGATCGTGGACGAGTTCAACCGGGCGTTCGCGAGGTCTCCGGCGAGCGGGTATGTGGCGCCGGTGCATGTGGCCACGGCGCAGAACACCGGAGGGGCCACGTCCTGGGATCCGGTGGGGTATCGGGAGGCCTATCGGGGGATCTGGGGGACGTAGTCGGTGTTCACGGGTCAGTGGGCAAGAGCTCGCGCAGACAGGGGCGGTGGAGCGCGCCGAGAGCAGAAAAGGCACAGGGCCCAGTGATCACGACGCCTTGACTCGGGCCGCCGTCGGACGCTTTGATCATGCGCGTGCCGGGCCGTTGCCCCGGTACCTCAGAGGTGCGCCCGGCCGGTAGCGGACACGGTCCGAGTCCGGCCCGAGTCGCCAGGACCGCGACAGCGTCCGAGGCGGGGTGGTACTCGCGATGGATGGAGCGGACATGTCCGTCATGCGTGTGGCCCGTGTCGGAGCGGCCGCCGCTGTGGTGGCCCTGCTGGCGGTCGCCGGCTGCGGCACCAAGGCCGACACGGAGGACCCTTCGGACGCGAGCCCAGGGCAGATCCCGTCGCAGGCGTCCGCCTCGCAACAGCCCGCTCCCACCACGGTCAGGCTCCCACCGCCGCACGCCGGCTTCGACTACCAGATCGGGGGCGCCTATCCCCCGCCGCGCGGAGTCCGCGTCGTCAGCCGCGACCGTACGGCGTCCCCCGCGCCGGGCCTCTACAACATCTGTTACGTCAACGCCTTCCAGGCCCAGCCCGGTGACGAGAAGACATGGCCCGCCGATCTGCTGCTGCGGGACGACAGCGGCGAGGTGGTCATCGACCAGGACTGGAACGAGGCACTGCTCGACATCGGTACGGCGGCCAAGCGCGCCCGGGTGGCGACGCGGATCAACCAGTGGATCGACGGCTGCGCCGCCAAGGGCTTCGACGCGGTCGAGCCGGACAACTACGACAGCTACACCCGCTCCGGCAACCTGTTGAGCGCGCAGGACGCCACCGCCTTCATCACCCTCCTGTCGGCCCACGCGCACGCCCGCCATCTGGCCATCGGCCAGAAGAACACCCTCGATCTGGCCGGGCAGCGCAAGCGGACCGGCCTCGGCTTCGCGGTGACGGAGGAGTGCGGGCAGTACGACGAGTGCGACGCGTATGCGAAGGCCTTCGACAACCACGTCCTCGACGTCGAGTACACGGACAGCGGCCTGCGCAAAGCCCTCGCGGGCTACGGCGACCGGCTGAGCATCGTGCGCCGGGACCGCGATGTGTCCACGCCGGACAACCCGGGCTATGTGCGCAGGACCAACTGACGTGGGCCGCGCGCACGAATGACCTGCCGGGCCGGCCTCCGGTGAGAAGGCCGGTAACGCTCAGGGCCGTTGCATACGAAAGTTTTGCGCTTTCGAGGGGATCGCTCACACTGCCCCCCACCTGCTCCGAGTCCACTTTGTCCGCACGTACGGCCTGCCGGTCACACCAAGTTCACCGCGCTGCCCTTCCACGGCTTCTACGCGCGTGGTGTCATGCACGCGCCCACCCCCCGCTCCGTACGTCAACTCGACCAGGAGTCACGCATGCTGTGGAAGGTCCTCGGCCGTGCAGGTGTCGCCTTGGCGGCCGGCGCCGCCGTGCTCGCCACCGCCCTCCCCGCGAACGCCGCGAGCTACTCCGCGTTCGCCTTCTCGCAGAGCGGCAGCCAGCCCACCATCTACGACTTCATCAACTCGGCCACCACCTCGCTCGACATGACCATGTACGAGCTGGAGGACACCACGGCGGTCAACGACCTCATAGCCCTGGAGAACAAGGGCGTCACTGTGCGGGTCGTCCTGGACCGCCAGCACCAGAGCGCGAACGGCTCGGCTTACAACGCCTTGAAGAGCGCGGGCGTGGGAGTGGTGTGGTCGCCGTCCACCTTCGTCTACACCCACCAGAAGACCATCACGGTGGACGACGTCAAGTCGCTGATCCTGACCGGCAACCTCACCTCCCAGTACTACACGACCAGTCGTGACTACGGCGTGTTCGACGACGACAGTCGCGATGTCGCCTCGATCGAAAAGGTCTTCAACGCCGACTACAGCGGCACCTCGATCACCCCGACCGACGGCGACCATCTGCTCTGGTCCCCCACCGACTCCCGCAATCGCCTGCTGTCCGTCATCAACGGCGCCACCGCGAAGCTCGACGTCGAAGAGCTGGAGCTCAGCGACAGCACGGTGGTCAACGCCATCGTGGCGCGGGCGAAGGCGGGGGTGGCCGTGCGGGTGGTCCTGGAGAGCCCGTCCAGTTACTCCAGCGAGGTGTCCGCCATCAAGGCGGCGGGCGGCACCGTCGTCGGCTACTCCGACCCCAACGGCTTCTACATCCACGCCAAGGCGATGGTCGCCGACTACGGTCTGTCCACCCAGAAGGTGGAGGCGGGTTCCATGAACATCAGCAGCAACTCACTGAACAACAACCGCGAGCTGGGCCTCATCCTCACGGGTACCGGGGTGGCGGAGCCGGTGGCCACGACCATAGAGACCACCTTCAGCAGCGACTACTCGGGCGGCACTCCCGCATGACCCGGAGCCGGTGATCCGACCCGATGCCCTGCGGCACACTGTTGCGCGGGCATCGGGAGCCGGAAACTTCCGGCAGGTCTGACCAACGCGTCGAGTGCGTGGGACACTTGGACTGTCGTGCTACGTCCGGAACCGGGGGACGGGGAGTGGTGGGCGAGCAGATGGTGAGCACACCACGCGGTCAGTCGCGTGTGCTCGGCGTGACGCTACTGGCAGTCGGCTGGGTACTGCTGCCGGTCGGGGCGGCCTTCGAGTTCGTCTGCTTCGCCGCGACGCGGCCAGGCGGGAGCAAGCCGGTCTGGTCGCCGCTGGTCGGCTTCGCGCTGGGCCTGATCGGCCTGGCGATCCTGCTGGTGGCCAGGTACTTGGTGCGCCAGGGGAAGCGGCACCTGAGTCCGATCACCACGGCCCAGGAGGTGCTGGACGGCCCGCCCTTCGTCCTGTACCTGCGAACCTTCACCGACGATCCGGCGCTGGGCAGCATCCAGCCCGGAGCGAATCTGCGCGGCACTCTCGGAGACGAGCGCGTCTTCGGTCAGGCCCTGCGTACGGAGGAAGAGCAACTGAGGGTCGCGCTGCGCCCGTTCGGACCGATGGTGGCGGTCGGCCGGCCCGGAGAGCGACTGCCCGAGGTCGGGGCGAGGCGCCTGTACCTGGACCAGCACGACTGGCAGGACACGGTGCTGCAGCTCATGGCGAAGGCCGGTGACCGCGGGTTGGTGCTCATGGGCGCGGGACGGGGAGCGGCACTGCGCTGGGAACTGGCCCAGGCCGTCGCCCTGGTCCCCCCGTCACGGCTGGTGCTGCTGGTCCCCCTGCGGCAGGAGGACTACCAGTCCTTCCGGCGGGACGCCGCCGCCCTGTTCCCCGCCTCGCTTCCCGACCATCCCGCCGGTGCGCGACTGGTGAAGTACAACGCGCGAATCCGCGGCGCCGTCTACTTCGACGAGGACTGGACACCCCACTTCGTGCGCTTCGACACCCCTCGGTCACCCGGCAACTTCCAACGCGTCATCGAGTCGCGCTTCGTCTACGGGTTGCGACCGGTGTACGAGCGCCTTGGCGTCCCCTGGCCAGGCGTCGAACTGCGGCTTCCCACCCACATGCGCCCAACACGCCGCCAGGTGCCGCTCTTCGTCACCGTGCTCGGCGTTCCGCTCGCAGGGCTGGGTTTTCTGGGCTGGACGGTGCTGCACTCCTTGTAGCAGTGCCGCCCTGGCGGACGCGGGCGGGACCGTGACAGCGGTGCCGGCATCCGGGCCGGCCCACGGATGCCGTGCAGCGCCTGCGAGAAGGGCTCCCGGCATGCAGAATGGCAAAGTGACCGATCGTCAGGACCTGCTCTGGAACGCCGACGTCTCCCCGTCCGACTACGCGACGGCCTCCGAGAAGTACCAGGAGGCGATACTCGAGCAGTACAAGCTCTGTGTGGAGATGGCCGACAGGGTGAGCGCCCGCCGCAACCTGGCCAACACCTTCTTCCTGTCGGTCAACACCGCGGCGGTCGCGGCCGTCGCGGCCCTCGCGAGCCACGGACTGTCCACCCTGTCGCGCTGGGGGATCGCCGCAGGTCTGGTGATTCTGCTGGCCCAGTGTGCGGCCTGGTGGGCCATGGTCCGGTCATACCGCCAGCTCAACGCAGCCAAGTACCGGGTGATCGGCATGCTCGAGGAGCGTCTGCCGGCCTTCGCGTACTCCCGTGCCGAGTGGGTCATGCTCGGCGAGGGCCGCGACTGGCGTAGATACCTGCCCTTGTCTCACATCGAGCAGTGGGTGCCCGCCATCTTCGCCCTGTCGTACGTCTTGGGCTCGGCGGCTCTGGTGATGCGGCGGTGACCGCGGTGCAGTTGCGCGGTCACCGGGCTCGCACTGCCGGTTGCTCGCCTCTGTGACATCATGCGGCACATTGGACGACCGGGAGGAGGTGACCATGCCGACAGTCGCCGTCACCGGACACATGGATCTCACGGAGACGACCGTCGAGCGGGTCCGCGCCGCGCTGGACGAACTGCTGGGCGGGACGGGGCGCGACGACACTCTGATCGGCGTGTCATGCCTGGCCGCCGGCGCGGACACCGTGTTCGCCGAGGCCGTGCTCGACGCGGGCGGGGCCCTGGTCGTCGTACTGCCGTCGCGGGACTACCGCACGGCGAAGGTGAGGCCCCGGCAGGCGGCGCTCTTCGACCGCCTGGTGGCCGCCGCGTCGGAGGTCCTCGTCATGCCCTTCGCCGAGGCCGGCCCACCCGCCTACCAGGCTGCCAACGCTGAGCTGATAGCGCGGGCCGACACGCTGGTCGCGGTCTGGGACGGCACCGAGCCCGAAGGCCGGGGCGGTGGAACGGCGGACATGGTCATGGAGGCCCGTCGCGCGGGAGTCCCCGTGCGGGTGGTCTGGCCCGCAGGAGCGGAGCGGCGGGGGTAGGGCGGGCCCGGCCCATGCCCGCAGCCGGCTCGGATTCGGGTCGTCGGCCGGCATGAGCGATGCCACCGGCTCGTCCGGGATTCGACCAGACGGGTGTTCGTTGTCCGAGGTGGGGGTTGCCGCCCGTCGCTCGCCCCTCACGCCCGGCCATGCGCCTCCTGCGACCGTCGTGACAGCGCGTCGATGACCGCCGCCGCGAACAGCACCCCGCCGGTGATCACGAACTGGAGGGCGACCGGGATGCCCGTGATCGCCATGCCCGAGGAGATCGACTGGATGATCAGCGCGCCGAGCACTGCGGACCAGGTGGTGCCGCGTCCGCCGAACAGGCTGGTGCCGCCGATGACCGCGGCCGCGATGGCGTTGAGCAGCAGGACGCCCGAGCCGGAGGACTGGCTCACGGAGGTGATCCGTGAGGCGAGGAACAGGCCGCCGATCGCGGCCATCGTGCCCGAGACCGCCAGCACCGCGGTCTGTATCCAGACCACGCTCAGACTGGCGCGGCGGGCCGCCTCGATGCCGCCGCCGAGTGCGTAGACCTGCCGTCCGTAGCGCGTGCCGCGCAGCAGGACGTCCAGGCCTGCCGTGATGACGAGGAAGATCAGGAGGGCCAGCGGCAGGCCCTGGAACCGGTTCAGTACGTAGGCGGCGCCGAACGCGACCACCGCGAGTGCTCCCGTGCGCACCCCGATCTCGCCGAGCGAACGGTGCGGCAGGTCGAGAGCGCGCCGGCGTCGCCTGTCCCGGTAGGAGATGAGGAAGAGCAGGCCGGCGCCGAACGCCGCCAGACCGTAGGCGACGCTGTGGTTGCCGAAGTAGTAGCTGGTCAGCCGGGCGACGAAACCGTTCTCGTTGAGGTCGATGGTGCCGGTGCTGCCGAGGATGTAGAGCATGACGCCGTTCCAGGTGAGCAGTCCCGCCAGCGTGACCACGAACGCGGGCACGCGGGTCCGGGCGACGGAGAATCCCTGGATGGTCCCCGCCGCGGTGCCCGTGAGGACGGCGAGGATGACGGCGAGCCATTCGGGCATGCCGTTGTTGACGTTCAGTACGGCGAAGACGGCCGCCGCGAGGCCGCTGGTCGAGCCGACCGACAGGTCGAGCTCACCGATCAGCAGTACGAAGACAATGCCGACCGCGATCAGGCCCGTACCGACGATGTCGACACTGAGGTTGGACAGGTTCCGAGGTGAGAGGAAGTTGGGGTTGAGCAACTGGAAGACGATCCACACCGCGGCGAGCACGAGGATGACCGGGAGCGAGCCCAGTTCACCGGCGATGAACCTGCGCCGGGACGCAGCGGCCCAGCCCGCGAGGACAGGGACGATCTTCCGCCCGGTCTGCGGCTGGCGGGGGGCGGCGGGGGCGTCCCGCGTGTCGGCTGCCCTCTTGCGGCTCTCTTTCACCACTCCACCTCCCGGTGGGCCACCCGATGGGGGACGTTCTCCGTGGCCCCGGTGATGGAGGAAATGATCTCTTCCTGAGACGCGGTGTTCACGTTGAAGAAGCCGTTGTTGCGGCCCAGCCGCAGCACGGCGGCCCGGTCTGCGAGAGCTTTGACGTCGGCCATGTTGTGACTGATGAGCAGCACTGCCATGCCGCGGTCACGCAGATGGTCGACGAGTTCCAGGACCTCGGCGGTCTGCTGGATGCCGAGGGAGGCCGTCGGCTCGTCCAGGAGGAGGAGCCGCGGGTCGCCGAGGAGCGAGCGCGCGATGGCGACCATCTGCCGCTGGCCGCTGGAGAGGGAGACGACCGGGGAGCGCAGATCGGCCAGGCCGGTCGCCAGTCGCTTCAGCAGGTCCCGGGTGCAGCGTTCCATCTCCACTTCGTCGAGGAATCCGAACCTTCGGATTTCGCGCCCGAGGAACAGGTTGCCGACGACGTCGAGGTTCCCGCACAGGGCGAGGTCCTGGTAGACGGTGGCGATGCCGAGTCCCCGGGCGTCGTGGGGACGCCTGATCTGCACCGGCCGGCCCTCCCACTCGATGACGCCCGTGTCCGCGGGCGCGACGCCGGAGATCACCTTGACCAGTGTGGACTTGCCGGCCCCGTTGTCGCCCAGAAGCGCCACGACCTCGCCTGCGCGAACCTCCAGTTCGATGTCGGTGAGGACCTGAACGACGCCGAAGCGCTTGCAGACGCCGTGCAGTGCCAGCAGGGGTTGAGCCGGCACGGAAACCATCTCCTTCCCGGGCCCGGCCGTGGTGCACGGCCTGTCCGTCCTGTCCGGCCTGTCCGGTCTGTCCGGCCTGTTAAGCCGCCCGTTCGGCCTGTTCGGCCGGTTCAGCCGCCGTTCGGCACGTCCGGCCGGTTCAGTCGCCGTTCGGCACGTTCAGCCTGTTCGGCCTATCCGGTGAGTCCGGCCTTGTCGCAGGCCGTCCTGAGTCGGGGAATGCAGATCTGCTGGATCGTGTAGACCCCGCCTTTCACGAGGGTGTCCTTGATGTTGTGGGCGGTCACGGCCACCGGGGTGAGGAGGACCGCCGGGACCGCCTTCTCACTGCGGTTGCTCACCTTGCCGGTGGCGACGCGGTCGAGGCTCTCGCCACGGGCGGCGGCCACGGCCATGGCGGCGCCCGCGGCGGCCTCGGGCTGGAACGGCTTCCAGACAGTCATGTACTGCTCGCCGCCGACGATCCGCCGGACTGCTCCGAGGTCCGCGTCCTGGCCGGTGACCGGGGGCAGCGGGCTGATCTTGTTGGCTTTGAGGGAGGAGATGATGCCCGAGGCGAGGGCGTCGTTCGCGGAGTAGACGCCGTCGATGTGGTCGGCGCCCAGGTCGGCGATGGCTCCCGACATGCTCATGTTGGCCAGGTCCGACCGCCACATGGGCGTGTCGAACATTTTGCCGATCTTGACCTTGCCTCTGAGCACCGACAGGGCTCCTTCCTTGAACGCGACGGCGTTGGGGTCGGTGGGGTCGCCGTTGATCATGACGATCTCGTCACCGTGCCCTCTGTCATGCATGGCCTGCAGGAGCGCCCTGCCCTGGAGCCTGCCGACCTCCTGGCCGTTGAAGGAGACATAGCCCGAGATGGGGCCCTCGGACAGGCGGTCGTAGGCGATCACCGGGATACCCGCCTGAGCCGCCTTCCCGACCGCGGAACTGAGCGCCCTGGCGTCGACCGCCACGAGCACCAGCGCATCGACCCCTCTGGTGATCATGGAGTCGACCTGCTGCTGCTGGGTGGCCACATCACCTCGGGCGTTGGCGTGTTCGACCGTGCAGTCGCCGCACAACTCCTTGATCTTCTTCTCCAGCAGGGGCCTGTCGTTCGCCTCCCAGCGGGACGTGACCGCATCCGGCACCAGCACGCCGATGCTGGGACCGCTCCCGCCGCCGACGGCGTTCCCGCCGCCCTGTCCGCAGGACGCGAGCGCGACGGCCACCGACACCGCGGTCAGAGCGAGGACGGCGTTCCGTATGCAGGTCTTCATGCGGGAGACCTCCCTGGGCCTTCCCACCGGGGCGAGGCCCGATCAGGTCCTCAGCCGAGGGCGGCCTGGACCGGCAGGTTTCCACAGGTCCCGGGTCGGGACGGATCCCGGGTGGGGCCAGGTCCCGGTCGGGACAGGTCCCGGGTCCGGAGTCGTCGGCCCGGCAGCGCACGTGGGCACGGCTGCGCCGTTCGGCGGCGGGGCCCTCGGCGGCGTCGTCGACAGGACAGGTCGTCCAGCGGGCACCGGCGCCTCCCAGACTGCGCACGGCCGTACCCGGCCTCCCCACCATGTCACCCGTACCGGCGGGCCGAGGCCCGCCCGAGGGCAGACGGCGACGATGCGGGCGCATGCGCTCTGCGCCCGCAACGTGCCGTCCGAGAGTGACATGACGGCCACGTCGTCAGTCTGGCATCGGCCGCGACTACCTGCGAGCGCAACGGGTCCATACCGGTGGCCGGCGCCGGCCGGGGGGACGGGCGCCGGCCGGCCGGACGTCCTCAGCCACGCAGGAGCGGGTCACCGGGACCGGCAGTCAACCGCGGTCGCGGAGGCTGGCTTCCTCGAGGTCGAGTTCGTGCTGGATCCGGCGCCGGGTGGCGTTGCTGATCTTGTTGGCTTCGTAGAGGCGCTGGAGCTCGGCCGCCTCGATCGCGATGAGTGTCCGCCGTATCTCGCGGTAGACGTCGGCAGGACGGGCGTCCGGGTCGCTGTAGTCGGCGTCTTCGACCTGGTGGATACGCGCTTCCAGATGGCGACGTGCCTGTTTCAGGGCGGCCTCGGCGGCGCCACCCAGTTCGGCGAGCTGATCCAGATCGCCGAGCTGTTTGAGCTCTTCGAGAGCGGCGCGGGCGATGTGTCGGCGGGTCCTGGCCTCCTCGCGGGCGGTGTGCTCCGGTTCCAGAGCGATGCCGGAGCGGCGGACGACAGAGGCGAGGGTGAACCCCTGGAAGACGAGAGTGAGCACGACGGTCCCGGTGGTGAGCGTGAGGATGAGCGCCCGGTGCGGCAGCGGCGCCCCTGCGTCGGTGGTCAGGGGGATGGAGAGCGTGGCGGCCAGCGGCATGACACCTCGGGTGCCTGCCCAGGACAGGACGGCCGGAACGCGCCAGGAGAGACGACCCTCGCCCTCACTGTGCCGGTGCTGCATCAGGGCGGACAGCGGGAAGACCCACAGCAGGCGGATCCCCAGCACGGTGAAGGCGATCACCGGCACCCACAGCGGCCAGCCGCGCTCGTCGTGCGCGAGATGGCGGACGGCGGAGGGGAGCTCCAGGCCGATGAGGGCGAAGACGACGCTCTCCAGCAGGAAGGCCACGGTGTCGTAGACGGCGTGGACCTGGAGGCGGATGGGGGCGTTGCTGAGCTTGTGACCGGTGCTCCCGAGCACGACGCCGGACACGATGACGGCGGTCACGCCCGAGGTGTGCGATTGCTCCGCGATGACGTACGAGGCGTACGGAGTGACCAACGCGATGACGGTGTCCAGCATGGGGTCCTCGGTCCGTCGGCGGATGAGGGCCACCACGGCGGCGACCGCCGCGCCGATGAGGACCCCTCCGCCCGCGAGGATCAGGAACTGCTCGACGGTGCCGGACACGGTGATGGCGCTGCCGGAGACCGCGGTGGCCACGGCGACCTTGTACAGGACCAGGGACGTGGCGTCGTTGAACAGGCTTTCCGCCTGCACCATGGCCTGCACGCGCGGGGGGAGGGACAGGCGCCGGCCGAGCGCGGTCACGGCCACGGGGTCGGTGCTGGCCAGGACCGAGCCGAGGATGAACGCGGTCGCGGCGGTCAGCGGGGTGATCGCTCGGGCCACGTACCCGACGGCGATGGCCGAGGCGAGTACCAGGCCGAAGACCAGGCCGGTCACGGGCCGCCACACGGTGCGCAGGTCGCGGACGGAGATGTCCCCGGCCGAGGCGAAGAGCAGTGGCGGCAGCACCAGCACGTTGATCGTGTGAGGAGGCAGGCGCACCTCGGGAACCCATGGCATCAGCCCGACGACAAGACCGGCGACGACGAGCAGCGAGGGGGCCGGCAGGCTCCAGCGCCGCGCACCGGTCGCCACGGCTGTGGCCAGGACCACGAGCAGAAGGACGACGGTCAGGCCGGTCATGGTGCGTCCCCGGGTGGGTTACGGCTTGTCACTACGCTCTGACCAGGCTTTATCAACGTAACCGACCTCGGGCGGCGCCGCAGCCGCCGACCTCTCGCGCACCTTTTCGACCCACAGGGCGGTTTGGTTGCCCGCTCCTCACGTGCTTCCCGCATCGGGCGCGGTGGGCGGTGCGCTCGTCCGGCCGCCGGGGTTGCGCGCGTGCAGGGCAAGGAAGACCGACGTGCCGGCCAGGCACCACGCGGCGAGCACGACATAGGGCTGGACGTGCTGGTCGTGAGGGAAGTAGATGGCGTTGCGCTGGGCACTCACCGACGCGCCCGGGGGCAGGAACCGCCCCAGAAAGCCCAGGAGCGGGGGGAGCAACGGCCAGGCGACCGCGCCCCCGGAGGAGGGATTGCCGAGGATGACCAGCAGCACCCACGTCGGCAGGAGTGCCCAGCGGCCCAGGAAGGTGTGGAACGCGGTGAAGATCATGCCGGCGGTGAACATCGTGAGGGCGCAGATTCCCCACGACTGGGAGAACGGCAGCCGCACCACGCCGAGCACCCAGTCGGTCATGGCGCAGATGGACAGGCCGCCCAGCACGGAGTAGCCGGCGGTGGCGGCGATCCGTTCGGCGGGGCGCAGTGCCGCGGCGTGCACTCCGAGCTGGATCGCACCGACGAAACCGAGGATGGTCGACCCCAGGGCGATGTAGAAGATCGCGAGTCCCTGGGGGTCGGTGGCCGGAAGCGGTTTGACGTCCCTGACCTGGACGGGGACGCCCAGCGCCCGGCCCACCGCCGGGGCACTCCGGCTGAGGACCCGGGCGACCGACGCGCCCGACGCGCTCGCCACGTCGACCTCGACCCCGGCCGGATGGCGCTGCAGGATCGCGAACTCCCGCTGTGCGTCGACCGCGGCGAGGGCCCTGTCGTAGTCGGCATACGGGTGGAGGACCAGCGAGGTGCGCAGCGCGGCCTCCAGCGCGCCGACGAACCGTTCGCCCTTGACCGACTTTCCCGTCACCGCGACGGGGATGCGATGCGGTACGGGATTGGCCATGGCGAAGCAGTAGGCGCCGACGAAGAGCCCGGCCAGGGCCGCGATGATGGGGGAGATCACGACGGCCGGCACGAAGCGCGAGGACCTCAGTCGCGACCATCCGCCCTGACGGGGCTGCCGACCAGGCTCCGCTGCGGACCGATGCTCGCCCATGGCCGTGATCGTATGGGGGCGTGGAGGGCCGCCCCCGGCTGCCGCACCGGACGCGTCACCGGCATGCCGGACCCGTGTCGACCGCGTCGGTGACCTCGAGGCCGTCGTCCTCGCCCTCCACAACGTGACGCTGCCCTTCGCGCGCAACATCGGCGGCCCGATGGACTACACCATCTGCTACGGCCAGTCGCGTGACAAGACGACCAACGCCCACCAGAGGGCGATGGCGGCGGTCTACTACCAGCCGCTGAACTTCCTCTTCTGGTACGACAAGCCCTCGAAGTACTCCCCTCCCGAGCGTGACCTCGCAGTCCACGCTCGACGTCGCCATGGCCGGCGCGGGAGGCCAGGCGATCATCCTGAAGCCGAGCTGACCTCGGGCGGTCGTCGCCTGCGCCCAGCCCTCGAAGAGCCGGATGGTGCGGTCGACGTGTTCCCCGTGCAGGTGGTGGCCGGAGTCAGGCCGGTTCTCCACGCGGCACCCCGGTGGGAGCGCGGCACGTGCAGCGTGCCGCGCGCCGAGGTCTCCGCCGCCCGGTCCGTACGTACGGTGAGCACCGACCGGGTGCGCGGGCAGGGCCCGACACCGCCTCTCGGCGCCACGATGCGGAGGACGGGTTCCGGACCGAGGCGCAGTACCTCGCCGTGGATCTCGACGCCGCTCCGTGACGGGTATGGCGGTCTTGATGCCGGTCGCGGCACCTCCGCCTGCGCCGGCCCGTTCACAGGGCGCTTCTCAGGGGTCGCAGCGCAGCGGTGCCGACCCGCGCCATCGCGGAGACCGGTGATCCCGCCCATCGCATGAGGTCGCGCGGCAAGCCGGCGTCGAGCTCGATGGTCACCCGCACGTATCGGGTGTGCAGCCGAGTGACCTTGACGGGACGCGGTACGGCGGTGTCCGGTTCGCGCTGCAATGCGGCTCGGTAGGCGTCCTTGCGCTGGTTCATGCTGTGTCCTGTCGCTTGATGAGTTCGTCCACGAGGTCCATGTACGCCGAGCCTTTGACCTCGACGGGACTGCCGAATGACTGGGCATACAAGTCGAGCCGCGGAATGTGGGTGGACAACACCTCGAATCCCCGCTCGGTGAGAGCCTCGCGGGCGTCGGCGTCGGGACCGGTGCGCGTGGCTTCGGCACGATTCGTTCGGTTCAGCAGAACGGAGGCGCGCGCCGGCTGGGCGCGCAAGGACTGTACGTCGCCCATCTCGCCGCCGATGGGCGCCATGCGATCCAGCTCGATGGGAGCCGGGGTCACCGGCAGGATCCACTCGCTCGCGTACCTCATGATGCTCCGGGTGATGGGCGCGTGGTCCTCCAGCTGCGGGGCGTCGAAGACGACGGCCTTCCGGTCGCCGAGGAAGTCGTTCACGCGCCGGTGCACGTCGCCCACCGGAAGAGCGACCACCGGGAACGGGAAGCCACCGGCCAGTTCGCTCCAGCGCAGCGCGGAGGAGGCGGCGTCACTGTCGACCAGCAGCGGTGGGATGCCCGACTCGTGAAGTGCGTGCGCCAACCAGACCGCGCTCGTCGTCTTTCCCACTCCGGGCTTCAGGTTCACAAAGGCGTAGCTCAGCGACACAGGAGCCAACGTATGGTCGCGAGCGGCCTTGGGCCGTCGGCTCGGGGCACGCGGCCCGATCCTTCACCCCGCGGCGCCGATGATTCATTCGTATGGGCCAGTACGGAAGCCGCAAGGCCATGGAGCTCAGCCGGCCGCCGCGACCGCGTCCCTGATGAGGCGGCCGGCGGCCGCGTCGGGACGGGCGACGTCATGGGTCACCAAGCGGTCCTGGCACAAGCCGCGCAGGCCGGAGACGAGCAGCGTGGCCCCTGCCCGGGCCTGTTGTGGCGGGTGCCCCAGCCGGACGTATGCGTCGGCGACGGGGCCGACCATGGCCTCAGACTCGAAGCCCTGGAGCGCCGGATCCCATTCAGAAGCAACACTGCTGGATCCCATGAAACGGCGCTATTGGACTTCACAGTCGCGCAGGAGCACCGTTGGGAGCGGCCCCCTCGAACCCGACGGGGACGTCCTTCACCGCACCACCCGGAGATCGTCCGATGAACCACGTCGCGGATCCTGAGCGTTACAACGGCACCATGCGCTACCGCCGCACCGGCCGCTCAGGGCTCGACCTTCCCGTCCTGTCCCTGGGCTACTGGCACAATTTCGGCGACAACCGGCCGTTCGAGGCCCAGCGCGAGATCGCGCTGCGCGCCTTCGACCTCGGGATCACCCACCACGACCTCGCGAACAACTACGGCCCGCCCTACGGCTCCGCGGAGATCAACTTCGGGCGCCTGATGAAGCAGGACCTCGCGCCGTACCGGGACGAACTGGTGATCTCCACCAAGGCCGGCTGGGACATGTGGCCCGGCCCCTACGGCCAGGGCGGCGGCTCCCGCAAGTACGTGCTCGCCTCGCTCGACCAGTCTCTGCGGCGCATGGGCCTGGAGTACGTCGACATCTTCTACTCCCACCGGCTCGACGCGACCACCCCGCTCGAGGAGACGATGGGCGCGCTCGACACCGCCGTGCGTCAGGGCAAGGCGCTCTACGTCGGCATCTCCTCCTACGACGCCGAACGGACCCGCGAGGCGGCCGCCATCCTCCGGGACCTGGGCACCCCGCTCCTCATCCACCAGCCGTCGTACAGCATGCTCAACCGCTGGATCGAGACCGACGGTCTGCTTGACACCGCCCAGGAGGAGGGCTTCGGCGTCATCGGGTTCACGGCCCTCGCCCAGGGGCTCCTGACCGGCCGGTACCTCGACGGCGTCCCCGGTGACTCGCGGGCCGCGCAGGGCACGTCGTTCGACACGGCGTGGCTGTCGGACGACATGCTGCACCGGCTGCGCGCTCTCAACGACATCGCGGCCCGTCGCGGGCAGACCCTGGCCCAGATGGCCCTCGCCTGGGCCCTGCGCGACAAGCGCGTCACCTCCCTCGTCATCGGCGCGTCGCGCACCGAACAGCTGGAACAGAACGTCGCCGCGCTGGACAACCTCGACTTCACCACCGAGGAACTGGCCGAGATCGACAAGTACGCCACCGACGGCGGCGTCGACCTGTGGCAGGACGCCCGCCTCGGAAACCTCGGCTGACCGTCACCCGTACGACAGAGAGCAGCGAAATGATCTTCATCACGGCAAAGTTCCGGATCAAGCCGGAGCACGCGGAGCACTGGCCGGAGATCGTCCGGGAATTCACCGAGGCCACCCGCGGCGAACCCGGCTGCCTCTGGTTCGACTGGTCACGCAGCCTGGCCGACCCGGCCGAGTACGTACTCGTCGAGGCCTTCCGCGACGCCGACGCCGGCGCCGCACACGTCCAGTCCGCCCACTTCAGGGCCGCGCAGCAAACCCTGCCGCCGTATCTGGCGGAGACACCGCGGATCGTCAACACGGAAATCGAACAGGACGACTGGTCCTTGCTCGGGGAGATGGCCGTCGAGGACTGATCTCGAGGCGTAGGGCCCGAGGTTCTGCCGCGCGCCCGTCAGCACACAAGGGGCCCCTGTCGCGGTGCACGGCGACAGGGGCCCGCTGACAAGCCGCGCGCACGGCGGCCGGGGGGCCGGTTGGGCCGGCGCGGAATTGTCAGGGGCCCTCACGCGCTGACGTAGGCAGAGGAAACGCCGACGGTGTGCGAGCCGAGCGGCGCGAGCGACCGAGGCGACAGACAGTGAAGGGGCCGACATGGCAGCGCAGACGCAGAGGGCCGTACTGGCGGGCGGATGTTTCTGGGGGATGCAGGACCTGATCCGCCGGCTCCCGGGCGTGACGGCGACCCGGGTCGGCTACACCGGGGGTGACGTGCCGAACGCGACGTACCGCAACCACGGGACCCACGCGGAGGCCATCGAGATCCTTTTCGACCCCGAGAAGACCGACTACCGCACGATCCTGGAGTTCTTCTTCCAGATCCACGACCCGAGCACCAAGAACCGCCAGGGCAACGACATCGGCCTCAGCTACCGCTCGGCGATCTACTACGTGGATGACGAGCAGAAGCGGATCGCCGAGGACACCATCGCGGACGTGGACGCCTCCGGCCTGTGGCCGGGCAAGGTCGTCACCGAGGTCGAGCCGGTCGGACCCTTCTGGGAGGCCGAGCCCGAGCACCAGGACTACCTGGAGCGCTACCCCGACGGCTACACCTGCCACTTCCCTCGCCCGGGCTGGCGGCTGCCCGCCCGCACGGAGGGCTGAACCACTCCGCCACCGGCACAGGCCACGATCTGCGTCAGTGGTCGCCACACCGGTGCCCACGTCGTCGCCCGCAGCCGACGCGGCCCGGTGACGGCGACCGGGCCCGAGCGGAGCAGACCCCGCACGGGCCCACACCGACCAGTGGAATCGTCGGTCGACCGTGATCGGGCGTGACTGCTCCCGGTCACCGGTCACCGGTCTGTGCGGGGAAGCCCGTCCAAGGATTCCAAAGTGATGGTCAGCAGGCGCCGTTGCGGGGCAGGATTGCCGGCATGACGGATGAAGGCTCCTCCATCGACCCCACCAAGCCCAGTATCGCGCGCGTCTACGACTACCTGCTCGGCGGCAAGGACAACTACGCCGTGGACCGGGAGATCGGCGACGTGTTCAAACGTGACCTTCCTGGTTCGGTGGCAATCGCCTTCGCCAATCGCGCGGCCCTGACCCGGGCGGTCGGTGAGATCGCGACGACCACCGACGTACGGCAGTTCATCGACCTGGGCAGTGGTCTTCCGACCGCCGACAACGTCCACCAGGTCGCGCAACGGCACGCTCCGGAGTCCCGGGTCGTGTACGTGGACACCGACCCCCAAGTGCTGGTCCACGGCCGGGCGCTGTTGGAGGAGAACGACCGGACCCGGTTCGTCCCGGCCGACGTACGCGACCCCGAGGCCGTGCGCACCCACCCGGACACCCAGGAACTGATCGACTTCGACCGCCCCGTCGCCGTCATGTTCAGCGCCATCCTTCACCACGTCAACGACGAGGAGGACCCGGCCGGAATCGTCCGCTACTGGCGCGACCGCGTGCCCTCCGGGAGCTACTTCTTCGTCAGCCACTTCCGCTCCGGCAACAATCCGGAGACGTCGGAGGCCGAGGCGGTCCTCCAGCGGACTTTCGGCCGCGGCCGGTGGCGCACCGACGAGGAGATCGAAGCCCTCCTGGATGGTCTGGAGATCCTCGAACCCGGTATCGTCCCCGCGTCCCGATGGCGTCCGGACGTGGTCGACAACCCGTGGAGCAGCGGCGGCGAACGTGAACTCACCGTCTGGGAGCGTCTCATCGCCGCCGGGCTGGCCCGGAAGGCCTAGTACTTGCCAGGGTGATCGTGCCACCGCCGTGTGCCTGTGTCGTTGGTCCCAGGCGCACGGCGCCCACCCCGTCCCGCACTGTCCGAACCATCACGTGGCCGAGGCGGAGACTTCCGGCTCGGGCTTCTGCGACGCGGCGGACGCCGTCCGGTCCCGGCCGCCGCCACGGCTGAGGTGCACGCCGATCGCCGACGTCGCCAGGCCCAGTACGGCGGCTGCGCACCAGACGATCCGGAAGTCGTGACGTGAGCCGGCACCTACGTGGGAGCCGACCACCGCAACCAGGACGGCCACTCCGACCGTGGCCGAGATCTGGCGGACGGAGTTGACCAGGGCCGACCCGGTCGCCGCTCGGTGTCCGGGCAGGGCGTGCACACCGGCGGCCACCAGAGTGCCCAGGGCCAGCCCGATGCCCGTACCGGTCAACAGCTGGCTGGGCAGCAAGTCATGCACATAGTCCGGCATGACTGACGCGAAGCACGCGCGCCAGACCATGCCGCCGGTGAACAGCAATCCGCCCACAGCGACCAGCGGACCGTGCCCGAAGCGCTGCGCGGCGCGGGCGGTCAGAAGGGTGACGACCGGTACGAGGGCGGGACCGGGGACCAGAGCGACACCGGTACGCAGCGCGCTCCAGTGCCAGACCTCCTGGCACCACAGCACATTGGACAGCAGCATGATCGCGAAGGCGACGCCGAACACGAGACTGCCCGCGTTCGCCGCTCCGAAGCGTGGCAGCCGCAGCAGGTCCAGCTCGAACAGCGGGCGGGGGTGCCGCAGGGACCTGAGGACGAACGCGGCCCCGCTGATCACGGCAACGGCCAGGAGCAACGCGGTCCTGCCGCTCGCCCAGCCCCAGTCGGGCGCCTGCACCAGCGCCCCGGACAGCGCCGCGACCGACGCGATGAGCAGCAGGGCGCCGAAGAAGTCGGGCAGCCCTCCGGCCTCCCCGGCGGCCGGCTTCGGCAGCACCGCTCGGCCGGCGACGAGCGCCGCGATGCCTATGGGCACGTTGACGGCGAAGACCCACCTCCAGTCCACCTCGACCAGGAGGCCGCCGGCGACGGGCCCGGCGGCTGCGGCGAGTCCGCCGACCGCAGCCCAGATCCGGGTGGCGTGAGTACGGCGCTCGGCCGGCACCGCCGCCAGCAGCAGGGCCAGGGACGTCGGGATCTGGGCGGACGCTCCGACGGCCTGCACCACGCGGGCCACGACGAGCGTCCACAGGTTCGGGGCCAGGGCACAGCCCAGCGACGCGAGGGTGAAGACGGCGATCCCGGTGAGGAAGACCGGCCGCTGGCCTATGCGGTCACCGGCACGCCCGGCCACCACCAGCAGCGCGGCGAAGGTGATCGCGTAGGCGTTGAGGACCCAGGACAGTGAACCCAGGGCCGTGCCCCCGCCGTCCCCGGAGAAGGTCGCTCCCATGGCCGGAAGTGCGACGTTCACGATCCACAGATCCAGGTTGGTCATGAAGACGGCCACCAGGACGACCGCGACCGCGCGAGGGCGCTTTGAAAAGCCAAGCATCTTGGGCATGGCACCAGTGAAGCATGCGGGTGGTTTGGAATTCAAACCGTGCCGAGTGATACTGGAGCCATGACCAGGCGCATCGATCCCGAGGACATGGCCGGACGCCCCTGCTCACTCGCCGCCGCCCTGCAAATCGTCGGCGACCGGTGGGCCCTGCCGGCGATCCGCGAGGTCATGCTCGGCAACCACCGGTTCCGGCAGATCGCCCGGAACACCGGTGCTCCCACGGACCGTCTGGCGGCGCGCCTGAAGGCGCTGGTGGAGAGCGGTGTCCTCGAACGGCGCCCGCTGCCCGCCGACGCACGCCACAGCGGCTACTACCTGACGGAGGCGGGGCGCGACCTCGCGGGCGTCACCCGCGAGCTCATCGGCTGGGGCGACCGCTGGGCCGTCACCACGCCACCCGTTCGGCTCCTCCACCGGGACCACGAACTCGTCACCCACGCCGTCTGCGAGATCTGCGGGGAGCAGGTCCTGGCCGAGGACGTCCACCGGGAGGAGAAGATCCCCGGCTGGGACCGCTCCGGTCCGGTGCAAGCCCCGTAGACCGTGCGGTGGTCGTCGATCCCTCCCCGATCGGGCGTGCGATCTCGGCGCGATCGTCACAGCTGTGTCACCGGCCGCCGACTGGCTCTCGCCCCGGAAGGGCGCTGGGGAAGAATGCAGATCCGACGGGGCGCTTGGAGGAGATGTGATGCAGGTAGCCGTGGTCACCTTCGACGGATTCAACGAACTCGACAGCTTCATCGCTTCCGCGCTGATCAACCGATGCCGCAAGGACGGCCTGGAAGCCTTCATCACGACGCCGACGCCGGTGGTCACGTCAATGAACGGTGTGGAGGTGACCGGGCAGCGCCCCATCGACTTCGTGACCGAGGCCGAGGTCGTGCTGCTCGGCAGTGGCGTGAAGGCGCGAGAGGTGGTCGCCGACGATCAGCTGACCTCCCGGCTGCGGCTCGATCCGTCGCGACAGCTGATCGGCGCGCAGTGCTCCGGCGCGCTGGTGCTTGCCCAGCTGGGGTTGCTGGAGGGCATGCCGGCGTGCACGGACAGGAAGAGCCGGCCCTTTGTCGAAGCCCGCGGCGTCACCGTGCTGGACGCGCCGTTCCATGCCGAGGGGAACATCGCCACAGCGGGTGGTTGCCTGGCGTCCCAATATCTCGCCACCTGGGTGATCACCCGGACGCTCGGGGAAGAGGCCGCACGCGACGTCCTCGACTACGTGGCTCCGGTGGGCGAGAACCAGGAGACCGTCGAGCGCGCCAGGCGCGCCGTCCAGACGGGAGCGGTCGCACTGCGCTGACGTCCCGTGATCGTGGTCGGTGCCAGTCGTCGAAGACGAAGAGCGGCTTGGCGTCACGTGCGGGTGCTTCGGCGAGCGCGACGGCTTCAGTGAAGCGTTCGAGCGGGAACGGCCGGCCCTGCGGGATGGTCAGCACTTGACCGCCGCTTGACTGGTTTCCGCCCCCATGCGCCATTACCCACCGGGTACGGGTGATCGTGGTCCGTGACGGCACCCGTGGGACGGGGCGATTTGGGGAGGGCTTGTGATCAGAGTGCTTCTGGTCCATGAGAACCGCCTGCTGCGGTCGGCGCTGGCGGCGCTGTTAGGGCAGGACAGTGGGTTGGAAGTCACCACGTCCAGCTGGGGGGATGCGGTGTCGGAGGCCCGCTCACTGGGGCCGCAGGTGTGTGTGGTGGACGTGGACACGCCCGCCGCTCCGGCGGCCGCCCATGGGCCGGAGTCGGCCGAACTGGCCGGCCTGGCCGCGCTGTCCGACGGCTCGCGCGGTCCCGGCCTGCTGGTGCTGGCCAGCCCCGGCAGACCGGGCCTGCTGCGCAGGATGTGGCGGGCTCGCCCGCTGGGCTTCGTCAACAAGGACGCCGCGCCGGACGCTCTGCTCGGGGCCATCCGGCGGGTCGCCAAGGGAGAACGTTTCGTCGACAGTTCGCTCGGCCACGACTTCCTGCGAGCCTCCGAGATACCGCTCACCCCGCGGGAGCTCAGCGTGCTGTCACTGGCCGCCGAGGGCGCGTCCGTCTCGGAGATCGCGCGCAGCCTGCACCTGTGCAACGGCACGGTGCGCAACTACATGGCCGCCATCACCCGCAAGACCGGGGGCCGCAACCGGGTCGACGCCATCCGCATCTCCCATGGCGCCGGGTGGCTGTGAACCGTCGTCCCAGGCGCCGACCAGGTCCCGGTAGAGGGCTGAGCGACGCAGCAGTTCCTCGTGGGTGCCGTCAACCGCCCGCGCGCCGTCCAGCACGAGCACCCGGTCCGCCCGGCGGGCGGAGCTGATGCGGTGCGCGACCACCACCAGGGTGCCGCCCGTCCTGGCGGCGAAGGCGCGCTCGACGCGCGCCTCTGCCGCCGGGTCCAGGTGGCAGGTCGCCTCGTCCAGCAGCGCGACCGGCGCGGGGCTGAGCCAGGCACGGGCGAGGGCGATCAGCTGCCGCTCCCCGGCGGACAGCGCTGCCGGATCCAGCTCCCGGTCCCAGCCACCCAGCCGGGCCACCAGTTCGGCCATGCCCAACGCCCCTGCCGCCGACCGCAGTTCGGTGTCGGTGACGGGCGCGGTGGACGGGCGCAGATAGCCGAGGTTGTCGCGCAGTGTCCCGGTGAAGACGTAGGCCTCCTGGGGGATGAGTACCCGCAGTGCGGCCTGCCGGGCCGGTTCGCCTCCGGCCACCGCCACGCCGTGCACTCGCACCTGCCCGGCGTGCGGCGGCAGCGTCCCGGCCACCAGCCCGGCGAGCGTGGACTTGCCGACCCCGCTGGGGCCCACCACGGCCAGCCACTCGCCGGCCGCCACGGCCAGGTCGAGACCGTCCACCACGGGCCGGGCGCCCTCCCCGTAGGCGAACGTCACCCCCCGCAGCTCCACCGCCGGTGCCCGCCCGGCCACGCGCGCCTCCCGCTGTCCCGGGGACGGCGCTGGTGCGGGGTCGGGGGCTGCGGTCAGGCGGTCGATGACAACGGTCAGCCGGGTGCCGGCGCCGGCGAAGCCGTGCACCAGCGCCTGCAACGCCGGGGAGAGCGACTGCGTCAGGTAGGTCAGCGCGCCGACCAGGTCACCGGCGCTCACGCCGCGGGCCGACAGCCAGGGCGCGGTGATCAGCAGGAGCACCACGGGCAGCCGGCCGCCGACCGCCAGGGCGGCGATCCGCAGCGTGCCCCACCGGGCAAGCGTTCGAGCGGCCCGGTATTCGGCGGCGATCCGCTCCGCGGACCGTTGCCCGGCCCGGTCCTCCGCCCCGCAGGCGACCACGTCGCGCAGTCCGGTTGCAGTGGTGTGCAGCTCGTCGGCCAACTCCTCGCCCGCGGCGAGGAACGCGCGCTGCCGGGTCGCCATGGGCCGCAGCGACACCGCGAACACCGCGAGCCCCGCCACCAGGGGCACCCCCACCACGGGCAACAGCGCAGACGACAGGGACACCAGACCCGCCAGCGCACCGGCGGCGGTGAACACGAACGACCGGGCCACCATCACCAGTCCGGCGAAGCTCTCCCGGGCGATCTCCACCTGTTGAGTGAGCCGCGCGACGGCGCCGGAGGCCGGCTTGCCGAGAGCACCGTGCACCACCCGTCGTACCAGGGCGTCCCGCAGCGGCTCTGCGAGCGCGGCGACGCCTGCGTAGGAGCGCCCGGTGCCGACGGCGCCGAGCAGGATGCCGGCCGCGCCCACGGCCAGCCAGGCCAGACCGACGCCCGGCCGCCCGGCGAGGAAACCCGCGTCCACGGCCCGGGCCATCGCGTAGCCGCCGAGGAAGGTCTGCCCCGTCTCCAGAAGCGACCACAACGCGAGCGCCACCAGCACCGCGGCCCGCCGTCGCAGGAACCGCAGCCCCTGCCGCGCCAGAGGATGGCGGGGGCTGCCCGCTCCGGCGAAGCGCCGCCCGGCTGGGAAGGGCAGCGTGCGGGCGTCCCGTCCCGCGCCGGGACGCCCGCCGGGAGCCGTCCGGAGGCGGGCACGCGGCCTCATCCGCCCTCCTCGGCGAAGGCCGCCCGGTACTCCGGCAGCCGCCACAGCTCGCGGTGCGGCGCAAGTGCCCTGATGCGGCCGCCGTCGAGCCAGGCGACGGTGTCGGCGCGGGCGGCGGTGGCCGCACGGTGTGCGATGACCAGGCGGGTACGGCCGCCGGTGTGGTGCATCAGGGCTCCGGTGACGTGCCGTTCGGTGACGGTGTCGAGGCTGGAGGTGGCGTCGTCCAGGATGAGCAGCCTGCCGGCGTGGGCGAAGGCGCGCGCCAGGCCGAGGCGTTGCGCCTCGCCGCCGGACAGCGGCGCGCCGGTCAGGGGCGTGCGGTAGCCGTCGGGCAGGAGTCTCACGAAACCGTCCGCGCAGGCCGCCCGGGCCGCCGCGGTGACGCGGTCCAGGTCGGCTTCGGGGGTGGCGTATCCGATGGCGTCGGCGATCGTCTCGCCGAACAGCGCGGGCCGTTCGAAGGCGTAGCCGATCCCGGCGCGCAGCTCCGCCCGGTCGAGTTCGTCCAGCGGCACGCCGTCGAGGGTGACCACGCCGCGGTCCGGATCGGCCAGTCGGCCGGCCACCGCGGCCAGCAGGGACTTGCCTGATCCCGAGCGCCCCACCACGGCGAGCGAAGTGCCGCCGGGGACCACCAGGTCCAGCTCGCGCAGCACCGTTCCGCCGCCGCGCGCCACGCTCACGCCACGCAGCTCCAGTCGGCCCGGGCCCGCCGGCAGTCGGCGGCTGCCGTAGGCGACGGAGGGCAGATCGAGCAGGGCGTCGGTGCGGGCGGCCGCGGTCCGGGCCCGGACCAGGGCGTCGAGCCGGCTGACGATCACGCCGATCCCGGCGGCGAGCACGGCGTAGCGGGACGCTGCGAGCAGGTCGCCGACGCTGAGCCGGCCCGCGGCCAGCCGCAGCCCGCCCACCGCGACCACCGCGGTCTGCAGCAGCGGGACGAGCGCGGACGCCTGTGCGGTGGCCCGGCCCTGAATGTGCCACATGCGGTGCCCGTGGCGGCTCAGTTCGGGCAGGGCGCGCAGGATGCGGTCGCTTTCGCGGGCCTGCGTTCCGGCGGCGGCGATGGTGCGGGCGCCGCCGACGGCTTCCGCCAGCGGTCCGGCGATGGCTGCTTGGGCCTGCTGGTAGCGGGCGGCACAGTCGGCACCGGCCCGTGTGAAGGCGCGCAGCAGGGCGATGAGCAGCGGGGCACCGAGCAGGAAGACACCCATCAGCCACGGGTCTGTCAGGCCCAGGGCCACGATGGCGCCGATCGGCGTGGCGAGCGCGGCGAGCAGAGCGGCGACCGAGGTGGGCGCGGTGCCGGCGGCTGCCGCGTTGCCGGTGCAGCGGGCCACCACGTCGCCGACGCCGAACCGTTCGGCGGTGGCGGGGCCGGCGGCCAGGACGCGGCGGACCAGCCTGCGGCGCAGCCAGGCGGTGGTGCGGGCGTCGGTGGTGCCGGTCAGCCAGGTCTGCAGCGCGTCGCAGAGGGCGACGGCAGCCAGCAGGCAGCCGCACAGCAGCGTCCAGCGGGCGGTGGCCGAACGGTCCCCCTGGGCGAGCAGCAGGTCGAGGGTGCGGCCGAGCGCGGCGGGCAGGATCAGCGCGGCGGCCGAGCCGCAGACGGTGACCGCGCACAGTGCGGCGGCCGGCAAGGCGCTGTGTCGCATGGCGGACTGCCCACTGGTCTTCGTCATGCGTACCTTCCTGACGGAGTCAGCCGGAGTCAGCCGTTGTCTGCCGAAGTCGTGGGAACACAGTGGGATCACAGTGGATCACGGTTGGATCAAAGAGTGTGTCCCGGGCGGCTCGGGGCCGCCCGGGACGTTTCAGCGCCGGCCCGTCAGGGCCGCCGGCCCGTCAGAGACAGAGCGTGACGCTGGCGACGCTGTTGCACAGCGTCAGGCTGATCTCGCTGCCGCCGCCGTGCAGTTCGTCCTCCTGCGGCTCCGGGGTCTCCATCGTCTGCAGGTCGAGAAGCGACATGATCGTTTCCTTTCCTTCGGTGTCCTCGCGGGGACGGGGATGATTGGTCACGACTCCGGATCCGGAGCCGGCTCGTGGTCCCGCGGCCGTGGCGGCGGGAGGAAGGGGAGCCCGACGGGCTCTGGATGGAGGGCCGCGCCGGCGGCGAGCAGACAGCCCGCCGTGCCGGTGGCCAGATCGTGGGACAGCCGCATCATCTGGTCGCCGGGGAACGCGAGCCCGCTGCCGTGGCGCATGGCGTACCAGTCGAGCGCGGCGAGCTGGACGGGCAGTTCGGCGGCCGGGCACTCGCCGGGCGTGGTGGTGCGGGCCAGGTGCAGGACCATGCCGGCCCGGCCGCGGAACAGGCCGGGCTGCGCGTAGAAGCGCGAGCAGGCGGCCGGCAGGATGGCGGCCCGGGCCGTCTCGAACTCCGGGTCGTCGCGTTGCGCGAGGTAATCGTCGAGCACCATGGCGATGCCGACGCTGCCCGCGCCGGTGTACGGCAGGGTGCGGGTGCGGTCGTCGACGACGAGGGTGCCGTCCGGCCGGTGCACGCAGCGAGCCAGGTCGGTGCGGAGCGCGGTGGCGGCGGCGTCCAGCAGCGCCGGGTCACCGGTGCGTTCGTGGCGCCGGATGAACAGCAGGGCCGCTCCGGTGGCGCCGTGCAGCAGTCCGGTGCGGTCCGGCGGCGCGGCGGTCAGCCGGCGGGCGGTCAGCCGCACCACGTCGTCGGCGTGCTCGTGCAGCGCCGCGTCGTGCCGCGCCAGATGGTCCAGGACGAGGCCGGCGCCCGCCAGCCCGCTGTGCAGACCGATGCCGAGGCGGTCCCACTTCTCGCGCAGCACCCGGTCGGTGATCTCCAGCGCGGCGTCGGTGTGACCGAGCCCGTCGAGCACGTACGCGGCGCCGAGCAGCCCGTCGTACAGACCGAGCGGTGTGCCGCGCGGCGGTTCGGCGGCGTGCCGCAGCAGCCACTGCTCGCCTTCCTCGTACCGGTCGGCGCCGGTGACGGCGAGGGCGTACAGGACGCCGGCCGCGCCGTGCGCGATGCCGAGCCCGCCGCCGTCGGCGAACTGGGCGATGTCGCCCGGGAACAGCCGGTCGTCGCGTTCGGGGGTGGCCGAGGCGAGGATGGCGGCGGCCATCGCGTCCCGGCTGCGCGGCCAGTCGGCGACCTGCGGCAGATCCGCGGGCGGTGCCGCGGCGGGCGCACCGTCCTCGATCTCCGCGACGGCCTCGGCGAGCCACTTGCGGGGCACGTCCGGGAAGTGGCCCTGAACCAGTGCGGCGAGGTGGGCGGCCTTGCTGCGGTCGATGGCCAGCAGCGTCGTCAGCGGGAGGAACAGCGCCAGCCGCAGGCATGCCAGGGCGTACCGGTCGATGGCGAAGCCGGTGCGGTCGGGCGGTGCCACGAAACCGGGGTGCGCCACGGTCTGGCGGGCGCCGTCCTCGGCCGGGGCCGCGGCCTCGAAGTCCAGCAGGGCCACCGACTTCTCGTCGGGCGCGACCATGATGTTGAACATGTGCAGATCGCCGATGACCACGCCGCGCGCGTGCACGGCGGCGACGGCCTCCTCGACCGCCCGGTGCAGCCGCAGCGCCCAGCGGGTGTAGTCGGCCACGGCCTCCGGGTCGGGACGCGAGGCGATCAGCGGGTGCCGTTCGGCGAAGAACGCGTTGAGGGTGCGCCCCGGCAGGAAGTCCATCACAAGGAACCGATGGCCGCCGATGTCGAGCCAGTCGCGCACCGCGGGCACGACGTCCAGGCCGGCCAGCCGTTCCAGGGCCGTCTTCTCGCGTTCGAGACGGGTCACCGCGTCGGCGCCGTCCGCCGCGAGTCCGGCGTACGGGCGGGCCTCCTTGAGGACCACCTGGTCGCCGGTGCGGGTGTCGGTGCCGGAGTAGACGCCGCCGCCGTTGGAGAAGTGCAGCGCCCCCTCGATGCGGTAGGGCAGGTCGGCGACGGTCGTGGCGGCGCGCGCGGCGAGCTGGGGTTCCAGGAAGGCCGGCAGCCGCACCCACGACGGCACCTGGAACACCGGGTCGCGGCGATCCGGTATCAGCCGGCCTCGGTCGTCCTCGATGGCCGGCACCAGCGCACCGGTGGCGTCGGCGCAGTAGCGTGGCGCGAAGGCGCCGTAGCGCACGTACAGTGGGCCGTCGTTCCAGCGCAGGTCGGTGAGGATGTACGGGCCGGGCTCGCCCGCCAGCACCTCGTCCAGTTCGCGCAGCACGGTGTGCAGTTGTTCCTCGTCGCCCGGGTAGACGGTGGCGAACTTGCCGCTGCCGCCGCGGTCGGCGTACTTGGAGTTGCGCAGGAACAGTTCGCGGGCGCTGGGCACGAACTTGAACGGGATGCCGCGCGGCACGCAGTAGTCCCACAGCTTGGCGGCGGTCTTGTCGGCGTTGTCGAGACACGCCGAGACGTGGATCTTCCATCCCTGCGCGGGCCCGGGGGCACCGGACGGCCTCAGATGCAGCCAGTCCCCCTTGCGGCTGCGTCGCCAGCCCTCGGGGGCCGGGCGCAGGGCCGGCTCGAACTCCGGCGGCCCGGCTTGCTCGCGGACGGCGGCCAGCCGTTCGGGGGTCTCGTAGAAGTGCCGGTCGGCGAGACAGAACACCTCGTAGCGCTTGTCCATGCCACTCCTTGGTCCGGCGTGTCCGACGGGAGCGAGATTGGCACGCGTGGCAGGAGCCCGACAGTCACCTTTGTCATGAACTGGCAGTGAGAAATGCATGGTTGGCGTCACCGGGGAGGCTTGCTCACGCTGAGCGGGGTGTCCTTTCCACATCCGTGACCGTGTCGACCGGAACTTCGCGGAACGTCGGCCCGAAAGCCGAGTGTCGATGTCGAGTGTCGATGTCGAATGTCGAAGCGCATCGATGCCGACTGCTCCCGCGACCAGTTGTCAATGGACCTGGTGGAGGAAAGTTTTGCTGCTGTCGCAGCTCTTGTTTCGCTTGAAAGTCGTCCACTACCTTCGCCCTTCGGTGAAGCGCTTCGACGCCCTGCGGAGGGAGGGGCCGCCCCGCAATGAGCCATGAGTTGAACCGCAGAAGCTTCGTCAGCGCAGGGGCCTCGGCCTCCTTCTACGCCGACCGTTCCCGCTCTCCGGCCGGCGCCCGCCCGTGGCTGCTGATGGAGCAGGGCACCACGATCAACCACGGCGCCGACGCCGTACCCCTGCCGGGGCCCGCCCACGGCCTGCGGGCCGGTGCCGTCGCGCACGAACTCCCGCACGGCCGCTGCGCGGTGCCGCGCAGGCCGTGACTCCCTGAGCCGCCGCCCGGCGTCTCACTCGACGAAAGGACCGAAGGGGTGCCCCTTCAGCACCGCGCCGCCCGCGCGGCCAATCCCGTGATCCCCGGCTTCCACCCCGACCCCAGCGTCTGCCGCGTGGGCGACGACTACTACCTCGCCTGCTCCAGCTTCGAGTACTTCCCCGGCGTACCCGTCTTCCACAGTCGCGACCTGGTGCACTGGACGCAGATCGGCAACGCCCTGGACCGGCCGGGCCAGCTGCGTCTGCCGGCCTCCATGCCGTCCTCCGGTGGGATCTACGCCCCCACTCTGCGCCACCACGACGGGCGCTTCTGGCTGATCGTCACCAATGTGCGGGAGGGCGGCGGCAACCTGATCGTCACGGCCACCGACCCAGCGGGGCCCTGGTCGGATCCCGTGTGGGCGCCCGGCGTGCCCGGCATCGATCCCGACCTGGCCTGGGACGAGGACGGCACCTGCTGGTGCACGGTCGCCGGGGTCTCGCAGGTCCGTATCGACCCGTCGACCGGGCAGACGTACGGGACACCGCGCAAGCTCTGGTCCGGCGCGCCCGGCGCCAAGGCCCCGGAGGCTCCGCACCTGTACCGGATCGGCGACCACTGGTACCTGCTCATCGCCGAGGGCGGCACCGAGCGCGGCCACGGCGTGTCGATCGCCCGCGGCCGTACCCCGGGCGGCCCGTTCGAGCCGTGCCCGGCCAACCCGATCCTCACCCACCGGAGCACCGACCACCCCGTGCAGAACACCGGACACGCGGACCTGGTCCAGGGCCCCGACGGATCCTGGTGGATGGTGCTGCTCGGCGTGCGGCCGCGCGGTGGCACCCCGGGCTGGCACGTGCTGGGCCGGGAGACCTTCCTGGCGCCCGTGACCTGGGTGGACGGCTGGCCGGTCGTCGGCGAGGTAGCCCTGGACCTCTCGACGCTCCCGTGGCCGCTCTCCCCCGGCCCCGTCGAGGAGCACCGGGACGACTTCGGCCTCAGCGAACTGCGGCCGTACTGGATCTCCCTGCGGGACCGGCCCGCCGAGCACTGCACCACCAAGGAGCGCCCCGGGTGGCTGACGCTGCGCGCGCGGGGCGACTCCCTGGACGAGCCCGACGTGGTGTTCACCGGCCGACGGCAGCAGCACGCGTCGTGCCGGGCACGCACGCTGGTCGATCCCTCGGGGGGACGCGGTGGGCTCGCCGTCCGGCTGGACGAGCGGCACCACTACGCGATCGAGGCGTCCGGCTCGGAGGTGCGGGTGATCGCGCGCGTCGGCTCCCTGCGCACGGTCGTGGCCGCACAGCCCGTGCCCGACGGTCCTGTGGTCCTCGGCGTCACGACGAGCGACCCGCCGCCTCCGCACGGGCCGTGCACCGGGCCCGACGTCGTCTCCCTGGGCGTCGAGCAGCCCGACGGCACGTTCACCGAACTCGCGGCCCTCGACGGCCGCTACCTGTCGACCGAGGTCGCCGGCGGCTTCACCGGCCGGGTCATCGGTATGTACGCCGCGGCAGGCAACGTCCACTTCGACTGGTTCGAGTACGAGCCCGTCAGCCGCTGAGCCTGCCCACTCCCCTGCCGCCCAGGGACGCAACCGCCAGAAGGGCACGACACACCGGCACGCACGACCGAACGGCACCCACGACCGACCGAACGACTCGACGGACCGAAAGGCACGACCGACCGAAAGGGACGACACGCATGAAGGACATACGGCAACCCGCGCACCACCGCAGCCGCGGCCCCGGACGCCTGGCCGCCCTGCTGCTGACGCTGCTGGTCATCCTGGGGCTGTCCGGCGGAACCTCGCTCGCCGCGGCGGACAGCGCGGCACGACCTGCACAGTCCACGGCCAGAGTTCCGGCCCGCGCCAAGGACGCCGTCGCCGCGATGCAGCCCGGCTGGAACCTGGGCAACACCCTGGACGCCATTCCGGACGAGACGTCCTGGGGCAACCCGCCGGTCACCAAGAGTCTGTTCGACACCATCCGCGCGCAGGGCTTCCGCAGCGTCCGCATCCCGGTGACCTGGACCGACCACCAGTCCGCCACCGCGCCCTACACCATCGACGCCGCGTTCATGAGCCGTGTCAAGCAGGTGGTCGACTGGGCGCTCGCCGACGGCCTCTACGTCGTGCTCAACGTCCACCACGACTCGTGGCAGTGGATCGCGAACATGCCCACCGACCACGACAACGTGCTCGCCCGCTTCAAGGCGATCTGGACCCAGGTCTCCGCGACGTTCCGCGACGAGCCGCGCACCCTGCTCTTCGAGAGCGTCAACGAGCCGCAGTTCAACAACGCCACGGACGCCCAGAAGACCCGGCTCCTCAACGAGCTGAACATCTCCTTCCACAGCATCGTCCGCTCCTCGGGCGGTGGCAACGCAAGCCGCCTGCTCGTCCTGCCCACGCAGGGCTGCACGCCCTCGCAGACCCTCATGGACGACCTGTCCGCCACGATCGGCGCGCTGCACGACAGCAATCTGGTCGCCACGGTGCACTACTACAGCTGGTACCCGTTCAGCGTGAACGTCGCGGGTGGCACCCGGTACGACGCCACGGCGCAGAAGGACCTGACCGACGCCTTCGGCCGCATGCACGACACGTTCGTCGCCAAGGGCATCCCCGTCTACCTCGGCGAGTACGGCACGCTGAGCTGGCCGGACTACACGCACCCCGACCCCATCGAACGCGGCGAGGGGCTGAAGTACTTCGAGCAGCTCGGATACCAGGCGCGTGTCTCCGGGGTCACCACAGCCCTGTGGGACCCGTTCTCCTTCCTGAACCGCTCGACCCTGCAATGGCGGGACCCGGCCCTGTTCGCCTGGATCAAGTCGAGCTGGACCACCCGCTCGGGAACGGCTTCCTTCGACAAGGTCTTCGTGCCCAAGTCGGGCCCCGTCACGGCTCAGTCACTCACTCTCAACCCGAACGGCACCACGTTCCAAGGGCTGTGGCAGGGCGGCACCCAGCTCGTCGCGGGACGGGACTACACCGTCTCCGGCAAGCAGCTGACCCTCACGGCCGGTGCGCTGACCCGGCTGACCGGTGATCGCGCCTACGGGGTGAACGCGACGCTCCAGGCGCGGTTCTCCCGCGGGGTGCCCTGGCAGATCGACGTGATCACGTACGACACTCCGGTGCTGTCGAACGCGACAGGTACGACCGGTTCGTTCACCGTTCCCACGCAGTACCGGGGTGACGTGCTGGCGACCATGGAGGCCACGTACGCCGACGGCAGCAACGCCGGCCAGACCAGCTGGACTCCCTACCAGGAGTTCAACCGGGCCTTCTCGCCGGACTACCCGGGCGGCACGATCATCCTGACCTCCGACTTCCTGAACGCGCTCCGCGACGGGGAACCGGTGACGCTGACGTTCCACTTCTGGAGCGGTGCCACCGTGACCTACCACGTCACGAAGTCGGGAAGCTCGGTCACCGGCACGGCGTCCTGACCGACCCACCGCTCGCCCTGGTTGCCACCTCCCCGGCAACCAGGGCACCCGCTTTCCCGCCCGGTCTCACTCCTCCTTCGACGGAGCCGAAACATGTCGATGTGCACAACGGATCACGGAACGTCGGCAACCTTTTCGCTTCCTGCGGCCACCGACTCAGTGCACCATCGGCTCGATCCTTCGAACGGACGGACATGAAGACAGCGAGGCAGGCCGCGCGGCAGCGCAGGCACAGACGCAGGCTCATGCTGGGCACGACCTTGGGGTTGACCGCCGCCGGCGTTCTGGCGACCCTGGTCATGTCGTTGCACCCCGACCACAAGGTCGATGCAGGGTCTGCTGCCGCCACACCCGTCGCCACCACCGGAGCCAGAGCCGCCGGCGCGACCGGGACGGGCACCCGGACCCCGGTGGTCACCCCGACCGCGTCCGCCACCCCGACGCCGACGGCCGCTGCGAGCTCCGCGGCAGCGAAGCCGTCCCCCACCGTCACCCCGAAGCCCCCGCGAACGGACTCCATCACGGAATCACCGGCAGGCCGGATCCGGCCAGGGACCACCTACCGGGGAGTCGCCACCGCCTATGAGGCCGGGGACGGGGACGGCGCCTGCCTGTTCGGCCCGAGTGACGACCTCATGATCGCGGCGATGAACACCACCGACTACGAGACGGCCAGGGCGTGCGGCGCGTACGTGCTCGTCCACGCGGCGAACGGCGCCTCCGTCACCGTGCGGATCACCAACGAATGCCCCCTTCCCTGCGCGCCCGGGCAACTCGACCTCAGCCAACAGGCTTTCGCCGAACTCGCCCCACTCAAGGCCGGCCGCATACCGATCACCTGGAGCCTGCTGAGTCCCAGCACGTCCGACACGATCTCCATCAGGTACAAGACCGGGTCCAGCCCCTACTGGTGTGGCATCCAGGCGATCGGCCACAGGAATCCGGTCGCGCGGCTGGAGGTCCGTGCCGCCGGCGGCTGGCGGCAGTTGCCCCGCACCGACTTCAACTACTTCATCTCCGCCGACGGCAGCGGGTGCGGCAGCATGATCAGGCTTACCGACATCTACGGAGAACGGCTGACCATCAGCGGGATCGCGCTGCGGCCGAACGTCGTGCAACCGACCCGGGTCCAGTTCGCCCGGCACTGATCCCGCCGCGCAGAGAAGGCGGCTGCGCCGGACGCTCCATGGAGGGCGCCCGTCGCAGCCGCTTGTCATGCGGGCGGGAGAGTCAGAGGGCCGTGAAGGTCCACATCAGGTTGGTGCTGCCTCCGTACGCCCACTGCTTGGTGACGGAGCCAGAGGCGACGTTGCCGCCGCCGTCGAGGACCAGGCCTGTGGTGCGGTTGGCGATCGTATGGCGGCCGTCGCCCCGGTGGGTGATCGTCCACTGCTGGTTGGTGCCGCCGTTCCACGGCGCCTGCCTGGCCGCTGAGCCGTTGTCGGTGGCTCCCCAGCCGTCGGCGACCATGCCGTTGGTGCGGTTGACCAGCTTGTAGTAGCCGCCGCCGACCTCGACCGCCTGCCACTGGAGGTTGGAACTGCCGTCCCAGGTCCACTGCTTGAGGTTGGACCCGGAGGCGACGTTGCCGCCGCTGTCCAGGGCCAGGCCGTCGGTGACGTTGGTGATCCGAAGGTACGTCGACGGGTTGAACTGGACCTTCAGCGAGGTGACCTGGTCGTTGTTGCCGGTGACCCGGAGGTCGGGGTTGTCGGCGGTGAAGGTCCACGCGGTGCCGGTGAAGTTGTCTCCCGAGTAGCCGATCGCCTGGAAGCCGGGAGCCAGGCGCAGGGACGAGAGGGTGAGCGGGCCCAGACCGGCGAGCGTCAGCCGGTCCGCGGTGTAGTCGCCGACGGCGAGCACGGCGCTGGTGCCGGAGTAGCCGACGTCCTTGAAGGCCACGGCTCCGGAGAGGGGCCGCAGACTGGGGATCTGACCCGAGAAGGTGAGCTTCAGGACGTACGCGTTGGCGCTGAACGGCGCCGACGACGGCAGGGTCACCTTCAGCCCGGAGGCGTCCTGCGTGGGCGTGGCGAGATTGATGTAGCTGCCGGCCGTCGAGTCGAGCAGCTTGACCGAGGTCAGCGAGGAGAGGTCGATCCGGTCGGAGCTGAGGGTGTTGATCGTCAGTGAACTGCCGGGCCAATCCAGAACGGTGGCGTACAGGACCGTGCCCGCCTTGTTCCGGGTGAAGCGTATGTCCTGCGCGGTGCCGGCCGTCGGGGTGGTGAACGAGCCGCCGCCCATCTTCGTCGGGCCTTCGCCGTACGCCGTCCAGGGCCGGGTCGAGTAGATCGACTCGCCGAAGCGCTTCAGGTAGTCGCCGATGCCGAGCAGGATGTCCTTCTGTCCCTGCGGGATCGTGCCGTCCGCCATCGGCGCGATGTTCAGCAGCATGTTGCCGTTCTTGCTCACGCGGTCGATGAGCGAGTGCAGCATCTGCCGGATGCTGTAATAGCCGATGCCCTGGGTGTAGCACCAGCTCGAGCTGGAGATGCTGTCATCGGTGAGCCAGTACGGCGCGGTCAGGTCGGCCGGGCCGCCGCGCTCGTAGTCGAAGACCTCGCCCTTGCTGTCGAACCCGTCCTTGTAGGTGGCGACGACCTCGCGGCCCCAGGCGTTGGCCTGGTTGTAGTAGTACGACAGGAAGTTCAGGCGCTGTGTCTCGTCGACCCGGCTCAGATCGAAGTCCTGCCAGAGGATGTCGGGTTGGGCGAGTTCGACGACCTCCTTCAGCTTGTCGTACCAGAGCTGGTTCTCCTGCGTCCTGCCCAACTGCCCGTAGAGCTTCTGCAGGCTCGGGTCCGACTGCGCGGGGACGTGGTCGTAGTAGCCGTTGAAGTTGTACGCGTGGTGCATGGCGACCAGCAGCTTGAGCCCCTTGGCCCGGATCGCCGTGGTGAACAGTTGCAGGAGGTTGAGCCTCGGGCCCTTGGCGACCGAGTTCCACTCGTTGACCTGGCTGTTCCACATGGAGAAGCCGTCGTGGTGTTCGGCGACCGGTCCGGCGAACCTCGCACCCGCGTCGACGAACAGCTGCGCCCACGCGTCGGGGTCGAAGTTCCCGCCCGCCGACTTCAGCTTCGGCGCGAACTGCACGAAGTTGCCCGCCAGGTCCTTCGCCCCGTTGATGAAGTTGTGGTACGGCCACACGGACGGGTCTCCGTAGGTCGCGATGTGGTGCTGGTTGGCCGCGCTGCCGGCTATGTACATGTTGCGCGGGTACCACTCGCTGTCGTAGGCGGGAACGCTGAAGACGCCCCAGTGGAAGTAGATGCCGAACTTGGCGTCCTGGAACCACTCGGGGGCGGGCGGATGCTGGTCGACCGAGGTCCACGCCGGTGTGTAGGTGCTCGGTGCCGCCTGTGCGACGCCGGCCCCGAGGCCACCGCCGGCGACGGCCGCCGCGGCTACGCATGTGGCTCCGGCCAGGAACTGGCGTCTGTTGAACGAGCTCGACATGAGGACATCCCTTTAGTGGGGGACAAGGGGAGACACGGCGCCCACGGCACTGGAGCGCCGGACGTTACGCACGAAGTTCGACCATGTGACGCACTGATGTCAACGGGCGTGCAGGGATGAAAGCAACCTCTTGACTCATGGATTCACGACTATTCAGACGCTTAAGTCCGATTTCCTGGGCTCGAGACATGGAATGTTTGCGGGATACATGAAGGTCGCGATGCGGCGGGGACGGGACTCCGTCCCCCGGGAAGCCCACAGGCACACCGCGGCGCATCACAAACAGGCTCATTGATGGGATTGATTTAGCTCATCGTTCACCACAACGAGCTCCACACCCGCCTGTTTGCAGCGACTTCTCCCAAGACCTGGACAACACCCCCGGTCGCCGCCTATACATACATCCCATCTCTTCGAGCGCGGCGACACGCGACCGTCGCCCTGCGAACCGTCTCCCGCTCCGGGACCAGCGCGAGGAATCACCGATGAGACTCAGAACCGCTCTCTGCTCCACCGCCTCGGCCCTGTCCGCCCTGACGCTGCTCACCGCCTGCAGCAGCGGCTCGGGCACCGCTTCCACGTCGAGCGACGCACCGCCGGTCGGCGTCGACTATCCACGTTCCGACACCGACTTCTGGAACTCGTACATCAAGTACACGCCGGAGTACGCCAAGCAGCTCGGCCTCTCGCTGAAGACCACCAACTCGCAGAACGACGTGGCCAAACTCACCGCCAACGCCCAGACGTTCATCAGTCAGGGCGTCAAGGGCATCGCGATGGCCCCGCAGGACACCGCCGCCATCGCGCCGACCCTGTCGCAGCTGGAGGCGAAGAAGATCCCGGTCGTCACCGTCGACACCCGCCCCGACACCGGCAACGTCTACATGGTCGTGCGGGCCGACAACCGCGCGTACGGCGAGAAGGCCTGCGAGTACCTCGGCACCAGCCTCGGCGGCAAGGGCAAGGTGGTCATGCTCCAGGGCGACCTGTCCTCCATCAACGGCCGTGACCGCACAGAGGCGTTCAACGACTGCATGAAGAAGAAATACCCCGGCATCAAGGTCTTCGGTGAGGCCACCAACTGGGACGGCGCGGTCGCCGCGCAGAAGCTGCAGACGGACCTGACCGCCAACCCGGACGTCAAGGGCGTCTACATGCAGTCCAGCTTCGCGCTGTCCGGGACGCTCCAAGTCCTCAAGCAGAAGGGGCTTCTGGTCGGTCCGAAGGACAAGAAGCACGTGTTCGTCGTCTCCAACGACGGCATCCCCGAGGAGCTGAAGGACATCGCCGCGGGGCAGATCGACGCCACGGTCTCCCAGCCGGCCGACCTCTACGCCAAGTACGCCCTGTACTACCTGAAGGCCGCGATTGACGGGAAGACGTTCCAGCCCGGCAAGACCGACCACAACAGCACCATCGTCAAGGTCCGCGACGGGCTGCTCGAGGACCAGCTCTCGGCTCCGCTCGTCACCGCCGACGGGGGCACCTACGGCGGTGTGCCCAGCGTCAAGAGCGACGACAAGTCGCTGTGGGGCAACAACCTCGGCTGAACGACCTCAGCCGACCGCACGCCCCGAAGACGAATGACGAACACGACCAAGGCGGTTGAGATGAGCGACGGGGAACCAGCAGTCCGCCCCGCACCCGCCCCGGCGGACGACGGACGGATCCCGGAGGATCCGCCCGTCGTCGAGGCGACGGGCATTGTCAAACGATTCGGTCCGACGGTGGCCCTGAACGGCGCCCGGATCACCATCAGGCCCGGCGAGACGCATGCGCTCGTCGGCCGCAACGGAGCCGGCAAGTCGACCCTGGTGTCCGTCCTGACCGGCCTGCAGGCTCCGGACGAGGGGACGGTGACCTTCGGCGGCGCCCCGGCGCCACGGCTCACGGACCGGGACGCCTGGCGGCAGCACGTGGCCTGCGTCTACCAGAAGTCGACGATCATCCCCACGCTGACCGTCGCCGAGAACCTCTTCCTGAACCGGCACGACCGCGGCCGCCACCACCTCATCAGCTGGCAGGGAGTGCGCCGCCGCGCACGGGACCTGCTGTCGACCTGGTCCGTGGACGTGGACCCGCAGACCCCCGCCGGTGATCTCGGCGTGGAGCAGCGGCAGTTCGTGGAGATCGCCCGCGCACTGTCATTCGGCGCCCGGTTCATCATCCTCGACGAGCCGACCGCCCAGCTCGACGCGGCCGCGATCAACCGCCTCTTCGACCGCATCCGCGACCTGCAACGCCAGGGCGTGACCTTCCTGTTCATCAGCCACCACCTGCAGGAGATCTACGAGATCTGCGACATGGTGACGGTGTTCCGGGACGCCCGCCACATCCTGACCGCCCCGGTCGCGGAGCTCCCCCGCAGCGAGCTCGTCGCCGCCATGACCGGCGAGGCCGCGGCCGACCGGCGCGATGAACGGGCAAGCACCGTCGACACAGCGGTCACGGCCGCGCTCAGCGTCCAGGGTTTGAACGGCGAGACCTACGGCGGCATCACGTTCGAGGTCGGCGCCGGGGAGATCGTCGGACTCGCGGGGGCGGCGGGCAGCGGACGTACCGAGGTGGCGGAGACGGTCGTGGGGCTGCGGACCGCCGACAGCGGCGAGGTGAGGATCGCCGGCAACCGTCCGCGTCCCGGCAGCGTGCCCGCCGCGCTCGCCGCAGGCGCCGGGTTCGTCCCACAGGACCGGCACCACCAGGGCTTCGTGCCCGACATGTCGATCGCCGACAACGCCACGCTGTCCGTTCCCCGCAGGCTCGGCAGGAACGGGTTCCTCAGCCGCAGCCGGCGCGACCGGCTCGCCGAAGGGATGATCGAGCACCTGGCGATCAAGACGCCCGGACCCCACCTGCCCGTCTCCTCGCTGTCCGGAGGCAACCAGCAGAAGGTCGTCATGGCCCGCGCCCTCGCCGACGACCCCCGGCTGCTGGTCCTGATCAACCCGACCGCGGGCGTGGACGTGCGCTCCAAGGAGTTCCTCCTCGGCAAGGTCCGGGAGACCGCGGAGACCGGCACCGGAGTGCTCATCGCCTCCGACGAACTCGACGACCTGCGCATGTGCGACCGGGTCCTGGTGATGTTCCAGGGCCGGGTGACCACGGAGATCGCCCGCGGCTGGCACGACCACGACCTGGTGGCCGCGATGGAAGGAGTGGACCTCGATGCCTGAAACCGTCCTCGCGGACACCCCCGCCCCCGGGACCAGCGAGCCGGAGGCCAAGCGCACCGGTCTGTTCGGCGGCCGGCTCCCGGTCGCCCGGCTGCGCGACCTCGCCCTCGTCCCGGCCATCGTGGTCATCGCGATCGTCGGCCAGATCGTCAACCCGGTGTTCCTGCAGGCGGACAACCTCATCAACGTCCTGCAGACCATGTCCGAGATCGCCCTGCTGGTGCTGGCCCAGACGATGATCCTGATCGTCAAGAAGATGGACCTGTCGCTGGAGTCCACCATGGGCCTCGCACCGGGCGTCGCGGCCTGGCTCGTCGTCCCCGCCGGAGCGGGACATGGCCTCGGCCTCCTGCCCGGCGCATGGGCGATTCCCGTCACGCTCGCCGTGGGGGTGCTCGTCGGAGTGATCAACGCCCTGCTGATCATCCGCTTCGGCCTCAACGGCTTCATCGTCACCCTCGGCATGCTGATCGTCCTGCGGGGCGTGCTGACCGGCATCTCGGGCGGCCAGACCTTCTTCCAGCTGCCGAAGTCGATGCTCTACCTGGGCACCACGGAATGGTTCGGGATGCCGGCCTCCATCTGGATCTGCCTGGCGCTGTTCGCCGTCGCCATCGTCGTCCTGGGCTGGACCAGCTTCGGCCGGTCGCTGTACGCCATCGGCGGCAACGTCGACGCGGCGAAGGCGGCCGGCATTCGTACCGACCGGGTGCTGTGGATCGTCATCGTCACCGGCAGCGTGCTCGCCGCCCTGGCCGGACTGCTGCTGTCCGGGCGGCTCGCCTCGGTGGCCTCCGCGCAGGGCAACGGCTACATCTTCACCGTCTTCGCCGCCGCCGTCATCGGCGGAATCAGCCTCAACGGCGGCAAGGGCACCATGTTCGGCGCGTTCTGCGGCATCCTCCTGCTGTTCATGATCCAGAACGTGCTGACCCTCGCAGGCGTCCCCGCGCAGTGGATCGGCGCCCTCAACGGCCTCATCATCCTCGTCGCCCTCGCCATCTCGCGCATCACCGGCGGCAAGGTCCAGGACTGAACCGGACGGTCCCAGCCACCGGCCGACGACCGCCGCTGCCCCACCCGTCGCAGGGGGCCGTGTACCCACCTGCTCTCACAGGAGTTGCCCTCATGTCCTCTGCCGTGTCCGCATCCGCCCGCATCACCGCCCTCGACGTCCTGGACGTGCGGTTCCCGACGTCCGAGCACCTGGACGGTTCGGACGCGATGAACCCCGAACCCGACTACTCGGCCGCCTACGTGATCCTGCGCACCGACGCCGGCGACGGACTGGAGGGGCACGCCCTGGCCTTCACCACCGGCCGCGGCAACGACGTGCAGGCCGCGGCCATCGCGGCCCTCGCTCCGCACGTGGTCGGACTCTCCGTGGACCAGGTCTGCGCCGACCTCGGCGCGTTCTCCCGCTCCCTCGTGCACGATCCCCAACTGCGCTGGCTGGGGCCCGAGAAGGGCGCCATCCACATGGCCACCGGCGCGGTGGTCAACGCCGCCTGGGACTTGGCGGCCAAGCGTGCGGGCAAGCCCGTGTGGCGGTTCCTCGGCGAGATGTCACCCGAGGAACTGGTCGCGCAGGTCGACTTCCGCTGGCTGAGCGACGCGCTCACTCCCGAGGAGGCGCTGGAGATCCTGCGCCGCGCCGAACCGGGCCGTCAGGAGCGCATCGCCCGGCTGCTGGAGCGCGGCTATCCCGCCTACACCACCACCCCCGGCTGGCTCGGTTACTCCGACGAGAAGCTGGCCCGCCTGGCGCGGGAGGCCGTCGCCGAAGGGTTCACCCAGATCAAGCTGAAGGTCGGTGCGTTGCTGGAGGACGACGTGCGGCGCATGCGCACCGCCCGCGAGGCGGTGGGCGACGGCATCCGCATCGCCGTGGACGCCAACCAGAGATGGGACGTCACCCAGGCCGTCGACTGGATGCGCGCTCTGGCGCTCTACCAGCCGTACTGGATCGAGGAACCCACCTCCCCGGACGACATCCTCGGTCACGCCGCGGTCCGCAGGGCCGTCAGCCCCATCAAGGTCGCCACCGGCGAGCACGTCGCCAACCGGGTCGTCTTCAAGCAGCTCCTCCAGGCCGGCGCGGTGGACATCGTGCAGATCGACTCGGCACGGGTCGGCGGCGTCAACGAGAACATCGCGATCCTGCTGCTCGCCGCGAAGTTCGGCGTGCCGGTGTGCCCGCACGCCGGGGGCGTCGGTCTGTGCGAGATGGTGCAGCACCTGTCGATGTTCGACTACGTGGCCGTGTCCGGCACCGTGGAGGACCGGGTCATCGAGTACGTCGACCATCTCCACGAGCACTTCGTCGACCCCGTGCGCATCGTCGGCGGTCACTACCTGGCGCCGGAGCTACCCGGGTTGAGCGCACAGATGCACCCGGAGTCCCTCAAGGAGTACGCCTACCCCGACGGACCCGTCTGGACCGCCCGTGTCTGACGCCCAGGGCCTCGTCGACGCCCACCACCACGTATGGAACCTGGACCTGCGGCCGCAGCCCTGGCTGGACGAACCCGGGCACGAGCCGCTCCGCCGCAGCTTCAGCTCGCACGCCCTGCGCTCGGCCGCGACCCGTCCGATCGCCGGACGACGGCTGACGAGCACGGTGGTCGTCCAGTGCGTCACGTCCGTCCCCGAGACCCGCGACCTCCTCGCGCTGGCCGACAGCGACCCGCTGATCGGCGCCGTCGTCGGCTGGGTGGACCTGACGTCCCCCGCGATCGGCGCCGTCCTCGACGACCTGCGGACAGGGTCCGCCGGCCGGTACCTGCGGGCCGTACGGCACCTCGTGCAGGGCGAGTCCGACCCGCACTGGCTCCAACGGCCGGACGTCGAGCGGGGGTTGCGAGCGGTCGGGGAGCGCGGGCTCGCCTACGACGTGCTGATCCGCAGCCACCAGTTCCGGCAGGCGACCTCTCTTGCGGAGAGAGTCCCGGAGCTGCCCCTCGTCCTGGACCATGCGGGCAAGCCGCCTCTCGCACGGCGGGAACTGACCGACTGGGCACAGCAGGTGCGGACACTGGCCAGGCGTCCCCAGGTCCACTGCAAGGTGTCGGGCCTCGTCACGGAGGCCGACCACGAGAAGTGGACCGTCGACGACATTCGTCCGGTGTGGCAGGTCCTGCTCTCCGCCTTCGGCCCCGACCGGCTGATGTTCGGCTCCGACTGGCCGGTCTGCGTGCTCGCCGGTGGCTGGAACCGCTGGGCCGACGCCGTCGACGAACTCCTGGACGGCTGCTCCGGCACCGAGATCGACGCGGTGCTCGCCGGCACCGCGACGGCCTTCTACCACCTGACGCCTGTCCCGACGAAGGAAGGGCCGCCGTGCTCCTGACGGAACTGATCCACCCCGGAATCCTCGAAGCCCTGGCCGGATCCGGCCACGGCGCCCGCGTCCTGCTCGCCGACGGCCACTACCCCGCCAGTACGGCCACCGGCGAGCGGGCGACGATCGTCCACCTCAACCTGCGGCCGGGCCTGCTGGACGTCACCACCGTGCTCGACGTCCTCCTGCGGGCCATCCCCGTGGAGTCGGCACAGGTGATGGTGCCGCCCGAGGGCGAACCGGAGCCGCCGGCCATCGCCGAGTACCGCGCCCGGCTGGCGCCCGCCCCGGTGGAGACGCTGGGCCGCTTCGAGTTCTACGACGCCGCGCGCTCCCGCGACCTGGCGCTGGCGATCGTCACCGCCGACATCCGTACGTACGCCAACCTGCTGCTGACCATCGGCGTCCGCGCTGAAGGGACCCTGACCCGACGATGACACTCGCAGTCCGCTACACGGCCGCCCGCACCCTGGACACGGCGCCCGCCGAGACCCGCTCCCCCGGCCCCGGCGAGGTGGAACTGGCGCCCGCCTTCGTCGGCATCTGCGGCACCGACCTGCACATCTTCCACGGCGACATGGACGCCCGGGTCACCGCGCCCGCCGTCCTCGGGCACGAGATGTCCGGCCGCGTCGTACGCGTCGGCCCTGACGTGGAGGGCTGGCACCCCGGTGACGCGGTGACCGTGATGCCGCTGCGCTGGGACGGCACCTGTCCGGCGTGCGCCTCCGGGCACCGGCACATCTGCCAGAACCTCGACTTCATCGGCATCGACTCGCCGGGTGCGATGCAGCAGCGCTGGACCGTGCCCGCCGTCACCCTCGTCCGGCTGCCCGGCTCCCTCGCCCTGGACCGGGCCGCGCTCGTGGAGCCCACGGCCGTGGCCGTGCACGACGTCGGCCGGGCCCGGGTGCGGGAGGGTGAGCGGGTCGTCGTGGTCGGCGGCGGACCGGTCGGGGTGCTCATCGCGCTGGTGGCGCGGGCGGCCGGTGCCGAGGTCCGCGTGGTGGAGCCGAGCACCCACCGGCGCCTGCTCGCAGAGGAGTTGGGTCTGACCGCCTGGGACCCGGCCGCCGAGGACGTGCCCGACCTCGTCCGGCGGTGGACCGGCGGCGCGGGCGCGGAGGTCGCCTTCGAGGTCTCCGGCGCGGCGGGCGGTGTCGGCACCGCCGTGGAGGTGCTGGGCGTGCGCGGCCGTCTGTGCCTGGTGGCGATCCACCCCCGGCCCCGCGAGGTGAACCTGCACCGCTTCTTCTGGCGCGAACTCACCCTCGTCGGTGCCCGGCTGTACGACCGCTCGGACTTCGAGCAGGCGGTGACGCTGGTGGCGGACGGCACGATCCCCGCAGAGCGGCTGATCAGCAAGGTCGTGTCCCTGACCGAGGCGCCCGCGGCCTTCGAGGCGCTGGAGGCGGGCGGGGACGTGATGAAGATCCTGGTGGACTGCGGCAACGACACGACGGGAGCCTGAGATGCCTCTGTTCGACCTGACCGGCCGGCTCGCCGTCGTCACCGGCGCCCGGCGCGGCATCGGCCGGGCCATGGCCCGTGCGCTGGCCGAGGCCGGCGCGGACGTCATCGGCGTCAGCGCCTCGCTGGAGGAGTCCGGCAGCGCGGTGGAGAAGGACGTCGTCTCCGCGGGGCGCACCTTCGAGGCGGTCCGGACCGACTTCGCCGACCCCGACGCCGTACGGGCGCTGGGCGCGGACCTCGCGGGCCGCGAGCGGCCGGTGGACATCCTCGTCAACAACGCGGGCACCATCCGTCGGGCTCCGGCCGCCGAACACTCGGACGCCGACTGGGAGTTGGTCCTCCAGGTCAACCTCAACGCCCAGTTCGCGCTCACCCGGGCGGTCGGCGCGGCGATGGTGGCCCGCGGCCAAGGGAAGATCATCTTCACCGCTTCGCTGCTCAGCTTCCAGGGCGGCATCACCGTCCCCGGCTACACCGCCGCCAAGCACGGCATCGCCGGACTGACCAAGGCACTGGCCAACGAGTGGGCCCCGCAAGGCGTCAACGTCAACGCCATCGCGCCGGGCTACATCGCCACCGACAACACCCGGGCACTGCGGGACGATCCGCTGCGCGGCAAGGCGATCCTGGACCGCATCCCGGCCGGACGCTGGGGCACCGCCGACGACCTCGCGGGCGCCACCGTGTTCCTGGCCTCCGACGCCGCGGCCTACGTCCACGGCACCGTCCTGCCCGTCGACGGCGGATGGCTGGGCCGATGACCGCATCGCTCGCCTCCGTGCCGGCCGGCGCCCGGATCCTCCCCGTGCTCACCGTCCCGTCCGCCACGAACGGCGGCCCGCTCACCGACGCGCTCACGGCGGGCGGCTCGGCCACCGTCAGACGCTGAAAGGCGCCCTGTCCCACCCGTAGGACCCGAGGAGCACGTCTTGCGACACCGGAACATCACGAACACCACCGTCGACATCACCGAGCTCGGCTTCGGGGCCTCCGCCATCGGCAATCTCTACCGGGTCACCCCGGTCCAGGATGCGGCAGCCGCGATCGAGGCGGCCTGGGACAGCGGCATCCGGTACTTCGACACCGCGCCGCACTACGGGCTCGGCCTCTCCGAGCGACGCCTGGGGGCCGCCCTGCGCGATCGTCCCCGCGAGCAGTACGTCGTCTCCTCCAAGGTGGGCCGGCTGCTCGTGCCCAACGAGCAGCCGCGGGGCGTCGACAGCGAGGGGTTCGTCGTCCGGGACGACCTGCGCCGCCGCTGGGACTTCAGCCGGGACGGCGTGCTCCGCTCCATCGACGCCACCCTGGAGCGTACGGGTCTCGACCGCCTCGACATCGTCTACGTGCACGACCCGGACGACCACTGGCGGCAGGCAGCCGACGAAGCGATGCCCGCCCTCGCGGACCTGCGCGACCAGGGCGTGATCGGCGCGATCGGCGCCGGTATGAACCAGTCGGCCATGCTCGCCCGCTTCCTGCGCGAAACCGCGGCGGACGTGGTGATGCTGGCCGGACGCTACACGCTCCTCGACCAGTCGGCGCTGGACGATGTGCTGCCCGCCGCACGGGAGCACGGCAAGACCGTTGTGGCCGTCGGCGTGTTCAACTCGGGTCTGCTCTCCGAGGACCGTCCGGCGCCGGGCATGAAGTACGACTACGAGGACGCCCCGCCGCAGTTCGTCGCCCGTGCCCAGGCCATCGCCGAGGTCTGCGAACGTCACGGCACGACCCTGCCCGCCGCCGCGATCGCCTTCCCCTTCAGCCATCCCAGTATCATCAGCGTCACCCTGGGAATGAGGGATCAGGAGCAGGTCAGGCGCAACGTGGCACTCCACGGTCGGCACGTCCCGGAAGTTCTCTGGGACGACCTTCGCACCCAGGGCCTGATCAGGCCGGACGTCCCCACGCGAAGCAGCGCGGAGAACACTCCGGGGGAGACGGAAGGGGTGCGCGTTGTCTCTGACGGACAAGGCCATTGAGCAGATCCGTGAGCTCATCCGCACCGGTGCGCTGCCACCGGGTTCGAAGCTGCCTCCGGAGCCGGAGCTGGCGGCTCAGCTGGGCCTGTCCCGGAACCTGGCCCGCGAGGCGGTCAAAGCACTCGCGGTCGCCCGCGTGCTCGAAGTCCGGCGGGGCGACGGCACGTATGTGACCAGTCTCCAGCCGAGCCTGCTGCTCGAGGGCCTGGGCGGCGCGGTAGAGCTGCTGCAGAGCGACTCGGGGGCACTGCTGGACCTGATGGAGGTTCGCCGGCTCCTCGAACCGGTCGCCACCGCCCTGGCCGCCACCCGGATCTCCGACGACCAGCTGGCGGAGGTCAAGCAGCACTTGGACGCCATGCGCGCGGCCCGCGAGGACGTCGAACAGCTCAACGCGCACGACGCGGCGTTCCACCGCGCGGTGGTCTCGGCCACGGGCAACGAATCGCTGCTCACCCTGCTGGAAGGCATCTCGGGCCGTACCCTGCGCGCCCGCATCTGGCGCGGCCTGGTCGACGACCAGGCCGCGGGGAGGACCCTCGCGGAACACGAGGCGATCTTCGATGCCCTGTGCACCCGTGACGCCGCCCTCAGCCAGGCCGCCGCTCTGATGCACGTGAGTCACACCGAGCGGTGGCTGCGGGAACATCTGAGGAGCACCGCCCCAGCAGGGTGATCCTCCGGAGACCGGGAAGCACCCCTGAACCGGTCAGGTCAGGACGAGTTCCAGCACGGTGACCGAGAGCGGCGGCACGGTGCTGGTGAAGGACGCTGCCGCGCCGGTCACGGTGCTCGTCCTGGGCACCAGTGTGTCGGGTTCCGTCAGCGTGTTGGTGGTGGCGCGCGAGGGGCCGGTCAGGACCGTCGCGGTGGCCTGCCTCTTGACCCCCTTGGCCAGCCCCTTCAGCTCGACCGGCACGCTCACCTTCTCCGTCCCGCAGTTGACGATCGCGAGGTAGAGGCGGTTCCCGGAGCGGGTGGCCACGGTGGCGAGGCCGGGGAGCGCACGTGCGGTGGCCGGCAGCACCATGGTGCCGAGCCTGCTCGTCAGCATGTGCTGTGCCCAGTAGCTGGGTGACACGTAGCTGGTCAGGTTGTCGTAGGCGATCAGGTTGGTGGCCCAGACGTTGTTCTTGACGTGCGAGAAGAGCGGCGCGTAGCACTCCATGAGGACCTGGTCCGAGTTGCGGATCAGACCGGCCAGCCAAGCGGCGTCGCCGAGCGCCGCGTTGAGGTCGGGTGTGGGGCGGCCCTCCTGCGCGGCCCACTCTCCGACGAACACCTTCGTCGAACCGCGGTCCCGGTTGTCGTACTTGTGGGTGGAGGCCTGGGCGGCGGACGGCGCGAGGTAGTAGTGCTCGTCGATCAGGTCCGGCGTGCGGCTCGTCACGGACGTCGTGGCGATCAGCCTCAGATGCGGGTACTTCGCCTTGATCGCGTCGTGGAAGGCCGCGAACCGCTCGTTGTACGACCTCGAGGAGTCGAACCAGTCCTCGTTGCCGATCTCGACGTACTCCAGCGGGAACGGCTCGGGGTGTCCGTCTGCGGCACGTCGTGCGCCCCAGGTGCTGGTGACCGGGCCGGTGACGTACTCGATCTCGTCGAGTGCGTCCTGGATGAACGGCCCCAGCGCGTCCCCGGTGACGTGTTCGCCCTTGAGCGAGTAGCCGGCGAACACGGCGAGGACCGGCTGGGCGTGCATGTCCTCGACCCATTCCAGGTATTCGAGGAGGCCGAGGCCGTCCGTGGACCAGTAGCCCCAGGCGTCGTCCATGTGGCCGGGGCGCTCCCAGACCGGGCCGATGGTGTTCTTCCAGTTGAACCGTGTGGCAATGGTGTTGCCCTCGAGGAAGTTTCCGCCGGGGAAGCGCAGGAACTTCGGCTTCAGAGCGACCAGTTTGTCCATCAGGTCGATGCGCAGGCCGTTGGGCCGGTTGTTGTAGGTGGGCGGGAAGAGGGACACATGCTGGAGCCACAGGGTCTCCCCCGCGGCGGCGGGGTCGGCAGTGGTCACGGTCAGCCTTGCGTCACCGACCACGGGGGTGCCTGAACCGGTGCGCAGGGTCAGCTCGAACGGGCGGCCGGTGAAGGCCGTGCCGATGTGCGGCACGTGGGCGGATGCGTACACCGTCGCGCCGTCCGCCGACTCGATGGCCACCGTGAGCGGGCCGATGCGCCGCGACGCCTTGGCGAACAGCCGGGCGGTGTAGGCGGTTCGGGGCCGCACGGGTATTCCCCAGAAGCCGTCGTTGGCGACGCCGGCCCGGCTTCCGGCCCCGGTGCTGCTCGGCAGTACGACCTTGAGGGAACGGTTCAGCGCGGCGTTGAGCGGGTTGGCGGTGTCGAGTGCGAGGGACGTCCCGCCCACGGCGGACCAGTGAACGGGCGTGGTGTCGCTGGCCATCATCGAGCGGTTCTGCACCAGCTCGGCGTAGATGCCGCCCTCGCCGGAGTGGTTGATGTCCTCGAACATCAAACCGGAGAGGATGGGGGACACGGCGTGCGCGGGGTTGGCGACATCCACGCTCAGCAGGGGCGTCGTGGTCTCCACAGGGACCCCGGCCAGCGCCGCGACCTGGTCGGAGGTGAGAGCGGAGGGGAACATCCACACGTCGTCGATCAGGCCGTGCCACTGGTCGACGTGCCCACCGCCGTAGAGCGCACGGCCGATGGCGGTGTCGCCGCTGCCGGCCCAGCCCGCGGTGTAGGCGCTCTCCCCCTCCAGCACGCCGTTGACGTAGAGGCGGATGACGCCGGCGGTCGGGTCGCTGACGCCCACCAGGTGGGTCCAGGTGCTGGTGGTGGGCGCTGAAGCGGCGGCCGCCACCGCTGCGCTCTGAGTGGCGTCCGAGTTCAGCCGGGCGAAGGCGAAGGTGCCGGTGTCGTCGCGCAGCCCCAGGTAGAAGGCGCTGACGACCTTGCCGTCGATGCTGACGGCGGTCTGGTAGCCGCCGAGTTGAGCGAGGTTGACCCAGGCCCCCACCGAGAACGCCTTGGAGGTGTCGAGGACCGGCCCGGACGCCGTGGCGTCGCCGCCTGCCGTGAGGCTCAGGCTGTGGGTGCCGACCTTGCCGGTGTCCCACCCGGCCGCGCCCTGGAGCGTCGCGGTACGACCGTTGCCGGAGGAGTCGGCGGCCGAGGTGCCGGAGCCTTCGTCGAAGGTCCAGTGGGCGGCTGCGGCGGGGAGGTCCGCGGCAGGGGCGCTTGCGGTTGTGCCGGTGAGTTCGGCGGCCCCGGCGGGCGCGGCGGCGGCGAAGGTCCCGGCGAGGGAGGCGGCGCCCAGGACGGTGAGGACGGTTCTGCGCGGCACTCCGGCTTCTGAAGGCATGCGGCTCATTCCTTTGTGACAGACCGTTGCGTTGGGTACCGGCCGGAGCGGGGCAGCCTGCCGAAGCTGTCAGCTGACCTCGTTCGATATATCGGACGGCGATCGGTACTTCGAGCAGCAGGGATCTTAAGGTCTCGGCGAGGCCCGTCAATACCCCTCGTACGGCAATGCTTCTCCTGGTTTCGTCCGCCACACGGTTCTCAAGAGGCAGACCTGCACGAGGACTTCCGTCAGGTTGCGTCGGCTCTCGGGGCCGGAGGGTGGCCGCTGTCTCGGCGTCTTGGCTCCGGCCCGGGGCCCGGCAGGAGCCCCGGCCGGCCGCGCGGCCGGTCGCTCAGCGGTGCGACCGTGAAACTCCCGCCTCCTGAGGCCAGGGCCCGACCCACTCGCCGGTCGACGGGAACAGCGCGCTCCGCACCCGTCACGTACCGCACCTGAGGCGTCGCGGTGCGAGCGGAACAACCGTCGAGCACAGGGTGCGCGGCACCCTGGAGGAGAAGGCGTGACGGGCGCGGAGGAGGCGTGATGCGAACCAGCGACGAGATCTACCACCGAATCCGCTGGGACCCGCGGTTCGACCCGGGCCGGTTCGTTCTGGGGATCAGCCAGCGCGGGGGTGCCTTCAAACGCGTCCCGCTGCCTTCCTTCGTGCCCGGAGGCGACATCCCATGGCACCGGGTGGTGTTCATCGAGGCGGACGGCGAGGTGGTCTGGGACCGGGCCACGGGTGTGGACCGCGTCGACGCGTCGGGCGCAGGCCGGGTGCACGACCCGCGAGGTGACCTGAGCTTCGACTCGAGCCCCGGCAGGCAAGAGCCCGTCGGCGTCCTGGACGTCCCCCGCACGGCCCGCACCGCGGTGGCCTGGATCCCACCCGCGGAGCTGTGGCCGCCGATCCAGGACATCCGCCGGGATTACGATCCGCAGATCCACCGCTGGCCGCCGCACGTCAATGTCCTCTTCGGCTTCGTGCCGGAGTCCGACTTCGAGCGGGCCGCACCCCTGCTCGCCGCGGCGACGGCCGAGACGCCCGTCTTCACCGTCCGGCTGGACGGGGTGCGCACCTTCCGGCACCGGGCGTACTTCACCGTGTGGCTCGACCCGACGGCGGGCGGCAAGGCACCGTGGGCGGACCTGCACAGCTCACTGCAGCGACGGTTCCCGCGCTGTCGCGGGCCCGCCAAGAACTTCACCCCGCACCTGTCCCTGGGCCGGACCCGGGATCCGCGGCGAGTCACCGCCGACTGCGCCACCCGGCTCGAGGCCATGACGGCGACGGTCTGGGAACTCGTCCTGCTCTCCCGCAGGGACTACGGGCCGATGCGGCCACGGGCCACGGTCGCCCTGCGCACGGGCGAGGTCCGCCGGCTGCCCGCACCCGGCCCAGAAGCGCCGGGCCCGGAGGACACGGCATGGCTCTCCGCGATCACCGACAGGTGAGGCCATGGGCAGGTGGGCCTGGACGGCACCACCGGCTGCGCCGCAAGCACCTCCAGTGCCCTCCAGACCGACACGGACACTCCTTCGGGGCCTGCGAAGGAAGCGGGTACTGCGGTACGAGGTAGCCGCCCCGAGGTCGTTGATCCGGCCGGCCAGGGACCGGTGGTTCACGTGTCGCGCTCGACCCGCAGCATGCGCGCCATGACCATCCGCAGCCACACCCGGACAGAAGCGGAACGGCCTGGGCGGTCGGCGGTCTCAGGCGTCGGAGTCGGGTCGGCTGCGGGCGGCTGCGTATGCCTGGGCCGGGGTCATGTTGATGCCGTTGAGCTGGACGGTCCTGTAGGGGCTGACCTGGGCGCAGGTCTTGGACTGGTCGGCGGTCTGGGCGTGGGCGTTGGAGACCGCGGCGTGGGTGTCGGCGGGCGCCGGGGAGGAGCTGCCGCCGCTGGTCGGATAGCCGCTGCCGCTGGGCCAGTCACTGCCGATCACAAGGGTCAAGCCGCTGTCGGTGCCCTGCTTGAGGCGCGAGGAGGGCAGGCCTAGGGCGCGGGCCACCGCCTGGGCCTGCGGTTTCTTACCGGCGCCGTAGGTGAGGGTGGTGGTCGCCGCGGGGGCGGGGGCGTTGGCCGTGGTCGTGCCCGAGCTGAAGCCCTTGCCGGTCAGGGCGGTGGCGATGACGGAGGCACGGCCGCTGATGGTGGTGCCGTTCTCGACCTTCACGGCGACCTGGGAGGGGTCGACCGCCTGCGCCGTGGCGGTGGCGGACGGCCGGGCGGACCTCTGGCTGCTGGACCCGGTCAGGGACTGGTCGTTGGCGATGGTGGCGAACAGGGACCTGGCGCCCGGTCCGACGACCAGCCGTTCCTTGTTCTCGGGGTCGGGGGCGGTCTGCATGGTGGTGAAGGTGATCGCCTTCGACGGCACCTTGTCCACGTCCGCGGCCAGACCGATCAGCTTGCTGATGCTGCCCAGCCCGTCGTCGACGGTGAGTGCCTTGGTGGCGGCGTCGGCGAGGCCGTAGACGGCCGTGGGGTCGGTCAGCGTGCCCGCGCTCTTGAACTTGCGGATCATCGAGCTGAGGAACATGTGCTGGGCGTAGGTGCGGCCCAGGTCGCTGCCGTCGCCGAATCCGTGCCTGGAGCGGACGAACTCCAGGGCCGCGACGCCCTTGAGGGTGTGCGTGCCCTTGGACAGCTTCAGGTGCGAGTAGGTGTCGTAGACATTGTCGCTGACGCACACGGAGACACCGCCGACGGCGTCGGACATGCTGACCACGCCGGAGAAGTCGAGTTTGACGAAGTGATCGATGGGGATGCCGGTGAGCTGGTGAATGGTGGCGACCTGGCAGGCGGGGCCGTACGACAAGGCGCTGTTGATCTGTCCGTAGTAGCCGGCCGTGCTCTGCTTCGACGTGGGGTCGGTGCAGGCCGGGATGCTGGTCATGGTGTCGCGAGGGATGCTCATGACGGTGGCGTTGGATCGGTCGGCGGCGATGTGCACGACCATCTCGACGTCCGCGTTCCCGTCGCCGGACTGCACGCCGGTCTGCGAACAGCCGCCACCCAGATTGCAGTCGGTCTGGCTGCTGCGGGCGTCCGATCCCATCACCAGGATGTTGATCGGGGTACGGCCGAAGGCGTCCGCCTTCTCGCTGCCCCCGCTGCCGTCGAGCGCGACGCTGCGGATGTTGCCGTTCAGATGCTCGAAGAGCCACCATCCGCCGCCGCCGACGACCAGGACCAGCACGGTCAGGCATATGCCGGCGATCCGCAATCCCCTCTTGTCGCGTCGCGAGCGCCGGCCGCGGCGATGCGGGTGCCCGTGGTAGCCGGTGCGGGAGGTGGCCCGGCCGCCCGTGGGACGCGGATCGGTCGGTCCATCAGTACGTTGGCGAGGCACCCCCGTGGTGCGGTTGCGTGCGCCGCCCCGGCCGGTAAGGCCGTCCCGCAGGTCGCTCATTTCCCACTCCCACGAACGGTCGAGCCCAGCCCGGCCCTCGGGTGCGCAGCCGTGAGCCTGCGGCCGGTCCGTCGGGCGAAGTGGGACGTACTTCGATTGCCTAGTTGCGCAACCTAGCAAAGTGATCGCCGGTTCATCACGCCGCCTGCCCTGATTCACAGGTGAGAGATCTCATGGGAGGGTGCACGGTTTACGCAGCGTCATCAAGCCGTCGCCCCTTCGGTTCGGGGCCGGCCATCGCGGTGTGGCGGGGCGTGACGGCGTCTGCCGTGGCCGTGTCCGACGGCAGCAGCACCTTCTGCCGGGCCTGTTCGACGTCACCCTCGGCGTCACCCACCCGGCGACGGCGACGGCACCGCCCTCGCTCCGCCGCTTCTCTACGCACCGGTGAAGGAGCCGCTCCGTACGGCGCGAGCACGGATCGCGGCTCCGACCAGCCGCCTCTCGAAGGACAGGAGTATCTGTTCGAGATCCGTCACGTCGAACGACGTCGCATCCGTCCCGAGACTGATTCCGGCCGTCTCGGACATACCCCACACATCGAAGCAGAGCTTTCCGGAGTACGGGTCGACGGGTTTGGGGAATCGTCTGTAACGGCTGGAAGCCGTGGCTCGCTCGATGTCGTGCTGTGCCTTGTCCGCGCGAGCCCGGATCAGCGTGCGGGGCGCTATGGGGCGGATGTTGACCACGTACGGGTTGTGTGCGGAGCGGCCCAGTTCGGCGGAGACCTCGTCCAGGGATCTGGCGTAGCGGTCGGGCTCTCGCAGGCTGACGGAGGAGGATCTGGCGAGTGCCGCGTCGACGGCCCGGCACAGCGCCGGGAACCGGTCGCCGCCCAGGGACGTGTCGACCGGGACCAGGGCCCGGCCGGCGATATGGGCCACCGCCTCGCGGGCGAAGGTGGTCTGCCGGTTGGCCATCACGGTGTTGAACACGCAGTTGCCGATGCCGAGGTGCTCGGCGAGCGCGCACGCGTATGCGGCCTGCAGGACGGCGGCCACGGATGTCCGGTACTGCTTCGCCAGACCTGCCGCCGCGAGCGCGACCGCCGCCGAGTCGAGGCATACGAAGTTGTAGACGGCGTCCCTGTGGCTCTCGGGCGCCTGGAGTTCGGGCATGACGGACTGACGGAGCATGGCCCGGTCATGGGTGTCGACACGGTGGGCGTGCCGCAGCCCCGAGGGGCTGGCCTCGAAGTTCGCGATCTGCCTCGGCTGCCACCCCGAACCGAGGTCGGTGCCCGGATCGACGGCCAGTCGGGCTATGTGCTCGGCCACGATCCGGGCGGCCGTCGTGTCCGCCGAGAAGTGGTGCAATGACAGCGCGATGTGGATGGGTCTGGCGTCCACGGTGATGACGGCGGCCCGCAACGGCAGGTCGTCCGGGGCGAATCCGGGCTCGGCCAGCCGGAGGGTGAAGGCGCTCAGTTCGTCGTAGGTCGGCGGGGCGTCGGAGGCGTACTCGTCGACCCGGAGCACGCCGGAAGCGACGACGACCGCGCGCGGGTGCCCGTCCGCGTCACGTGGATACAGCGTGCGCAGCGCCTCGAAGTGGGACATGACCGCCGCGAAGGCATGCAGCACCGCCGCCATGTCGGGTCGGCCGTCCAGTGCCCGCCCCATCCGTACGTTCCTGTTGCGGGGTCCGTGGAGATGGGGGTGGCATCCTTCGCGTGCATGGGCCTTCTGCGACCAGGTCGGTTCGTGCTCTCCCGCGAAGCCGGCGACGAAGACGACGTCATGGCGTGCGATCTGTCGCATACCCGCTCCGGCCCTCCTCCGGTACGTCCGCGGCGCGCCATGTCTCGCGGATGGCGCGCGGCAAGTTCGCCGACCGGACGGCGTGGAGGCCCCCGATCCTGCACGTCGTCCGGTGGTACGACGACGCGGCCGGAGCGCGGGCGCCCCGCCTTCAGGCAGAGGATAGATCCGCGCGGACCACGTGCGTCAATGCTCGCGGCCACGCCGACGTGCCGGGCGGCGTACGGCTTTCCTCGATCGCACTGTCCGCGCCGTCGAAGCGCTTCGATGTTGCTGTGACGCTCAGTCGTGTGTCAATCACAGGTCGCCCAGTCGTCGCGAGTCGTCCGTCGAGCGGCAGAGTTTGCATAGAAGTGCAGTACAGCTGCAGCGAAGTCGTTTGGCATGCGCGGCGCACCGCCACCCTCGACTGCCTCTGTTACCGGAAAGTGACCTTGACGGCCCGTTGTCGCGCCCGGAAACACGGCCTTAGTGTCACCGGAACGTCGAAGCGCATCGACTCGGATTCCTCCCGCCCTCCCGACATCAGGCCACCGGACGACGCGTCCCGCGCCACCCAGTGGCACCACAGCCCGCGTCACAACCTGACCACCCCCCGCCGGATGCCGCCCGCGTACCAGGTGCTCGGTCTGTGGACGTTCGGCCGTGAGGCCGATGTCACCGGCCACGACCCAACCACTGAGGGCCGGTCGGCCCGGACGGGCTGACACCATCCGCCCGCTCCTCCCCGACCACACCAGAGCCGACGGGACCGCTGTTTGTGCGCAGGCCCCGTACGGAACCGCACCCGAAAGGCAAGGACCCGCCGTGACCCATGCCCCGCACCTCTCCCGCCGAGGACTGCTGGCCGCCGGTGCGGCCGCGGCCGCACTCCCTGTGCTCGCCCCCTCCGCCGCCTGCGCCGCGTCCGCCCATGCGGCCGGGAAGGTCCGACGCACGCCCTACACCTTCCGCAACGCGGAGATAGTCGGTGGCGGTTTCGTCACCGGCATCGTCTTCAACCAGCGCGAATCCGGACTGGTGTACGCCCGGACCGACATCGGCGGCGCCTACCGCCTCGACACGGCGTCCCGGCGGTGGCTCCCCCTCACCGACTGGATCGGCTGGGACGAGTACGGGCACACCGGCATCATCAGCATCGCCACCGACGAGGTCGACCCCGACCGCGTCTACCTGGCGGCGGGCACCTACCCCATGCCCGACTGGGACCCGAGCATGGCGGCGATCCTGCGGTCGACCGACCGCGGCCGCACCTGGAAGACCACTCCCCTGCCGTTCCGGCTGGGCGGCAACATGCCGGGCCGGGGCATCGGCGAGCGGCTGGTGATCGACCCCAACCGCAACAGGATCCTCTACCTGGGAGTGCGCGGGGGCCACGGGCTGTGGCGCAGCACCGACTACGGCAAGACCTTCATGAAGGTGACCAGCTTCCCCAATCCGGGCAACTTCGTCCCCGACCCCACCGACACCAACGGCCCCAACGGCGACAACCTGGGCGTGCTGCAAGTCGTCTTCGACAAGCGCACCGGCAGAGCGGGCAGGGCCACCCGGACCCTCTACGTCACCGTCGCCGACAAGGACAACATCCTGTACCGGTCCACCGACGCGGGAGTGACCTGGGAACGCGTCCCCGGGCAGCCCACCGGCTTCATCCCGCACCACGCGGTCTTCGACCACGTCGGCGGCTACCTGTACCTGGCGACCAGCGACACCGCCGGCCCCTACGACGGCTCCAAGGGCGACGTGTGGAAGCTGGACACCGCCACCGACACCTGGACCCGCATCAGCCCGGTCCCCTCCACCAGCGACGACAACCAGTACGGTTACAGCGGCCTGACCATCGACCGGCAGAACCCGGACACCCTGATGGTGTCCACCCAGGTCAAGTGGTGGCCCGACTGCCTCCTCTTCCGCTCCACCGACGGCGGCGCGAGCTGGACCCGCGCGTGGGAGCTGGGCACGAATTCCGAGCGCACCCTGCGCTACGACATCGACATCTCCGCCGCCCCCTGGCTGACCTGGAACGCCTCGCCGTCGCTGCCCGAGATGGCCCCCAAGCTGGGCTGGATAATGGAGTCCGTCCAGATCGACCCCTTCGACTCCGACCACTTCATGTACGGAACCGGCGCGACGATCTACGGCGCCGACAACCTGACCGACTGGGACAGAGGCGGCACGGTACACCTGTCCGTGCGGGCCCAGGGCCTGGAGGAGTGCTCGATCACCTGCGTGATCAGTCCGCCCGTGGGTCCCGCTCACCTCTTCTCGGCCGTCGGCGACGTCGGCGGCTTCCGCCACACGGATCTGAACAAGGCGACGAAGATGTACGACAACCCGACCTTCGGCGTCACCCAGGCCCTGGACTACGCGGAGCTGGCGCCCCACACCGTCGTGCGGGTCGGCAACCCCACCAGCGGCTGGACCCAGCACTTCGCCATCTCCACCGACAGCGGCGCGACCTGGAAGCCCTCGGGCAGCGAGCCGTCCGGCGTCACCGGCCCCGGAGCCGACGACCAGGCCGTCGCCATCAGCGCCGACGGCAGGCGGATCGTCTGGTCACCGGCCGGAGCTCCGGTCAGCTGGTCCGACGACCACGGAGCCACCTGGACGGCGTCTCAGGGGCTGCCGGCCGGGGTTTCTGTGCGCTCCGACCGGGTGAACCCGGCGAAGTTCTACGCCTACGGCTCCGGCGTCTTCTACCTCAGCACGGACGGCGGCAAGAGGTTCAAGGCCACGGCGGCCACCGGTCTGCCCACCGCGGGGAACGTCCGGTTCAAGCCGGTCCCGGGCCACGAGGGCGACATCTGGCTGGCCGGCGGCACCACCAAGCCCACCACCCCCACCCCCTATGGGCTGTGGCGGTCGACCGACTCCGGAACGTCCTTCACCAGGTTCGAGGCGGTGGACGAGGGCGACGTCGTCGGATTCGGCAAGGCCGCACCCGGCGCCACCTACCCGGCCGTCTACACCAGCTCCAAGGTCGACGGCGTGCGCGGCATCTTCCGGTCCGACGACGCGGGCCGGACCTGGATCCGTATCAACGACGACCGCCACCAGTACGCCTGGACCGGCAACACCATGACCGGAGACCCCCGGGTCTACGGCCGCGTCTACTTCGGGACCAACGGACGCGGAGTCATCTACGGCGACCCGAAGTGAGATCCGACTCCCGGTCGCATCGCTCCGCAACCTGCTTCTGACACCGCCGAACTCGCACTGAGTCTTTTCAGCTCGGCCACTGATCGGGTGGTACAGGCAGGGTGCGCAACGCACGAGGCTCCCGTGCCGTTGAGAGACGTGTTTCGAAGTCTCAACTCATTGGCACCGGAGCTTCGTTGGCCAACCACCGCGCTCGACCTGCCCCAGGCCTTCGTCGAGCAGGTCACCATGCGCTGAGGGCGCTCAGGAAGGCCGGTTGCTCGTCAGCTCCAGGGGGCGGCGGCGAGCCAGCTGGTGTCCTGGGCCCACAGTGAGGTGGTGTCCCAGGCGTTGGTACCGCCGTCGCTTGCGATGTAGGCGGTGAAGCCGTAGTGGCGGATGTACTTGGCCGGGTAGTTGAAGGACCGCAGTGAGTACCCCGTGCCGCTGTTTCCTGGCTTGGAGCAGAAGGTGGCGTCGGCGGCGAACTGGCTGGTGCCGTCATCGGGCTGAAGGTGGAGCTGGAACGCGTAGTGCCTGATGTAGCTGCCGGGTGTGTCGGCCGACTCGAAGGAGACGCAGTTGCCGTTGGCCAGGCCGGCGCGGACGATCCACGTGGCGTCGCCCTTGACGGTGGAGGAGCTGCTGGAGGTCACCGGCGCTTTCACGACGTTGTCGTCGCTGGTGTCGTGCTGCAGGTAGTCGGTGGTGCAGCATGGGGTGGTGGCCTGCAGCGATACCTTCGCGCCCGGGGTGAAGGGGGTGGTGGTGCTATAGCCGGCCGCGGCGATATTGGCCTGGACCGCGACGTCGGTGGCGTCGGAGGGGTAGCCCTTGACCATGGCGCCCTCGTAGAAGGTGCCCGCGCTCGCGTTGCGGTTGGTCTGGCAGCAGTCACCGCCGCTGCCGAGGATGACGGCGCCCTGCTTGTGCATCGGGTTGTACCCGGTGGGCAGTGCGCCGCTGTAGAACTGGGTCAGGCTCGCGGACTGCGCGTTGGCGCCCTTGAGCGCCATCTGGGTCGTGCCGTTGTTCTTGAGCATCGCGGTGACGAAGTGGCTGGTCTCGGAGACCTGGTTGGGATTCCACGTCTTGCTGCCGCCGGAGAACAGGCCGTTCTCCAGGTCCGCCTGCACCCACGGTCCGGTTCCGCTGCAGCCGCCGAACCAGCATTCGGTGCTGAAGTTGATCGCGTCCATGGCGCCGTTGCCGTCGGCCTTGTGGTCGATCTCCGTGTTGCCGTAGTCGAAGCAGCAGCCGCCGTTGACGTGGGTGCCGCTGGTGACCATGTACTCGCCCTCGGGTGAGCTGCCGGTCGGCACGCCCCCGGTGGAGTTGTACGCGAAGTAGCTGTTGCCGGGGTTGATGTAGAGTGCGTAAGCCTTCTGGCCGCCCACGCTGAGCGCTTCGGTGTTCGCGGTGGCCGCCGTGTCGGCGCCGCCGGTCCCGCCGGGTCCCTGGTAGACCAGGGTGTTGCCGCCGCCTGTCTGGTCATAGACGCGGGTGACGGTGCAGGTGGTGCCCGCGCAGAAGGAGTCCTGCGCCGTGGCGTTGGCGACACCTCCGGCGGACAGTACCCCGATGTCCCGCACCGAGTTGTCCGACGCGCGCTGCACCTGGTAGAGCGGGCCGTTGTAGGAGGCGAACAGCGCGCGGGTGGTGCTGTGCGCCGCGACGCACGGCGTCCCGCCCGAGGCGTAGATGTCGCAAGGCCCTTGTGCAGCGGCCTGCGAGGCTTCGCTGAAGGCGATGAGGCCGGCGAAGGCGAGCGCCACCGCGGCCAAGGAGACAACAAGCCTCCGGCACAGTCGGCGTAAAACGTGCAACGCAGGCACCATGAACTCCCTTGTTCATCGATATGGGGGCAGCAAGCCGCGCGCCAACGGGGTTCGCGGTGTGCTGAGGGTGGGCTGGTGGGGGGCCTGAGGGCGTGTGGACGCGTCCGGGCCTGCGGATCTGCCGACGGGCCGCCCGCGGATTGTTAGCGCTAACAATCCGCGGGCGAATCGGCTGTCACTCGGCCGTTCGGATCAAGGCATGACTGTCGGCGAACTCCAGAGAGGTGTCAAGACCTCTGTTCGTTCCAGGAGGGTGGACACTACGGGCCCCATCCGCAGGCGGCGTTCACCATCGACCCGTGCCAGTCCTGCCTCTCGGCTCACCAGAAGGCCCGGAGACTGGCCCGTCTGCGGTGCAAGCCCTGTGAATGTTCCGGCTCGCGAATCATGCGAGAGGTATTGACGCCGCTCACCGATTCTCTACGATCCAGTTTGCTCGATAATTCGACCTCCGTTCGACATAACGAACATGCTGCCGCCACCGCATCCACAGTCCGCACAGCCCCCGACGGTGCCAACCAGGGCCGCTCACCCAAGGATTACGAGGTCCCATGCACAGACGAAGGTGCAGCCGCGAATTCCATCGGACCCTCGAACCGGGGCGCCGTGACGAATCCTCGAACCCGAGGTGAGGTCGACGCGGCCGGCAGCCGCAGGAATGCTTCGCGAAGACACGGGCCGGGATGCCGTATCACCCGACCAGTCGCACATCGACGTCCCGGACGAAGGGCGCCTGGTACGCCACGAGGTCGGGGGCGGGCTCGGTGATCAGCACATCCAGCCCGAGCGGGGTCCCTTCGGCGATCGGCCCCGAGCCGTCATCAGCGGGCAGGTGGTAGCGCAGCAGCAGGGAGGGTTCGCTCAGCGCGTCCAGGCGGAGGACTCGGGTGGCCTCGTCGGGATCATCCATCGTCCCGAAGAAACGTGCCGGGATCGGAGTGAAGCGCAGCGCCGTCTTGAAGCTGAACAGGCCCGGCTTGGCGATGTGGCCGTACAGTGCCGGGTCGGTGCCCAGTGAGATGTCCCGGCAGCCCAGCTCGCGGGCAACCTGGAACGCCTGCATGTACATGGCCCGTACGACGCGGTGCTGCCGACTGTCAGGGGCGGTGGCGGCGAAGCGGATCACCACTGTGGACACGTCCTCACGAACGCGGCACACGCAGCAGCCGACGAGGGTGTCATCCGCGAGGGCCTGCACGGCGAAGTACTCGTCGGCGTGCGCGAGGACGTCGTCACGGTCGTGGCGCGCGAAGGGCACACCGTGGCGCATGGTGCTGATCTGGCGTTCGTACAGCTCCAGGAAGGTGTCGTACGTGTCCGGATCCAGTGGCACGACCGCCTTCATGCGGATGCCCTGTTCGGCCACGAAACGCATGCCGGCCCGCACGCTCCGGCGCTCCTTCCCGGAAAGCCCGTCGAGAAAAGCCTCCTCGGAGGGACCGGCCGGAGCGATCCAGGTGACCCAGGCCGGATGGACGGCGAACCCGGCTCGCCGCAGTTGCGGTCGGCAGTGCGGCTCGGGGTCCACGACGCGGACCACGTCGAACTCGCGCCGCCGGGAGGCCCAGTTGGTATGCAGGGCCTCATCGGCCGTCACCAGTGCCGTGGTCAGTCCGTAGGTCGTTTCGACAACCATCCATGCCTCCTGGTGGTGCGGGGTTCGGGACGGAGCCCCAATTGCTTTTGCCCGGATCGACACGTCGAGCGTCGGGATGCCGTGTCGAGATCACATCGGCACGGCGTCACAGGGACGCCGTCCTCACACGAACGTGGTGAGCGACAGGAGTGCTTCTTGGCCAAGGAAGAGTCGAGGGGCCGCCGCCTCTTCCTTGGCCATTCGATCACCGTGGCGGTGTTCCTGTGCAGGTCGGCACGGTGAACTCAGTCGACGACGTCGATGTAGCTCATCATGCCGTTGTCCTCGTGGGCCGCGATGTGGCAGTGGAACATGACCTTGCCGGTGAAGTCGGAGAACGGGACGCGGATGACCACCTTGCCGGGCACGCCGTTGGCCTCGTGGGGCACCGGGACCGTGTCCTGACGGCCTGCGTAGGGCTGGGGCACGCCGTTGATCGATATGACCTGGAAGGAGTTGGTGTGGATGTGGAAGGGGTGGTCCTCACCGGCCTCGTTGGTAATGGTCCACTCCTCGACGGTGTTCAGCTTCGCGGGGGTGCTGAAAACCGAGGAGTCCATACGGAACTGCCGGCCGTTGATGAAGAAGCCCGCCGAGTCGTCCCCGCTGAGGGTCACGCTGCGGTTCTGCGCGACGGTGGCGTTGGACAGGTCGGGAAGCGAGGAGGGCAGCGCGCCGGAGACGGGAGGCAGCTGGGCCTGTGCGCTGCCGGCGACGTCGACCGTGAACAGCGGGGTGTCGGGGTAGCTGTCACCGTCCGGGCCGTTGCCGAAAGCGAGGGTGCGCAGGGTGGTCCCGCCGGGTCGGTTGCCTGCGGTGACCAGCACGTCGTAGCGCTTGCCGGGGGGCAGCAGCAGGGTGTCGGCCGTGGTCACCTTGGAGGCCGGAACGCCGTCCTGGCCGATCACGGTGAACCGGTAACCGTCGAGCTGGAGGTGATACCAGATGTCGGCGCCGACGTTGGCCAGGCGCCACAGCTGGGTCTCACCGGGCTTGACGGTGAGCACGGGGAGCAACTGCCCGTTGACCAGCCGTACCGTCGGGGCGTTGGAGTCGATCGACGTGGTGTCGGTGTTCTCGACGATGTGACCCGTCTTGTCGAGCTGAACGTCCTTCAGGTTCACGGTGTGCGTGGCGATGTGCTGCAGGGTGGGCGGCAGCAGGGCCCGGTCGTCGCCGACGACCAGAGCGCCCGAGAGGCCTGCGAAGATCTGGTTCTCCACGTCTCCGGGGGAAAAGCCGGCGCCGGGCGAGGGCGGCATGTCCATGCCCGCCATGGCGGAACCGTCCGAGGGGCAGGTCGTGCCCATGGCATGGCTGTGGTACCAGTACGTGCCGACCGGATGGTCGGCGGGCAGGTCCAGGTGGTAGTGGAACGTGGTACCCGGGGCGATGCACAGGAAAGAGTCGTCCGAGTCGTTCGACGGCGAGACGTGCAGGCCGTGGAAGTGCAGATTGGTCGCAACCGAAAGGTTGTTGACCAGGGTGATCGTGGCGTGTTCACCTGGCACGAAGTGCAGGGTGGGGGCAATGAACGAGCCGTTGTAGGACTTGCCCCACACCTGCTTGCCGGCCACCTCGAAACGCGTGTCGTGCGCGTTCAGGGTGATCGTCGTGTTCGGGCTCGTGACGGTGTCGAGGACCGGCGGGTCGGCGAAAGGCTGTCCGGAGGTCATGCCCGCCTGCTGCTGGGCCGTCGACAGCGGCTGGTCCGTCGTCGACGCCGAGGTCGACGCGGCCGAGGCGCCCCGGGAATACACGACCGCCGCGGCCACGACCAGGAGCGCGGCTGCCAGCGCCTGGATCGCCATGACGTGCCGTCGTCTCTGCCGGCGGCCTGCATCCGGCACGGTGCCGGTGGTGTTGGACATCGGTTCCCCTGTTCGTCCGGGACTGTGAGTAGGTTTCGGCTGGTGGACAACTCCCGGTCAGCGCAACGGAGTCAGCCTGCAGGCACAGCGCTGACACGGGAGATCTCGCTGAAGTTCGTGGCTGATTGCCGTGGTCTCGCCAGATGCGGTCCAACGAGTGCGGACGTCAGCGGCTGTCCGGCTCCGCTGTGACCGCGGCCGGTATCACTGCCGACTTGCCGGCGTCTTGTACTGCTCCCCCCACCCGGGGCACTGCCGTACCGCGCTCCGTACGAGCGCTGCCGGGCAGCGTGCCCCGGCGCCGTCCCACCGTGACGAGGGCCAGCAGCACCAGGCCGCTCACGGCGCCCAGCAGGAGGAACGCCAGTCGGTCGGTCACCTCGTAGAGGGCGACGCCGATGACGGGGCCGAGGACGTTGCCGATGTCCGAGACCAGACCGAACAGGCCGAAGGCCTTGCCGTCGTTCGCCGTGGCGGCCTTCAGTTCCACGATCCCGCGCCGGGCGGCAAGGAAGAGCGTCGCGTAACCGAACATGTAGACCATGAAGCTTCCGCCGACGGCCAGGAAGTGGGCACTGGCAGCCATGGCGCACAGGCCGACGGCCGTCAGACCCAGCCCTATCGCCGCCAGGGTCCGCAGTGGCGGCGTGAACCGGCCCAGCAGCCACATCGCCAGGCCCGAGACGGCCAGTCCGGCGACGAAGACCGCCGAGATGGCCGTTCGTGCCGATGTGTGCGCTCCGGTACTGAGATAGACGGGCAGGACCGGTTCGAGCGCCGAATACACCAGGAAGGTGAACATGTCGAGCCCGCCGAGGAGGAGGGCCCACACCCACCACCGGACCGGTGCGGGCCCCGCCGCGGCGGCTTCCGAGGCGGGGACGGAATCCGGTTCTTCTCCAGGCCCCTCAGGTTCCGGCCCGGGAATGGCCAGTACGAGTCCGAGAGCCGTCGCCGCGGTCACCGCCGCGCCCGCGACGAAGAGCGCCGTCAAGCCGACAGGCACGGCCACTCCGGCGACCAGCGGCCCCAGGAGGAACCCGGCCACCGCGGCCGACCCGAAGTTCCCCATCATCCGGCTGGTGGGGATCCCGTGCTGCCGGCACAGCGCCGTCATGCCGGCGTAGAGAGCCGGGGACACCAGTCCCTCACCGATCCCCCAGCACACCCGGGCGGCCAGCAGGGTGAGACTGTCCCGGGCCGCGGCTGTGAGGGCGATGCCGACCGCGGCGGTGAGCATGGACAGCATGGCGACGCGGTCCGCCCGCCACTTGTCGACCCACCATCCGCCGACCGGCTGGGCGAGCGCCTTGGCCGCGGCGAACAGTGCGAAGGCCAGCGCGACGACGACCGGCCCGGCCCCGACCCGGTGCTCCAGGTCCGGCACGAACGGGATCATCACCGTGTACGACGCGTTGACGCTGACGACGGCTGCCAGCAGCAGCGCGGCAGGGCGTCGGCCTGGACCCATCTCATTCTCCCCTGATGTAGGCGGACAGCACCTGGTGCATGTGGGCGAGCGCCGGTTCCAGGTCCGGGCGGCGCTCGGGGGCGTAGACCAAGGCCCACAGGTCGGTGCCGGTCAGGGCGTGCCGCTCCTTGAACCGGTAGTTGTCGCGGCCCCACTCGATGTGGCGCATGCCGTGCCCGTACGCCCACTCGGTGCTGCGGTACATGAGCGCCACGTAAGTGCTCAGGTCGTGGAGCGTGGCGTAGTCGACACCACCGCACATGAAGGTCACTTCGGACCCGCGCCGGAACGCGAAGAAGGCCCCGACCAGCCGGTCGTCCACCTCCGCTGCGACCATCATGGCGCCGGGCACCCGCAGCATGCCGTGCAGCGCGTCCTCGTCGAACAGGGCCGGCCAGTCGTTCTTGTCGCTGGTGTCGACGGTCAGCGGGAACGCGGCCGGCACCAGACTGTGCGCCTCAGGCCCCTCGACCATCCGGACCCTCAGGCCGCGCTCGTCGGCCCGGCGCAGCCGCCTCTGCACATCCCGCCTGATCTTGTTGGTGACGCGGTGCATGTGGTCGTCGAAGTCGCCGGACAGGTCGCAGCTGTAGGTGCGTTCGAGCAGTACGCGGCCGACCGGAGGCCCGGCCACCGCCAGCCAGTCGGCCACGCCCTCCTCGGTGAGGTTGGGCACGACGAGCACCTCGGCCGGTCCGCACTCGATCCATTCCATGGCGGTGGCGTACGCGCCCCGGACCAGCGCAGCGGGCACGTGCCCGCGCTTGCCGTACATGGAGTACGGGGAGCCGGCGAAGATCACCGGGTTGCCGAACCGGCCCACGAGGCCGACCTGCCGCTCGTATCCGTCCCAGAACGGGGACTCGTGCACGGCGTAGAGCGGGAGAACCGACGCCCCGTCAGGGCCCGCCGGGTCGGTATGCACGTAGGCGTGCCGCGCGCGCTTCTCGATGCCGATCCTCTCCCAGGCGCGCAGCCAGCCCGCGGAGTCGTACAGGCAGCTGGCGACCACCCGCTGCGGCACCTCGTCGGACAGCCGCCAGTCGGACGCGGTCACCACGCACTGGCGGGCCTGTGTGGCATCCACCCCGCACACCTCCTGTTGGGCGATCGTGTCGAGACTGGGCCACGGTAGGGACGGCTTCTCTCGCGGTGGTCTCACGCTGATCCCGCCTCGCGCCGTCCCGGTCCCCCCGCCCGGTGACACCGCCCTGCATCGGAGCGCTCACTTGGGGAATCGGGCGGCCGCATATCGCCGTGAGAACGCGGCAAGAGCGGCGAGCCGTAGCGTCCACCGCCGGGCCGGGGCCCACGGCAGCGTGGGTGGCTCTTCACGTATCCCGGCGACACGGAACAGGCGAGGCCTGTTTGGCTCACAAGGGAGAGACATGAAGGCGCAGCTGGCGATGTTCGGCAGCAAGCCCGTCGTGCGTCCGGAACACCGGCGGCTGGAGTGGCCGGTGGTGACGCAGGCGGACAGGGACGCCGTCCTGCGCGTCCTGGACAGCCGCAAGTTCACGGTCGGCGCGAAGGACGAACAGGAGATCAGCGGACTCGAGAGGGAATGGGCCGAGTTCTGCGGCACCCGTTACGCGGTCGCCGTCAACAGCGGCACGGTGGCGCTGGAGCTGGCGCTGACCGCCCTGGGCCTCCAGCCCGGCGACGAGGTGATCGTCCCGGCGCTCAGCTATGTGGCGACCGCGATGGCGCCGCTGTACCAGTTGGCGATTCCCGTCTTCGTGGACATCGACCCGGTCACGTTCAACATCGACGTGCGGCAGATCGAGGCGAAGATCACAGACCGTACCCGGGCGATCATCCCGGTCCACCTCGGCGGTCTGCCCGCCGACATGGACGAGATCCGGGCCCTGGCCCGCAAGTACGACCTGCTGGTGGTCGAGGACGCCGTGCAGGCGCAGGGCGGCAAGTACCGCGGTGAGACCGCGGGTTCCATGGGCGCCGCCTCGGTCTTCAGCCTCAACGTCGAGAAGAGCATCCCGACCTGCGGCGAGGGCGGACTGATCGTCACGGACGACGAGGACGTCGCCGAGCGCTGCCGCAGCCTGCGGATCCTCGGCGAGGACCTCAGCACGGAGGAACGGCTGTACGTGTCCGCCACCCGCGGCTCGAACCTCAAGCTCAGCTCGGTGCTGGCCGCCTTCACCAGGGCCCAGCTCGCCAGGTTCTGGGACTACCAGGTCCGCCGCGAGCAGAACATCCCCGTCTTTCTGTCGCGGCTCGCGGCGCTGCCGGGCGTCGTCGTCCCGCCCGTCCCGACCGACCGCACCCACATGTGGCACATGCTGCGCTTCCGCTTCGACCCGCGGGCGGCCGGCCTGGACGGGGTCACGCCGGGCCGTTTCCGCCAGGCGCTGCGCCGGGCGCTGCTCGCCGAGGGCGTGCCGCTGACGCACTACCAGATCATTCCGCTACCCGGTCAGCCGGTGTTCCAGGAGCAGAACGCATACGGCAAGGGGTATCCGTGGTCGCTTCCGGGGACCAACCCGCAGCGCTACGATCTGGCCGACTACCCGGTGACCTGCGAGGTCATCGAGGACTCCCTCTGCCTGCGGCGCATGCACCTGAACCCCGACGCAGGTCCTGCTCTGGACGAGTACGCGACCGCCTTCGAACGGGTCTGGGAGAACCTCGACGTCATCGCCCGCTTCGCCCGCGCCCTCGACTACGAGCCGCCGTGGGCCGCCGTCAAGGGGTACCGGCAGAAGGCCGGTGTGCCGGCGTGAGCGTCCGGATCGCCGAGACGGCCACGGCCACGGCCGAGGACGTGGACCGGGACGAACTGCGGTGCCGGGCGATGGCGGTCCGGGAGCACGTGCTCAGGATCGGGGCCGGGGCGATCGGCACGCACGTGGGCGGGTCCCTGTCGGCGACCGACATCCTCGTGGCCCTCTATTTCGGGGTCCTGCGGGTGCGGCCGGCCGACCCGGGCTGGCCGGGGCGCGACCACTTCGTGCTCAGCAAGGGGCATGCCAGTGCGGCACTGTACGCGACGCTCGCCGAGCGGGGGTTCCTGGCCGTCTCGGAGCTGGACACCTACGGATGCGCCACCGGGCGGCTGATGGCACACCCCACACCCGCGGTGCCGGGCGTGGAGTTCGCGACCGGGTCGCTGGGCCACGGCCTGTCGCTTGCCACCGGACTGGCTCTGGCCGCCCGCCGGGCCGGACGCCCCAACCGGGTCTTCACCCTGATGGGCGATGGCGAGCTGCAGGAGGGGTCGGTCTGGGAGGCGGCCATGGCGGCCGCACACCTGGAGCTGGACAACCTCACCGCGGTGGTGGACCGCAACCGTCTGCAGATCAGTGGTCCGACCGAGGACCGGATGCGGCTGGAGCCCCTCGCCGACAAGTGGCGGGCCTTCGGCTGGCAGGTGGCCGAGGTGAACGGCCACGACTTCGCCGAACTGGTGCCGGCGCTGCGGTCCGCCCCGGTTCCCGGGCGCCCGACCGTACTGATCGCCGACACGGTCAAGGGACGCGGCGTGCGCCATCTGGAGCACCGCAGGCAAAGCCACTTCGCCAAGCTCGGTGAGGCGGCGTACGAGCGGGCACTCGCCGCCCTGCGAGCCACCCTATGAGTGGCCCGCCGAGCGCGCGGAGCACGGCGCGGGCAGCCGTCGACGACCGGCAGAACGGCTCCGACCGGGCCGCCTACCGCGCCACACTGGTCGAACTGGCGCGAGCGGACAGCCGGATCTGGTGCCTCGACTCGGACATGGGCGGGCTGGAGAAGCAGTTCCAGGCCGTACTGCCGCAGCAGTACGTGGACCTCGGTATCGCCGAGGCCAACCTGATGTCCGTCGGAGCCGCGCTCGCCAGCACCGGCATCCTGCCCTTCGTCAACACCATGGCCGCGTTCGCCTCGGCCCGGGCCCTGGAACAAGTCAAGATCGACATCGCCTACCACAAGTTGCCGGTACGCATCGTCGCCACGCACTCCGGCTTGTCCGCAGGCCACCTGGGCCCGACCCACCACGCCCAGCAGGACCTCGCGGTGATGCGGTCGCTGCCCAACATGACGGTGATGACGCCGGCAGACGCGAGCGAGACGGTCCGGATGGTCAACGCGGCGGCGTACCTGCCCGGCCCGGTGTACATCCGGCTCGGCCGTGGCCCGACCGAACCGGTCTACCACGGCGACGCCGGGTTCACCGTCGGGGAGGCGGTGGAGCTGCGCACCGGAAGTGACGTGACGATCGTCGCGGCCGGTTCCCACTCCGTCCTGTTCGCGCTGGAGGCGGCTGAACGGCTCGCTGAGCGGGGCATCGAAGCCGCGGTGCTGAACATGCACACCATCAAGCCCCTCGACGTCGCGGCGGTGGTGAGGGCGGCGAGCAGCACCGCCGGCATCGTGACCGTCGAGGACCACGCGCTGCTCGGCGGGCTGGGCGGCGCGGTCGCCGAGGCCGTCGCCGAGCACGCGCCGACCCGGGTGCTGCGGGTCGGCGTGAGCGACGCCTTCTCTTCCCGACCGGGCGGCCACCGTGCCCAGTTGGTCACCGGAGGCGTCAGCCCGCAGAACGTTCTCGCCGCCGCCATGGCCGTCGTCAGCGGCCGTTCCTGGACGGCAACCGTTTACAGCAGTCCCACCGCAAAGGAGAGTGCGTCATGACCACCGCAACGACGAGCACCTGCCCGGAGTGCGCCGAGACCGTGCCGACGACGCCGGACATGCACGTGACGTCGATCGTCGTGTGCCCGAGCTGCAAGGTCGAGTTGGAGATCATCTGCCTCGACCCGGCCGAGTTCGCGCTCGCCCCCGAGATCGAGGAAGACTTCGGGGAGTAACGGGTGATCACGAGTGCGTCGCAGGACGGCCTCCTGGCCGTCCTGACAACCCGCGTGCGCCTGGAGGAGCGGCTGATCTTCGCCGCCCTCGAGCGGCGCGGCATCCCGTACGCGTCCGTCGACGACCGCACCCTGGTCAACGACCTCCAATCGCCGCCGCCGGCGCGGTACCGGGGCGTGCTGAACCGGATCATGTCGCACACACGCAGCTTCTACGCCGCGCACCTGTTTGAGTCGATGGGCCATCAGGTACTGAACCCGAGCGGCGTCATCGAAGTCTGCGGCGACAAGATCCTCACGTCGCTGGCCCTGGTACGCGCCGGATTGCCGACCCCGCGGACCGTGGTGGCGGTCACCCCCGACGCGGCGCTTCAGGCCATCGAGGAGATCGGGTACCCGGCGGTGGTCAAGCCCGCCGTCGGGTCGTGGGGGCGGCTGCTGTCGAAGGTCAACGACCGGGACGCGGCTGAGACGCTCGTCGAGCACAAGCAGGCGATGCGCTCACCGGTGCACTCGGTCTTCTACGTCCAGGAACTCGTCGACAAACCCGGCCGTGACATACGGGCCATCGTGCTCGGCGACCAGGTCGTCGCGGCCGTCTACCGCAGGTCGGAACACTGGATCACCAACACGGCGCGCGGTGCCGCGACGGAACCGTGCGAGGTGACACCGGATCTGGCCAAGCTCGCGCTGCGGGCGGCCGAGGCCGTCGGCGGCGGCATGCTCGCGGTGGACCTGATCGAACGCTCCACCGGCGAGGTGCTGGTCACCGAGGTCAACCACACCATGGAGTTCCACGGACTCGCCTCGGCCACCGGGCTGGACATCGCCGATCTCATGGTCAGCCATGTCCTGGAGGCGGTGGCCCGGTGAAGGCCTCGGTGATCGGCGCCGGCGGATACATCGGCGGTGAACTCGTCAGGCTGCTGCTTCAGCATCCGCACGTGGAGCTGACCCAGGCCACCTCGACACGTCACCGCGGACGGCCCCTCAGCGCAGCGCATCCGAACCTGCGCGGGCAGAGCGACCTGTCCTTCGTGGCCGAGGAAGACGTGTCGGAATCCGACGTCGTCTTCCTGGCCATGCCGCACGGGGCCTCGACGAAGTCCGTCGCCACATGGTCCGCACTCGCGCCGATGGTGGTGGACCTGAGCGCCGACTTCCGGCTTCATGACCCCGCCCGGCGGGAACGCCACTACTCCGGCGCCGCGCCGGAGGAGTCCTGGCTCTCCCGTTTCCAGCCGGGGATCCCCGAACTGCACCGGGAGCGGCTGCGCGGGGCGAGCCACATCGCGGTGGCGGGCTGCATGGCCAACGCCGCGATCCTGGCCCTGCACCCGCTCGCCGCGGCGGGGCTGGTCGCGGGCGCGGTTCTGGTCGACGCCCGCACCGGCTCCAGCGGCGGCGGCAGGACCCCCGATGAAGGCAGCCACCACCCCGAGCGCAGCGGCGCCCTGCGCATGGCCAAGCCGCACGGTCACCGGCACACCGCGGAGATCGAGCAGGCCTGCGGAGTGCGGGTGCACATGACGGTGACCGCGGTCGACGCCGTACGCGGGATCCAGGTGGCCTGCCACATCACTCCGGCCCGAAGTGTCACCGAGCGCGAGCTGTGGGCGCTCTACCGTACGGCCTACCAGGACGAGCCCTTCGTGCGGCTGGTCAGGGAACGGTCCGCCCTGCGCCGGATGCCCGAGCCGAAGATCCTCAGCGGCACCAACTACTGCGACATCGGCCTGTCGCTCAACTCGGAGGGTGACCACCTGATCGTCGTGTCGGCCATGGACAACCTGGTGAAAGGAGGTGCCGGCAATGCAGTCCAATGCTTCAACATCGCCTCCGGCCACGACGAGACCGCGGGTCTGCGGTTCGCCGGGCTCCACCCGGCCTGAGCGCTTCGTGATCAAGGTCGGCGGTTCGCTCGGCGCTGAGATGGCCGGCGCATGCGCCGACATCGCCGAACTCGCCGGGCAGGGCGGCGAGGTGGTCGTCGTGCACGGCGGTGGGGCCGAAGCCGACCGGCTCGCCGCCGAACTCGGCCGACCCGCCCGGACCATGACCGCGCGCAACGGCCGGCACAGCCGCTACACCGACGCGCCCGCGCTCGACGCGCTCGCCATGGCGATGCTCGGCCGCCTCAAACCGGCGCTGGTCACGGCTCTGAGCAGGGCCGGAGTACGGGCTGTCGGTCTGTCGGGGATCGACGGATCCCTGGTCACCGCCCGCCGGACACCGCCGGCCAGGGTCGTGGTCGACGGCGTCGAGCGGGTCGTCCGGGACGACTTCTCCGGACGGATCCACGAGGTGGTTCCGGATCTCCTGGTGACCCTGCTGGGCGGAGGCTACGTCCCCGTGGTGTCGCCTCCGGCACTGGATCCGGCAGGAGGCATGCTCAACGTCGACGCCGACCGGTTCGCCGCCCGGCTCTCGGTCGCCCTGGCAGCCGACTGGCTGATCATCCTGTCCAACGTGCCCGGGCTGCTGCGCGACCCCGCGGATCCGACGAGCCTCGTCACCGAGGTGCCCTGCGAGGAGTTGTCACGCCACCTCAACGACGCGGGAGGGCGCATGAAGGTGAAACTGCAGAGCGCGGCTGAGGCCTTCCTGACCGGGGTCCCGCATGTCGTCCTCGCCGACGGCCGGCAGGACTCCCCTGTGCTCGCCGCACGGGCGGGAGCCGGCACGACATTCGTCAAAGGAACTTCCCGATGAGCACACGCGCCGAGTCACTGCTGCGACGCATGGTCGAGATCCCCTCGCCGTCGGGCGGAGAGGCGGAGCTGGCCGCCTTCCTCGCCGGGGAGCTGCCGGGCTGGGGCTTCGAGACGCACATCGACGAGGTCGGCAACGTCATCGCCGGGCGCGGCCCGGCCTCCGGCCCGACGATCATGATGATCGGCCATATGGACACCGTGCCGAGCCAACTGGAGGTGCGGCAGGAAGGCACCGTCCTGCACGGGCGTGGCACGGTGGACGCCAAGGGACCGCTGGCCACCATGATCTGCGCGGCCGCGGCCGCCGAGGTCGGCCCCGTGCAGCTGGTGGTCGCAGGAGTGGTCGAGGAGGAGACCTTCGGACGGGGTGCGGCGCACCTCCTCGAGGGGCACCGGCCCGACGCCGCCTTCGTCGGGGAACCCAATGGGTGGTCCGGCGTCGGCATCGGCTACAAGGGGCGGGTCGTGGCCCGGTACGACGTGTGCCGTCCCGCGGTGCACACGGCCAGCCCCGAGGAGAAGGCCACCGAGGCGGCCGTCGCCTTCTGGAACAAGGTGGTCGGCTACTGCGACGCGCACGCGGCGGGAAGCCGCGCCTTCGACCGGCCCGTCCCGACGCTGGTGGACATGGGCGGCACGATCGAAGAGGCTCGGATGACCGTCGCCTGCCGCACTCCCCCGGGATTCGACCTGGAGGAGTTCGAGCGGTTCCTGGCCGATGCTGCCGGAGACGGTGTGCTGACGATCGACGACCGGACCCCGCCCGTGCGCGTCGACACCCGTGGAGCCGCGGTGCGTGCCCTGTGCTCCGGGATACGCGCCCAGGGCGCGCGTCCCACGCTGAAGCTCAAGACGGGCACGGCCGACCTCAACATCGTCGAGCCGCGCTGGAAGGTGCCGATGGCTGTCTACGGCCCGGGCGACTCCAGCCTCGACCATACCGACCGGGAGCACATCGACCTCGTCGAATACGCGACCGCCGTCGATGTGCTCCGGTATGCGCTGGAGAAGCTCGCCGGCGAGCTCGTACAGGCCGAGACGGCGGCAGCGGCCGGTGCCCGGTGATGCACGGGCAAGCGCTCCGCAGCCGTCAGGGGTGCCGGCGCACGCCTCCGTCTCCGCGTCCCGCTCTCCGTGAGCGCGGTCAGCCCGCCGCTCGGGATCGCCCCCGCAGGGCGGGCTCCGGGCGCGAGAAGGCGTCGGTCGGGAGGACCGGGTGGCCTGCGATGATCCGCTGGTGCAGCTCCTGGAGACGGGCGCACGGGTCGAGACCGACATGGCTGACCAGTGCGGCCCGGCCCGCGTGGTAGACCGCGAGGGCGTCGGCCCGGCGGTCGGACAGGTACAGCGCCGTCATCAGGCGTCCGCGGAGCTGTTCGCGCAACGGGTGCTCGTCGACCAGCAGGCTCAACTCACCGACCAGTTCCCGGTGTCGGCCGAGGGCGAGTTCCACGTCGAAGCACTCCTCCAGCAAGCTGAGCCGACGCTCCGCCCAGTACGCCGCGACCGGCTCGAGCGCCCGGCTCGCCAGCCCGGCCAACGGCTCTCCCCGGAACAGCGCCAGAGCGGCACGGTAGTCGTCCACGGCGCCCTTCGGATCACCGGCCTCGGCCCGGGCCCGCCCACGCTCCCTGAACTCCTCGAAGAGATGGGTGTCCAACGACCCGTCGGGCAGACGCAGCAGGTAACCGCCACGGACGGTCTCGATGAGATCGGCTCGGGTCCCCCCGTTGACCAATGCCTTGCGCAGCCGCCACACACAGGTCTGTATCTGTTTGTCCGCGGTGACCGGCGGCGTGTCGCCCCACACCGCGTCGACGAGCCTGCCGAGGGGCACGGCCTTGTTGACCTCGGTCAGAAGCACTGCGAGAACGGCGAGTTGGCGGTTTTCGGGGAGAGGAACCTCCCGTTCCCCGCAACAGACCCGCAAGGGCCCCAGGATGCGGAAGAAGACCTTGTGGGCGCCCTCGGACGACGATTCGACATGCATGGGAATCCTCCGTTCTGTGATGGTGGCGGGGCCCACGACTCGAGACGCCACACTTCACATGAGCCCGCGGCGGCACGTCGGTGGTGCCGAACGCACGGCGTCAGCTCTTCTCTTCCTGACTGTCGCTTCTGAAGATCGAGACGTACTTGACGGGTGTTTCGGCGGCGAAGTGGGTGTGCGCGGAGCCCGCGGCCGCGGCGAAGACGTCTCCGGTCGTCATGGTGCGGCCCTGGTTGCTGAGCGTGCCGTCGATGACGTACAGGAACTCGGCGTGCTGGTGCACGTGCGGGTCTGTCCGGTAGCCGGGCTCGGCCTCGACGATCGCCACGTGGTAGCCGTCCGCACGGGCGGCGATCCTGGCCCGTGCCTTGCCCTGACTGCCCCAGGGGATCCACGGGAGTTCGTCGTTGCCGTCGAGGCGGGCGATGTCCCAGCCTTCGAGCGAGGGTTCCATGGCTCCTCCTGGCGCGGTGGGGCGCGGGGGGCCCCGGGGGGGGGGCCCCCCCCCCCCCCGGGGGGGGGGGGGGGGGGGGTTTGTTGGGGGGGGGGGGGGGCCGCCGGGGGGGGGGCTGGGGGTGGGGGGGCGGGGGGGGGGGGGGGGGGGGGGGGGGGGGGGCGCCCGGCCCCCCCCCCCCCCCCGCCACTCGGGGATGGACGGTCGGGTGATGTCTCGGTCAGGCGGTGGCCGCCGCGGTGCGGTCGGCTTCGGTGGCGGCTGCCTCGGACTCGGCCGCCGGGGCCTCGGCGGGCTGGGTCTGGCGAGGGATGCCGAGGGCGCACAGCGCGCCGGCGAGCACCACACCGACGCCCACCCACACGGCAGGGTGCAGGCCGTTGACGAAGGAGGTGGGTGATGCCGTGTTCCCGTGGCCGTCGAAGACGGTGCTCAGCACGGCGATGCCGAGCGCGCCGCCCACCTCGCGGACGGTGGTGTTGGCTCCGGAGGCTTTGCCCGCGTGCTCCGGGCCGACCGAGCCCAGCACCACGGCAGCGGTGGGTGCGAAGACGAAGCCCATGCCGATGCCGGAGACCACCATCGGCGCGACCAGGGTCGCGTAGGAGGTGTCGGTGCCGGCTATCAGGTTGATCCAGGCCAGGCCGGCGCCCTGCAGGAAGAGACCGATGGCCATCAGCCGCCCGCCGCCGACCTTGTTGGTCAGCATCCCGGCGACGGGGGCGACGAACATCGGCATCAGGGTCCAGGCCAGGGTCCGCACGCCGGCCTCCAGCGGAGTGCGCGGCGGGGCGATCTGCAGGTACTGGGCGAGCAGGAAGAGCGAGCCGAAGACACCGAAGTACATGCTGGCGGAGACGATGTTGGTGAGGGTGAAGGCGCGCACCCGGTAGAAGGAGAGCGGCAGCATCGGCTGCGCGGTGCGGCGTTCCCAGAGCAGGAAGAGGACGAGCAGCACGAGTCCGGCGGCGAACGCGCCGAGCACGGTGCCGGACGTCCAGCCGTCGGTGGAGCCGTGCACGATGCCCCAGACCACGGCGAACAGCGCGGCGGCGGCCAGGAGCATGCCCAGCAGGTCCAGGCTCGCGCCCTCCAGCCGGCTCTCCTGCAGCACGAAGCGGATCAGCGGCACGGCCACGATGCCCACCGGCACGTTGACCCAGAAGATCCACTGCCAGTCCAGGCCGTCCACCACCGCGCCGCCGACCACCGGGCCCATGGCCACGGCCAGGCCGCTGATGCCGGACCACAGGCCCAGCGCCAGGCCACGCTTGCGGGCCGGGACGGCCTGGGAGAGCAGGGTGAGCGAGAGCGGCATGACGGCGGAGGCCCCGATGCCCTGCACGGCGCGGGCGGCGATCAGCTCACCGCTGGTGGTCGCCAGGCCGCAGGCGATGGAGGCGAGGGTGAAGAGGGTGATGCCGAGCATGAAGACCCGGCGGCGGCCGAAGCGGTCACCGAGCGCGGCCGCGGTGAGCAGCAGGCAGGCGAAGCTGAGCACGTAGGCGTTGACGAACCACTGCAGGTCCTGGGTGGATGCGTTGAGCTTCACGGCCAGCGTGTGCAGTGCGGTCGAGACGACCAGGTTGTCCAGCGCGACCATGAACATCGGGACGCTGGAGGCCACGATCGACAGCCATAGCGGCACCGACCGGGTATCGGGCTTGGTCATGGAGGGTCTCTCCTCGGCGGGTTCGCCAGGGGAGGCGAACGGGATGGACGGTCTGTGCTGACGGCTGTTCAGGAACGGGATTCGGCGGCCTGCTGCTCGGCGAGGCGGCGCTTGGCGTCGCTCCAGGCGATCGGCAGCTCGCCGACCGGGACCTCCCAGAAAGTGAAGACCGAGTGGCGCATGGTGGGCCGCAACCCCTTCATGATCGAGTTGTGCGGTTCGGTCTTGGCGTAGGCGTAGAGCTGCTCGCGGCTCTCCCAGGCGGAGAGGGTCCAGAAGGTACGGCGCAGCGGATCCGCGATGAGCGAGGCGCCGAGGGCCCCCTGGGCGCCGCGGACCTGCTTCCAGGCCACGAGGGAGCGGAGGAAGAACCGCGGCACGTCTTTCAGTGAACGCACCTCCAGGCGGGAGGCCATGACCAGCGCGGTGGCGAGGCCGGGCCGCGGCGCGTTCGGGGTGGTCCAGGGAAGTGTGGGCATGACTGTGTCTTCCTGGGAGGGGCCTGATGCGGACGCCGCCCGCGGCCACATTGGACAGTGCCACTATCGATGATAGACAGTAGAGCTATCGAATGGCCAGAAGGAAGCGAGCCCGATGCGAATCTCGGAACTCAGCCGGAAGAGTGGGGTCTCCGTGCCCACGATCAAGTTCTACATCCGCGAGGAGCTGCTGCCCGCGGGTCGCCTCACCTCGGCGACCCAGGCCGAGTACGACGAGCAGCATCTGCGCCGGCTGCGTCTGATCAGGGCGCTGATCGGGATGCGCGGGCTCTCCGTGGAGGCCGCCCGGCAGGTGCTGGGAGCCCTCTCCGAGGAACAGTCCTCCCCGCACCTCGTGCTCGGCCTGGCCCTCGGCGCGATCCGGCTCTCGGAGGAGCCCACCGAGGAGTCCGAGCAGCTGGCCGCGGTGGAGGCGCTGATCCACGAGCTGGGCTGGCAGGTGCACAAGGACGCCCCCGCCCGCAGCGTGCTGGCCGAGACTCTGGCCAGCCTGCAGCAGTTCGGGATGGCTCTCGACTGGCACGCCCTGCTCCCCTACGCCCGGCTGGCCGAGGAGACCGCCCGCCTGGATCTCGACCAACTGGACGGGGTGACGGACCCCTTGGAGCTGGCCGAGCGCGCCGTCGTCCTCACCACCCTGCTCGAGCCCGCCCTGATGGCGCTGCGCAGGCTCGCCCAGGAACACGAGTCCGCGCAGCGCCACAAGGAGTGAGGCTCACGCGCCCTGGCCGTCGAGTTCCTCCAGCAGGCGGCGGGCCGCCTCGGCGCCGGAGGAGAAGCCGGCCTCGTGCGAACCGATCTGGTCCCAGCCGAGCCTGCGGGAGTGGAAGTAGGAGCCGCAGAGCTTGATCCTGGTGCCCTCGTTGACGTCGTAGATGTCCTTCTGCAGTTCGCGCACCGGGTTGTCGATGATCGGGTGGGTGTAGGAGAAGCGGGCGATCACCGTCTCGGGCCGTACCTCGCGCGGGTAGTCGAGGGTGACGAAGTAGTCCTTCTCGGCCGTGAAACCGTGCAGCTTGTTCATGTAGTACGCGACGTAGGTGTGGGCCCGGCCGTCCGTCGAGACCTTGCCGTAGTTCCACGCCTCCCAGCGCTCGCGGTCGGCGGGCATCACCGACTCGTCGGTGTGCAGCACCACGTCGGAGGAGTTGTAGCGCACGGTGGCCAGGACGTTGCGCTGCCGCTCGGTGGGGTTCTCCAGCATGGCCAGCGCCTCGTCCGCGTGCGCGCCGATGACGGCGTAGTCGAAGCGCTCACTGCCGCCGGCCGTGGTCACCGTGACGCCGTCCGGTTCCCGGCGGACGGCGGTGACCGGCTCGCCGGTGCGAACCTCCGGGCCGATGGCGGCGATGGCCTTGCGCACGTAGGAAACGGAGCCGCCGCCCACCGTGCGCCAGTCCACGCGGCGCCCGCCCAGGCCTCCTTCGTCGTGGCCCATGTAGAAGGCGATGACGGTGGAGGCGGGGATCTCCCAGATCAGCTCGGCGGGAACCGACCAGACGGCCGAGCAGAGCAGGATGACGTAGGAGTGCCGGAACTCCTGGCTGTAGCCGCCGCGGTCCAGGTACTCGCCGAGCGGGATGTCGGTGCGGCGGCGCAGGAAGTCGCGGCGGCCCTCGGTGTGGAAGCGGCGGGCCTCCCGCCAGATGGTGAGGAACTCCGGGGAACCGGCGTAGCGGACCGTCACCTCTTCTTCCGTGAGGTCGAGTTCATCGGTGCCGTACTCCAGCCCGGTGTCCAGGTCGAAGAAGTTGAAGCCGCCGAGGTGCTCCACCGCCTCCACGCCCAACTCGTCGAAGAATGCGTAGAGGTTGGGGTAGGCGGGGCGGTTGAAGACGACGAAGGCGGTGTCGATGCCGAGGACGCGGCCGGCGTCCTCGATCTCGACCGTGTTAGCGTGCCCTCCGAGCCGGTCCTCCCGTTCGAAGAGGGTGATCCGGGCGCGGTCACGCAGATGGTAGGCGGCGGAGATGCCGGAGACGCCGGCGCCGATGACGGCGACGCGGGGGGTGCGGTCGGGTGCCATGGTGGTCCTCCACGGGGAAGTGAACGGGCGGTCAGGCGGCAGGCGCCTCGCCGGGGTCGGCGAGGTCGGCGAGGTCGATGCGGTGCAGGTCGCCCGCGCGGCCGTGCTCGGCGGCGACGGCGAGCACATGCCCGGGGGCGGGGTGCAGCAGCTCGAACCACCAGGCGTCGCCCGCCGTGGGCGGCCGGTGGGGGTCGTGTACGGTGATCGGCCCGTCCGGCGGGGTGGAGAAGGTGAAGCCGGCCAGGTCCCGGGTGATCCCGGTGCCAAGGGCCTTGAGGTATGCCTCCTTGAGCACCCACAGCTCGCTGAGCCGGTCGGCGCGGACCGCCGGTGGCAGGGCGGCCAGTTCGGCGCGCTCCGCGTCGGCCAGGTGCGGGATGAGGTGGGTGGCCGCGTCCGGTGAGGCGGGGGCACACTCGACGTCCACCCCGCAGTCGCGGCCGTGAGTGGTCACGCAGGCGATCAGGCCCTCGGTGTGCGAGAGGTTGAACCGCAGCCCCTCGCAGGGCGGTTCGGGCTCGGGCCGACCCCAGGGGCCGGACCGGAAGCGCCAGGCGTGCGGCGGACGTCCAGTGCGCGCGCTGAGCGCGTAGCGGGCCAGCAGCCGGGCCCCCAGGAAGCGGCGGCGCGCGCCCTCGCCGCGCAGGCGCTCCAGGCGGGCCCGCTCCTCCTCGGTGAGCAGCCGCCGGCCGCCGAGCGCGGTGGCGAAGCTCTCCACCGCCCGCTCGGGCAACAGCCAGAGCACGGCCGGGTCAGCGCTCATCGGGGCATCCTCCTGCCGGAGAGCGGTGTCCGGGAAGGCGGCGGTGTTCCCGGGTGACGGGTCCGGGGGTGAGACGGGCGGCGTCTGCGGGGCGGGGCTCACGCCGGTGTCCTCCTTGGGGGTCAGTGGCGGACGGCGTCCTGGTCGACGGCGCGCGTGGCGAGCGGGAACTGCCAGTGCGAGAAGAGGCGGTCCTCGCGGTGGAAGTGCCGCAGCACGCGCATCACCTCGTCCACCACGGCCTGGTCGGTGACGGCCTCGTGCGGCCGCAGGTGCCGACGCAGCCGCTCCAGTTGGAGCAGCAGCACGGCGCCGCTCGGCAGCGGCTCCTCCAGGGCCTCGTGCGAGTGGACGAAGGTGAGCACGCACGCGGCCGCGGCGTGCACCAGGCAGTACTCCTTGGCCAGGTCGAAGAGTTCGGCGGACTGGCCGTAGGCGCGGCCCAGTTCGGCGCGCAGCCACTCGCAGCCCTCGGCCAGCGAGGCGGTGTGGCCGAGCAGTTCCTCGGCGGTGTCGGCGGCGCGGCGCACCCAGTCGCGCTGGTCGTCCTCCTTGGCCTCCTCGGCGAGGGCGCGCAGCCGGGCGATGCCGTCCGGCGCGGCGAGCACCGTGTCGTCCCGGCCCCGGCTGAACAGCTCCTGCAGCCAGGGCCGGTAGGGCGGCATGGACTGATCGATGCCGTACAGCACGGCGGCGTTGCGCACCGCCTCGGCACGCAGCCGCTCGTCCCCGCTGACGGCAGTGGTGAGGAGGGGCTGCAGCTGGTGGCCGAGGTTGCGCAGATTGACGACGGTGTTGCCGTCGGCGAAGTTGGCCACCAGCAGGTCGCGAAGCATCTTCTGGAAGACGCCGTAGTGCGGGTGGCCGCGCAGGAAGAAGCGGGCGCCGAGCACGACGGCGAGCTGGGACATGGTGCGTTCCAGCAGGGTCGGCACGAAGTACTTGACCACCGAGGAGGAGACGCTGACCTGTTGCGGCGTCACCTGCAGCCCGCGCACCGCGCCGAGGCTGACCGCGTCGGCCACCAACAGGTCGGCGAACACCTCGGTGAGCTGGCGGCGGCTGTACGGGATGTCGCTGACGGCCTGACCGAGGATGACCCGGCCCTCGGTGAAGTCCAGGGTGAGCCGCAGGCCGGTGTCCACCGCGGAGAGCGCGATGCTGCTGATCTGGGCGCGGGCGGTCTGGGTGGCCTTGAGGGCGGTCTCCAGGCCCTCGCCCTCGGCGCCGAGCCGTGCCTCCTCCGGCACGAAGACGCCCTCCACCCGCAGGCCGCTGATGTCCATGGCGCGCAGGCCGTGCAGCCGCTCGCCGGGCAGCTCCTGGACGCTACCGACCGGGGCGGTGCGCTTGTCCAGCACGAAGACGGAGAAGCCGCCTGTGCCGCCGCGCTCGCTGGTGCGGGCGAAGACCACCATGCCGTCCGACCAGGTGGCGTTGCCGATCAGCCACTTCTCGCCGGTGAGCAGGTAGCCGCCGTCCACCCGGGTCGCGCTCATGGCGTTGGCCAGCAGGTCGCTGCCGTAGGCGCGTTCGGACAGGCCCCAGGAGAGCCGGTGGCCGTGCTTGACGGCCTCGACGATCCGGCGTTTCTGCTCGTCGGTGCCGGCGATCCACACCGGCATGAAGGCCAGGTTCGTGATGATCAGCGCGGTGGCGGTGGCCGGGTCGCGCCGGGCGACCAGCCGGACCAGGTTGAACTCGGCCTCCACGTCGCCCGCGCGGCCGCCCTGCTCACCGGGCAGCGCGTACTCCGGCACCCCCCAGCCACGCAGCATCTGGACGAACTCGTACGGGTAGGACTCCCGCTCGTCCAGCTCCATGATCCGCGAGTACGGCATCCGGGCGGCAGGATCGTGCGGGCAGCCGAGGAACTCCTCCAGCCGGGCGGCCAGTGCGGTCAGATCAGCCTTGGGCATCAGCGGCCTCCTGAGGCGTCGCGGCCAGGCGGACGGGGGTGGCGGACTGCTCGCCGACGAGGACGGACTCCGGTACGGCCCAGCCGCGCAGCAGGTGGAGGAGCTCGTCCGAGTGGGACTCCCGCTCGTCCAGCCCCACGATCCGGGCGTACGGCATCCGGCCGGCAGGATCGTGCAGGCAGCCGAGGAACTCCTCCAGCCGGGCGGCCAGTGCGGTCAGATCAGCCTTGGGCATCAGCGGCCTCCTGAGGCGTCGTGGCCAGGCGGACGGGGGTGGCGGTGAAGAGCACGCCCTGCTCGCGCAGGGCGGCGAGGGTGTCGAGGGCGGGCAGCAGGTGCGGGCCGCACCACCGGGGATCGGTGCCCTCGGCGCGGGCCAGCAGGTAGGCGAGTGCGGCGCGCAGCCAGCCGGTGGCGCCGGGCTCGGCGCCGTAGAGCGGGCGTTCGCGGTTGGCCCACCACAGGTGGACGCAAGCGGCGGCCCCGTGCAGCCAGGCGTAGCGCTCGGCGAGGTCGGCGAGGGCGTTGGGGTCGGCGCCGGGCCGGCGCGCGGCCTCGGCCTGCGCGGCGAGGCCGGCGGCGGCCACGGACAAGCGGTCGACGAGGTCCGAGGTGTCGTGGTCCAGAGCCGCGTGGACGGACGCGGCCACGGTCGGCAGCCCGCCCAGCACCGGGTCCAGGCCCCGCGCGATCAGGTCGAGGCGGGCGGGCTCGTAGGGCGGCAGCTCGGTGTCCAGGGTGAAGATGCGGTGCAGGGTCTGCGGCGCAGGCGTCTCGGTGGTGGCGAGCAGGGTGGGCAGCTGACCGCAGTAGGCGCGCAGGTTGGCGTACGGGCTGGCGTCGATGACGCGGATGACGGCCGAGTCGCGCTGCAGCTTCTGGAACACCCCGTCCCCGGGGGCCTGCTCGCGCAGCACCGAGCGGGTCGCCAGCACGGTGCCGCAGCGGCGCAACAGATCCTCGGCGGCCTCGGCGACCAGGTGCTTGGCGGCCAGGCCCCAGACGCTGAACGCTTCCGGCACCACGTGCACACCGCGAGCGGCCGAGAGCGCCACCGCGTCCGCCGCCAGCAGCGCGGCCGACGCGATCGACAACTCCCGTGCCGCGTACGGCGTTGCGGACAGCGCCGTACGGCCGAAGCGGCGCTCGGCGGCGAAGCCGAGCGTGAGTCGCAGGGCGGTGTCCGCGATGCCGAGCGAACCCGCCATGCTCATCAACCGCACCGCCTGCTGCGCCCGGATGGCGACCTCCAGGCCCTCACCCTCCTTGCCGACCTGGGCGTCCCACGGCACCGGGAGGGCGTCGAAGCGCAGGGTGGCGAGGTCGATGCCGCGCATGCCGCCGGTCCGCGGCGCCGGCAGCCGGCTCAGATCGTCGGGGTCGACGGTTTCGTCGGTCAGATCGAGCAGGAAGGAGGTGAAGGCGCCGGGCCCGCGTTCGCCGGTGCGGGCCACGACGTAGACCGCCTCGCACCGCAGGCCGTTGCCGACCAGCCACTTCTCGCCGTGCAGCAGCCCGTCCGCGTCGAGCCGCACTTCTCCGGCGAGCAGGTCGCTGCCGTGTTCCGCTTCGGTGAGCGCGAAGGCGACGGCGCCGCCGTCCCGCAGGACGCGCGCCACCCACTCCTGCTGCTCCGCGGTGCCGTGCAGTTGCAGGCAGGTGGCGGCGATGATGCTGAACATGGTGCCGGGCATGATGCTGACGTCCCTGCGGGCCGCCGCGCGGACCAGCGTGAGGCTGCGGTCGAAGGACTCGAAGGCGCCGCCCCACTGCTTCGGCAGGTAGTTGAGGTGGAAGCCCGCGTCGCTCAGCACCTCGCACAGCTGCTCGGGGAACGCGTCCGCCTCGTCGCGGGCGACGGCGGCGGCGTAGCCGTACGGGTTGGCGGGGTCGGCCGGGTCGCCGAGCAGTTGCTCCAGCGCCTCCGGAGTCAGGTCGGCGCTCACCTGGCACCTGCCTTGGGTGCGATGCCGGCGGGGGTCTCCAGCGGGACGGGGCGGTAGTCGGAGGCGCCGGCCGGGATGTGCACGCCGGCCAGGCGCAGCTGGGCGAGGCGGGTGTGGAAGGCGGCGCCGCGCATCAGGTGGTGGGCGACGTCGGCGACCCGGCGGTTGCTGGGGTTCTTCAGGTAGCTCCCGGTGACCCAGTCGTTGAAGGAGCCCATGGCCGGTCCGCACCAGATCTGGTAGTCCTGCGCGCGGCTCTGCTCCCCCGTCACCGCCCACCGCGATGCCATGCCCAGGTACCAGCGGAAGACCAGGGCCATCCGGCGCTTGGGGCTGCCCGCGGCGCGGGTGAGCTGGTCCGGGTCCCGGCGCTCGAAGTAGGCGATGCAGTCCTGCCAGACGTCCTGAAGCGGGCGGCGGAAGATCTGCTGCTCCAGCCGGGCGCGCTCGGCGGGGGGCAGCGCCTCCAGGCCGTCGTACGCCTGGTAGAGCTGGTAGAGGCGGCGGGCGCGCATCGGGAAGAGCGTGCCCTTCTTGAGCACCTGGAGGTCGACGCCCATCTCGAACATGTCGGCGGCCGGGGCCATCTCGCAGTCCGCGATTCCGGCCTCGGCGAGCATCGCCTTGGCGGCCGGGGAAGCCCCGGCCTCCAGACAGGACTGGTTGACCGAGCCGGTGACGACATAGGCCGCGCCCATGGCGAAGGCCGCCGCGACCGCGACCGGGGTGCCGAGGCCGCCGGCCGCGCCGACCCGGATCGGCACCGGGTAGCGGTGCTCGCGCTGCACGTGGTCGCGCAACCGCAGGATGGCCGGGAGCAGTGCGGGAAGCGGGCGGCGGTCGGTGTGGCCGCCGGAGTCGGCCTCCACGGTGATGTCGTCGGCCAGCGGCAGGTGGTGTGCGAGCGCGGCCTGCTCGGCGGTGATCAGTCCCTGCTCCAGCAGGGAGCTGACGGTGGCTGCGGGAGCAGGGCGCATGAAGCGCTCGGCGGTCTCCGGGCGGGAGATCTTGGCGATCAGCCGGTTGCCCGCCACGATCCGCCCGGCCTCGTCCCGCCGCAGCCCGGCGAGCCGGTAGCGCACCACATGTGGGGTGAGGTCCATGTAGGCGGACGCCTCGACGCAGCGCACGCCGTGACGCAGGAACAGCTCCACGGCCTCGCGTTCCAGCCGGTCCTCGCTGGGGCTGTGGATCAGGTTGACGGCGTACGGCAGGCCGGGGATCTCGGAGGCGAACCGCAGGAGCGCCTTCTCGATCACCTCGGGCAGCAGCCCGGCCGCGCCGAAGGAGGCCAGGAAGCCCTCCCGGGCCAGCGCGATCACCATGTCGGCGGAGGCGATGCCGCCTGCCATGGCCCCGGCCATGTAGGGCTGGCGTACGCCGTGGGCGGCGGTGAAGGCGGAGGATCCGAGCCGGTGCGGGGGCAGCGGGGCGGCAGCTGCCAGGAGGTGCGGGCCCTGGCCGGTGGGGGCCGCGGTGCCGCCGGAGACGGCGCCGGGGCCCTGCGGCGTGCCGACGATGAAGCAGGGGTTCTCCAGGTCGGCGAGGACCTGGTAGACGCCGGCCGGGTCCGTGCTGGGCGAGCCGTCGCCGTACCAGCGCAGGGGGGTCTGGGGGTGCGTGGTGGACATGGGAAACGCAGCTCCTAGGCTGGTTCAGGCGTGGGCGGGGGCGGAGCGAACCTCGATGGCCGCGTCGGTGAGTTCGTAGATGCGCAGGCCCGGCTTCCACAGGTCCGCGTCGGCGATCAGCAGCAGCCGGTCGGCCTCCCGCCGCACCTCCTTGATGTGCACGTCGAAGCGGAGTTCGCCGTCGTCGCGGAGGATCTGGCCGCGGTACTTCCAGCTCATCTCCACGCCGGTGGCCATCGCGAAGCGCGGGTTCTGAATGCCCTCGGCCAGTCCCTGCTCCAGCACGAACAGACGCATGGCCTGCAGTACGGCTTCCACCCCGAGCGAGCCGGGCATCACCGGGTCGCGGTGGAAGTGGCAGTCGAAGTACCACTCGTCGGGGCGCACCTGGCGGTAGCCGTGCAGGTAGCCGGCGCCGTGCCGGCCGCCGTCGGCGACCAGGTCGACGTGGTCCACCAGGTGGAAGTTCTCGCCGGGCAGGTGCAGGTGCCCGCCGGCGGAGTCGGTGAACGCCGGGGCGTCCTCGGTGAGTTCGATGCGGCGCACCCGCTCGGCGGCGGGCGGCTCCTGCTCGATCCAGGGCGCGACGTAGCTGCCGTTGTCCAGGCCGACCTGGTTGGCGAGCGCGGCCTCGCTGAAGTAGCCGAAGAGGGATTCGCCCGTGTAGAAGACCTCGCCGTCCGCGGAGAGCTCGTAGGAGAAGTTCTGCAGCACGGCGCCCGAGACGGCGCTGGTCATGAGCAGCTTGGAGTGGTGGCGGATGGTCCTGCCGCGCAGGTCGACGTCCTTGACCAGGGTGGCCCGGCCGTCCAGGTTGCGGATGGAGTACTGCTGCTGCGGTTCCTTGAGGGTGGCGCCGAGGTAGTAGCCGAGGAAGATGGCTGCCTGCAGCGAGGTCTCCATGTACACGCAGTTGGGCATGTGCGGGTAGGAGTTCTGCCGGTAGTACCAGGCGTCTTCGGGCGAGTCGTACTCGGTGACCATCTCGGAACCGGGGCCCAGGTCGCCGCGGGTGCCCTTGAGCGACATCACCCGGTCCACGAACTGGAAGTCGCCGTTGGGGATGTAGGGGGCGCGGCTGCTGCGGTAGACCTCGAACTCCGGGCCCATCGCCATGTCCAGCAGGCCCTTGGCGGCGTGCGCCAGGTGCAGTTCGTTGATCATCGCGGGTTCGCCGCTTCGGTTGCGGCGACCGAGGAAGGCCGGCACTCCCCCGGTCTCCGGGCGGTACGGGGTGCCGTCCTTCTCCCGCACCTGCAGGCCGAGGTTCCGCATCTTGATGACCGGCTTGTCGCCCAGGTAGACCAGGATGTCCGCCATCACGGTCGGCCGCGGCAGCAGCGTGATCTCCATGATCTCGACCTCGTAGCGGATCTCCCGGTGCTCGGGGGTGACCTGGCCGCGCACCTGGACGTCGATCCGCTCGTCGGTGACGGTCTGGAAGCGTGCGTCCGGCAGGGTGAGGTGCATGCCCAGGTAGAGCAGGTAGATCTGGAGCAGTTGCACCGCGCCCTCGGCCACCAGCGAGCCGGCCAGCACCGGGTCGTCGGGGAAGTGGCAGGTGAAGTACCAGGCGTCCGGCTCCAGGTGCTTGACGGCGGTGAGCTTGCCGAGGCCGCGCGGGCCGCCGAGGCGGTCCACCGTCACCTCGTCCACCATCCGCAGCATCGCGTCCGGCAGCCGCAGAGCCGGATTGAGTCCCTCGTCCTGGGCGTGTTCGGGACCGAAGACCTCACCGTGCCGGCCCTGCGCGAGCAGTTCCAGGTCGGCAGCGGTGAGCAGGGTCTTGCCGGTGCGGGCGAGGGGCTTGAAGTAGCCCTTGGTCAGGGCGGCGCGCTCGGCGCGCTCGCGGTCGGTGATGACGACGCCGAGCGAGGAGTCCAGCTCCTGCCTGCTGAAGAACCCGGCGCAGGCGTCGCGGAGTTCGAGGATCAGCTCACCGTCGGCGTAGCAGTTGTAGCTGAAGAAGAACAGCGTGGTGTCGCCGTTGTGGACGAAGCGGTCGATGGAGATGTCGTAGCGCAGTGTCTGCCCGGCCCGGGGCAGCCCGCCGCGGAAGATCAGCGAGCTGTCCAGCAGGCGGTAGACCCGCTCTCCCTTGTTGCGGAAGTCGATGCCGAGGTAGCTGACCAGCAGCAGGTCGCACTGGCCGGCCTCGACGGTGACGGCCGGCGGTGCGCCCTCGTCCACCAGGTACCAGGCGTCCTCGGGGATGTCGTACTCGGTGGTGATGGTCGCGGGGCCGAACGTGCCGGTCCGCGCGTCCAGCCTGGTCACCCGGGTGACGAAGTGGTACGGCGGTGCGGGCAGGCGGACGCGCTTGGCGTAGGCGTCGATCGGCGCGAACTCCGGGCCGAACACCTTGGCCACCGACCCGGTGGCGAACTCCAGCAGCGCGGCCTCGTCCCAGATCACCCCCTCCAGCGGGGCGTTTTCGGGCGCCTCGGTCGCGGCCGGGCGGGCCGGGGCGGGGGCGGGCGCCGCCGGGGGCAGCGGTGCGGGCTCGGGCGCAGGCGCCGCCGGGGGCAGCGGTGCGGGCTCGCCCTGCAGGGGGGCGGCCGGCGACGCCTGCGGGGAGATCGGCTCCCCGGCGAGCAGGGCCTCGGCGCGGCTGAGGGTGGCCTCCTGGAGGACGCGCTGGGTCTCCATGACCACCGAATGGGTGGCGATCATCTGACGGCGCAGCTCCCGCACCAGGTCCGCGGCGGGCACGCCGGTGCCGGTCGCATGTGCGGGCGCGTCCGGGGCCGTCGGTGCGGTGGGGACGTGGGGGAGGACGGAGGCTGCGGTGGGAGGCTGCTCGGGGCTCGCCGGTGCCCACGGCAGGAAGGCGATCGGGTCGCCGTCGAAGACGATGGCCTCGGGGTCCGCGACGGTCGGGTCGGCGGGCATGGGATCGGGTTCCTCCGGTGCGGTGGACGGGACGGGGGCGGAGGCAGGTGCGCAAGCGGGTCCGGAAGCGGAGGCTGCGGGCACGGCCACCGGGGTGGCGACCGGCCGAGCAACAGGCTGACGGGCCGTCAGCAGGCTGACGGCCGGGGCGATGGCACGCACCCCGCGGGCCACGCGCTCCGGCAACGGGTCGCCGCCGCCCACCCGGAAGCGGGCGGTGCGCCGGGCCGGGACGGGCGCTTCGGCCTCGGCCTCCGCACCGAGCAGCGCCGCGAGGTCCACCGGCAGGCCGTGCCCGACCAGCCGGGCGACCATCTGGGCGATCGACTTGGTGGCCGGCACGCCGCGCCGGTCCACGCAGACCGCGACGTGCGCCTGCTCGCCGAGGGTTTCGCGCACCCAGCGGGAGCAGGTGGCGCCGGGGCCGACCTCGATGAAGTAGCGGTAACCGTGGTCGTAGGCGGTGCGGATCAGGCGCGGGAAGTCGATGGTGGAGCGCAGGGTGTGCGCGATGCGCCGGGCGATGCGCTGCCGGTCGAGGCCGGGCAGCTGCTGGTAGTCATAGGCGGAGAACAGCTCCAGGCCCTCGATGGAGCCGGTCGGGTAGTCGTTCAGCCCGGCCAGGCCGTCGAGTTCGGCGTCCACCACCGGGCAGTGCATCACCACGCCGACCGGCGAGCGCGCCGCCGGGCAGCCCAACTCCTCGATCAGCGCACGGCACTGCGCGGGGTCGCCCGCGATCACCAGTTCGCCGGGGGTGTTGACGTGGGTGAGGAAGACCCGGTCGTAGCGGGCCAGCGCGGCCTGCGCGGTCCGCTGGTCGGTGAGCAGCACGTGTGACGCCCACAGGTCCTTGTCCGGGGTCCCGGCCGGGATGTCCTGCCACAGTTCGCGCACGGTGCGGCGCGGGCCGACCAGGCGGTCCCGGAAGATCGGGGTGGTGCTGATCAGATCGTCCCGGCGGCCCTCGGCGAGCCAGCCGTTGGTGGCGAAGAGCATGCTGGACTCGCCCAGGCTGTAGCCGAAGCCGCCGTGCGCGGTGACGCCCAGAATCTCCCGCACCAGGTGGGTGTAGAGGATGGCGAAGCTGGTACCGGTGGCCAGCATGAAGGGCACGTCCTCGCCCAGCGCGGACTCCAGCTCCATCAGCTCCCGCCGTCCCGGCGTCACGAAGGTGCGCGGGTAGAGCAGGGCGGAGCGCAGCTGCCGGGCGGGTTCCTCGGCCTGCGCCTCGAAGTGCTCCAGCAGGCCGGGAAAGGCACGGAACAGGTCCTGGCCGAGGCCCGGGTAGGAGTTGAACGCGCCCGGGTAGACCAGCGCGACCTTGCCCTCCGGGCCGATCGGGCAGGCGGTGAAGTAGGAACCGGCCGGGGTGGCCCACTCGCCGCCGGCGGCGTGCGCGCCGGGGATGTCCCGGGCGGCGAGTTCCAGTTGCAGGCGGAGGTCGGCCGCGTTCCGGCCGACGAGCACCGCGCGCAGCGGCGCGCCGGGGAGTTCGCGGGCGGCCGCGCGGGCCAGCGTCAGCGGGTCGGCGCCGCCGTCCAGCAGGCCGCGGTGCCGCTCGACGGAGGCCAGCAGGCCGTCGAGGCTCGCGGCGGAGAGTGCCAGCAGGATCGGGCCTTCGGCCCGCTCCCAGTCGGCGGCCACCGCGCGCCCGCGGGTCCCGTCCGCGGAGAGCACCAGGTGCGCGCATGCGCCGTGGGCCCCGAGCATGCTCACGGCGGCGTGCCGCCGGGCCCGCCGCGAGGAACGCAGCCAGGGCCGCGAGCGCTCGGGTACATAGAGCGCGGACGTGGCGAAGCCCTCCACGAACTCCGCGGACGGCCGCTGCCACCCGGCGGTGCCGGGCAGGTACCCGTGATGCAGGCAGAGCACGGTCCGGATCAGCCCCGCCATCCCGGAGGCGCACCCGGCGTTCCCCAGCTGCGCCTTGGCGCTGCCCAGCGCGACGGTGCGCGTGTGGTCGACGGGGCTGCCGGGGGCCGGGGCATCGCCGAACGGGTCCGGGGTGTCGCCGGAAGCGCGCACTGGACGTTCGCCACGCTCCGGGGCCGTGGCGTCGGGCGGGGCGACCGCCCCTTCGGCGAGGCCCTGGCGGGAGGCTGCCACGGCGCCCGCGGCGCCCACGGCGGCCGTCGGGCCGTCCACGGCCTCGTCCCCCGCCGCCGTGCTCGGCTCGGCCTGCCCGGCGGGGCGGTACACCCGTGCCAGGGCGGTGAGTTCGGCGTCGTCCTCAGGCTCGGTACCTGCCGCGTGAGCCTCGACGTAGCCGACCTTCGCGGCGGAGATCCCGGCGGCGGCCAGGGCCGCCTCCGCGGTGGCGGCCAGCGTGTCGGCGTCCGCCTGCGGTGCCGCACCGTCGCGGGGCTGGGCGGTGCGCATGGCGAGGGCGTCCAGGCGGGCGTAGACGCGGCGGCCTTCGGACTCACCGCTGCGGGTGACGACGACCGCGCCGGCGCCCTCGCCGATCCGCATGCCGCGTGCGCCCTCGGCGAAGGTCAGGCCCGCCTCGGAGACCGCGTCGGGGTGCAGCAGCAGGTGCTCCGGGGAGCCGGTGAGGTCGACCGCGCCGACCAGCACCGCCTCGACACCCGGATCGAGCAGCAGCAGCCGGGCGACCTCCAGGGCCTCCGCGCTCCCCGAGCCCTCCGAGGAGACGGTGAACGACGGACCGGTGAGGTTCCACAGCGAGGAGATACGGCTGGCCATGACGTTGCCGATGTAGCTGAGCACCTCGTTGGCCACGATCGGCGGCACCACCGCGTCCCGGCCCACCGCCGCCACTTCGGCGAGTTGCTGCTCCGTCAGCTCCACTCCCGCGGCCTCGAACTGCTCCCGCAGGAAGCTCCCCAGTGTGTACCGGGTGAGCCTGGCGTGCGTGTACGGCTCCAGCTCCATCGCCACCACCACCGCGATCCGCCGCGGCTCGGGCGCGCTCGCGCCCGGCGGGATGGCCCGGCTGTACCCGGCGTCGCGCAGCGCCTCGTCGGCGACCTGGGTGGCCAGCGCGTGCTGGAGGTTGTAGGTGCGCAGGTCGGCGGGTGGGATCTTGTGGTCGACGGGGTCGATGTCCACCCCGTCCACGTAGGCGCCGCGCGGCACGGACTCTCCTGCCAGCCCGGCCTGTTCCAGCGTTCCGCCGCCGGTCTGTTCCAGGCCGCGCCAGCGCCGCTCGGGCAGCGGGCCGAACGCGTCCGCGCCCGCGTGGACGGCCCGTTCCAGCGCGTCCACGCCGTCCAGCGGGCCGAAGTGCGCGCCCAGGCCGACGATGTCCAGCGCGGGCAGCTCGGCCGGGGGCTCCTCGACGGGCTCCCAGGTCTCCGCGGCCTCGGGCGCGGAGAGCACGACATGCGCGTTGGTGCCGCCGAAGCCGAACGCGGAGACGGCCGCCCGCAGCGGACCCACCCCTTCGGGCCACGGCCGGCCCTCGCGAACCAGCACGTCCTCACCCACCCGGCCGTCGCTCGAGCGCACCGGCTGTTCGACGCCGATGGTGGGCGGGATGTGGCCCTCGTCCATGGCCAGGACCACCTTGAGCAGGCTGCTCAGTCCGGCGACGGTGAGCAGGTGCCCGACGTTCCCCTTCACCGAGCCGATCAGCGGTACCTTGCCGTGGCGGCCGAAGAAGGCGGCGACGGACTCGGCCTCGGTGGCGTCGCCCAGCGGGGTGCCGGTGGCGTGGCACTCCAGGTAGTCGATGGCGGAAGGGTCCACGCCGGCCTCGGCGTAGGCGAGTTCGTAGGAGGCGAGCTGGCCGCCGGCCTGCGGGACGAGAAGGTGGCGTCCGCTGCCGTCGTTGCTCAGGCCGATGCCGTCGATGACGGCGTGGATGCGGTCGCCGTCCCGCAGCGCGTCGGCGAGCCGCTTCACGGCGACCACTCCGGCGCCCTGGCCCGTGAGGATGCCCTCGGAGCGGTTGTCGAAGGGCTGGCTGAAGCCGCTCTCCGGGTAGGCGCGCAGGTCGCTGAAGGACAGGTGGATGAGGGTGGGGTCCGGGGCGCAGACGCCGCCGGCCAGCACCAGGTCGGCCTGCCCGGCGGCGAGGTGGGCGCAGGCCAGTTTGAGCGCGTAGAGCGCGGAGGAGCAGGCGGCGTCCAGGGCGTAGCGCGGGCCGCCGAGGCCGAGCGCGGCGGCGGTGACGGCCGCCGGGGAGCCGCTGACCCGCAGGTTCTCGCTGCGCAGCAGGTCCGCGTCGACCAGCGAGGCGCCCGACGGGAGCCCGGCGGGCGTGGGCAGCCCGGCCTGGCGCAGGCCCTCCAGCACCGCCTCTCGGGCGAGCGGGATGCTGATCCGGGCCGAGGTGGGGGTGGGGAAGGAGTAGTTGCCGAGGACGAGCGCGGTGCGGGCGAGGGTCTCCGGCTGGGCCTCGTAGCCGCTGTCCCGCAGAGCCTCGCGGGCCGTGTAGAGCGACCAGTGGAAGATCCGGTCGAGACGGGCGAGTTGCTCGGGGTCGAGGCGGTAGCCGGTGGGGTCGAATGCGAAGTCGGTGATGAAGCCCCCGCGGCGGCAGTAGATGCGGTGCTGCGGGTCGAGGTCGGCGTCCTCGGGCGTCGCGCCGAAGATCTCGTCACCACCCTCCCGGCGGGCGTCCGCCCCACTGCGCAGGTTCTGCCAGAACTCGGCGGGGGTGCGGGCGCCCGGGAAGAGACAGGACAGGCCGACGATGGCGTACTTGCTCATCAGAGCGAGGTCCCTCCGTAGTCGGTCGGCCCGGCCGGCAGGCGCGCGCAGGCGCACCGGCCGGGCCGACCGGGTCAGGTCGTCAGTCGGATGCGGACGGGCCGGTCAGCCGACGACGAACTTGGCCGTGAGCTGCGGAGCCGAGATCACGGAGACGTCGTGCAGACGCATCAGCACCCGCCCGTCGGGGGCGCAGGCGGTGACGGTGAGTCGGGCCTCGGAGCCCGCGCTCGCGGAGCCGGGCTGCACCAGGACGAGGAAGGGCTCGCCGTCGGGCAGCGGGTGGTGCAGTTCGGCGCGGCCGACGCCGAGCGGGAGCCCGGCGCTGCCTCGGAAGAGCCGCACCCACACCAGCGCGGCCTGCAGCAGCAGGTCGGCGGTGCCGGGGGCGTAGCGGGCACCGGCGAAGGCGCCGCCCGCGGTGCGGTGTTCGGTGAGGGCGCACTCCAGAACGAGGCGGGACTCTTCCTCGGCGAGCACTCGCCGGATGCCGCGCAGCGAGGGGCCGTGGAAGAGGGTGCCGTCGGCGTACAGGCCGTCGGCGGCCCGGCCTCCGCCCACCGGGGGCAGCCCGGCGACGGGCGCCTGCAGCGCGGCCGGCGCGGTGTCCAGGACGGCGGCGTAGTGGGGCCGCACCGCGCCGTCCTGGCTCACCGAGCGGATCGCTGCCTGCACGGCTCCGGGGGTTTCCGCCAGCGGGCTGATGACCAGGCGGCAGTCCTCCGGCTGGGTGCCGTCGAAGACGATGCCCTTCTGCACCGAGAACTCCCGCACCTGGCGAACCTCGCCGCCGGTGGCGCGCTCCACCGCGCCGATCGCCCAGCCGAGGGCCACGGCCGCCGGGAGCACCGGGGCCTCACCGATCACGTGGTCGGCCACGAGCGGGTCCTGAGCCAGCTCGGCGATCCGCCGCTCGACGGTGAGGGAGGCGACGGGAGCGCCCGTGACGCGCTCGGAGAGCGGGGTGGTCGGCCCGAGCACGGTCACCACGTCGTCCGCGCGCTCGGCGGCGAACTGGTCGGCGAACATCGCGACGCCGGTCTCCTGCGGGATGAGGGTGATCCCGCGCTCCCGGAAGACGGCCTTGATCTCGGGGGAGACCATGCCGCTGTCCCAGGCGCCCCAGTTGAGCGAGGTGACCCGGGCGCCGGGGTGGCGCCGCTTCCAGGAGGACGCCCAGGCGTTGAGCGCCTCGTTGGCCATCGCGTAGTCGGACTGGCCGCGGTTGCCGAAGAAGCCGGCGACCGAGGAGAAGAGCACCACGTGCCGCAGCGCGCCCGCGTCCAGCGCGGCCGTCACGGCGCGCAGTCCCGCCAGCTTGGGCGCGAAGACCCGCTCGATCTCGGAGGCCTTCTTCTGCGCGATCAGCTGGTCGGCGAGCACCCCGGCGCCGTGCACCAGGCCGGTGACCCGGCCCCGGTAGGGCGCGAGGGCGGCCGCCGTGGCCTGCGGGTCGGTGATGTCCACCGCCAGGTACTCTGCCTGGCTGCCCGCCGCGCGCAGCGCGTCCAGGGTCGCCCGCACCTCTCGGCAGCCGACGACGGCCCGGTACGCCTGCTCGACCCGCTTGGGGGTGGGCTTTTCGCCCGCGGCCTTCAGGTCGGCGACGGCAGCCGCCTTGAGCCCCGCGGCGTCCTGTACCCCGCGCGCCCACTCCGGCTCCTCCTCCAGCGGGGTGCGGCCGAGCAGCAGCAGGCCCGGCTGGTGGCGCCGCGCCAGCTCCACCACGCAGGCCGCGGTGATGCCGCGCCCGCCTCCGGTGACGACCAGCAGGTCCTCGGAGCTCAGCGGCTGCGGCTGCGCACCCACCGGGTGCAGCGGCTGCTCGCCGAGGGCGAGGGTGACGCGGCGGGTACCGTCGTGGCCGACCTGGACGGGCTCGGTGGCCGCGTCGTGCACCTCGCCGAGCACCAGCGCGGCGGCGGCGCCGGGCGCCAGGCCGGGGGCCAGATCGACGGCCCGGCAGAAGACCTCCGGGGCCTCCACGGCCAGGGTCTTGACCAGGCCGGCGACGCCGCCGATCGGCGCCAGGTGCTCGTCGACACCGCCGAGGCCGAAGGAGCCGTCCAGCCGGGTGACGGTGGTGTAGGCGGTGCGGCCGAAGCCGGCGGCGGTGCTCAGCGGCTCCACCAGGTGCTTGGCCACCAGCAGGGTGTGCGCCAGGCGGCGCACACCCTCCGCCCAGTCCGCCGGGGGCACCGTGCACAGGTCGAGCACCAGGCTGATCCGCTCGCCCAGCGCCTCCTCTACCCGCGCGGCGAGTTCGGTGACGCCCCAGCCGGTCAGCGCGTGGTCCACCGCGCCGTCCACCCGTTGCGGCACGCCGGGCAGCCGCAGCACGTGCACCTTCCAGCCCTGCGTCTGGAGCCTCGCGGCGATCTCGGGGGCCAGCTCACCGCCGTCGTCCACCAGCAGCGCGCCGGAGGACTCGGGGTAGGCGTTCACCAGCTGGTCGGGCACCGGCAGTTCGGCCAGTGCGGCTTGCGCCCGGCCGATCCGGCCGCGCTCCGGGGCGGCTTCCGGCTCGGGCGCCGGGGCCGGGGCGGAGTCGGCGGACGGGCCGGCCTGCGGGGCGGGGGCATCCTGGCCGGATATGAAGCCCACGATGTCCTGAAGCGTCCGCAACTCGGCCAACTGCTCCGGACTGGCAGCCGCACCCGAGGCGAACCGCTCGTGCAGCACACCCATGATCTCCACCCGCTTGATGGAATCGATGCCCAGATCCGCCTCGACATCCATCCCCAGCTCCAGCATCTCCGCCGGATACCCCGTCTTCTGCGCCACCACCTCCAACAGCGCCGAAGTCACCGTCGCCACATCAGGCCCCACAGCAGCAGCCGCAACCGGCGTGGCGGCGACCGGCGCGGGCGCCGGGGCCTGGGCCGGGACCTGCGCCGGGGCCTGCGCCGGGGCCGGGACCTGCGCCGGGGCCGAGGCCTGGGCCTGCGCCGGGGCCGGGAGCGCGGCGACGGCGGGTGCGGCGGGGACGGCCACCGGCTGCGGCGCCGGGGGGCGGACGGCGGCCGGGACGGGCGCGGTGTACGCCTCCGGCGAGGGCGCGGGGGCGGCCACGGCAGCCGGCGCAGTCCGGGCCGCCGGAGCCGCGCCGAGTTCCAGCCCGGCCAGCTCGCACAGGATCTCGTTGGCGCGCAGGTGGGTGCGGCCGATGGCCAGGCTGTGGTCCTTGACGGCGGTGACGCCGGAGAGCACCTGGTCCAGCTGCCCCTTGTCGTAGGCGCGCTCCAGCAGACCGGCGAGGCGCTGTGCGCTGTTCAACTGCCCGTTGAGGTACTCGTCGTGCAGCGCCAGGTGGTCGGCGATCACGTTGGCCAGACGGTCGTTGTCCACGGATGCGGTCTCCTGAGCAGTGGGGACGGGTGCGAGGGCCGGGGCGGGGTACGGCGCAGGGGCCGCCACCGGCAGCGTGGCGACGGCCGCGGCCGTGCCCCGTTCGGTGCCGGCCGTCGACTGGACGGCGGCGGCGACCGCGCCGGGCAGAGGGGCGACCGGCAGCGGCGCCACCGGCTCGGGCGCGGGGTCAGACGCGTTCGGCTCGGACGCGGGGTCAGACGCGTTCGGCTCGGACGGCGCGGCGAGCATGGTCGGCGCGGCTGTCCGGTAGCCGTTTTCGATCGCCTCCCGGTACGCGGCCTTCCGCTCCGGCGAGACGTAGTTGATGCCGTTGAGCATGATCGCCATGCCCTTGACCGGCCCTCGCTGCACCGGCGGGGCGACGTACCGGTCCGCGGTGCTCAGCGGCAGCCCCAGAACGGCGAGTCGGGCCACCGCCTGCTTCAGCGCCAGGTCCGCGTCACGGCCCGGGCCGGCGTCCACAGCCAGCACGGTGTGCGGGCGCTCGCCGAGAATGCGCCGCACCAGCTGGGTGAGCACACTCTTCGGCCCGAACTCGACGAAGGTGCGGAACCCGGCCGCGTACATCTCCTCGACCCGGGCGGCGAAGTCCACCGGGTGGATGAGCTGCTCGGCGAGGATCCGGCGGTTGGCCGCGAGGTCCGCACCGTAGGCGGCACCGCGGGTGTTGGCGTAGACGGATCCGTGCGGCTCGGCCACCTCCGCGGCCTCGACATGGGCGCGGAACGCCTCCACGGCGTGGCCGACGTAGGGGGTGTGGAAGGCCGCGGACACCGGCAGCCGGGACGCCTTGATCCCAGCCTCGCCCGCGGCGGCCACCAGCTGCTGCACGGCCTCGGTGGCGCCCCCGACCACGATCTGGTCCGGCGCGTTGCGGTTGCAGACGTGCAGCCCGGGGATGCCGGCCAGCAGCTCCGCGACCCGCTCCTCCGGGGCGCTGACAGCGGCCATCGCCCCGGCGTCGAAGCCGGGCTCGGCGGGCGGCGCCATCGCGGCGCCCCGGGCCCGGGCGAGGGCGAAGTACGTGTCGTCGTCCAGCGCCCCGGCCGCCCACAGCGCGGTGAGCTCGCCGAAGCTGTGACCGAGGTAGCCCTCCGGTGCGAAGCCCAGCTCGCTGAGGTAACGGAACTGGCCGGCGGCTAGGGCGCCGATGGCGGGCTGGGCGTACTCGGTGGCGCGCAGTGCGGCCTCCTGGGCCGTGCGCGCGGCCTCGTCGAAGGCGGGCGGCGGGAAGGCGATCCGGGAGAGCGGCTCGGCGCCCTGGAAGTGCCGGTTGGCGCGGTCGAAGGCGGCGCGCAGCGGCGGCAGCGCCAGCACCGCGGTCATGCCCGGGTTGACGTACTGGCTGCCCTGCCCGGCGAAGAGCGCGCCGATCCTGCCGCGCTCCCCGGCCTCGGCGGCGCGGCGACGGAAGAAGACGCCCTTGGGGTGCGACCAGGAGTCGGCCTCCGGGCGGGCGCGCAGTTCGCGCAGCGCGAGCTCCCGCAGTGCCGCTGCGTCCTCGGGGCCCTGCGCTGCGAAGGCGACACGGGCGTGGCCCTCGGGGACGGGGCCGCCCTGCGCGGGCGCGCCCTCGGCGAGCGCGGCGGTGAGCGCCGCTGTGTCGGCGGCGTGCCACAGGTGGACCTGGGCGACCGGGAACATCACCTGGAGGTCCTCGCCGTCGCCGTACTCCTCCAGCACCACGTGGAAGTTGGTGCCGCCGAAGCCGAAGGACGAGACGGCGGCCCGGCGCTGCGGACGGCGCGGGTCGCGGATCCAGGGCCGCAGCTGCGTGTTGACGTAGAAGGGGCCGCCGGTGAAGTCGACGGCCGGGTTGGGCTGGTCGACGTTGATGGTGGGCGGCAGAACCTTGTGGTGCAGGGCCAGCGCGAGCTTGATCATGCCGGCCGCGCCGGCCGCCGCCTTGGTGTGCCCGATCTGCGACTTGACGCTGCCCACGGCCGCGTACTGCCGCTCCTCGGTTGCCGCGGTGACGACGGCGGCGAGCGAGCTGAGCTCGGTGGCGTCGCCGACGGCGGTGCCGGTGCCGTGCGCCTCGAAGAGCTCGACGTCGGCCGGGGAGCAGTCGGCGTCGTGGTAGGCCCGCTCCAGGGCGAGGACCTGACCCTCCTTGCGCGGGGCGTAGATGGACTTGAACCGGCCGTCGCTGGCGGCGCCGATGCCGCGCAGCACGGCGTAGACGCGGTTGCCGTCCCGCTCGGCGTCACTGAGCCGGCGCAGCGCCAGCATGCCGATGCCCTCGCCGATCAGCGTGCCGTCGGCGTCCCGGTCGAAGGGCCGGATGCGGCCGGACTTGGAGAGCGCCGGCGTCTTGCTGAAGCAGAGGTACATGAAGATGGTGTTCTCGGCATCGCAGCCGCCCACCAGCATGGTGTCCGCCCGGCGCTCCAGCAGCTCACTCACGGCCGCCTTGACGGCTCCCAGCGAGCTGGCGCATGCGGCGTCGACGGTCATGTTGATTCCGCCGAGGTCCAGCCGGTTGGCGATCCGCCCGGCGACCACATTGCCGAGCATGCCGGGGAAGGAGTTCTCCTCCCAGGGGGCGTAGGCGAGGCGGAACTTCGCCGCGATCTCTTCGGCGTCCCGGTCGGAGAGGCCGCAGCTGCGGACGACCTCCTTCAGGACGGGGGTTTGCAGGCGGGCGGTGAGCGGCTGGGTGAGCTGGTTGGCGCCGGTGATGCCCAGCACGACGCCGGTGCGCGAGGCGTCGTACCAGGACTGTTCGGCGCCGGCGTCCTTGAGCAGGTCGCGGGCGACCACCAGGCTGAGCAGCTGGAGGACGTCGGTGACCTCCAGGGTGTTCGGCGGCAGCCCGAACTCCAGCGGGTTGAAGGGCGTGTCCGGGATGAAACCGCCGCGCTTGGCGTAGGTCTTGTCCGGCACCGCCGGGTCGGGGTCGTAGAACTCGTCGACGTCCCAGTGGGTGGCGGGCACGTCCTCGATGCAGTCGGCCGCCGCGGCGACGTTGGCCCAGAACTCCCGCAGGTCACGGGATTTGGGATAGAGGGCGGACAGACCGACGATCGCGATCGGGTCGCGGGCGAGGCGGCGGTCGAGGTCGGAATCCTGCGAAACGTTCACAGCGAGGCTCTCTCGAGTGTCGGGGCAGGGCAGTACGGCCCGGCCTCGTTGGGGAGGGTGGGCCTACCGGCGAAGGTTCTGCTGGTTCTCGGTGCCGAGATAGCTGAGGTTCCCGGTATCCGTGGTCAGGCGGCCTCGAGCAACGACGCGATGGCGGCCGCGGCGTCGGGGCGGGTGAGCATGGTGTAGTGGTCGCCCGGGCAGGAGTGCACCTCGAGGCCGTAGGGAGCCAGGGGCTCCCAGCCCAGCGTGCGGTCCCCGGGGATGAGGCTGCGCTCGGCCTTGACCAGCACCACCGGAACCGGCGCCGGCAGTGGACGGTGGGGATTGGTCAGACGGTTGTTGCGCAGCAGGCCGTCGACATAGGTGTCGTAGAGCTTGCGGAGTCCTGGGAGTGGGGTGGAGGGCAGCAGCACCTCGGCGGCGATGGCGGCCTCCAGCACCAGCTTCAGGCCGTCGTCGACACCGAGGCCGGCCAGCCGTTCCGCGTCGAGCGGCAGCGGGCGGCCCCGCTTGGCGCCGAGGTACATGGTGAACCAGCCGAGCAGGAGGGGCGGTTCGAGGGCGTCGTCGTCCTGCTTGTACGCCTCGACGGGCGCGATGCTGTCCAGCAGCATCAGCCGACCTGGACGGCGGTACGACGCGGACAGACCAACCATGGCGTGCGCCACCACACCACCGAAGGACCAGCCTGCCAGCACATAGTCGCCCTCCATGTGGGCAATCCGGAGAGCCGTCAGCAACCGGGAGGCCAGGGCGTCGACCGTGGTGGGGGCACGGCCGCCGGTGAGCGCGGCCTGCCAGTACTCCGGCAGACCTCCCAGGTCGAGCACGGCCAGCCCCACGCCCGTGGGGAGGGCCTCCGCCAGGCCGCGGTGGACGGAAGCGTCGAGCGCGCCGGGATGGACCAGGTAGACGGTGTGCATGCCCGCTGCCGCTGTGCGGTAGCGGTGGATGACGGGCCGTTCAGCGCTACGCGGAGGTTGCACGTCGGTCGCTCTCCTCCGCTATGTGAGCGGCCAGCTCCTTGATGGTGGGGTGGTACCACAACGTCGTCGTGCTGAGCTCGAACCCCAGCCAGTTCTCGATCTCGCCGGCGAGGATCAGGGCTTCCGTCGAGTCGAGGTCCATCTCGTCGAAGTACATCTCCGGCGAGACCTCGGTCTGCTCTGCGCCGAGGCGGTGCGCGACCTTCTCGATCAACCACTCCTGCGCCTCGAGCGCGCTCACTGCAGGCATGATGATTCCTTTCCGGGGAAACGGGACGGACCCGAGCGGGACAGAACGCGGCAGGGCTCGCGTGACAGCTCTGCGGATGTGGGGAATTCCGCAGACAGCCGCGAATCAGAATGTCGAAAACAGCGGGGGGAATCTGACCGACTTCACCGGGGACAGCAATCACATCCCCATGAGAAGTCGCCGGAACGACAGACCCAAAACCCTCCTTACCATCAGTAAGCCTGGATCCAGGTTCGCTGTTCGCTCGCCGCCGGCGATGGGACACTTCTGCGACCGGCTCTTTCCAGCCAGTAGTTGAAGCCTAGAGCCGTAGTTATGGCCCCTCAAGAGACTGCTCGTTAACAGTCGGTATCCATTGTTTTCCGGAAAATGAACGGAGCCAGGATTATTACCGGCCGGTCAGCCGGAGGGAAATGGCTTTCTTTATTCGCAAAGGAAAACGACGACACTCACCACTTCCAAGCGTGCTGAAAAATGTCATGTCCATGACAATCCTGCGGCAAATTCCGGAACGCGGACGACCTTCGGCGGCCTCAGAATTATCTACTTCCGGAACCGGAATTCACCCGCTGCGGTGCTACCGGAGGAAGGTGCCGTGGAACCCGAACGGCACGGCATGCGGGACCTCGGCCCTGGCCAGCTCCTGGAAGGTCCGCGCATCGAGCGCCAGAAGATACGACGACGCGGTCGCCGAACGGAGGACGACCGCGAGCACGATCCCGTCGTCCTCCGCTCCGTCCCGGCCGTGACCGGGGGGCGCCGCAACAAAGACGGGCTCGCCGGGGTAGCAGCCCTCCTCCTGCCACAGAAGCGTGCTGCCGTCACCGACGTCGAGCTTCACCAGCTGGTTGAGGAAGTCATCGGTCCGGCGATCGCGGGAACCGACACCGTACGCGTAGCGGTAGGCTCGGCCGTTGCGCTGCCCATAGGCGATGCGCGGCAATTCCAGGGACTCCCCCGACAGCTCTTCCGCCGTGACCGTGCCCGCCTCGGGATCCACGGAGAACCGCGTGGGCGTGGCCTGCGGGAGAACACCCCCGCCACGGAGGGTGTCGAGGTACAGGGCTTCGATGATTGAGGCGTCCCGGTATGCGCACAGGTCGATGAAGAGCCGGCCGTTGTCTTCCCATGAGTTGATGTGGTGGAAGGCGAAACACGCTGGGCCGCGCAGCACCGCGCGCACATTTCCGTTTTCTCGGTCCATGACAATGAACCGGGTTCCCCGCTCCGGCTTCCAGCGGTAATTCTCGATGAAGGGCCGACCGCTCAGCAGGAGTCTGAAGGGGTTCACCACCAGGGGAAATTCAACCAGCACCACATGCCCGGGAGTGATTGCGAAGCTGTGCATATACGCGGGCTCGTCGACACGGTACCGCCCGAGCAGTTCGCGGCGTGGCGCGCCGTCGGGCCTCTGGCGATACACGCGGTATTCGCTGCGCCGCGAGAAGTGCGTCACGTAATTGACGAGGTCACCGGTGACCGGGTCCTCGTGGGGGTGCGCCGTCGTGAACTGCCCGCCAAGCCGGTCCTCGTAATCGACGACTCCGACGGTGGCCAGGGTTTCCGGCGCGAACTCGACCGGCAGCGGGGTTTCGGTGAGCGCGACGACCTGCTCCCCGAACCTCGCGATGTTCACGTTCGGGTTGACGGGCCGTTGACGCTGGAAAGGCGTGAAGAAACGGGCGAAGACACTTCGGCACGGGTCGGTGGCGAACTCCTGGTAACGGATCCGGCCCTCCCGCAGAACGGCCCGGCTGCTCGGCGTGTCGAGGTAACGGTTGGCGTACTCCACCCGGCCGCCGTCGACGGCGAACCGGTGGACCATGGCCTGACCGTCGAACCAGTGGCGGAACCCCGTGCCGCCGGCCTCGAACCGGGCGGGTCCGTTCCGCAGCAGTACGCCACGTAACCACTCGGGCAGGCGCCCGCTGACCGGGAGCTCGACTGCATGAGTCTCGTCACCCAGGCTCTGGAAGCCGAGGCCGAACCGCGCCATCACACGCCTCCCCGTTGCGCCGTTCCCACGGGGGCCCGCTCCGGTGGCACATGGAGCATGACACATTGGACCGACCACAGTGGACTGTCGACGGCCAGCATCATGTACCGTCCACTGTGGAGTGTCAAGGGAGGGCCCTTCATGGACAGCCTCAACGCCACAGCCGCCACACTCCTCGGGTTTCTCCACTCCGGGGAGGCAAGCGGATACGAACTCGTCGCCATCGCCGAGGAGCTCGTCGGCGACTTCTGGACCGTCACCCGCAGCCAGGTCTACCGCGAACTCGCTGCCCTCGCCGAGCGCGGGCTGGTCACGGCAGGGAACACCGGACCGCGCGCCCGCGTCCCTTACCTCCTCACCGAGGCCGGGCGCGAGGCGTTCGCACAGTGGATCATCACGCCCCCGGGCACGGAACAGATCCGCTACCCCCTGCTGCTGACGATCGCCTTCGGCGGTCATCTCGACCGCGACCGACTGCTGTGCCACGTCGACCACCACCGGACAGTCCACCAGCAACGCCTCAAGACGTACCAGGCACGCCTGGAAAGCACGGGGATAGACGCCTACCAGCGCGCCACCCTCGCCTTCGGAATCCGCTACGAAGAAGCGGTCCTCGCCTGGATGGACGACCTCCCCGCCATTCTCGGCCCGCCCGACTAGGGCGTGTCCGCAAGTCCCGTCGTTCGCCCGAAGGGCGGGACTCGCGGCGCCAGATGCGTGCTCTCCCCGTGCCGGGCCGAAGCCCCCAGCGCGCAGCTGTGATCTCGTAGCCCGAGACGTGGGCGCAAAGCTGAAGCAGGGCCGCGGGCATCTCCTCCTCGATGAGGAGGTCGGCCTTGGTGACCACCACGTCACGCATGGCTTGGATGTTGGGGATGAACACAGTGGTGGCCCAGGTGCGACGGCCCACCGCGATGCGCACCGCCCTCGCGCTCGGTGCGCTCCTCGAGGCATCCTGCATCTGCTGCTGTGCTCGTCCGAAACCTCCGCCAATACCCACCGGGACGACGGCCTCGGCTGTCCCGCCCGCTCGCGAAGGAGCCGAATGACGACCACCCCTGCCACCGCCGACTACTGGGAGCTGCTCTGGGCCGGCGGCCGCCGGTACCGGGAAGTCAGCAGCGCCGAGGCCACGCTTCTGGCGGATCATGTCGGACCCGGCCGTGGACGCCCGGCCCTCGACATCGGCAGCGACGACGGTGCCCTCGCCCACCACCTCCACGCACTCGGTTACCGCACCACCGGCATCGACTTCTCCCCCAGCGCCATCGCCGCAGCAGCCCGGAAGACCCGGAGCCACCAGCACGGCGAAGGGCCGACCTGGCATCTCATGGACTTCGCCGACGACGACATCAACGCGCTGCCGGATCGCGCGTACGCGGTCGTCACCTGCCGCCTGGTCTACCGGTGGACGGACGACAAGTCGGCCTTCCTCGACCGAGTCCGGAAGGTCCTGGCACCCGACGGGACCTTCTGGGTCGTCACCGAACTCGCCGGCCGCCGCGAGGACAGCGACCCCTGCAAGCACCTCGAGATCACCGTCGCCGAGGCCGAAACACTCACCGCGGGATGGTCCGTCGTACGCATCGCCGATCTCGACGTGCTGCGCTGCTACGCACTCCGCCCCTGAACCCGGCATGGGAGACGACGCGTTGGACCTCGAACGACAGACACGCCTCGCCTGGGACGCCTACGGAACACACCACCTGCGGCGCGATACGCCCCTGACGGAGGTGGACCGGATCACGTGGGGCCCCGCGGCGAACGGACCGGGGGACGGCATCCTCGGGGACCTCAGGGGCCTGCGCGTCCTTGACCTCGGCTGCGGTCCCGCCCGGCACGCCGCACACCTGGCCCGCACCTACGGCGCACACGTGGACGCCGTCGACGCTTCCCGCAGTCAGATCGAACGGGGCCGCGCCCGCTACCGCGGTGTGCAGGGACTGCGGTTGGTCCACGCCGACGCCGTCGAGCACCTGGGCACCGAAGCGCCGTACGACGTGATCTACTCCCTCAGCGCCTTCCACTTCCTCGATCCGCACCGGCTCCTGCCCGCCCTGACGACCGCCCTCAAGCCGGGGGGCCGGCTGTACTTCACCGTGCTGCACACCGACTCCGCCGGCGACGGCCCCACCTCGACCGTCACCCCACGCCCGGAGATCCTGCGCCTGGCCGGCGGCGGCGACCTGACCGTGCACATGTGGGTGCTTACACCTGAGTTGTGGGAAGACCTGCTCGTGCAGTACGGGCTCCGAGTGCAGTGCGTAACTGTGCTCGACACGCCGCAGGACAACAACCACGCCTCCTACCGGCTCTTCCAGGTCCACCGACCGGAACGGATCACCGCCCGTCCCCGTACCGCGAAGCCACCTGTCGCCCGCGCCGCAGTAGGGGTCGGCTCCGTGCTACACGGCCCCCGGGGCCTCCTCCTGGGCCGGCACCGGCTGGGCACACGAGAGCTGCCCGGCGGGACCGTGGAGCCCGGCGAGTCCCTGCAGGAGGCAGTGGTGCGCGAACTCGCCGAGGAGACCGGCCTGTACGCCGACCCCGCCGACGTCCGCCTCCTGGGCATGCTCCTCGACCAGGTCGGCGACGTCGTCCGCATCACCTTCGGCGCACTCGTCACCCGCTGGCGCGGGGAGCCGGCCGACCAGCCCGACGAGAGCGTCGGCGACTGGCGCTGGTGGCCTATCGACGCCCTACCCCCGGACCTGTTCGAGTGCAGCGCCCAAATCCTCACCGCCTGGCGCCCCGACCTGCCCATCGACCACGCACCCGCCTGCTTCACCCCTATCAGCGACCTACACACGCCCACCACTGCGTGACCCGCCCCTGCATACGGGCGCGGACGACACGCCAATCGCCAAACATGAAGGACCGATCCCGTGACCACTCCCCGCCGCGCCACGCCCGAGACGCGGAAGACCCGTCATGGGGCTACCGCAGGGTGTACGACGAACTCGCCACCCTACGGCTGGCGCGCCACGCGGTAGCGAAGGAAGACGACTCTCGAGCTGAAGGTGCGGGTGTCGAGGAGTTCGAGATCCACCCGGCGCTCGTGCCGGGGGAAGAAGGGAATGCCACCGCCGACCAGCACCGGGTAGACCCTGGCCCGGTACTCGTCGATCAAACCCGACGCGGCCACCTCGGCGGCGAGAGTCGCGCCGCCGATCGCGATGTGGCCCTCCCCCGGTTCGGCTCGCAACCGCTCGATCTCCTCCGCCAGCCCGCGGGAGGCCAGGCGGGCATTGCCCTCGCGGCAAACTCGAGCGTCGAGAAGTCGAGCGATGGATCCTGGTCGGCGGTCTGCCAGTACAGCATCGTCTCGTACAGCCGTCGTCACAACAGGTGGACGCCGACCTCGCCTTCGAGGCCATCGGGCCGACCTCGATGTCCTCGCCCGCCCGCGGCTCACCGACGACCTGGGCGCGGACCTCGCCGACGAGGTGCTCGATGATCTGCTTGGCAACGGATGCGTGGACGAGGACACGGCAGGCGGCCCCGCACTCCTGGCCCGAGTTCCAGAAGCCGGCGACCCGCAGGGCCGATGCGGCGGCCGCGAGATCGGCGTCCGGGAAGATCACCACCGGGGCCTTGCCGCCGAGTTCGAGGTACACCCGGTCAGCGGTGGTGATCGTCCACCGTCCGCGCTGACGAGCACCTCGCCCAGCACCGCGGCCTCCTGGGAATGCGCATCCCGCGTCAGCCGGAGGGCGGCTGATGGCGGTACGCGGAAGGTTGGATGAACTTCCGTGGAGGCATGGATCGGAGTATTACTCTCCGGTATATGCGGCGGCTATAAGAGCCCTGTGAGCATCTCCCGCAGGCAACTGATCATCGGGACCGCAGCCGCGACGGCAACCGCGCCCCTCGTCACGGAAGGGCCGGCCGACGCCGGTCAGACCTTCCCCTCCACGCGGCAAGCGCCCTCCCTCCCCGAACCGCAGGACTCCGGCATCAGCCACATCGTGGTCGTGATGATGGAGAACCGTTCCTTCGACCACTACCTGGGCTGGCTGCCCGGCGCCGACGGCAAGCAGGCCGGGCTGACATACACCGATCGCGACGACGTCACCCACTCCACTCACCACTTGGACACCGCGCAGGGCTGCCAGTACAACGACCCCGACCACAGCTACGAGGGCGGCCGGATCGAGTACAACGACGGCGCCTGCGACGGCTGGCTGCGCGCCGGGACCAACGACGCGTTCTCGATCGGCTACTACCTGCCGGAGGACCTCGACTTCTACGGCAAGGCCGCCCCCGCCTGGACGGTCTGCGACCGCTACTTCTCGGCGATCATGGCCGAGACGTACCCCAACCGCTTCTACCAGCACGCCGCACAGACCGACCGCATCCATAACTCCACGGACATATCGACGCTCCCCACCATCTGGGACCGTCTTGCCGACGCGGGTCTGCGGGGCAAGTACTACTTCTGCGACGTACCGTTCACGGCGCTGTGGGGCACCAAGCACCTCGGCATCTCGCACCCGTACACCGAGTTCCTCGCCGACTGCGCCGCCGGCACCCTGCCCCAGGTCTCCTTCGTCGACCCCAAGTTCCTCGACGAGGGCAGCGGCACCTCCGCCGACGACCACCCGCACGCCGACATCCGCGCCGGCCAGCACTTCCTCAACGAGGTCTACCACGCCGTCACCACGGGCCCCGCCTGGGAACGGACCCTCCTGGTCATCAACTACGACGAGTGGGGCGGTTTCTTCGACCACGTGGCCCCCACCACCGCCCCCGACGCCCACCCCGACTGGGGCCTGCGCGGATTCCGCACCCCGTGCCTGGTGATCTCCCCGCGGGCGAAGCGCGGCCATGTCGCACACGGCGTGTACGACCACACCTCGGTCCTCAAAGCCATGGAGTGGCGCTGGAACCTGCCCGCCCTCACGCCCCGGGACGCCGCGGCGCACAACATCGTCGAGGTACTCGACTTCACCAACCCGCCGAACACCGACGCCCCTCAGTGGTCGGTGCCCGGCGTCGTCGGACTGCCCTGCCCGCCCGCCGTACTCCCCGACTACGAGCAGTGGCACGCGCTGCGCGACCTCGCCCTCTCCCTCGGATGGAAGCTCCCCTCGTCATGAAGCACCGTCTCCTGCGCGGCAGGCGCCGTCTGATGATCCTCGCCGCCGCCTTCATCACCCTCGTGGCGGGCGGCAGCTCGCTGCTGGCGCTGCAGGCCGAGGCCGCGCCCACCGCGAACCCGCACCACGTCTTCGTGATCAACCTGGAGAACAAGGGGTACGACGAGACCTGGGGAGCCGGCTCAAAGGCGCCGTATCTGAGCCAGACGCTGCGATCCCAGGGCGTGCTGCTGTCGCAGTACTACGGCATCGGCCACAACAGCCTGGACAACTACATCGCGCAGGTCTCCGGACAGGCCCCGAACCCGGACACCCAGTCCGACTGCCAGACCTTCGCGCCGTTCGTCCAGGCCGGAACCGTCTCCCCCGGCCAGGCCGTCGGCCAGGGCTGCGTCTACCCCTCCGGCGTGCAGACACTGGCCGACCAGATGGGCGCCTCGGGACACACCTGGAAGGGGTACATGGAGGACATGGGCACCCCGTGCCGTCACCCCGCGGTCGGCGCGGTGGACGACACCCAGAAGGCCAGGACCGGCGACGAGTACGCCACGCGCCACAACCCGTTCATGTACTTCCACTCGATCATCGACCAGCCGGAAAGCTGTGCCGAGCACGTCGTCGACCTCTCGGCGCTCGGCACCGACCTGCGGAGCACTGCCACAACCCCCGACCTGAGCTACATCACGCCCAACCTGTGCGACGACGGCCACGACTCGCCGTGCGTGGACGGCCGTCCGGGCGGGCTGGTCTCCGCCGATGCCTGGCTGAGGCAATGGGTTCCGGTCGTCACCTCGTCCCCGGCCTTCAAGAAGGACGGCATGCTGGTGATCACCTTCGACGAGTCCGACGGCCCGCAGCAGGACGCGAGCGCCTGCTGCGGCGAGGGCCCGGCCCCGAACACACCGCTGCCCGGCATCGCCGGCCCCGGCGGCGGCCGTACGGGGGCGCTCGTGCTGTCTCCCTTCACCAACGGCGGCACCTGGAGTACGACGCCGTACAACCACTACTCGATGCTGGCCAGCATCGAGGACCGGTTCGGACTGCCATACCTGGGCTACGCCGGGCAGAAGGGCCTGAGCCGCTTCGGCACCGACGTGTTCAACGCGGGGACCTGACGGTCCAGGTGTGCCGCAGGACCTCATCGGCGGTGGACACTGACGGCATAGCCGCCGCCGTCGTAGGGGTCGGCGTCCCAGGTGGCGAAGCGGTCGTCATACTCGTGCAGGGTGATACCGGGCGGCACGGGCAGATGGGCTTCGTCCAGGCCGAACCCGGCGACCATCAGACCACCCGGGCGCAGGGCCGCGGCCAGGCGCCTGACCACCGTGGCCTCGGTGCCGGGGGCGAGCAGCGGGAACACGTTGCCCGCAGCGACCACGAGATCGAAGTCCGCCGCGATGCCGATCAGGCTCGGCTCGAACGCGGCGAGATCGGCCTGGAACCAGGGCAGTTCGGGTGCCTGCCGCTGCGCCACTGCCAGCATCGACGCATCAAGGTCGACACCGACACAGTCGTACCCGAGCTCCGCGAGCCGGATCATGACCCGTCCGGTACCGCACCCGGCATCCAGCACCCGCGCTCCGGCGGGCACGAGCGCCGCGCAGAACCGCGCCTCCCCGTGCACGTCCTTCCCTCCACGGGCCAGGGCCGTGAACCGGGCGGCATAGTCCTGCCCCGACCTTCCCCCGGTCAACTCCTCCCAACGGCTCATGCCGCCGACTATAGGCCCGGCCCGTAGCCGCTCGAGGAGGTGGTTCGGCCGACTCGGCTCGATGCCGATCCGGCCCGGATCCTCCGGGGGCGCTGGACGGTTTCCGTGTCGGTGCCGAGGCGGGCGGCGCGGCTCAACGAGATGCCGACGGCAGCCGCTGCGCCTCGAGCCTTCGTCGCGGGCGGCCGGTCACGACCTGCCGGGTGGGGTACCGGCGGCGGATCCTGCACGCTCGCGGCCGTGACCAGCACTGCGTGGAGCAGTTCGAGCCTGTCGGTGACGGCACTCCCCGGACGGCCGTGTCCCTTTCGCGTCGGTGCCCAGGGCGGCCGCCGGAACGCCGGTGCAGGTCTTCAGCCGGGCCGTACCGTCCACCGCGCGCTCGGCTCAGCGCGACCGCGCGACGCCGGGTGCCGTCCGGTCCCCCGTCAGTCCGGCGGGACGGCGTGGCCCGCTGCCGCCAGCCAGCGCCGCCCGGCGTCCAGGTGCCCGGAGGCCCGCGGAAGGTCGCGGAGCGGGCCGGACAGCGCCCCCAGGGCCACGCCCAGAGCGGCGGTGGGCAGGCCGCGGGCGTGGAGGAACACCGCGCCGAAGGAGAGATAGTGGGTGAGGACCCGCGGATCGTCGACGTAGTTCGCCGCGGCCAGGACGTCCGGGAGACGGCCGAGGTCCTCCAGAACGGCCTCGGCGTGCTCCGCGCCGGGGTCGCACAGCGGCGAATACCGCTCGCGCAGTCGGGCGAGCAGCCTCCGCAGCAACTCGCCCCGCTGCCGGACGATCCGGGAGTACTCTTCGTCGGCCAGGTGCTCCAGGGGCGCCGTTTCGCGTGGGGTGTCCGGCCACCGTACGGCGAGCAGGTCGGCAGCGGCGGCCGGATCGGGCACGTACAGGTCGGCTCCGAGCGTGCGGGCCCAGGCACCTGCGGGTCCGAAGCCCGCCCCGCCCGCGAGCACCGGCACCCCGGCACGCCGGGAGCACTCGACGAGGCGGTGCGCGGCAGGCAGGCATACCGGGATCATGCACGACAGGGCCACCAGGTCGGGCCCCTGCCGGTGAAGGTGGGACACCAGGCGCGGGACGAGGACGTCGGCGCCCAGAAACGTCAGGTCCAAGCCGCGCAGCCGCAGCACCTCCGCGGCGATCCGCGCGGGCAAGGTGTGGCGCTCCCCCTCGACGCACGCGCACAGGACACGGCGGCCCGGCGCGGAGTTCCGAGGCCGGGCCGCGGAGACCTCCGCGGCCACGGCGCTCACCACGCGCTCGCTCACGTGGGTGGCGGCGTGCTCCTGCGCCACGCTCCACTGAGTGGACAGCCACCGGGTGCCGACAGCGGCCTGTGCCGGGGCGATCAGACGGAGCAGAACCTCCTCCGCCGAGGCACCGGACCGCAGCAGGCTGAGGGCGAGGGCGGTGGCCCCGGTCTCGTCGGCGTGGGCGAGGTGGTCGTCGAAGGCGGCGCGGACGCCCGGGGCCACGGCCCGCGCGCCAGTCACCACAGGGCTCCGGCGGTGCCGGACGAACCGGGCGAGGCCTGCAGGACCAGCACCGCTATGTCGTCGTGAGCGCGTCCGGCCAGCCAGTCGGCGACGCGCATCTCGACCCGCTCGGCGACCGCGCCGGCGGGCATCCCGGCGCAGACCTCCAGGTCGTGTGCCAGCCGCTCGGCTCCGTACTCCTCGGCACCGTCGGGGCCGCCCCGCGCCTCGGTGACCCCGTCGCTGTACAGCAGGATCAGCTCCTCGGGCATCAGGTGAACTCCGGCCTGGCCGAATTCCGGGCCGGGCAGGGCTCCGACCAGCATCCCGCCCACGTCCACAGCCTCCACGACGCCACCACGGCGCAGCACCAGCGGCGGCGGATGCCCGCCGCCGGCGAGGACCACGTCCAAACCGCCTCCGGAGCCCGGGCGGGCGGTGCCGATGACCAGACTGGCGAATCGGCCCGAGTCCGCCTCCAGCAGCGACTGGTTGAGCACGTCGAGCACACGGAGCGGCCGGGACTCGACGAGGGCCAGGGTCCGCAGGCCCTGGCGGACGTGGCCGGTGAGCACGGCCGCCTCGACGCCCTTGCCGCAGACGTCCCCCAGCACGAACTCCACACCTCCGCCACCGTCCCGGGCGGGTTCCACCTGGTAGAAGTCGCCGCCGAAGCCCAGTTCCTCCGGGGCGGGGCGGTAGGCGGCGCCCAGCCGCATCCCCGGCACGTCGGGCAGGGTCGCCGGATCGAGGCCTGCCTGGAGCACGGCGGCAGTATGGGCCTGCTGGGCGTAGAGGGCGGCGGTCGACAGGGCCATACCGGCCCGGAAGGCGAAGTCGCCCACCACGGCGGCGTCCTCGGCGTTCCAGCCCCCGGCTTCGGCCGAGCGGAAGAGAACCAGGGCCCCCGCCGGGGCCCCGCTGCCCGGCAGTACCGTCACGAGTGACTCCCCTCCCCCCTTGCCCGGGTCCGGCGGCGCCCCACCGAGGGCGGCGAACTCCCCCGGTGGGCAGGCGGCGGACCACGGCCACAGGCCCGACAGGGCCCGCCTCAGGTGCGGCACACGCTCGAGGGAGGACGCCGGCAACGCGCCCGACTCCGCCGTCCCCGGCGCGGTGCAGCGGTACCAGTCCGCGTGGCCTGCACGCGGCGGCAGAACGAGCAGCGCCGCGTCCGCCAAGGCCGGCACCGTGAGCTCCACCACGCCCCGGGCCGTGCGCCCGTGGTGCAAGGACGCCCCCAGCCGTCGGCCCGCCTCGCTCAGGAACGCCGTCCGTGACCGTTCGGCGCGCAACTCGACCTCGCAGCGGCGGACCTCGGTCTCGTCGCGGACGAGCCACACCGAACAGTCCCCCACAGTGCTGCTGCGTCCGGTCAGCCGCCGGCCGAGGAACTCGGCGTCGAAGCGCGCCGCGGAGGAGACGACCGCCTGCCCGAGGGGCCCGGCTACCGCGGGATCCGGCGTCTTCCCCGTCCGCAGGCCCGGGAAGTAGACGCCGGTCGGGCCGTTGCACCAGCGCACCACGCCCGAGGCGTCGCAGACCACGACCGCCTGGTCGACGAGGTCGAGCAGAGCCTGCGACAGCTTGCGCCCGGGACGGCCCCGCGTCTCTCCGTCACCGCCGTGCGCCGCCGGGCTGCCGGCTCGGGTACGCGTCACCGGCCCCGTGCCTCGCGCGGACGGGCCCCGGCACATCGCGGAACGCCGGCGGCCTCTCCGGCGGGTGCACAAGCCGTACGCGCCGCCGCTTCACACCCTGACACCTGAAAGTCCTTTACATCCAATTTCTCACCATACAACCCGCGCCTCCCGGACACCGGCCGCGGAATCCCGCGAGGTCCCGGCGTGACCGGATCCCCCGCACCTCCCCGGGCACAAGGTCACGTTTCGGCATCCCCGTACACACCTCTAGGACGTACCGACTAGTCGGTACTAGCCTCTGCGCACGTCTTCCCCGAACACAGAGACCCGGGTTCCCCGAACACAGAGACCCGGGATTGGGCCCACCAGGCCGAACAGCGCGCTTCGCCGCGCCGCAAGGACGTGCACTGCCCGCACCCACCGCACCGGGCCCTCGGGCCCGACCCCTGGAGCCGCCGCATGACTGCCATGCCTGCTTCGCCCGACGACACGCAACTGGCACCGACCGACACCCACACGCCGGAAACAGCCGGCCGCTTCGCCCGGCTGTGGCGTCGCGAGTTGAACCACTACCCCGTCACCTCACGCCGCCTGGCGTACCTGGCGATCGTGGTGCTGACCACCGTGGTCCTGTACTACGCCCTCTACGTGCAGTACGCGGTCGCCACGTCGATCATCACGCACTTCCACATGACCTACAGCTATTTCGTGTGGGTATCCGTCATCGGCAACGCGGTCGGCGCGTTCGCCTCGCTCGTGGCGGGCCTCGCCGACCGCTGGGGCCGGGCCAACATGGTGGTCTACGGTCTTCTCATCGCCGCCCTGCTCAGCCTCCTCGCCCTGCCCAACGCCCCGGACAAGGGCACCTACCTGGTGCTCTTCGCCTGCCTCAGCTTCATCGAGGGCATCGTGCTCGTGGCCACACCGGCACTGATCCGGGACTTCTCCCCACAACTCGGCCGAGCCACCGCAATGGGCTACTGGACCATGGGCCCGGTCATCGGGAGCCTGGTCGTCACCGTCGTCACCAGCAGCACCCTGTCCTTCGCCGGCTGGCAGGACGAGCTGCGCTACTCCGGCTGGGCCGGGCTTGCCGTCTTCGTTCTGGCGCTGGTGGGGCTTCGCGAGCTGTCGCCCCGGCTGCGTGATCAGATCATGGTCAGCCTCCGCGACCGTGCGCTGGTCGAAGCGCGGGCCAAGGGCATGAATCCGAGGACGGCGGCAGAGGGCCACTGGCGGCAGATGCTGCGGCTGGACGTCGTCGGCTCGGCCACCGCTGTCAGCCTCTTCCTCCTGCTCTACTTCGGCGCTGTGGGGAACTTCGTCGTCTATTTCGCCGCGACCTTCGGCTACAGCGAGCAGCGCACCAACGGGCTGGCCAACTGGTACTGGGCGGCCAACGCGGTCGCGCTGGTGGCGGCCGGGCTGGTCTCCGACAAGCTGAAGGTGCGCAAGCCGTTCATGGCCGTCGGAGCCGTCGGTTCGATCGCGGTCACCACGCTCTTCGCCCTGCACGCCACGGAGCAGCGCACCGGTTACCACACCTTTGCCGCACTGTTCGTCGCCATCGGTGTGTTCACCGGCGTCACCTACGCACCCTGGATGGCGAGCTTCACCGAGACCGTCGAGAAACACAACCCGGCCGCCACGGCGACCGGTCTGGCCGTGTGGGGATGGATCATCCGGGCGGTGGTCGCGATCTCCACAGCGTTCGTCCCGGTCGTGGTCACGTCGGCCACGCCACTGGTCGAGCATGGTGCCCAGGTGAAGGCCGCAAGCGTCCAGGCCGCCCCCGCTCTGGCCGTCATCGACGCGCACCCGCGGCTCTTCGCCGAACTCGAGGCGTACCCTCCGACCGCGGTCCCGCCGGCACTGGCGGCTCGGGCGGTGCGAGAGGTCGGGGCCGAGGATCTGGCCACCGTGCGCAAGGCCCAGCCGCAGTTGGCGCTGCTGCAACGCTATGGATCCCAGGTGAAGAGCGCCGCGGCCCAGGGGCCGGAACAGTGGCGCACCTGGTGGCTGATCTGTGTGGCCGGACAAGTGTTCTTCCTGCCGTTCATCTTCGTCATGGCCGGCCGTTGGAGCCCGCGGAAGGCACGCGAGGAGGCAGTGGAGCACCAGCGCGCCGTGGAGCGTGAACTGGCGGCCCTCGCCGATGAGGGCGACTGACCCCACGGCCGCCCTCCGGCCTTGGTGGGCAGCGCAAGGGCTGCCCACCAGCCGTGGCTCGGCGACTCGTCCGCCAGTGGGGCAGCCTGGCACACCTCGACCCGACCGACCGCGATGAACTCCGCGATGTCGCCGCCGAATTCACGGGCCTCGACGCTGAGCCGCACGCCGACGGCGACGCGCGGTCACCCGCTCACCGGTCCGCGCGACTTTCCCGCCGGAGCCAGGACGGACAGCACCGCATCCCCGTCCTCCCGACGGCCGACCGTCAGCCGTATGCCCTCAGCGGGCCAGTGACGGATGTGGATCCGCGCGGTGTTGAGCGCGTGCACCGTCCGGTCGGTGCCGGTATCCGGCCCGGCGGCGAGCCAGAGGAAGTTGGCTTGGCTGGGCAGGACGGGCAGCCCGTACCTCGCGAGCCGGCGGTGCAGGCGTTCCCGTTCGCAGATGACGGCGTCCACGCGTGCGGTGAGCTCCTCGCCGGCCTGCAACGTGGCCTCGACCGCGGCGGCGGCCACGGCGTTGACGCCGTAGGGCAGTTGCTGCTGCCGTATGCGGGCCACCAGACGGGGATCGCCCAGGCCGTAGCCCACCCGCAGCGCGGCCAGTCCGTAGGCCTTGGAGAAGGTCCGCAGCACCAGGAGGTTCGGCCGGCCGGCCAGCAGGGGGAGGCTGTCGGGAGCGGCGGGGTGGCGCACGAACTCGATGTACGCCTCGTCCAGCAGCACGGTGACACGCTCCGGTACGCCGGCGAGGAACTCGGCGAGCTCCGATGCGGTGACGAGGCTGCCTGTCGGGTTGTGCGGATTGCAGACCACCACCACGCTGGTGGTCGCGTCGATCGCCCCGGCCAGGGCGGCCAGGTTCTGTCGCCCGTCGGGCAGCAGTGGCACGGGAACCGGCTCGGCGCCCGCCATGGTGGCCAGCATCGGATAGGCGTCGAACCCGGGCCAGGCGTACACCATGCGGTCGCCCGGCCGGACCACGGCCTGGAGGAGTTGGAGCGCCACGCCCACCGAGCCGCTGCCGACCGCGACGGCGTCGCCGTCCACACCGCACCAGCCGGCGATCCGCCGGGCCAGTCGGTCGGGGTGGAACGGAGGGTACCGGTGGGCCCGGTCGGCGGTCGCCCGGATCGCCTTCTGCACGGACGGCAGCGGTGGGTAAGGGCTTTCGTTGAGTCCCAGCAGGCGCGGGGACGGGAACACCGCGGTCACCATCCCTGCCCCCAGCGGATCGCGGCGGCACCCGCGTAGTCCCCGGCGTGGGCGAATCCGGCCAGCACCACCAGGTCGCCCTCCCGGATCCGCTGGGAGCGGATCGCGTCGTCGAGTGTGATGGGCATCGCGGCGCCGAAGAGGTTGCCGCACCGGTCGAAGGTGTCGGGGTGGCGCTCGACGGGCAGGCCCAGGGCGTCACGCCAGTTGCGCAGGAAGGTCCGGTTGGGCTGGTTGGTGATCAGGGAGTCGATGTCGGTGGTCTTCCCTCCCAGGCGACGGAACAGGTCTCGTACGACCTGCGGCACCAGGCGGTTGCCCCGCTCAAGCACGTTGGTGACTCCACTCTCGGTGAACCCGATGTGGACTTGGGCTTCACCGGCCTCCCAGTACTTTCGCCCGTCGTGGCGCACCATGGTCATGTCGCCGGCATGGGCGGCGATGTGCCGGCTCTCGATCCCGAGGACAGGGGCGTGCGTGGAGGTTGTCACATAGCCGACTCCGCAGCCGTCGCCCGGGATGGCGGCCTGGGACAGACCGCGCACCTGCGACTGCGTGAACAGCTGGCCCGCGGCGCTCTGTGCGTTGCATATCAAAGCCGTGCGGGCGTCGCCGTCGAGCAGGATCTGCCGAGCCAGGTCGAGCATGTGCACGAAGGAGGCACAGCCGGCGTTGGCCACATCGATCAGCCACCGGGGCGCCAGACCCAGCCGGCGCGCCACTTCGGTGCCGGCGCCCACGAAGGGCTGGTCCGGCAGTTGGCTGTGCACGAGCAGGACGTCGACGCGGCGGATCGCCGCGCGGCCGTGCCGTTCGATCAGTGGCTGGACGGCGCGCTCGATCATGTCCGCGTTGGACTCGCCGGGGGCCACATGGTGGCGTGACGGGGGGACTTTGAACATGGGGCTGTGGCGCAGCTTGTCCTCGGCCGCCGGGTGCTCGGTGAAGAAGGCGGCGGGTACGGGATCGCCGGGCAGGTAGGCGGAGACGTCGGTCAGACTCACTGACGTCATCGGGTCACCTGCTTGGCCGGGGAGCTGCTGACGGGAAGACCGTTGCGGTGCCGGTGCTCGAGGATCGCCTTGAGATTGTGCATTTCGAGGGTGTGACCGGCGTAGAACAGGTCCCAGTACTCACCCACCCAGCGCCGGTCGGGGTGCGGTGCCAGGTCCGGGTGGGGATTGCGCCGGTAGTACGGGTGGCGGCAGTTGGTCCAGGTGATCACAGATCCGGGGCGGCCGAGGACGAGGGCGGCCGGAACCACCCTCATCAGGTAGACCATCCACAGCTCGTCGCCCTGGTCCCAGGCACAGTGGTAGTCGACGGTCATCGCACCGGGGTGCGCCTCGGTCCGGCAGTAGATCCGGGTGCCTTTCTCCAGCAGGTCGTGGCCCACCCACAGCCCCGGTGCGCCCGCGGGCTCGAACCCCCGCAGGCTGCACGTCCACTCCTCGAGGTGGTGGCCGCGGCTGAGATAGTCGTACGTCGCCTCGGGCGGGCAGTCGACGTACTCCTGGATGGTGCAGTACTCGCCGTAGACCTGCTGGTGCGGGTAGGCCTCCGAGGTCATCTCCAGGCAGCGGGCGGCCAGTTCCTCCGGGCTGGTGTTCTCCACCCGCACGAGGCCCGGGATGTCAGCCAACGTGGATCGGTCGGTCATGGGGGTTTTTCTCCTCGTCGTGGATCGGCCGGTGTCCCGGCGCGTCGGCGGCGCCCGGACCGGCTGCGGAGGCGGTCAGGAACGGCTGGAACGGTGGTGTCTCGCGGTGGTCGAGGTCCACGGCCACCAGGGCCGGCCCACCGCAGTCGTTGCTGTGCAGCAACGCGGATCGCAACTGTGCCGGGGTGACGGCCGAGGCGACGCGCAGCCTGGGGAACATCGCCGACGCGCCGGCTGCTATGCGGGACGGGTGAAAGACGTTCTCGAGGCGGGCGCCGCCTTGGAAGAGTTCCTCGCGCGTGACGCACATGGCGTGCGCGTTGTTGTTCAGGATGACGAAGGTGACCGGCGCGCCGTACTCGATGGCGGTGTGCATCTCCATGCCGTGCATGAAGAACGCGCCGTCACCGGCCACCACGTACGTTCGTCGGCCCGTGGCCAAGGCGGCGCCTGTCCCGGCGCCGAAGGTGTAGCCCATGCCTCCCATGCCCACCGCCACGACGAAGCGTCCGTCACGGGGGGCCGGCAGAGCGTGGATGGCGGCGGCCCCCACGTTGCCGGCGTCCACGAAGACATGGGCGTCCTGTGGCAGCGCCTCGGCGATCGCGCCGATCACCGAGGTGTGACCGGCGGTCGGAGCGGGATCCGGAGCAGGGCGCAGGAGGGACGGCGGGTGATGGGCCGCGCAGGCCGGCGGCCGCGGTGACAGGCGGCGCTCCAGCGTCCGCAGAGTGTCGGCCACCGGCCCGAGCAGGGCGATTCCCGGAACGAAGGGCGGCTCCGGATCGACGCAGACCACGGGCATCCCGGTGAGCAGCGACTCCAGTCCTCCCCGCGCCAGGACGGGCAGGCGGGTACCCACCAGCAGGCAGGCGTCGGCGCGGCGCAAGCAGTCCTCGACCTCGGGATGGCCCATGACCCCTGCCACGCCCACGAAACGGGGACTGCGGTTGTCGTAGACGTCCTTGGCGTCCGGGGACACGGCCACGCAGGCGCCCAGGTGCCGCACCAGGCCGGCCAGTTCCTCGCGCGCCCTCGTCCCGGCCGCGCCTTCGCCGGCGATCACCATGACGTGGGAGGCTTCCTCCAGCACGCCGACCGCCTCGCCCAGGCAGGCGGGATCCGGCTGCGGGCCGGCGAGGGCGTGAGGCGGCCCTGCCCGCTGCCCCGCCTTGTCCGCTCCTCTCACCACGAGGGGTGTGTGCGCCGCCGTGCGCTTTCCCGAGGTTCGCGCGGCACTCGCGGATGCTCCGGTGTTCGCGGGTACCGCACATCCCGTGATCGCCGGCACCTCGAGGTGTCCCTGCTGGGCGTCCTTGGGCAGGAGCAGCACGGCGGGGCCCCGGGGCTCGGTCTGCGCCGCGGTGATCGCGCGGGCCAGCAGCCCGGGGATCGCGTCGGGTTCGGTCACCCGGGCGCAGAAGCGTGAGACGGGCGCGAAGACCTCCAGGGCGTCGAAGGAGCCCGCCTTGCCGCTGGAGTCCTGGAAGGCGCCCCGGCCCTCCTGAAAGGTGGGCGGCTGTCCCACCAGGGCCAGTACCGGGATGCGCGAGGCGTGGGCCTCCGCCAGTCCCGGAACCAGGTTCATCGCACCGCCTCCTGACGTGGCTGCGACGACGCCGAGGCGCGCGGTGGTCCGGGCATACCCGTCCGCCATGGTGACCGCGGAGAACTCGTGTTTGGCCACGACACCGCGGATGCGGCCGGGGGCACGGTGCACCGCTTCGTACAGGTCCTCGATGTTGGCTCCGCCCACGCCGAACACATACCGGACACCGATCCGCTCCAGTTCGCCCGCGACGTAGTCCACGAGACGCATCCGGCAGGTCATGCCGACCTCCGTTCCGCCCATGCCGGCTCGACGGTCGGGCCGGAGTGCGTCCGCAACTGGAAGTGGTGCCGATACTGTGCGGGGGTGAGACCGACGACGGCAGCGAATGCTCGCAGGAACGTCTCGATTGCAGTGAATCCGCAGCGGCTCGAGATCTGGCGCACCGAGAGATCGGTCGCCTCCAGGAGTTGACGGGCCCGGGCGATACGTAATCGCCGCACGTACTGACCCGGTGTCATCCCCACCGCCTGCGCGAAGACACGGGCGAAGTGACGTGGACTCATGTTCGCGCGTTCGGCGAGTTCGGACACCGGCAGCGCGCGATGGAGGTTCTCCTGGATCCAGTCCTGAAGGGACCGGATCGGCTCCTGATCGGTCAGCTGTGTGTCAAGTATCATGCTGAACTGCGTCTGGCCACCGGGCCGTTTGAAGTACAGCACCAGGTACTTCGCCGCCTCCAGGGCGCACGCCGCCCCCAGGTCGTCCTCCACCAGGGCCAGGGCCATGTCGATACCGGTGGACACGCCCGCCGAGGTGATGTAGGGGCCGTCCCGGACGTAGATCGGCTCGGGATCAACCGTCACCTCGGGGTAGCGACGCGCCATCTGCTCCCCGAAGGCCCAGTGTGTGGTGGCCCGTCGTCCGTCGAGGAGACCGGCCTCCGCCAGCAGGAAGGCCCCGCCGCACACGGAGGCCACGCGTCGGGACCGTGCCGCGGCGCGCCTGATCCACTGGACGAAGGACGTATCCGTCAAAGTCTCTTTGAGGCCCGGTCCACCAGGCACGATGAGGGTGTCGATCGCCCCCTCCGCGGCGTCCAGGGGGTCGGTCTGCACCACGAGGCCCGCAGAGGTGGCCACTGACGGAAAATCAGGGGAAACGCACTGCAGACGGTAGGCGCTTGCCTGCTCGGCCATCAGTCGGTTCACCGTGTCGAAGACTTCGAGCGGTCCGCTGACGTCCAGGGTCTGGGCACCGGGGTAGACCACGATAACAACACGTCGTTGTCTCATGGTGACAGCCTGTTCCCAGCGGAGGACCGTCCACAATGACGGGCTGTTGACCATTCCTGCCACGCGCCGGGCTCACTGCGCTGACCGGGCAAAAGACTCCGGGCGAGCGCGGGGTGAGACACATCACGGAGGATGCGAGACATGCGGGCAGCCACCGGCGGCCGGGTGCTGGTCGGCGGCAGGGACGTGACGGACCGGCCGTTGCCGGAGTTGCGGTCGGCCATCGGGTACGTCGAGCAGGACGCGCCGGTGCTGGCCGGCACGTCCCCGTGCGGCGGGGTGCGGACCCCGTTCCTGTCTGGGCCTATCAGTAGTCCTGCGGAGCAGGCCTGGCGGCACCGTTCGTGAGCCGGGGCCGTCCTATGTCTGGCCCACCATGGCGGCGGGTTGGACGATGCGGTCGAAGTCCTCGGCGCTGATGTAGCCGGAGGCCAGCGCGGCCTCGCGCAGGGTGGTGTCCTCGTCGTTGGCCTTGTGGGCGATCGCGGAGGCCTTGTCGTAGCCGATCACGGGCGAGAGCGCGGTGACCAGCATGAGCGAGCGGTCGACGTAGCGGTCGATCTGGTCCCGGTTGAGCCGGATGCCCTCGATGCAGTATTCGCGCAGCTTGGCGCAGGCGTCGGCGAGGATGGTGGCCGCGTGCAGAAAGTTGTTGATGATGACCGGCCGCATGGCGTTGAGCTCGAAGTTGCCCTGCGTGCCGGCGAAGGCGATCGCCTCGTCCTCGGACAGCACCTGGATGCAGACCATGACCATCGCCTCGCACTGGGTGGGGTTGACCTTGCCGGGCATGATCGAGGAGCCGGGCTCGTTCGCCGGGAGGACGATTTCGTCGAGGCCGCAGCGGGGTCCTGAGGCCAGCCAGCGGATGTCGTTGGCGATCTTCATCAGGGGCACGGCCAGGGCCCGAAGCCCGGCGGAGGCGCCGACCACGGCGTCCAGGCCGCCCTGGGCGGCGAACTTGTTCTGCGCGGTGGTGAACGGGTGGCCGGTCGCGGCGGCGATCTCGGCGGCGACCTGCTCACCGAATCCGGGTGGGGCGTTGAGCCCGGTGCCGACGGCGGTGCCGCCCATGGCGAGTTCGTACAGGCCCTCGGCGGATCTGACGGCCCGGTCGATGCCTTGGTGCAACTGGTGGGCGTAGCCGGACCACTCCTGCCCCACGGTGAGCGGGACGGCGTCCTCCAGGTGGGTGCGGCCGATCTTCACCACGTCATGCCAGCGCCGTGCCTTGGCCTCGATGGCCTGCTGCAGGGCGCCCACGCCGGGCAGCAGGTGCTCGTGGATCTCTTTGACCGCGGCGATGTGCATGGCCGTGGGGAAGGTGTCGTTGGAGGACTGCCCCATGTTGACGTGGTCGTTGGGATGGATCGGAGACTTGCTGCCCAGTTCCCCGCCGACCAGTTGGATGGCACGGTTGCTGATCACTTCGTTGGTGTTCATGTTGGACTGCGTGCCCGACCCCGTCTGCCACACGTACAGCGGGAAGTGATCGTCCAGTTTCCCTGCGATGACCTCGTCGGCCACCCGCTGGATCAGGTCGGCCTTCCAGGCCGGCAGCCGACCGGCGCGCCCGTTGACGAGGGCGGCGGCCTTCTTGACGTAGCCGTAGGCGTGGTAGACCGCTTTGGGCATCCGGTCGTCCCCGATGGAGAAATGGATCAGGGACCGTTGTGTCTGGGCGCCCCAGTAGCGATCCGCGGGGACGTCGATGGCGCCCATGGAGTCGGTCTCCCGCCGGGTGCCGGTCGCGTGCAGACCGACGGGGATGTCGAGGATCTTCGGGGCTTGGTCCTGACCGGCCCGCCCGGCCCGGTCGGCCGCGGAGTGTTCCGTGTTCATGCCGCGGCTCCGTCGGTGTAGACCGGCTGCCACATGGCCGCCCGGACAGCTTCTGAGACGTCGGTCGGCTTGCTGGTGGCCACGCCGTCGTCGAGCGCCGCCTTGACCACCGCGGTCGCAGTGACCGCCGAGGACTCCCGAAGGTTTTCCACGGGCGGCAGCAGGGAGGCGCCCGGCCCCGATGGGTCGACCTGGTCCGCGACGGCCTGCGCGGCCGCGAGCAACATGCCCGAGGTCACCTGGGACGCCCCGGAGACGATCGTGCCCAGGCCCAGTCCCGGGTACAGCAGCGCGTTGTTGGCCTGCCCGATCTCGTAGGTCACGCCGTCGTATTCCACGGGTGGGACGGGGATGCCGGTCGCCACCAGCGCCTTTCCCCCGGACCAGGCGATGACGTCGGCGGGCATGGCCTCGATCCGGGAGGTGGGATTGGAGATCGGGAAGATGATCGGCCGCTCGGTACCCTCGGACATGGACTGGACGACCTCGCGTGTGAAGGCGCCGTGCGCGGTGGAAGTGCCCAGCAGGATCGTGGGTTCGACCCGGCGCACCGTTTCCAGCAGCGAGATCGCGCCGTCGTCCCTCGCCCAGTCCGCGACCTCGTCCGGATCGCGGGCGTAGGGCTGCTGGAAGTCACGCAGGCCGTCCATGTCGCGGGTGAGCAGGCCCTGTTTGTCGATAAGCCACACTTGTGCGGCGGCCTGCTCCGGATCCGCGCCGTCGCGGACCATCGCGTCGCGCAGCTGGTCGGCGATGCCCACCCCGGCGGTCCCGGCGCCGAAGACGACCAGTTTCTGGTCCCGCATCCGCACACCGCTGACCTTGACGGCGGACAGGGCGGCGGCCAGCGTGATGGCTCCGGTGCCCTGCATGTCGTCGTTGAAGATCCGGTAGCGGCCGCCGTACTGCTCCAGGATCCGCCGTGCGTTGCTGGGACCGAAGTCCTCGAAGTGCAGCAGCGCGTCGGGGAACGTGGACGACGCCGTCTCCAGGTACCTCTCGATGAACGCGTCGTAGTCGGCGCCACGAACGCGGGAGTGCCGGTTGCCCAGGTACAGCGGATCGTCCAACAGCGACCTGCGGTCCGTGCCCACGTCCAGCGACACGGGAACGACGCGGCGCGGGTCGATACCGGCGGCCGCCGTGTAGACCGCGAGCTTGCCGACCGAGATCTGGATCCCTCCCACACCCCAGTCACCGATGCCCAGGATCTCCTCCGCGTCCGTGCACACGATCAAGTCGACATCCTCGGGCCCGAGCTGAAGCGTGGCGAAGGCCTTCTCCATGTCGTCGGGCCGGTCGATGGACAGGAAGATGCCGCGCGGGCGGCGGTACTCGTGGGAGTACTTCTCGATCGCCTCGCCCACGGTGGGGTCGTAGACGATCGGCAGGAGCTCCACGAGATGCTCGACGAGGACCCTGAAGTACAGGGTCTCGTTGCGGTCGTGGAGCTGTTCCAGATAGACGTTCTTGGCCAGGTCGCTGCCTTGAGCCTGCATCTGCTGGTAGGCACGCTGAGTCTGCTGCTCGAGTGCGAGCACCCCGGAAGGCAGGCGCCCGGTGAGGCCGAGGGCCTCCCGCTCCTCCGGGGTGAAGGCCACGCCACGGTTACGCAGCGGATCGATCAGAACGCTGGGGGTGGCCGGGGTCCGCGCGTGGCTCTCGGTCATGAGAATCTCCCTCTGTGCGAATGCCGTGTCGGCTCCGGCCGGGGTGATCACGCGGGCCCGCTCCATGCCACAGGCGCCGGCACGTCGAAGAGCGGCGGGGGACGTTCACGCCCGCCCAGCGGACATGCGGCCACGAACTTCGCCGCGCAGCTCGGCAGGGTGCGACCTCGACCGGTCCTCGTGCGGGTCGGAGCCCCGGGGGCCGGCGGAGTATGGAGGTGTGAGAGCGGCGTTCCGACGTGGGCGGGCGTTCGCAGGAACACCGCCCTGGGCGCCCGCCCCGCCCATCGCGGTGGATCGCGGTCGACGCCTCATCGGTGCCACGGTATGAATTCAGCCTAACTACCGGGCGACGGGCTGCGCGACCTCACTCGTCGACGCGTCGGATGACCAGCACGGCCACGACGCCGAGAAACCCGGGCGACTTCTCCATGGACCCCACCCTGCCGATCACCGACAAGCGCCTGCGCCGCCGCTGACGCACGGGCACGGGCGACGGCGGGGACCCGAACCGTCGTCGGTGGAAGTCGCTCAGCGCCGCCCGCCCCGGGACGGCTCGCCCGGGCCGGCGAGATCGCCGACGCCGTGGTCTGGCTCTGCTCCGACAAGTCGGGCTTTGTCACCTGCATCGCGCTGCCCGTCGACGGCGGCTGCAGCGGCCGGTGACGGATGACGGTGCAGCACTGGCGCATCGCCGGGAGGACGAGCTCATCAGTTCGTCACGATGCCGTGCAGAAGCAGGTCGATGAGTCTGGTGGCCAGGTCGCGCCGCTCCTCGCTGGCGGCCATGAGGCTGATCCCGCCGAGGGCCATCAGCACGTCCTGGGCATCGACCCCTGGCCGCGCCACTGACCGGCCCTCCAGGGCGGTGAGCAGGTGTGTGATGGCGTCGGCGAGCAGGGCCCGGGTGTGCAGCTTCTCGCTGTCGTCGGTCAACACCACGGCCAGCGCGTCGGCCATGCCCTGCTTGGCGGCCATGAAGTCGATGAAGCGCTCCATCCAGGTCCGCAGCGCGTCCACCGGTGGCTGTGCGGCCGCGAGGTGCGGTGCCGCCTCGCACAGGCGCTGCACTTCCTGCCGGTAGACCGCCTCGATCAGCAGTTCCTTGGACGGGAACCTGCGGTAGAGCGTGCCGACACCGACGCCGGCCGCACGGGCGATGTCCTTGACCGAGGCGCCCGCGCCCTCCCGGGCGAAGGCGACCGCTGCTGCTTCCAGCAGCCGGTCCTCGTTGCGTTGCGCGTCGGCGCGCAGAGCCCGGCGGGGCCGTGCTGCGTCCCCCTCGCGGCCGGTCACTCCCGACTCCCTTCCTGCCGCACTTGTAAGCGGAACCTGTTCCGCTTACTCTCGAAGTCGAACCGGAACCAGTTCCGGATACGAGCGTACGACGGCCCCCCTGCCTCCGCGCCATCGGCCGTGCACTCAGCGCCCCATTCCACCGTCCTTCTGGAAGAGCCTCATGAACGACGACCTCATCACGACCCCGTTCGGCGCACAGACGACCGCCGCCGAGGTGCTGGCCGGTATCGACCTCAGTGGCCGGCGTGCCATCGTCACCGGAGCAGGCTCCGGCATCGGGCGCGAGACCGCGCGTGTCCTGGCCGCCGCCGGCGCCGAGGTGACCATCGGCGTCCGCGACCTGGCGGCGGGCGAACAGGCCGCCGAGGAGATCGCCCCGGCGAATGGCCCGGGAACGGTGCGCGCCGCGATGCTCGACCTCGCCGACCAGACCTCGGTGCGCGCCTTCGTGGAGGCATGGCGGGGGCCGCTGCACATCCTGGTCCTCAACGCCGGCGTGATGGCGTCGCCGCTCCAGCGGACGAAGGAGGGCTGGGAAATGCAGTTCGCCACCAACCACCTCGGCCACTTCGCCCTCGCGACCGGCCTGCACGGCGCCCTGACAGCAGCCCACGGCGCACGCGTGGTCGCCGTCAGCTCGGTCGGCCACGTCAACGGCGACGTCCTCTTCGACGACGTCAACTTCGAGCAGCACCCCTACGACCCGTGGGCGGCCTACAGCCAGTCCAAGACCGCCAACGTCCTGTTCGCGGTCGAGGCGGGCCGCCGCTGGGCGTCAGACCTGATCGCCGTCAACGCCCTCAACCCGGGCCGCATCACCAGCACCCGGCTCGGCCGCCACATCGGGGACATCTCCAACAGCCCGGCCTCCTTCGACCCCACCAGCACCGACGTGTCCTGGAAGACCATCGAGCAGGGTGCGGCGACCTCGGTGCTCCTCGCGGCCTCCCCGTTGGTCGAGGGCGTGACCGGTCGGTACTTCGAGGACTGCAACGAGGCCGGCCCGCACTGGACCGGTGTGCGCCGGGGAGTGGCCGCCCACGCCGTGGACCCTCAGAACGCGGCCCGCCTGTGGCAGACCTCCCTCGACATGCTCGTGGCCGCCGCAACGACCGCCTGACGGCGCCACGGCCGTCAGCGGCTTGAGATTCTTGGTCGTACGGTGTCACATGCGGTCGGCTTCCAGGACCGCGCGGGTGAACGCCTCGGGAGCCTCCTGCGGCACGTTGTGACCGATGCCCTTCAGCGTGCGGTGGACGTACGGGCCGGTGAACTTGCCGCGGTAGGCCGCGCCGTTGTCAGGCGGGGTGAAGGGGTCCAGCCCACCGTCGAGCGTGACGGTGGGCACGTGGATGGGTGGACCTTCGGCAAGCCTCGCCTCGAGGTCCTCGTAGCGCGGGTCGCCCGGTGCGAGCCCGAGCCGCCAGCGGTAATTGTGGATGACGATGTGGACGTAGTCCGGGTTGTCGAACGCCTGGGCGGTGCGGTCGAAGACGGCGTCGCTGAAGTGCCAGGTCGGCGAGACGTTGCGCCAGATGAGCTTGGCGAAGTCGCGCCGGTACTCCGCAAGGCCCAACTCACCCCGCTCGGTGGAGAAGTAGTACTGGTACCACCACGCCCACTCGGCCGCCGGGGGCAGCGGTAGGTGCTGCTGCTTGCGGTCGGTTATGAGATAGCCGCTCACGGAGACCAGGGCCTTGCAGCGCTCCGGCCACAGCACGGCGACGATGTCGGCGGTGCGGGATCCCCAGTCGAAGCCGCCGAGGACGGCCCGCTCGATCCGCAGGGCGTCCATCAGAGCGATGATGTCCAGCGCGAACACCGCCTGCTCGGCGTTGCGCAACGTCGTGCGGGACAGGAAGGTGGTCGTTCCGTAGCCGCGCAGGTAGGGGACGATGACGCGGTAGCCGTGCGTGGCCAGCAGCGGTGCCACCTCGACGTAGCTGTTGATGTCGTACGGCCAGCCGTGCAGCAGGATCACCGCGGGGCCGTGGGCGGGTCCTGCTTCGGCGTAGCCGATGCTCAACTCCCCGGCGCGGATCTGCTTCAGTGCGGCGAAGGACGGGGTCCCCCGCGCCTTGTCGAACCCGGCTGCTTCCGCGCCCGTTCGGGAGGCCGCCGAGGCCGAGGAGGGACGGAGCATCCCAGCCAGTGAGGCAACCGCTGCGCTCGTCGTGCCCCCGCCGAGGACCTTGCCGAAAGTCCGTCTGTTCATGGGGAACCGTCCTGTCGTGTCCGCTCGTCATGGAGAGCCAGAGCTGGGCCCCCGCGCCTCCCGGTTCGACAGGCACCCAGGACGAATGTCACAAAGCCGCTGACAAGGCGCCCTCCGGTTGCGTCCGAACGGGGGACGGCAACATGGCCTGCCGAAGGACGCGGCCGACATGGTCATCGACCGGCTTGTCGCCCATGCGCCTAACAGAGCTGGGCCTCCCCATATGACGACACCCGTCGTCAATGATCGCCGTCGCGGCTTTCCAGGCGGAAGTCGAACGGCACCGTTCCCGGGTCGAGGGCGGTGATCCCGCCGTCCACGGTGAGCACCGCACCGTTGACGAAGGACGCGGCGGGCGACAGCAACCAGCTGATCGCCTCGGCGACCTCGGACGGGTCGCCCGGACGCCCAGTGGGCACCAGTTTCGTGGCCTCTTGGTACGCCTCCTCGACCCCGCCGCCCAGTCCCGACTCCTCCGCGAACCGGACCATGCGCCGGTCGGCCATCTCAGTACGCACCCAGGTGGGGCACACGGTGTTGGCCCGCAGCCCCTGGCTCCCGTAGTCGACGGCCACCGAACGGCAGAGCTGGAGGAGGGCGGCCTTGGAGGTGGCGTAAGCGGCGTTGCCCTTCCCGGCGCGTAGCGCGGAGACGGAGGAGACCGCGACGACCGAGCCACGGGCCTTCAACAGGTGCGCCAGAGCGGCGCGCAGCATCAGGAACGGGCCGGTCAGGTTGGTGCGGATCACCTCGTCCCAGGTCTCGTCCGAGAGGTCTCCCACCGCGCCGCCGCGTCCGATGCCCGCGTTGAGGACCAGTCCGTCGAGCCTGCCGTAGTGGGAGACCGTGGTTTCAACCAAGTCCTGAACCGCGGTCGGGTCCGCGAGATCGGCGGGGTACGCCAGAGCGCCGGTCTCGTCGGCCAACTGCCGTAGCGGCTCGGGCCGCCGCCCACCGATGACCACATGGTGGCCTTCGGCCCGCAGCAATCGGGCGGTCGCCGCACCGATGCCGGAACCACCGCCCGTGACGATGACAACACGTACTCCCGGCATGGCCGTTGGGGCTCCTCACTTGCTTGCGATCAGGGTGCGTGGTCCGATCCTGGCCTGCGACTTCTTCACCGTCACTCCCCATTAACGGACCAACCCTTTATGTCTTCGCCGTCATCAAGCACGCCAACCGCTGTATCCGCATCCTCGGCGCGACCGCCCACCCCACCGCGGACTGGGTCGCCCAGGCCGCAAGGAACTTGGTCATGGACCTCCGGGATGCCGGCGCCACCGCCCGGTACCTGATCAGGGACCGCGACAGCAAGTTCACCCGCACGTTCGATGCCGTCTTTGAGGCCGAGGGCATTGAGGTCGTCACCACCGGCATCCGCGTACCCCGCATGAACTCAATCATGGAGCGCTGGGTGCACACCTGCCGCCACGAACTCCTCGACCGCACCCTCATCTGGAACCAGCCCCACCTGCTCCACGCGCTCCGCGAGTTCCAGTCGGTCTACAACCAGCATCGACCTCACCGCACCCTGCACAGCGCAGCTCCCCTGGAGCCACTCCCCCACCCAATCACCGGCCCGGACCGCCTCGACCGCCTTGACATCCGTCGACACGACCGACTCGGCGGCCTCCTCCACCAGTACACACATGCCGCCTGACCAGCCCGGACGTAATAATCGGTACCCGCACCATCTTCGGTATCGGCGGCAACACGGCTTCCAGCCACTCCCACTGTGTATCCGTCAGATCGCCCCGAGACACCTGAAGATCGTTTCACGGCCAGGGTGGACAGCAGCCCGTCAGCTCTGATCTGTGGTGGGCCGCCACGAACTGCCGGTCTCGCGTTCGAACGCCGGACGCACGTCAACGGTGTCGTACACGATGCGCAGCGTGGCAATACGGCCATCCTCGGCGAGCTCAGCCAGGTCCGCCACGTCAAACGGCGCGGCAGCTCCGGACGGCAGGCGCCAGTCAAAGTGGAACCAGAACGAGATCAGCGCGGCCCCCTGCTGGGTCCGGCCCTCCGCCACCCCCAGCAGAGTCAGGCCCGCGCGGCTGGTATCGGCGAAGAGCTCGGGACAGAACTCCGCGGCCGGTCGAGGGTCGTACAGCGGAGAGTGCACCATCGCTCCAGGCGCGAACAACTCCAGCACCGCCTCGGCATCCGCCCGCTCCAGCGCCGACAGGTAAGCCGACACAAGCTCAGCTGCAGTCGTGATCACTCACTTTAGATCAGGCCAAATCGACAGCCCATGCTCTCATCCCACCACTTGCGCTCCGCCCATCAACCGGCACAACACCCCAACACCTCAAACACGTCTTAGCTCAGTCCGGGCGAGGCCGGGCCAGGCCGTGGTCGTAGGCAAAGATCACGGCCTGGATGCGGTCGCGGGCGCCGATCTTGGACAGGACGCGGCCGACATGCGTCTTCACCGTGGACTCCGACAGGACGAAACGTGTGGCGATCTCACCGTTGGACCAGCCCTTGCCGATGGCGACGAGGATCTCGCGTTCGCGGTCCGTGAGGGAACTCAGGCTCGGATCTTCGGCGGAGCCGCCGCCTGGCGGTACGAGACGGGCGAACTCGTTCAGCAGGCGGCGGGTGAGGGCGGGGGCGATCACCGCGTCGCCGACGGCGACAGCGCGGATGCCGGCGAGGAGTTCCTCGGGGCGGGCGTCCTTGAGGAGGAAGCCGCTGGCTCCGGCGCGCAGGGCCGCGTAGACGTACTCGTCGATGTCGAAAGTGGTCAGGACCAGGACGCGGGAGCGGTCGCCGGCGGCGACGATGCGGCGCGTTGCTTCGATGCCGTCCATGCCTGGCATGCGTACGTCCATGAGGACGACGTCCGGGCGAAATTCCGCGGTCTTGCGCACGGCTTCGGCTCCGTGTGCCGCCTCCCCGACCACATCCGTCTCCGGTACGGAGTCCAGAAGCATGCGAAAGCCGTACCGCTGAAGCGGCTGGTCGTCCACGATGAGCACGGTGGTCACCGGGCACCCTCCTGAGGGGCGAGGTCGAGGGCGGCGCGCACCGTCCAGCCCGGGCCCTGGGGACCCACACTGATGTGTCCGCCGTAGAGCGCCGCTCTCTCCCGCATGCCCACCAGGCCGTGCCCTTCCTCGTTCGCCGTGCCGGGACGGTCGGCCGGTGCGGGTGGGCCGGAGTCCTGGACGGTGATGGTCAGCCGTGTGTCCTCCACGACGATCGCCAGATTCGCACGAGCGCCCACGCCGGCATGCTTGAGGGTGTTCGTCAGGGCCTCCTGCACGATGCGGTAGACCGTCAACTGCACCCCATTGTCCAGGGCGTCGACGTCACCGGCCGTGCGGTAGACGACCTCCAGGCCCGCGGCGCGGACCCCCTCGCACAGCGCGTCGATGTCCCTGAGACCGGGCTGCGGGCTCAGTTCCGGCTCGGTCGGGGGGCCGTCTGCCTCGCGCAGTACGCCGAGCACCCGGCGCAGTTCGCTCAGGGCCTGACGGCTGGTATCTCCGATGAGGTGCAGCGCCTCCTTGCCCCGCTGCGGGGCGGCGTCGTCGGCATAGACTCCCGCGTCGGCGAGGGTGATGATGACGGACAGGTTGTGGCCGACGATGTCGTGCATCTCGCGCGCCACCCGCGTCCGCTCGGCCGCGACGGCAAGCCTGCCCCGCTGGTCGCGTTCGATCTCCAGTCGGGCCGCGCGGTCCCGCAGCCCGGCCAACTGAGCGCGCCGGATACGGATCATCAGGCCGAGGGCGAGGGCCGCGGTCGCCGTGCTGAGCAGGAAGAAGAGCGCGTCCCAGACCGACACCGCGGTCGCGACCCGGGCCCCGACCAGCCCCAGCGCACCCGCCGTGACCGCACAGGCCCACGGCAGATGCCGCAGCCGCCCGTGCAGGGCCAGGCTGTAGAGGGCGACGAAGAGGGCGACATCCGCCCGGAGCGCGGCGTCCAGGGACCACTGGAGGACGAACACGGCCGTGACGGCACCGAAGGCCACGGCGGGCGCCCGCCGCCGCCACAGGAGGGGGAGCACCAGCCCCGCCTGTAGGGCCACCGTGCCGACCGTGGGCAGGTGGGCGAACGCAAGGCGGAAGCGGCGCGGGCCGTCACCGTCCCCATGGACTCCATGCAGGAGGTCCGGCAGGCAGAACATCAGGAAGACCAGCACCACCACAGCGGCGTCCAGCACCCACGGACGGGTCTGGTCGGCGTGCCGGAGCCGCTGGCCGACCCGGCCGAGCCGGGCGACCAGCGGACCCATCCCGCTGAGATCATCGTTGGTCACGGAATCCACCCGTCCATGATGCGGGAGCCTGCTGCTCAGACGTCGCTGCGCAGCAGCCGGTACGCCGCCCCCGCCAGCGCCAGTGCCGTCCAGCCGAGGAAGACCAGCAGCCCGGCGGACGGCGAGAGGGCGGTGGAGCCATGGGTCAGTGCGAAGATCGACTCCCCCGCGTGGCTCGGCAGGTAGGGGTCGATGTCGCCCTGCCATGAGGTGGGCAGCAGCGAGACCAGCCCGGGCACCAGCATGAGGGCGGCGACCAGGACCGAGATGCCGCCGGCCACCGACCGCAGCAGCATGCCCAAAGCGGCGCCGATCACACCGACCAGGCCCAGGTAGAGCCCGGCGCCCAGCAGGCTGCGTACGACGCCGGCGTGACCGAGGCCCATGGCGGCGGGCGTGCCGGACACGATCTGACTGCCGACGAGGAAGGCGACGAACGCGCCGACGGTGGCGACCACCAGCGCGACCAGGCCGTACACCGCCCCCTTGGACCACAGCACGGGCAGCCGGCGCGGCACGGCCGCGAGGGTCGAGCGGATCATGCCCGTGGAGTACTCGCCCGCCGTGACCAGCACGCCGAGCACACCGAGGGCCAACTGCGCGAAGTTCGTACCGAACAGGGACAGGCTCACGGCCGTCGCGGTGGCGAAGTCGCGGTCCATGTGCCGGCCGGAGTCGAGATTGGACTTGTAGTGGCTCGCGGCGATGACGCCGAAGGCCACGAGGAACAGCACGCCCAGGCCGAGGGTGATCCAGGTGGAGCGCAGGGACCAGAGCTTGGCCCATTCCGAGGCCAGTACACGCCGGCCGGTCACCCGGTAGGCGGGGCGGGCCGGAGCCGCCGTGGCGGACTCGGGTGTTGCGGTGAGGGTGCTCATGCCGCGCTCCCGAAGGTCTTGGTGCCGGTCGTGGCGCCGTGGTACTCCACGGCGTCCCTGGTCAGTTCCATGAATGCCTCCTCCAGCGACACCGCCTTCGTGCTCAGCTCGAACAGGGGGATCCCATGCTCGGCCGCCTTCAGCCCTATCTCACGGGCGGACACCCCGGTCACCTGCAGTTCCTCCGTGCCGACACGGCCGGTGATCTCCACGCCCGGCGCGACCAGCACGTCCCGCAGTCGCGCGGGATCGTTCGTCGCCACCGTCACCGTGTCGCCGCCCGCCTGGCGAACCAGGTCCTGCACGGTCGTGTCGGCCAGCAGCCGGCCACGTCCGACGATGATCAGGTGATCGGCCACCAGTGACACCTCGCTCATCAGATGCGAGGAGACGAACACCGTGCGCCCCTCGGCCGCGAGGGAGGTGAGCAGGTTCCGGATCCACAGGACGCCCTCGGGGTCCAGTCCGTTGACCGGCTCATCGAGCATCACCGTCTGCGGATCGCCGAGCAGGGCCGCCGCGATGCCGAGCCGCTGGCCCATGCCGAGGGAGAAGGCACCGGCCCGCTTCTTCGCGACGCTGCGAAGACCGGCGAGTTCGACGACCTCGTCGACCCGGCGGCGCGGAATGCCGTGGGTCAGTGCGAGCGCCCGGAGGTGGTTGTAGGCCGAGCGGCCCGGGTGGATCGACTTCGCCTCCAGCAGCGCCCCGACCTCCTGCAGCGGCGCCTGGTGACGGGCGTAGCGGTGACCGTTCACCGTGACGGAGCCGCCCGTGGGCGCGTCCAGCCCGACGATCATGCGCATCGTCGTGGACTTGCCCGCTCCGTTGGGGCCGAGGAATCCGGTCACCGTACCCGGTTTCACGGTGAAGTCCAGACCGTCGACGGCGGTCTTCTCCCCGTACCTCTTGGTGAGCTGCTGAGCCTCGATCATTGGCGTTCTCTCTTTCGGACTCCGGCGTCCGGCACGCCCGACGCCTCCTCCCTCACGCTAAGACCGCGATCTCCCCAATCCGGTCGTACCAGGGGACTGAACACTGCCGGACAGGTGGTACCGGAGTACTACGGCCCGGCGTCCTCGCTGGTCGGAGTGTGGAGCGGGCCTTGCGCCTGCGCAGAGGACCGGGCGGCCATCGAGGTGTCCGGCAGGGCGGGCCGGAGGTCTTGGCCCACCCCGCGGAAGAGGTCGCTGCCGGACGGCGGCCGAGGGTACGTACGTGCCGGCCCGGCCCGCGCGGGGCGTCGTTCCGCACGAACAGAGTAAGTGGTCTACAAGTGTGTAGACGAGCGTGGTCTTGATCCGTGTAGGGTGCCTGGGTGAATTCGATAGCTCGTCATGCTCGTTTGGGCGACACTGCCGCAGGTGGCTTCCAAGGTGCGGTTCGCGTACCCGGAATCGTCACCGCCTTCTGGATAGCCAAGGGGTTGTCGACGGCGCTGGGAGAGGGGGCCTCGGACTATCTCGTTCAGGCCATGGTGCCGCAGCTCGCTGTGGTGCTTGGGTTTGTAGCCTTTGTCGTCGCGCTTGTGGTCCAGTTCCGCCAGGCCCGCTACCGGGCGTGGACGTACTGGTTCGCCGTCGCCATGGTCGGCATCTTCGGGACGATGGCCGCCGACGTGATGCATGTGGCCCTCGGCGTGCCCTACACCCTCTCGAGCGCGCTGTACGCAGTGCTGCTGCTGGCCGTGTTCTGGCTTTGGCGGCGAACCGAGGGCACATTGTCGATCCACAGCATCGACTCCCTCCGCCGTGAGGCCTTCTACTGGGCGACCGTCGTCGCCACCTTTGCCACGGGCACCGCGCTGGGCGACTTCACCGCCTTCACCCTGCACCTGGGCTACTTCGCCTCTGCGGCCTTGTTCGCGGTGCTGATCATCATTCCGGCGGTGGGATACCGCTGGCTGCGCTGGAATCCGGTGTTCTGTTTCTGGGCCGCCTACGTGATCACCCGTCCGCTCGGCGCGTCGATCGCCGACGGCCTGGGCAAGCCTCGCTCCGTCGGAGGTCTCGGTCTCGGCGACGGGCCGGTGGCTTTGGTCCTGCTTGCCCTGATCGTTCTGGTGGTCGCCTACCTGGCGGTGACCAAGGTCGACGTCCAGCGTGTGCACGAGTCCGCCGCCGTACCGGAATCGGCCGCCGCGCGCGTGTAGGGGGCAGGGGGGACAGCACGCAACGGCCACAGCGACAGCCACCGCGAAGCCTGCGCCGGCGCCGACGGTGACCAAGACGGTCCAGGTGAAGGTGACCGACACCGCGCAGGCCGCCGCCGACAGCGGTTCCGGTTCGGGGAGCCACGACAGCGGTAGTGGTAGCGGTGGTCAGAGTGCTTCGGGTACCTGTTCGGTCATCTCCAACGCGGGGAACTGCTATTCCGCCGGCGAGTTCTGCCGCAACAGCGACCACGGAGCATCCACGACCGACGCGAGCGGTACGAGCATCACCTGCGCACCCAACGGAAGCAGGTGACGCTGGAACTACTCCTGACCCACGGCAGGAGACAGCACAACCACGGCCGACCCCGGCGTGGGCTGCTAGCCGTCCGTCATCTCTTCAGCACGGTCCCGGCCAGTGACCTGGAAGCTCGGGGGAACCGAGACCTCCTTGCTCGTCTCGCCTGCTGAACGAAGCCTGGCCCATCACGACGGGGGGAGTGACAGGCCAGGCTCGCGTCACGGTGCCATATCCCCCGCAGGCGCGCAGTCTCTTCAGGAAGCGGCCGTGTCGACGCGCTTGGGATTCGGCTCGATCCGACAGGCAGCGTCCCGGAGCGGGCACCGACGACCGCGGGAGCGTCCGTGCCGGTACCTGCCCGGGCGGCTCAGTTCAAGCCCAGCTTGGACAGGGCGGTGGTCCAGTCGATGGCGATGGCCTGCTGGGCGGCGGCGAGGGTGACCTTGCCGTCGCAGACCGCGGTATGCAGCTCCGTCTCCACCGGGTCCTTCTTGTTGTTGATGCCGCCGCCGGACTTGTGGCCAGGATCGGCGGGTTCCACCCAGAGGTTCCTGGGGCCGCGCGAGGACAACGACAGCGGCCCTTGCAGGCACTTCGCCTCAACTCCCGGCTCACCGCGGACCGTGCCCGCATCTGGGCCGAGAGAGCCAGCTCCCTGCTCGCAGCGGCTGCTGCAGCACGAGAGCTCGCGATCGTGCTGCGTCACCAGGACCACCGACGGTGCCCGGCGCCCGATGTGCTCGGCGGCCACTGATACCGCCGCCGAACAGCTTGGACCCGATCGGGCCCGGTGCGTCTGACTGGCGCATACGCCATGGCCCGGCTCGTCTAGGACGGGACCGTGCAAAGACGGGTGTGCATCATCGTCGGGGCGGCGGCATCAACCCGGGATGGACAAGCCAGTACAGACCCGCTGTCGGCTGAAGACTTGCTCGGCTACGAGGTAGGCAGGGAGGTAGGCAGGAGCGATCACGAACTGGCCAGGCAGCGTGCTGTCACACGACGGCCACGCTTCCTGCCACTCCTCGTCGAGGGGTTCCCCAGGCACGAGATCGAAGTCCCAGTGCGCTGGCAGCCCGGTCTGGGCCGAACGCTGCCGGAGATCGAGGGCACTGTTGCTCAACCGACTGGCTTGCGATGTTCGAGTACATCGAGGTCTTCCACAACCGACAGCGGCGCCACTCAGCACTGGGCTACCGCACCCCGATCGAGTACGAACTACTCTCCGAACAAGACACCATCCCCGCCGCCAGTTAGCCACCTCAGCTGGAACCCAAACCATGGGGCAGGTCAATGGTCACCCGAACCTGCAGCAGACCCACCAGTCTCTACACGCTGTTGATCGGTGGTGCGCTGAACTCGGTGCTTGTGCCGCAGCTTGTCCGGGCGCGTACCGAGCATGCTGATGGCGGTCAGGCCCACGAGCAGCGGTTGGTCACCTTGGTGCTGAGCGTGCTTGCGGTCGGGACCGTCGTCGGCGTGGTGCTCGCTCCGTGGATCGTGGGCCTCTACATGCCGGACACGCCGGGCAACCACCAGCTGTTCGAGTTGACGGTGGCCTTCGCCCGGTTCCTGTTGCCGCAGATCTTCTTCTACGGGCTCTTCTTCATGCTGGGCCAGGTTCTCAACGCCCGCGGCAGGTTCGGGGCGATGATGTGGACGCCGGTCCTGAACAACATCGTGCTGATCACCATGTTCGGCCTGTACCGGTGGCTCGTGCCGGCTCCCGGTGACGCCGCGTCCGTGACACCGGCCGAGGTGCGGCTGCTGGGGATCGGCACCACGATCGGGATCGCCCTGCAGGCGGTCTGCCTGATCCCCTACCTCGCAGAAACAGGGTTCAGGTGGCGCCCGCGCTTTGACTGGCGCGGCACGGGCCTGGGCAAGAGCGTGGCCGCAGCGCGCTGGACCCTGCTGTTCGTGGGGGTCAACCAGGTCGCCCTGACAGTGGTGACGCGCTACGCCAACGCGGTAGACGCGGTCGCGCCCAAGGCTGGCACGGGCAACAGCACCTACTTCTTCGCGCAGAACATCTGGATGCTCCCGCAGGGCATCATCACGGTCTCGGTGGTCACCGCGATGCTGCCGCGGATGAGCCGAGCGGTGGCCGAGCATCGCCTGGGCGACGTCCGCGAAGACCTGTCGCGGGGCCTGCGGGTGACCGGCGTGGCGATCGTCCCGGCCGCCTTCTTCTTCCTGGCCTTCGGACCGCAGATCGCCACGGTGATGTTCTCCTACAGCAGCAGCGGAGCGGCCTCGGCACAGCCACTCGGCCAAATGCTGCAGGCCTTCGCACTCGGCCTGGTCCCCTTCTCCGCCCAGTACCTGCTGCTGCGCGGCTTCTACGCGTTCGAGGACACCCGCACCCCCTTCTGGATGGCGGTCTGGATCTCCGGCCTCGACATCATCCTGGCCACTGGCTGCCACCTCTTCCTGCCCCCGCGCTGGGCCGTCATCGGCATGGCAGCCGCCTATGCAGCGTCCTACGCCGGCGGCCTGCTCGTCACCGGGCTCAAGCTGCGCCGCCGTTTGGAGGGCCACCTGGACGGCAAGCGGCTCGTGGGTACGTACGGGAAACTCACGGCTGCGGCGGACGTCGCCAGCGCCGTCGGCTGGGCGGTGGCGCGCATCTGTTCCGGTGCCGTCGCTGCTCCGGTCGTCGGCTCTGTGCTGGCGCTGGCTGGCGGCGGTGTCACGATGCTGGTGCTGTTCGTGCTGCTGGCCCGCCTGCTCCGCGTCTCGGAACTGCGGAGTCTGCCCGGCCTGGGCTGACCAGTAGCCGCGTGGCGCGGAGCGTATCGGCAGCTGGGACCAGGTCGCAGCGGAGGCGCAGGCGGCGCCAAAGATGATCCGCCGGGGGTACGAGGCGGCCAGCATCACCGTGACTCGTTACCGGCCATATCTCCCAGGCTCCGGTGGCAAGTACGTCACTGCGCAACCAAGTTGGAGCGCAGGCGGTTCTGGGGACCTTCAGGAATCCTTATCGACATTCGGCGCGGACGGCGCCAAACACCGCCCGGTCATGGCCCACCGCAGCATCATCGGCAGTGTGGAACGAGCCGTCGCCCATCTCATCGAACTACACGGCGGCGCTTTCCCCCGCCTGGCTCCCGCGTTTCGACCAGCGCCTACTGTCGTCCGGGGCCAGGAGGCGGGTGGTCCGGTCACCGCGAAGGCGTTGGGGCTGTCGTCGAAGGACATCTGGAATCGCTTCGGCGTCGTCATCGTTCAGTCCGCTCATCCCCAACGCGGTACGGGCTCGTGAGCGAACTCACGTCTATCGAACGGATCTTTGCCTCTGCTTTGCGTGACTCACAGTCGCCAACCACCAACCGGCGGCTAGGGTCGAATGCCCGGGCAGTCGACGGAGGGGGAGACGCCAACTCATGGGCGGCAAGGACGAGATACTCGACATCAAGGTCGACGACATCAAGACGGCGGCACCCGCCTTCCACCGCGAAAGCGTCGCCCTCGCACACGCGCTGACCACGCTGAAGCAGGGCTTGGCCGCGGCGGGCGCCCCGTGGGGTGACGACGAGCAGGGCCAGAAGTTCCAGACGGCGTACGCCCCGCACGTCACGCGGATCGAGCACTCCGCGCAGATCCTCGTCGACGGCCTGGCCAGCATCCATGCGGGCCTGGTGGACATGGCTGACAAGCACATCGACAACGAGGAACGCATCCGGGGCATGTTCGGCCACGACGCCACGGGTGACGGCACGTGAGCGTCGCGGACAAGGCCCGCAAGGTCGTCCAGGACCTGACGGGCATGTGGTGGCCCGCCGCAGACGAGGACGGACTTCGGGAGGCGGCCGGGGTATGGCGGGCCTTCGCCGACGACGTCGACGGCATCACGGCCGCCGCGAACAAGGCCGCCCGTGCGCTGATCGAGGACAACAAGGGCGAGTCGATCGACGCCTTCGATGTGTTCTGGCGCCGTTACTACGACGGCGGCCGCGGCTGGCTGAAGGACCTGGCCGATGCGGCACGGGACATGGCCAAGGCGCTGGACTCCTACGCCGACGCGGTACACGGCGCGATGAAACACCTCGAACACGAGCTGGAGATCGTCGGCGCGACGCTCGTCGCGGGCACCGCCCTGGCGGTCTTCACCGCCGGCATGTCCGAGGGCGCTGCGGCGGCCGCGGCGGCCGGCGTGACCGAACTCGCGGCCTCTTTGGGTGTGGCGGTGACCGAGGAGGTCGCCGCGATCGCCGGCACCACCCTGGCCACGGCCGCCTTCGGCGGGGTGGAGTCCATCACCGTGGACCTGGCCGTCGCCCAGCCCACCGCCATCGCCCTGGGCGAGCAGAAGACCGGCATCAACCTCGACGAGGCCCGGCAGGCCGGGGTGTACGGCGCACTCACCGGCGGCCTCCTCGGTGGGGCGGGAAGCACGGCGCAGGTCGCCGTCGAGAACGGTGGCATCAGTGCGGTCTTCGGTGACTCGCTGCGCTTGAACAGTGCTGCCCTCGACCAGATGGGCAAGTCCCGCACCTGGAACCTCTTGCGCAGTGAGGACTCGAAGGTTCCGGTACCTCCGACGAAGCCGGGAGACTACGAGCTCATATCGGGTGATCCTGTCTACTTCGGGAAGAGCACCACCACGATCGGCTACGACCAGCGCACGCTCAACAATCTGCAGCGTGTCGGCCGGATGCCAGGTGTTCACGACGTGGTCGTCCACGGCACGAACGAGGGTGTGTTCCTACCCGGGCGCGTCAACATGGCGGGCAAGACGCTGACCGACTTCGAGGTGCATCCCAATAACATCGTGGACGCGATTCGCAGCAACCCCAACTACCACGGCGGGCCGGTACGTCTCATCTCATGCCATTCCGGTGCTGACGCGAAGCCGCCGGAGCTGCCACTCGCTCAGTCCGTGGCCAATGAGCTGGGTGCACCGGTGTACGCACCCACGGACAAGGTCGGCACCTCGCCCGACCTGGGCCTCAACCAGACCCCCACGATCGGCAACAATGGCTACTGGCGCATCTACCTGCCTGTACACCACTGAGGCCCACGGTTCGACTGGAGAGACGATGATCAAGCGGGTGGGCTTCTTCCGGGAGCTCGGCGGCCACGGCGACCGGTCGGCTTCCGTCCCTTCGCTCCGCGATGCGGTCAGGCCCACGGGTGAGTGGGACGAGGACCGGGTCATCGCGTACCTGGAATCGTCCACCGAGATCTACTCCACCATGGGGGCCGAGCGGGACGTCATCACCGGCGATGAATGGATCTCCGGTGCCGGATCGCTGGTCACGGACGGAACGTGGTTGTGGCCCGTCGAGCTCGCCCACTACGTACGTAACCATCACCTCGCTCTTCCCGCCGAGTTCGTCGACCACATCCGAGCCAACGACTACACAAGTCCTGCCCTGTCCCACGAGCAGGCCCTCGAAATCTTCAACGAGTACTTCGACCGGGACGCCTCGGCCAACACCGCCACCTCGCGCTCTGTGCTGAGGCCGTTCGTCGCGTGGTACTTGCCGGCTTTGACCAGCCCATGGAGCCAGGCGCTGGTCACGCAGCTCGGAGCAGCGGGCCTCTCGGTCGCGCATCCGCTCACGGATGCTGTCTTCGGCTTCCGCGAGACTGAGGAAGGCAGGAAAGAGCCGCTCATGGGCGGTCCCGACGTACTGGCGGCGTCCCTGGCCAGCGGCAAGTACCGCGAAATCGAGTTCCAGTGCTGGATGGGTTACGACCAGTCCCTCGCAGCCAATGTGCGACGCATTGATCCGTCAACCCAGAGGTTCACCTTCCGTATCGCCGACGTCCCCGAAGCCGATCGCGATGAAGCCATCGCCGCGCTGAAACGAACGCTCGACCATCACGCGGCGCACTGCCTAGGATTCGTCATTGACCGCATCGGCACATCCGGCGGACAGGACTGGGATCTCATCTTGGTCGGGTCCGGGGAGCAACTGACCGCCTGGCCGGATACCATCGGGATCCAGTGGGATCGCCTGTCCGCCCACCCTGAGTTCGCCGCCGCGAAGCCGACGGAGTACGGGCCGCTCGCGGTGTTCCATCGGCCTGAGCGGTGACCGCCGCTCCGCGGCGGACAAGCGAAACCGACCATGTGACGTGCCTCTCCGACCGACCTAGGGCCTGTGTGATGTCGTGATCAACCAGTTGCCTTGAGGAGGTCGTTGATCCAGATCAACGAGGCACAGAGGTGGAGGCCCGCAAGGTAGCTCTCGGGTCTCTTGTCGTATCGAGTCGCGATGCCCCGCCAGGCCTTCAGCTTGTTGATCAGGCGCTCGACGGTGTTCCGTTCTTGGTAGAGATCGGCGTCGTGGGTTGCGTCCCTGGAAGTGGTGTACCGGTTCCCACCTGATCCGGGTGTTTGTCCCGGCGTCGGAGTGAGGGTCCGGATATGAGAACGGCCACCGGCTGATCTTCGAGATGTCTAGGCTCGAAGGAGATCAGCACGATGACCGCACCAGACAGTCTGCCCCTGCACGCCCTCGCCGAGGACAACCTCGCCGCGGCGAGTCCCGATCTGCTGCGCGCGATGGTCAAGACGTTCGCCGACGCGCTCATGTCCGCGGAGGCCGATGCCCTCTGCAATGCCGAATACGGGCAGGTCAGCGAGGAACGCGTCAACCACCGCAACGGTTATCGCCCGCGCGAGTGGGACACCCGCGCAGGGACCGTCGAACTCGCCGTCCCCAAGCTGCGTCAGGGCAGTTACTTCCCGCACTGGCTCCTGGAACGCCGCCGGCGGGCCGAGCAGGCCCTCATCTCGGTGGTCGCCACCGCCTACCTCCTTGGTGTGTCCACCCGCCGCGTCGAGAAGCTCGCCGAATCCCTCGGCGTCACCCAGCTGTCGAAGTCCCAGGTCAGCGCGATGGCCAAGCATCTGGACGATCAGGTCACCGCGTTCCGCAACCGGCCGCTCGATGCCGGGCCCTACACGTTCGTCTGGGTGGACGCGCTGACCCAGAAGGTCCGCGAGGGCGGCCGCATCATCAACGTCCACGCTCTGATCGCAGTCGGCGTCAACGCCGACGGACACCGCGAGATCCTCGGGATCGACGTCGCCACGGCCGAGGACGGTGCGGGCTGGCTCGCCTTCCTGCGCTCCCTGACCGCCCGCGGCCTGTCCGGCGTCCAGCTGGTCGTCTCCGACGCGCACACCGGCCTGGTGAACGCGATCGGCGCGGTCCTGCCCGGCGCATCCTGGCAGCGGTGCCGCACGCATTGAAGCCGTAAAGAATCAAGGTGCTGCTTTACAGGTGTGGGCTCGTTGTCAGGGTATGGCGGTTCCGGAGGAGATCTGTTCCCAACTCCAGTGCA
>NZ_JBIAUC010000002.1:360029-716388 GCF_042892355.1 Streptomyces sp. NPDC001796 | reverse complement strand
CGGGCGCTTCCCTTCGGTGTTTCCGACTCTATCAGATCTTTCCGATCCGATTTCCTCGGTGCTTTCCGGCCTTTCGGCCTTCCGGCTTTGTCGACATCTATCAGATTCCCTCAGTTCCCTTCGGGGCCTGACGCCCAGTCAACCGGGCTTGTCATCGCGGCCCTTGGGCCGTTCCGACGTCTCCGACTCTAGCGGATCTCTCCGGCGATTCCCAATCGAGTGGATCGGGGTTGCCGTACCCAATGGAATCGAATTTCGGGCACGCCGAAATTGACCCGGTCGGGAGATCGTGCTGAGTGGTTTGTTGCCGCTGCTGCGGCGGGAGGTGCTGCCGCAGAACCGTTACGGCCCCGTGGCAACCCGAAGAACTTTACGGATCGGGGGGTGGACTGTCAAGTCTCCCCAGCCTGGCGCTGCGTCAAACCTGCGGGTTCGTCAGTCCAGGTCGGTGAGGCGGCCGCCGGCGTCCGGCTGCGCGTCTTCCACCCGGCGCAGCAGGCGCGTCAGCACGTCACCCAGAACCGTGCGTTCCTCGGGCGAGAGGTCCTGGAGGAGGTCTTCCTCGAACCCGGAGGCGAGGCGCATCGCCTCCAGCCACTTCTCACGGCCTTCGTCGGTCAGCTCGACGATGACGCGGACGCGGTTGGCCTCGTCGCGCTCCCGGGTGACGAGGCCCTCGCCGACCATGCGGTCGATGCGGTGGGTCATCGCGGCCGGTGTCAGGCCGAGTCGCTTGGCGAGGTCGCTCGGGCCCATGCGGTAGGGGGCGCCGGAGAGAACGAGGGCCTTGAGGACCTCCCAGTCGGTGTTGCTGATGCCGAGTGCGGCGGTCTGGCGGCCGTAGGCGACGTTCATGCGGCGGTTGAGCCGGGACAGTGCCGAGACGATCTTCTCCACCTGCGGGTCCAGGTCCTGGAACTCGCGCTGGTAGGCGGCGATCTGTTCGTCGAGGGTCGGCTCGCTCACGCCGGGGGTGTCGCCCATGGGCGCAGTATGACACGCGACCGCTTGGCGTTGAACTCCTTGAAGGTGTACTGTTCAACTCTTCGAAATTTAGCTTCGAAGTCTTCAGGGCTAACCGCTTCAGAGGTAAGACCTCTGGCTCAGCGGCCCGCTTCTCAAGGAAGGTGAAAGTGACCAGGGCGATGGGCGCAGCGATGCGCCGGATCCACGTGGGTAACGCACTCAGCGCGTTCGGCCTCGGCTTCACCGTCCCCTATCTGTACGTCTACGTGGCGCAGGTGCGGGATCTCGGTGCTGTGACGGCGGGTCTCGTACTCGCCGTCTTCGCTGTGTCCGCGCTGGTCGTGCTGCCGTTCGCCGGGCGGGCCATCGTCCGGCGGGGCCCGCTTCCGGTGCTGGTCGCCGCCCTCGTGATGGCCGCGGTGGGCTCGCTGAGCCTGGGCGTCGCGGCCGGCGCGGTGAGCGTGCTGCTGTCGGCGGCGCTCCTCGGCGCCGGGCAGGCGGTGATGCAACCGGCGCTGGCCACGATGATCGTGGACTGCTCGGTTGCGGAGACACGGTCGCGGGCCTTCGCGGTGCAGTTCTTCCTGCAGAACCTGGGGCTCGGGGTCGGTGGGCTGATCGGCGGGCACCTCGTCGACGTGTCGCGGGCTGCGTCCTTCACCCTGTTGTTCGCGATCGAGGCGGCGATGTTCCTGCTGCTCGTCGTGGTCATGGCGACGGTGCGGATGCCGCGGGCGCCCAGGATCGAGGAGACGGCGCCGCGGGGCGGCGGGGCGAGCTGGCGGCAGCTGCTGGGGAACCGGGCCATGGTGCAGCTCTGCGTGCTGGGCTTCGTGCTGTTCTTCGCGTGCTACGGACAGTTCGAGTCGGGGCTGAGCGCCTACGGCGTGGAGGCGGCCGGGATCTCGACGTCCGCGCTGGGTACGGCACTGGCGGCGAACACGGCGACGATCGTGGTGGCGCAGTTCGCGGTGCTGAAGTTCGTGGAGCGGCGCAGGCGGTCGCGGGTGATCGCGGCCGTGGGGCTGATCTGGGCCGTGGCGTGGGCTGTCGCGGGATACGCGGGGCTGGGTCACGGCAGCCGGGAGATGGCGACGGCCGCGTTCGTGTCGACCTACGCGCTGTTCGGACTGGGTGAGGCGATGCTGTCGCCGACGGTCGCGCCGCTGGTGGCGGACTTGGCGCCGACGGGGATGGCGGGGCAGTACAACTCGGTGTTCGCCCTGGTGAAGCAGTTGGCGCTGGCGGTGGGGCCGGCGGTGGGTGGTCCCCTCGCGGCGGCCCTGCCGGGGCCCTACGTCGTGACGTTCCTGCTGTGCTCGCTGGGCATCACCGTGCTGGCGGTGCGGCTCGGGCGGCTGCTGACGCCGGCGCAGAACCGGCCGTCGCTGGGCAGGAGCCGGGTGGTGGCGCAGGGGAGTGCGTCGGCGGAGCCGGCGTCGGCGCGCACCTGAGCGCCCCGCCCCGGGAAGCTCAGCCGTCAGCCGTCGGCCTTCGGCAGTGCGAACTCGCACCACACCGCCTTGCCACCCCCGGGCGTCCTCCGTGACCCCCAGCTCGACGCGATCGCCGCCACGATCGCGATGCCCCGGCCCGCCTCGTCCGCGGGTTCCGCGCGGCGGCGCCTCGGGAGGTGATCGTCGCCGTCCGTGACCTCGATGATCAGGCGGCGGTCCGTACGGCGCAGACGCAGCCGCATGGGTGGTGTGCCGTGCTGCAGCGAGTTGGCGACCAGTTCGCTCGCCGCCAGGACCCCGTGATCGTGCAGGTCCGCCGGGAACCGCCAGCTCGTCAGCACCCCGGAGGCGAACGCACGCGCGCGTGGCGCCGCCTCGACACCGCCCAGCAACTCCAGCGCGGCGTTGCGGAACAGCTCGCCGTCCGGTCCCGTCCGCGCCGGGTGCTGGAGGACCAGGACCGCCACGTCGTCGTCGTGGCCCGCCGTGACACCCGCCGAACGGAGCAGGCGGTCACAGATCACCTGGGGTGTGCCCGTGGCGCCGGCGAGCGCACCCTCCAGGGCCGCGATGCCCTCGTCCAGGTCGGCGTCGCGGCGTTCCACCAGGCCGTCGGTGTAGAGGACGGCGGTGGACCCCGGTCCCAGCGGCACCGAGCCGGAGGCGTGCATCCAGCCGCCCGTGCCGAGGGGCGGGCCGGTGGGTTCGTCGGCGCGCAGGACGTTGCCGCTCTCGTCGCGGACCAGGATCGGGAGGTGGCCGGCCGAGGCGTACACCAGCCGGCCCTCGTTCGGGTCGTGGACGGCGTAGACGCAGGTCGCGATCTGGTTGGCGTCGATCTCCGCGGCGAGGCCGTCGAGGAGCTGGAGGACCTCGTGCGGGGGCAGGTCCAGGCGGGCGTACGCGCGCACGGCCGTCCGCAGCTGGCCCATCACCGCCGCCGCGCGGACGCCCCTGCCCATGACGTCGCCGATCACCAGCGCGGTACGGCCGCCGCCGAGAGTGATCACGTCGTACCAGTCGCCGCCGACCGCGGCCTCGGTGCCGCCGGGATGATAGGTGGCGGCGATGCGCAGGTCGTCGGGTTGCTCGAGTTCCTGGGGCAGCAGGGAGCGCTGGAGGGTCACCGCGGTGCGGCGCTGCTCGCGCTCGCTGGCGCGCAGCCGTTCGGCGGCGTCGGCGTGGTCGGTGACGTCGGCCGCGAAGACGAGCACGCCCCGGGACCTGTCGTCGGGTGCGTCCACCGGGGTGCAGGTGAAGGTGTACGAACGGCCGCCGGGCGCCTTGCGGGACTTGACCGTGCGCGGCTTGGAGCTGCGCAGCACCTGGTCGAGGAGCGGGAGGAGGCCCAGTGCCTCCAGTTCGGGCAGCGCCTCGCGCGCCGGTTCACCGACCGGGCGGGCGCCGAAGGCCGTCGTGTAGGCGTCGTTCACGTAGGCGACGCGGTGGTCGGGGCCCTGCACGAGGGCGACCAGCGCAGGGATGCGGTCGAGCACCTCCCGCGCCGGCAGTTCGTCGAGGGCGGGCATGCTCGGCGTGTCGTCGGTGATCCGCTCGGCGCGGGCCAGGGGCACGGAGCCGTCCCGCCGGTCCGGTGAGACCGCGTGGTCGGTCCGCGCTGCGGCGCGGCGCTGCGTTCCGGGGAGCCGGGCGCTCCAGCGCGTGAAGTTCACCGATTCCTTGCCTCGTCGTTGTCGTCTCCGGCCGGCTCCGGATCCGGGCGGGGGTCCGGGGGCCAGTCCCCGGGGGTGCGGCGCTGTGGGGAAAGCCTGTGGGTGCGTCAGGGCGAGGGTCGGCCCGCCCAGGTCGTGGACCAGTCTGGCCGACCGGACCGACATCCGTCAGACGTCGGTGTTTCCGGCGGAGTTCCTGGGTCCGCTCAGTTCGACCCCTTCGGGTCTGAAGAATGCTTTCCACCGGCGGCCAGTTCGAACTCCGCACGGGGATGTTCGAGTGAACCGAGCGACACGATCTCCCTCTTGAAGAGGCCTGCCAGCGTCCATTCGGCAAGTACGCGCGCCTTGCGGTTGAAGGTGGGCACCCTGCTGAGGTGGTACGTGCGGTGCATGAACCACGCGGGCCAGCCCTTCAGCTTGCGCCCGTAGACGTGGGCGACACCCTTGTGCAGTCCCAGGGAGGCCACCGAACCGACGTATTTGTGCGCGTACGTCTCCAGGGGCTCGTCGCGCAGCGCGTGCACGATGTTGTCGCCGAGCACCTTGGCCTGGCGCAGCGCGTGCTGGGCGTTGGGGGCCGTCTCCCGGCCGGGCTCGGCGGTGACGTCGGGGACGGCGGCCGCGTCTCCCGCGCTCCACGCGTGCGTGACGCCGTCCACGGTCAGCTGCGGGGTGCACTTCAGGCGCCCGCGCTCGTTCAGCGGCAGGTCGGTCGCGGCGAGGATCGGGTGCGGTTTCACGCCGGCGGTCCACACGACCGTGCGGGTCGGGAAGCGGGAGCCGTCGGAGAGGACGGCGACCCGGTCGGCGCAGGACTCCAGGCGGGTCTCGAGGCGTACGTCGATGTTGCGGCGGCGCAGCTCGGTGACGGTGTAGCGGCCCATCTCCTCGCCGACCTCGGGGAGGATGCGGTCGGAGGCCTCCACGAGGATCCACCGCATGTCCTCGGGCTTGACGTTGTGGTAGTAGCGGGCGGCGTAGCGGGCCATGTCCTCCAGCTCGCCGAGCGCCTCCACGCCGGCGAAGCCGCCGCCGACGAACACGAAGGTGAGGGCCGCGTCGCGGATCGCGGGATCGCGGGTGGAGGAGGCGATGTCCATCTGCTCGATGACGTGGTTGCGCAGGCCGATGGCCTCCTCCACGGTCTTGAAGCCGATGCCGTGGTCGGCGAGACCGGGGATGGGGAGGGTGCGTGAGATCGAGCCGGGTGCGAGGCAGAGTTCGTCGTACGCGATCTGTTCCGTCTGCCCGGTCTCCTCGCCGGCGAGCGTCGAGATGGTGGCGATCCGCTTGGCGTGGTCGATGGCCGTGGCCTCGCCGATGAGGACGTGGCAGTCCGCGAGGACGCGGCGCAGCGGGACCACCACGTGGCGCGGCGAGATGGCGCCGGCGGCCGCCTCCGGCAGGAACGGCTGATAGGTCATGTACGGGTCGGGCGAGACCACCACGATCTCCGCCTCGCCACGGCGGAGTTCCGCCTTCAGCTTCCGTTGCAGGCGCAGCGCCGTGTACAGGCCGACGTAGCCGCCGCCGACGATGAGGATGCGCACACACTTCGGGTGTTCGGGGGGCGTCGCCCGGTGGAATGCAGCCGTCACCTTCCCATGAGGCACCCGGCGCCCGAATTTGTCCACAGGCCCGGCAAATTGTGTGACGGGACGGACGGGTGGACCAGGGTTGGCCGAATCACCGGAGTACGGGGAATCACCGCAGGTCAGCTAGGGTGTGAGCGGTTGCTACGGAAAGTGCAAAGGGGGCGAATCCGACCCGTACTCCGATCGGGGGGCGACCCGCCCGGAACGCGCCCCTTCTGAATTGACTCCCGCTCAACTATGTTCGTCTCTTGACGGGGTGTAGGGGGGATGCGCTCACGGGTCCGCGACGGGCGGGCCCGGTCACGTACGACGCCTGTTCCGTACGCTCCGGTTTCCGATAGCGGGGAGAGTCTCCGGGGGGAGACGTCAGGACCGGGGGAACACACATGCACATTCAGGACTCTCATTGGTCGTCCGCTTCCGCCGTCGCGGCGGCGGGCACGGTGAGCGCGGCGGTGGACAACGGACGCGGGGATGCTGCGCGGACGACGCCGCTGCGTGTGGACGCACAGCGCAACCTGGAGCACGTACTGCGCGCGGCACGCGAGGTCTTCGGCGAGCTGGGGTACGGCGCGCCGATGGAGGACGTGGCGCGGCGCGCGCGGGTCGGCGTCGGCACCGTGTACCGGCGCTTCCCGAGCAAGGACGTCCTGGTGCGGCGGATAGCCGAGGAGGAGACCTCCCGGCTGACCGAGCAGGCCAGGGCGGCGCTCGGTCAGGAGGACGAACCGTGGTCGGCGCTCTCGCGCTTCCTGCGCACATCGGTGGCGTCGGGCGCGGGAAGGCTGCTGCCGCCGCACGTGCTGCGGGTGGGGGTCGCCGAGGAGGGCACGGAGGGGGCCGAGGCCGGGTCGCTGGACGGAGCCCGGGTGCCGCAGCAGCGGTCCGAGTCGGGCGCCGACCTGCGGCTCGTGGAGCAGCGGCCGGCGCCGGAGGCGGACGACGCGGGAGCGGCGACGCTGCTGGAGGTCGTCGGGCAGCTCGTGGAGCGGGCACGTGCGGCGGGTGAACTGCGGCCGGACGTCACCGTGTCGGACGTGCTGCTGGTGATCGCCACGGCGGCGCCCTCGCTGCCGGACGCCGCTCAGCAGGCGGCGGCCTCGGCGCGGCTGCTGGACATCCTCCTGGAGGGCCTGCGGTCCCGTCCGGTGTGAGCCCGGCCTGCCGCCAGGCGCCGTCGAGGCAGGACCACCGCGGCGCGCCGCCGGGGCCCCCAGGGACCCGGTGGCGCTCGCGGACTGGGCGGAGGCTGGTCACCTGCCGGCAGGCCGCCCTGCCTTCCCCGGCTCACCGGGGGGCGGTCCGCCGACTCACTGGGCGGGGTGGTCCGCGGAGGCCCCCGCCAGCTCTCCCAGCACGTCGTCCGGGGTGAGCTCCGTGCCCCTCGCCCGCTCCGCGTCGAACCGGGCCCGCCCGAGCGCCTTCAGCGCGGCCGCCTCGGTCCGCTCCGCCTCGACGCGATCCGGCCCGGGGCGTACCGCGTTCGGCGGGCGCCACCCGTCGGCCGCCGCGAGCAGACGGACCGCGCGGGCATGCTCGCCCAGGGCGACCAGGGCCCTCGCCGCGATGTCCACGAGCCCGGCCGTCACCGACTCCGCGCACCTGCTGTCCACCGCATGGCGCAGGGCCTCGGCGAGCTTGGGCAGTCCGTGGCACGGGCCGGACTCGGCGATGGTGACGAGCGCGTCGATGCCGTTCAGCGCGGCGATGAACTGCGGCGGCGGCGTGTTCCGGGCGGTCTCCATCCGCGCGTTCTCGCACAAGGCGCGCGCCCGGAGGGTCTCCCCGTCGTCCAGCGCCATCTGCGCGCGCAGCAGGCTCACATACCCGCGGGCGTCGTGCACCCCGTACCGGTCGGCGGCGTCGCTCGCCTCGTCCAGCGCCGCCTGCGCGTCCGCGCGCTTGCCCTCCCGGTAGGCGATCTCGCCGAGCCGGGCGAGCAGGAACGGGGACTCCGCGTAGGCCCCCACCTCGTGGGCGAGCCGCAGTGCCTCCTCGTACTCGCCCTTCGCCTCCGCGAAGGAGCCGCGCCCCATCGCCGCCTCCCCGACCGCGCTGGACACCTGGGCGCGCATCCAGCGGTCGCCGACACGACGGCTGAGCGTGCGCAGTTCGGCCAGGTCGCCGTCCACGTCGCGCAGACCCCCCGAGGAGTCGACGAGCATGTGCGCGCGAAACATGAGGGCCACGCCGATCTCCCAGTCACCGCCGTAGCGGCGGCAGTTGGCGACGATGGCGTCCATGGCGTGCAGGACGTCGTACGGCTCGCCCAGGTGGAAAACGGTCAGCGCCCAGAGGATGCCGGGAAACCGGGCCGCTTCCGGGCCGCCCCGCTCGAAGGCCGCCCGGACCCGGGCGGTGTACCGCCGGGTCCGTTCGTCCCGTATCGACTCCGCCGGCCGTGATTCCGCGACGAGGAACAGGTGCAGCATCCGCAGATTCATCCGCAGGGCGCGCAGGGGGTGTCCCTCCTCGGCGGCTGGGCGGGCGAGGAAGGCTTCGACGTGGTCGACCGCGGCGAGCTCCTCGAGGACATCGGTGGAGGGGCGCCTGGTCACCGCCGCCGACGCCGGCCACGGTGGGGAGCCGGCCGTGGCACCGGCATCCAGAGCCGCTCCCAGGCGCAGCACCCGCTCCGTCCATTCCGTGCCCTCCCACCGGAAGTTCCGCAGCCACCAGAACCATCCCGTGGCCAGCGCGATCGCGCCGGCTTCCGCCTCGTCACCGGAGGCGATGGCGCGGTACAGCGCGGCACGGATGTTGTCGAGTTCCGTCTCCAGACGGCGGATCCACGGCAGTTGCTCTGCGGAGCGCAGCTCCGGTTCGGCTTCCTCGACGAGCGCCCGCACCCACGCCCGGTGCCTGCGCTCGGCGGCGGTGCGCAGCTCGGGGGCCTCGGCGGCGCGCTCGGTGGCGTACTCGTGGATCGTCTCGAGCATGCGGTAGCGCATGCCCGTACCGCCGTCCCCGTCGCCCGGGGCCGCGACGACCAGGGACTTGTCGACGAGCGCCCCGATCAGGTCGGCGACGGGGCCGGTGCACACGGCCTCGGCGGCGGCGAGGTCCCAGCCGCCGGCGAATACCGAGACCTCGCGCAGCACCGTGCGCTCCCGCTCGTCGAGCAGGTCCCAGGACCAGTCGACGACCGCGCGCAGGGTCTGCTGGCGGGGCAGCACCGTGCGGCTTCCGGAGGTGAGGAGGCGGAATCGGTCGTCGAGGCGGTCGGCGATCTGGCGGGGGGTCAGCAGCCGCAGGCGGGCGGCGGCCAGCTCGATGGCCAGGGGCAGGCCGTCGAGACGGCGGCAGATCTCGTCGACGGCCTCCGGGTCGTGGACGGTGTGCGGGCCGGGGCGCGCGGCCGCCGCGCGCTCGAGGAAGAGGCGGTGCGCGGGGTCGGGCGGCAGCGGCTCCACGGGGCGGACCGACTCGCCGGGTACGCCCAGGGGTTCACGGCTGGTGGCGAGGATCGTGAGGCCCGGGCAGTGCGTGAGCAGCGTCTCGGCCAGCTCGGCCGCCGCGTCGATCACATGCTCGCAATTGTCGAGGATCAGGAGTTCGCTGCGCGGGGCGCAGTACTCGATCAGCAGGGCGACCGGATCGTCCTGCGGCATCGCCAGCTCGTTGGTGATCAGCGCCGTCTCCCGCAGCCCGAGGGCACTGACCACCGCGGCGGGGACCGCCTCCGGCCGATCCAGCGGGGCCAGCTCGGCCAGCCACGCCTGCGGCAGCCCGGAGGCGGCCTCCTCGGCGAGACGGGTCTTCCCGGAGCCGCCCGGTCCGGTGAGGGTGACCAGGCGGGCCCGGTGCAGGTCCGAGCGGATGGCCTCGAGTTCGAGTTCCCGGCCGACGAAGGAGTTCAGGCGGCGGCGTAGGTTGCCGGTACGGGGGGCCGTCGGCGGCTTCAGCGGGGTGGGAGGCTGCGGGGAGCCCGGCCCGGAGGTCCGGGGGGTGGGCGGCGCGGAGGAATGAGCGGATGTCTCCTGGGAGGTCTGCGGGGACAGCAGCTCGGCGTGCAGGGACTTCAGTTCCGGGCCGGGGTCGGTGCCCAGGCCGTCCGCCAGGGCCCGGCGGGCGCGTTCGTAGGCCGCGAGGGCGTCGGCGCCGCGGCCCGTGGCGCGCAGCGCGCGGATGAGAAGGGCGTGGAGGGGTTCGTCGTAGGGGTGCGCCGTCGTCAGTTCCGTCAGCTCCGGTACGACGTCGGGGGCGCGGCCCAGGCGCAGGTCGGCCTCGACGCGGGCGCGGGTCGCCGTCAGGCGCAGGGCCTCGGGGCGGGCGGCGGCGGTGCGGTCGGGGAGGTCGGCGAGGGCGGGGCCGTGCCACAGGGCGAGGGCCGTGCGCAGATCGCGGGCGGCGGCGTGCGGGTCGCCGTCGGCGAGGGCGGCGGTGCCGCGCTGGACGAGATCCTCGAAGACGAACAGGTCGACGGAGTCACGGCCGGCGTCGAGGCGGTAGCCACCGGGGACGGAGGCGACGGCGGTCCGGCCGAGGGTGCGGCGCAGGCGGGCGACGAGGGCCTGGAGTGCGGCGGGGGCGTCGAGCGGGGGGTCGTCCGGCCAGATCTCGTCGATCAGGGTCTGCGGGGTGGTGGTGCGGCCCGGGCGTAGGGCGAGGGCGGTGAGCAGGGCGCGGAGGCGGGGGCCGCCCAGGGGGACGGAGGTTCCTTGGTCGTCCTCTGCTTGGGCCGTGCCCAGGATTCTGTACCGCACCGGGTCATTGTCGCGGGGGGTTGGGGGGCGGGGCACGGGTTTTGGTGCGCGCCGTGCCCTTACGCCCCGGCCCCCAACGCCCTCCCCCGGGCCGAGATCCCCGCCGGTACCGCGCGGGCCCTTGCCGGGGTTCCCGTCCAGCAGGTGCCTCGGCGGGACAGGAGGCGGCGGAGCCAGAGTTCCAGGGAGACCAGGTCCGCCAGGCCGTCGAGGGGGAGGGGGGTGCCGTCGGCCGCCGCTCGTACCGCCTTGCGGACCACTCTGGCCTCCACCAGGCCCGCCTCCGCCAGCAGGGGGGCGGCGAAGAGGTCGACGAGGGAGTTCGCGGCGAGCCTGAGGCCCGCGCGGGTCGCGGCCGCCGAGGAGCCGTGGGAGGGGGCGCCCCAGCCGGGCGGCAGGCCGCCGACGCCCGCGCCCTCCAGGACCGCGCGCAGGATGGCCGCCCGTGCCCCCGGCTGCACCCGCAGCGTCTCGGGAAGCGCGCGGCAGGCGCGGACGACCTGGTTGTCCAGGAAGGGGGCGTGCAGCCGCTGGGAGCGGATCTCGGCGGCCTGTTCCAGGACGCGGAGGTCGGTGGCGTGCCTCGCCAGTGCGGCACGCGCGCGGTGGTCGCCGGGACGCTGCCCCGGGCCCGCGTCCGGCCGGCCCGCGGCCCCTTGGAGGCGAACCGATACTTCAGCCAGCGCCTCACCGGTCAGCCAGCGTGCCGCCGGCCCGGGTCTCGCCCAGGTGAGCGCGGCGAGCGACGCGCCCACGGCACCCCCGGGCTCCTCGAACCGCCGCCGCATCAGCCGGTCGGCGAGTGCGTCGACGCCCGCGCGGTACGGCGTGCGGGACAGCTTGCGGGCCGCGCTGTACACGCGCGCGGGGACCATCACCGAGCCGTCCGCCTTCGCGAGCGCGGCCATGGGCCGCACCAGGTGGCGGCGCTTGCGGTCCATCAGCAGGTCGGCGAGCCGGGCCGGGTGCGCGTCGAGGACCTGCCGGGCGCCGTAGCCGGTGAAGTGGTCCGCGCTGCCGGACGCGAGACGGGCGCGGTGCCGGGGCGCCGTCACCAGGGAGGGGCCCGGTTCGTCCGTCAGCGGGCCCTCCAGATCGGCGTAGGGGAGCACTTCCTCGCCGCCGGTGACCACCACGTGGTGCAGCCGGGGGTTGGCCGCGAGCGTGCCGGCCCGCTCCAGTTCGGCCTCGCGGCCCCTGACGGCGAGGTCGTTGAAGGTGACGGCGAGCAGGCGTTCGCCGGCGCCGGTGCCGTGCCCGAGGATCGTGCCGGGCATGCCCGGCAGTCCGGCCGCCAGGAGGGCCAGGGTGCCGGAGGCGGGGCCCCCGGACAGGTCGGCGCCGATGCCGGGGACCGGCATTCCGCGCGCGGCACGGCGTTCCGCGGGTCCCATGCCGGGCACGGGCCCCGGGTCGAGGTCCGTGCTCGGGACGTGCCGGGGCGCCGACAGACGCGCGCGTACGGCGTCGACCAGGGCGTCGCGCACCGCGTCCACCGCGTCGGCCGGGTCCGCCGGGGGCGCCGCGACGGCGAGGGAGGCGACCGGCTCGTACCCGGCGATCTCCCGGGCCCCGGCGCGCAGGATCAGCGCGTGCCCCGGCGGGATGCGTCGTACGCCGTCGTACGGGGTGGAGTCGTGCAGCGCTGCCGGTACGTCGGGGGCGGCGAGCAGGGCCGCCAGGTGCCCGAAGTCCAGGTTGGCCTCGATGAGGTCGGCGAGCGGCAGCGCGGCGGTCGCGTAGGCCGTGCCGCCGGCCCAGGGGGTGTAGAACACCGGCCGGGCGCCCGCGAGGTCGCCGCACACGGTGGTCCTGCGGCCGACCTGGACCACGGCGGTGTAGCTGCCGGACCAGGCGGTCAGATGGCGCAGCGCCCCGCCCCGGGCGGCGAACAGTGCGACGCGCAGCTGCTCGTCGGATGCGCCGCAGGTGCCCAGGACCGCGATCCGGGTCCGCGCGTCGGCCTTCACGACGCGCACCTCGTCGGGGCGCCAGTCGCCGACCGCCCACAGCGGGTCGGGGTCGCCCCACAGGAGTTGGGAGCCGACCGGGTGCACGGTCTCGCCGTCGTATCCGGTGGCGCCTGCGGAGCCGGGCCCGGCGGCCCCCGCGGCGGTGCTGCTCCATCCCACCAACCACCGCATCGACGCCTCCACAGGCTGTGGACAACCAGTGCACCGTACGAACGGCTCCATGCTGCCACGAAGAATGCGCCCCGGAGGGTGCAAGCCACAGCTCGTGCGCCCCGTGACGCGCCCTTGGAGAGCGGTCCTCGAGCCGGTGAACTCCCGTACGACCCGCGGCCGTCGGAGACAGTACGAAGGAAACAGCGACGTGAATGCGCCCCCGTAATGCTCCCCGAAAACGCCGTTCGCGCCCTCAAGAGTCGTGGTCGGGGCCTTGATGACGGTCGAAATCCACCATCGGTTTTCGGCCAAATCGGCTGCGGGCGGCCAGGCTTGGGCACGCTCCGTACAGACCCTGGGCAACGCACGGTCCGGGAGGCGGAGTTCGCCTCCCGGACCGGTCCGCCGCCCGCGGGGATGTAGGCGGCGGTGTCCCCCAGCCCACTGGATCCAGTACAGCGGGCCGACCCACGCACGGCCCATGGAACCGGCCCCGCGGTGGCCGGAGAAGAGCGCACGGACGGGCGCACGGCCACACAGCGGGAGCACATGGCGACACTCCGTACATAAGTACGGACCACAATCCCGCCAACCGGATTTACGCCCCTTAACGCATGGGATGCGGCGAACTACGCTGGGTTTACGAATGCCGCGCGGTTATGCCACCGCCGCGGCAGCCGTCTGTGTCGAGGGGTGGCGCATGTCCAGGGAGCAACGCGGGCCGAACGAAAAGCTCGGCGCCGTTCTCGCCCTCGCGGGAATCAGCAACGCAGGACTCGCCCGGCGCGTCAACGATCTTGGCGCCCAGCGCGGGTTGACACTTCGCTACGACAAGACCTCGGTGGCGCGCTGGGTGTCGAAGGGCATGGTGCCGCAGGGCGCCGCGCCGCACCTGATCGCCGCGGCCATCGGCCAGAAGCTCGGCCGCCCCGTACCGCTCCACGAGATCGGTCTGGCGGACGCGGATCCCGCACCGGAAGTGGGCCTCGCCTTCCCCCGGGACGTAGGACAGGCGGTGAGGTCGGCGACGGAGCTCTACCGCCTCGACCTCGCCGGGCGCCGAGCCGGCAGCGGCGGCATCTGGCAGTCGCTGGCCGGATCGTTCGCAGTGAGCGCTTACGCGACGCCTGCTTCCCGCTGGCTGATAACACCGGCCGACAGCTCGGTGGCACGCGACCCCGCCCCGGGCGACGGGTCCGGAGCACCGATCAAGGTCGGCCACAGCGACGTCCGGAAGCTCCGCGAGGCCGCGGAGGACGCGAGGCGCTGGGACTCCAAGTACGGGGGCGGCGACTGGCGGTCGTCGATGGTGCCGGAGTGCCTGAGGGTGGAGGCGGCGCCGCTGCTGCTCGGGTCGTACTCCGACGAGGTCGGCAGGGCGCTGTTCGGCGCGGCGGCCGAGCTGACCCGGCTGGCGGGCTGGATGGCCTTCGACACCGGCCAGCAGGAGGCCGCCCAGCGCTACTACATCCAGGCGCTGCGCCTCGCGCGCGCGGCGGCCGACGTGCCCCTCGGGGGCTACGTCCTTGCCTCCATGTCGCTGCAGGCGACCTACCGCGGTTTCGGCGACGAGGGCGTCGACCTCGCCCAGGCCGCCCTGGAGCGCAACCGCGGCCTGGCCACCGCCCGCACCATGAGCTTCTTCCGCCTGGTCGAGGCACGCGCGCACGCGCGCGCCGGTGACGCCCAGGCGGCCGGCGCGGCCCTGAAAGCCGCCGAGGGCTGGCTGGAGCGGGCCCGCGACGGCGACAACGACCCGTCCTGGCTCGGCTTCTACTCCTACGACCGCTTCGCGGCCGACGCCGCCGAGTGCTACCGCGACCTGAAGGCCCCGCGCCAGGTCCGCCGCTTCACCGAACAGGCGCTGTCGCGGCCCGGTGAGGAGTACGTGCGCTCGCACGGGCTGCGCCTGGTGGTGTCGGCGGTCGCCGAGCTGGAGTCGGGCAACCTGGACGCGGCGTGCGAGCAGGGCGTGCGGGCGGTGGAGATCGCCGGGCGCATATCGTCGGCGCGCACCACCGAGTACGTGCGGGACCTGCTGCACCGGCTGGAGCCCTACGGTGACGAACCGCGCGTGGCGGAGCTGCGGGAGCGGGCGCGGCCGCTGCTGATGGCTCCGGTCTGACGAGGCGGCCGCAGGGCGCTCCCCCGGGTTTGAAGGCATTGTCAGTGGCGCAGTGCACTATCGAAACCGGGAGGTGGAGCAGGTGCGGGAGATCGCCTACGACTGCGACGTGCTGGTGATCGGTGGCGGAATCGTCGGTCTTTCGACGGCCTATGCGATCACGCGTGCCGCGCCGGGCACGCGGGTGACCGTCCTGGAGAAGGAGGCCGGCCCGGCCCGCCACCAGACGGGGCGCAACAGCGGGGTCATCCACAGCGGGATCTACTACCGACCCGACTCGCTGAAGGCGCGGTACGCGGTCGAGGGTGCCGCCGAGATGGTCAAGTTCTGCGCGGAGTACGGCATCGCGCACGCCGTCACCGGAAAGCTGATCGTCGCGACCGAGAGGGACGAGCTGCCGCGCCTGCACGCGCTGGTGCAGCGCGGCCGGGAGAACGGCATTCCGGTACGTGAGCTGGGCGCCGCCCAGATAGCGGAGTACGAGCCGGAGGTGCGGGGTCTGGCGGCCATCCATGTGGGCACCACCGGGATCTGCGACTTCGTGGCGGTCGCCCGGCAGCTCGGGGAGGCCTCCGGCGCGGAGATCCGGTACGGGGCGGAGGTGGTCCGGATCGACCGGCGCGCCTCGCTGGGGGTCGCCGTACGCACGGGTGACGGGGCGGTGCTCCGCGCGCGTGTGCTGGTCAACTGCGCCGGGCTGCACTGCGACGAGGTGGCCCGGCTGACCGGGGACGACCCCGAGGTGCGGATCGTGCCGTTCCGGGGCGAGTACTACGCACTGCGCCGGCCCGAGCTGGTGCGGGGGCTGGTGTATCCGGTGCCGGATCCGGCGTTCCCGTTCCTCGGGGTGCATCTGACCCGCGGGATCGACGGAGAGGTGCACATCGGGCCGAACGCGGTGCCGGCGCTGGCCCGCGAGGGGTACGGCTGGGGCGTCGTACGTCCTCGGGAGCTGGGCGCGACGGTGGCGTGGCCGGGGTCGTGGCGGATCGCGCGGCGGCACTGGCGGTACGGGGCGGGGGAGCTGCGCCGGTCGGTGTCGAAGGGGGCGTTCACCGAGGCCGTGCGGAGGCTGCTGCCCGCGGTGCGGGAGGACGACCTCGTGCGGGCCCCGTCCGGGGTGCGGGCGCAGGCGGTGCTGCGGGACGGGACGCTGGTGGACGACTTTCTGATCCGGGAGGGGGCGCGGGCGGTGCACGTACTGAACGCGCCGTCCCCTGCGGCTACCGCTTCGCTGGCGATCGGGCGGGAGGTGGCGCGGCGGACGTTGGTGGTGCTGGGGCGGTGAGCCGGCCGTGGGCCGGGGCCGTCAGGTCGGAATCGCCACCGGCGTCCCTGCCCTTCCCCGGGGGCTCCACCGCCAGCCCCCCGGACGGGCCGGTAACAGCTGCCCTGCCTCTAAAATTGATCCCACTGTGTCTGATTCCCTCAACTTCGCTCCCGAAGATTCCCAGGTCAACCGTGGTGGCGGCTCCGGTCGTGGTGCCGGGGTCTCCAATCGGCACACCCGGGCCAAGGGGGAGCCCCGGTTTCCCGACGGGCCCAAGGCCGATCCCGCCGGCTCGCACTTCGAGCGGCGGATCCGCAGCTTCCAGCCGCGGCGGAGCCGGGTGACGGCCGGACAGGCGGACGCGCTCCAGCGGCTGTGGCCCAAGTGGGGGCTGGACATCGACGGACAGCGGGTCATCGACCTCGCCGAGCTGTTCGGGAACGGCCGCCCCGTCGTGCTGGAGATCGGATTCGGCATGGGCGAGGCCACCGCGGAGATGGCCGCCGCCGACCCGGACACCAACATCCTCGCCGTCGACGTGCACACCCCCGGCCAGGGCAACCTGCTGGCCCTCGCCGACCGGGGCGGAATGACCAACATCCGCGTCGGCAACGGCGATGCGATCATCCTGCTCCGCGAGATGCTCGCCCCCGACTCCCTCAACGGGCTGCGCGTCTACTTCCCCGACCCCTGGCCCAAGAAGCGCCACCACAAGCGGCGGCTCATCCAGCCCGACTTCCTCACGCTCGCCGCGAGCCGTCTCAAGCCGGGCGCGCTGGTGCACTGCGCCACGGACTGGGAGCCGTACGCCGAGCAGATGCTGGAGGTGTTCACCGCGCACCCGGGGTTCGAGAACACCCAGCCCGGCGGCGGGTACGCGCCACGCCCCGACTTCCGGCCGCTGACCCGTTTCGAGGGGCAGGGTCTGGACAAGGGTCATCTCGTGAACGACCTGCTCTTCCGGCGCGTACAGCACCGCGACCAGCCCACCGCCGAAGACTGAGCGTCCGCGCGTCCGTTGGACACCGTCGCGGACGGCGCCCCCGTCTCGTTAGGGTCGATGCCGTGGCCACCTTTCCCTCGTACCCGACTCACCCGGGCGGTGACGCCGCCGGCGGCTCGTTCGGGCACCCGCACTGGTGGCAGAGGCGGTGGGTGCGGTACGGGGCGCTGATCACGCTCCTCGCGCTCTCCGGGCTCGTCATCCTGGCCCTCGTACGGCAGCAGACCGGGACCGAGGGCTTTCTGGTCGGGCTGGGCCTCGCGGTCCTGCCCGTGCCGCTGCTCATCGCGGCCTTCCGCTGGCTGGACCGGGTGGCGCCCGGACCCTGGCGGAACCTGATCTTCGCCTTCGCCTGGGGCGCGTGCGCCGCCGCGCTCATCGCGATCGTCGCCAACAGTTTCGCCACCCGGTGGATAGCCACCGCGACCGCCGATCCGCACAGCGCCGACACGCTCGGCGCGACCGTGATAGCACCGATCGTGGAGGAGTCCGCGAAGGCCGCGGCCGTGCTGCTCGTCTTCCTCTTCCGCAGACGGGACTTCACCGGGATCGTCGACGGAGTGGTGATAGCGGGCGTCACCGCCACCGGCTTCGCCTTCACCGAGAACATCCTCTACCTGGGAACGGCGTTCGGCACCGACCAGATGAGCGGGGGAAGCGGGCTGGCGTCCGTCACGGCCGCGACCTTCTTCGTCCGCGTGGTGATGTCGCCCTTCGCGCACCCGCTGTTCACCGTGCTCACCGGCATCGGCTTCGGCATCGCCGCGCTGTCCGCGGAACGCCAGCACGTCCGGCGGGTGCTGACGCCGCTCGGCGGGCTGCTGCTCGCGATGGGCATGCACTCCATGTGGAACGGGTCGTCCACGTTCGGCCAGTACGGCTTCTTCGCGGTGTACGCGTCGTTCATGGTGCCCGCGTTCGGGCTGCTGACCTGGCTGGTCATCTGGACGCGGCAACGGGAGCTGCGGACGGTGCGGGAGGAGCTGCCCGCGTACGTGGTCGCCGGGTGGATGGGGCCGGTGGAGCCCTTCGTCCTCGGTTCGATGCGGGCGCGGCGGCTGGCCCGCGAGTACGCGAGGCAGCATTTCGGGAAGGACGCGGCGCGGTCGGTCGCGCGGTACGAGGCGTACGCGACGTCCCTGGCGTTTCTGCGCCACCGGGGGCGCCGGGGCCGGGTGGGCGCCGATTTCGTCGTACGGGAACAGGAGTTGCTGACCGAACTGTGGGCCCGCCGGGAGGTGGCGCGGCCGGCACTGGCGTATGCGGCACGGGCGACGGCTCCGGTGGCTCCGCCGATGTGGCCGGGCTACGGGCACGTGCCCTTCCAGGGGACGCAGCAGTACGCGCAGTACGGCTCCGCGATGCCGCAGTACGGCCCGGTGGCGCCGCAGTACGGCCCGGTGGCGGCGCAGTACGGCTCCGCGACGCCGCAGTACGGTCCGGCGGCGCCGTATCCCGGACACAACCCCTATCGCTCCTAGGAGTTACGCGGGCTCGGCACCGCCGGATTCCGCCGCCTGGACGGCTGATCCGAAAGACAGGCCCTACGCCGACGCCTCCGTCAGCTTCGCCACGTCCTCGTCCGTCAGCGTCAGGTCCGCCACCGCCAGCAGCGCCGGCAGCTGCTCCACCGTCCGCGCCGAGGCGATCGGAGCCGCGACCGTCGGCTGGGCCGCCAGCCAGGCGAGCGCCACCGTCGGGATCTCGGCGCCCCGGGCCTCGGCGACCTCGTCCAGGGCCGTCAGGACGCGCTGTCCGCGCTCGGTCGCCAGGTGCTTGGCCGCGCCCTCCGCACGCGCCGACTCCACGGTCGTACCCGGCCGGTACTTGCCGGTCAGGAAGCCCGACGCGAGCGCGAAGTAGGGAACCGCCGCGAGCCCCGCACGGGATGCGAGGTCCTGCAGCGCACCCTCGTAGGTGTCGCGCGAGACCAGGTTGTAGTGCGGCTGCAGCGCCACGTAGCGCGCGAGGTTCTCGCGGTCCGAGAAGTCCAGGGACTCCTTCAGGCGCTCGGCGGAGATGTTGGAGGCGGCGATGGCGCGCACCTTGCCCGCCTTCACCAGCTCGTCGAGCGCGCCGATGATCTCCTCGACCGGCACCTCCGGCTTGTCGAAGTGCGTGTAGTAGAGATCGATGTGGTCGGTGTCCAGACGGCGCAGGGACGCGTCGGCCGCGGCCTTGATGTTGGCGGCGGTCAGCCCCTGGTAGTCGGGATGCTGGCTGACCTTGGTCGCAATGACCACGTCGGAGCGGTTGCCGCGCGCCTTCACCCACTTGCCGATGATGGTCTCGGACTCGCCGCCCTCGTTGCCCGGCACCCAGGCCGAGTACGAATCGGCCGTGTCGATGAAGTTCCCGCCCGCCTCCGCGTATGCGTCGAGAACCGCAAAAGACTGCGTCTCGTCGGCGGTCCAGCCGAAGACGTTGCCGCCGAGGGACAGTGGGAAGACCTCGAGATCGGAAGAACCCAGTTTGCGAAGAGAAGTCATGCTTCGTGTCAACGTCCGGACCGGACGGGCGTATTCCGGGAAGCCCGCAAAGATCTTGCAAACAGCGCGCTCTTCGCAGGGTGGGTCAGGGGTTGAGGCCCTTGCCGCGCAGCCAGGCCAGCGGGTCGATCGCGGCGCCGCCGTTCGGATGGACCTCCAGGTGCAGATGCGGCCCGGTGACGTTGCCGGTCGCGCCCACGCGGCCGATGACGTCTCCCGTGCTGACCTTCTGCCCGACCGTGACGCTGATCGACGACTGGTGACAGAACCACAGCTCGGTGCCGTCGTCGAGGGTGAGGATCGTGCGGTAACCGTACGAGCCGGCCCAGCCCGCCTCCGTGATCGTGCCGCTGTGGACGGCCTTGATGAGCGTGCCGGTGGGCGCGGCGAAGTCCAGGCCGGTGTGGAAGCCGGAGGACCACATGGCACCGGCGTCACCGAAGTGGGAGGTCAGGGTGTAGGAGGAGGTCGGCAGCGTGAACTGCCGGGCGAGCGCTGCGAGCCGCGCGGCCTCCTGCGCCTTCTTCTGCAGAGCGGCGGCCTTGGCCTGCGCGTCGTCCTGCGCCTTGGCAGCCGCGGCGGCGGCCTTCTTCACCGCGGCGTCCTCGGCCGCCTGCGCCGCCTCCTGCGCGATCCGGTCCTGCTGGGTCTCGGCCTGCTGCATGATCCGGGCGCGCAGCGCCTCGCCCGCGCCCTTCGAGTCGGCGGCGTCGGCGGTGTCACCGGCGTCGGTCCGGCCGACGCTGCTGAGAGCGGTGGCCGAACTCTCGGGGGCGGCGGAGTCGTCGCCGATGAGCGCCTTGGCGGATTCCGTGACGGAGGAGAGGTCCGGCAGGGAGATGGACACCGGCGGCTTGCCGGACTGCGCGGTTGCCATGCCGCCCGCGCCGACGGCGGCCATCACACCGACGCCGAGAACGGTGGAGCTGCGGGCGAGCCCGCCCCCGCGCTGTTTGACGACGCGGTGCCGGCCGCGGACGGGGCGGATGGAGTCCTCGGTGGGGTTCCACTCCTCCCAGGGGCCCTCGTCGATGCCGGGTGCGACGTCCAGCGTCTGATTACCGTTCGGGGCGAACGAGGTGCTCGGGGCAGGCCGGTTGAACGCCACGTGGGCGCACTCCTTTCCTTCCGTCTCGCCTACCGGGTTAGCTGACGGGTTCGGAGCAGGAAGGTCTCCTACGCGCGTATACCGGCCGTGCGGCACGGCGGTATCCGCTCGATTCACCCCAAGGTGGTGGTTCCCCGGCTCCCTCGCGGGATTCGGCAGGCGCGCACGGAGCCGCCTCTGGTGACGGCTGGGACGACCGCGCTGCGTTATCGAACGTTAATAGACCCGGGGCCCGTATTCCAAGCCGTTCAGACAGATCGGTTTATGCCGCTGGCCAGGACTTTCATGGCCTGAACGGAGGAAATCGGGCGAGTCGCCCCCGCCCCACCGACCACACGGATATTGACAGTATGTCAGTTGTTATGCGCAGAGGCATGGATCACTCACTCTTCGTGACCGCACTCGGGGGGCGCCCGGGTCGGCGCACGGCCAGCAGGGCCATGTCGTCCGTGCCGCGGCGGCCGGTGTGCCGGGCGACCTCGCGCGTGACGGTGCTCAGCAGGGCGCCCGGGCCGGGGAAGACCCGTCCGGCGAGGCGGACGGCCGGGTCGTAGAACCGGCCGTGCGCGTCCCGTGCCTCCGAGACGCCGTCGGTGTAGAAGAGCAGCGTCGAGCCGGGCGGGAAGTCCCACTCCTCCGCCCGGTCGGGCCGGACGCCGAGGTCGCCCATGCCGAGGGGCAGCGCGGGTTCGCGGGCCCCCAGCTCTCGCAGGGAACCGTCCGGGAGCAGGAGCAGCGGGGCGGGGTGGCCGCGGTTGACGATGCGGACGACGCCCGAGCCGTGCGGGATCTCGGCGAGGACCGCGGTGGTGAACCCCTCGTACACGTCGGGTCCCTCGCGTCCGGCGCGGTCGCGTGACAGCGCCCGCTCCAGGCGCTGGGCGACGGCCTCGAGCGTCGGCTCCTGTTCGGCGGCCTCCCGGAAGGCGCCGATCAGGACGGCCACGGCGGTCACGGCCCCCATGCCCTTGCCGCGTACGTCGCCGACGACGAGCCGTACCCCGTGCGAGGAGTCCTGGACGGTGTACAGATCGCCGCCGATGAACGCGTCGGCCTGGGCGGCCTCGTAACGGGCGGCGATGTCCAGTCCACCGATCCGGGCGGCGGGCTCGGGCAGCACCGCACGCTGCGCGGCCTCGGCGATCTGGCGGGCGGAGGCGAGGCGGGCGACGTTGCGGCGGACCAGCACGTTGATGAGGACGGCGAGGGCGGCGACGGTGACGACCGTGGCCACCTCGGTGACCTCGCCCGCCTTTCCGAGCACGCCCAGCCCGAGGTGGACCCCGAAGACCACGACGACGGCCGCCGTGCCGGTGAGGACGGTGCCGCGCAACGAGAACAGGGGCGCGGCCACGAGCGGGGCGGCGGTGAAGAGGGGGCCGGCCGTGTAGTCGGACGGGGCGAAGAGGTCGAAGCAGACCCCGGCGACGATCAGCAGCCCGGGCAGGGCGCGCAGAAAGGCCCGCGCGTACGAGATCCGCCGCTCCTCGGCCTCCGTGGCGGCCTCCGCCTCGGCCCCTCCGTACGCCGGCACCGGAACGACCCTCCCGCCGGGGGCGGGGACGGGGGTGCCGGGGTCGGGGACGGGGGTGCCGGGGTCGGGCACGGGGACTGCGGGGGCTCCGGGAGCCTCGGAGGGTTGTGGGGCCGGTTCGGGGGCTCCGACGAGCCGGCCGGGTCGGCGGTCGTCGCTGTCGTCGCTGTCGTGGCGGTCGGGGAGACCCCCGCCGGACCGGTTGCCGCAGTCGGCAAGACGCCCGCCCGACCGGTCGTGACGGGCGGGGAGACGCCCACGCGCCCGCTCGTGCTCCTCGGCCCTCTCCTCACCCGGCCCGTCGGGCCCACGCCGCTCGTCGGGATCGTCCTGCTCCCATGACCACCGCTCGCCTGCTTGCTGCACCACCCGTCCAGGCTTCCCGGAAGGGCGGCGGGGGGCGACCGCTGTGGGCCGGGCGGAGTAGCCGCCAGTGGGTGGAGGAGAGCCGGGAAACACCGAGGGCCGGAGCCCTTTCGGACTCCGGCCCTCGGCCTTCAGTAGCGGGGACAGGATTTGAACCTGCGACCTCTGGGTTATGAGCCCAGCGAGCTACCGAGCTGCTCCACCCCGCGTCGGTAATCCCAGTGTACGCCATGCGCGCGACAGGTAGCGCACGGGTTTCACCCCCATACCGCCCCACCAGCGATTTCCGGCCGTACGCGGAGCCGCTCGATCCCCCTCGTGGCCGTCAGGAGCGGGCGGCCGGGGGCAGCAGATGGGTGTTCGGGGCCTTGGCGCGGTCCTCGTACTCCGGCAGCAGCACCACGTCCACGCCGGCGGCCGCCAGCACCGCGTTCCCGTCGGCCGACGCGACGAACGTGTCCGGTTCCCGCCAGGCGGTCACCACCCGTCGTACCCCCGCCTCGATGATCAGCCTGGAGCAGGGCGCCGGCCGGGACGCGCGGCGGGCGCACGGTTCCAGGCTGCTGTACACCGTCGCGGAGGCCAGCCTCGGATCCGCCGGGTCCAGCTTCGCCAGCGCCGCCTCCTCGGCGTGGACGACGGGGTCGCCGCCCTCCCGGGAGTGGCCCCGCGCCAGTTCCGTGCCGTCGGCAGCGACGACCACCGCGCCGACGCTGAAGGCGGTCTCCGACGGCGGGCACTCGGCCGCCAGCCCGCAGGCCACCTCCAGCCACCGCCGGTCCGCGGCCGAGGCGAGCCTCCCGGTGCCGGGCGCGGTGGGCACGTACCGCATCAGCACCACGTCCCCGACCGCGCGCGTCTCCACCAGCCGCATCCGCCCCGGCGGGTACGCGCCGTGCCCGAACATCCGCGGGGCGTCCGGCTCCCCCACGAACAGCGGCGCCACCACGAGCTGCACCTCGTCCGCCAGCCCCTGCTGGAGCAGCCGCGTATGCACGCTCCCGCCGCCCTCGACCATCAACCGCCGTACGCCCTTCACATCCCCGAGGTGGTCGAGCACGGCCCGCCACTCCACGTCCGGCCCGAGCGCGACCACCTCCACGTCCGCCGGCAGCAGACCGCGCAGCCGCCGGGCGCCCTTGTCCGTCGTGTAGACGGTCTTCGCGCCGCCCGTGTGCCAGAAGCGGGCCCCCGGATCGAGGTCCCCGGACGCGCTGACCGTGACCTTGAGCGGATACTCCGGCAGACCGGCGGCGAGGCGGGCCGCGCGCCGCTCGGCCGAGTAGACCAGCAGCCGGGGGTTGTCGGTGCGCAGCGTGCCCGCGCCGATGAGGATGGCGTCGCTGCCCGCCCGCACCTCGTCGACCCGGTCGAAGTCCTCCGGGCCGGACAGCAGCAGCCGTTCGGGCCCGGTGTCGTCCAGGAAGCCGTCGAGGGAGACGGCGGCGGACAACAGGACGTAGGGATGGGCCATGGCGGCGCTCCTGGGGTCGGGACGATCCGGCGGACGAGGCAGCTTGGTTCAACTTTTAAACAATAACTACACTGCCAGCATGACGACCCGCTGGCTCACCCCCGAGGAACTGCGTGCCTGGCGCGCGTACCTGGCCGCGTCGTGGCTCCTGGAGGACGCGATCGACCGGCAGCTCCAGCAGGAGGCGGGCATGCCGCACCTGTACTACTCGGTCCTGGCCAACCTCTCCGAGGCGCCCGACCGCAGTATGCGCATGACCGATCTCGCCGAGGCACTGAAGATCACGCGCAGCCGGCTGACATACGTGGTCACCCGGCTGGAGAAGGACGGGACGGTCCGCCGGGAGGGGTGCCCGACCGACAAGCGCGGCAGCGTGGCGATCCTGACGGAGGACGGCATGGCGCTCTTGGAACGTACGGCGCCCGGTCATGTCGAGACGGTCCGTTCGGCCGTGTTCGACCACCTCACCGAGGAGCAGGTGGCCCAGTTGGAGGCGATCTGCTCCCGGATCACGGAGGTGCTACAGCAGGACGAGGAGCGGTCGGCGTGCGGCGGGCTGCCGTGGCGCCGCCGTTCGTCCGCGCCGTGACCCAGGCAACCGCCGCGACCCAGGCAACAGGGGAAAAAGGGTTGCTTGAAATTTAAAGCAGGGATAGAGTCTCGGCCGAGGTTGTGCTTCAAATCTGAAGCATGAAGCATCCTCCGCACCCGCCATCGTCGGCCAGGAGAAAGACGACAGCCATGCGCGACGCACACGAGACCGCCCCTTCCCGCGACACCGGTGACCCAGCCGACCCGGACACGACCGCCCCGCACACGGCGGGGCTGCCCGCAGCCGCCCTGGCCGTCCCCCTCCCCGTCAACGACCTGCCCGGTGCCGTTCTTCCCGTCACCGACCTGCCCGGCGCCGACCTGCCGGGTGCCGGGCTTCCGGCCGCCACCGTCCGCACCCGGGTGACGGTCCCGCTCCGCTTCGGCGACGGCTACACGGTCACCGCGGACCTGGTCACCTTCCACGGCCTCACCGACGGGCAGGAGCACGTGGCCGTGGTCCTCGGCGAGGCGGCCGCCGGCCGGCCGCCGCTGGTGCGGCTGCACTCCGAGTGCCTGACCGGTGACGTCTTCGGCTCGGCCCGCTGCGACTGCGGCCCCCAGCTGCGGGAGGCGGTGGAGCGCATCGCCGAGCAGGGCGGCGTCCTGCTCTACCTGCGCCAGGAGGGCCGCGGCATCGGCCTCTACAACAAGCTCGACGCCTACGCCCTCCAGGACCAGGGCCTGGACACCTACGAGGCGAACGCCGCGCTCGGCCTGCCGGAGGACGCCCGCGACTACACGTCCGCCGCACAGATGCTTCGCGCGCTCGGCATCGACGCCCTGGACCTGCTCTCCAACAACCCCGACAAGGCCCAGCAGCTGCGCGACCTCGGCCTCACGGTCACCCACCGCGTCCCCACGGGCGTCTTCACCACGGCCCAGAACGTGCGCTATCTGCGCGCGAAGGTGGCCCACACCCAGCACACGCTGCCGCTGACGGAACTGACGGCGGGCTGAAGGGCAGGCCGGTCCGGGGCTGTGTGGTCCAGGAGACTCCGGCGTGCTCAAACGACCTGGCCGGGCTTTCCCCGCACCGCCGCTGAGCAGCACAAAGGCAGAAATCCGGCCGGAGCACTACACTGGCCGCCACATTGACACACGCGACTGAGGAGACACAGGACTGTGACGGCCATCGTCGACGAGCTCAAGTGGCGTGGGCTGATCGCCCAGGCCACTGACGAGGACGCACTGCGCAAGGCTCTCGCGGATGGCCCCGTCACGTTCTATTGCGGCTTCGACCCCACCGCGGCCAGCCTGCACGTGGGCCACCTGGTGCAGGTGCTCACCCTACGCCGACTCCAGCAGGCGGGGCACCGGCCCCTGGCGCTCGTGGGCGGCGCGACCGGCCACATCGGCGACCCGCGGCCGACCGCCGAGCGCACCCTGAACGACCCGGAGACCATCGCCCGGTGGGTCGCCCGGCTGCGCGCGCAGATCGAGCCGTTCCTCTCCTTCGAGGGCGACAACGCGGCGACCATGGTCAACAACCTGGACTGGACCGCTGGCCTGTCCGTGATCGAGTTCCTGCGGAACATCGGCAAGCACTTCCGGGTGAACAAGATGCTCACCAAGGACTCGGTCGCCCAGCGCCTGGCGTCCGAGCAGGGCATCAGCTTCACGGAGTTCAGCTACCAGTTGCTCCAGGCCATGGACTTCCTGGAGCTGTACCGGCGGTACGGGTGCACCCTACAGACCGGCGGCAGTGACCAGTGGGGGAACCTCACGGCCGGTCTCGATCTGATCCACCGCCTGGAACCGCACGCCGAGGTGCACGCGCTCGCGACGCCACTGATGACGAAGGCGGACGGCACCAAGTTCGGCAAGACGGAGACCGGCACGCTCTGGCTCGACCCGGAGATGACCACGCCGTACGCGTTCTACCAGTTCTGGCTGAACACGGACGACCGGGATGTCTCGCGGTACATGCGCATCCTCTCCTTCAAGTCCCGCGAGGAGTTGGAGGAGTTGGAGAAGGTGACCGCGGAGCGACCGCAAGCCCGCACCGCGCAGCGCGCGCTCGCCGAGGAGCTGACCACGCTGGTTCACGGCGCCGACCAGTGCGCTGCCGTCGTCGCCGCGTCGAAGGCGCTGTTCGGGCAGGGTGAACTCGCCGAACTCGACGAGGCGACGCTGGCGGCCGCGGTCTCCGAGCTCCCGAAGGCCAAGGTGAGCGAACTCGGCCAGGTCGCCGATCTCTTCGCGGAGGTCGGCCTGGTGGCGAGCAAGTCGGCCGCCCGCCGCACCGTGAAGGAGGGCGGCGCCTACGTGAACAACGTCAAGGTGACCGCCGAGGACGCGGTGGCCACGGCCGACCAGCTGCTGCACGGTCGCTGGCTGGTGCTGCGCAGGGGCAAGAAGAACCTGGCAGTGGTCGAGGTCGCCGGAGCCTGAAGCAGCCCGGGAGCCGGAAGCTCAGCTCGGCCGTGGGTGGGAGGCGTGCCTCCCACCCACGAAGCCGAGCTGCGGCAGCCGCGGGGCGGGCAAGCCGGCCGGCATCGGCCCCGGCACGGCCCGATCACGTCCCTGAGGCTCATCGCAACGCGCGCCGCGCCGTCCTGGTGGACCACAGCAGGGCCAGCAGACTCGCGACATGCACCGGGGTGAGGGCGCGAAGGACGCCGTGCCTCCGGCCGACGAGGGCGAGCAGGGTTCCGGTGGCGGAGCCTGCCAGCGCCAGGCGGACGCAGCGCCGGGAGACCGTGCGGGCCGCGGTCACCGCCCGCAGGATGCGCCAGACGTCATGAAGACCGTCCGCGCAGACCAGGTCCGCCGACCAGGACGCCTCGGCGCCCGGCGCGTCGGGCACCGCGACCGCGATGTCCGCGGCGGCCAGCGCCTCCGCGTCCGCACCCGAGATCACCAGGACGCCCTCCCCGTGGTCCCGCAGTTCGCACACCCGGTCGGCGAGGCGTTCGCGCCCGTCGACGATCTCGTCGGAGGGGCAGAGGAGTTCACGGATGCGCTCGTCCTCGGTGAGCACCGCGCGCGCCCCGGTGGCGCGCGCGGCGGCCAGCACCGTCACGGCGGGCGGGGCCGGCCGCCCGCCCTCCGTCACCAGCACCCCGGAGTCGACGACCACGGCGGAGACCACGTCGAGCAGCCGCAGCGCCGACGGGTCCAGCGGTACGACGCCACGCCGCGCCAGCTCACGTCCGACCGTGGCCGCGAAGGCCTCCCTCCCGTAACGGGCCGCCCGGGGGACGGCGGCGAGCAGGGCGTCCGCCGCCCGGCCGGTGCTGCCCGTCAACGCGAACACCGCCGCCGCGGTGAGCGGGGCGGTCGGCGCCAGCCGCGCCTCCCACCACTCGACGGGACCGGGCGGCCGCGCCCTGCCGCGCAGATGCCGCACCGGCCGGGTGTGCGGCACACAATCGGGTCCCGGGCACAGGTCCCGCTCACGCCGCTCCCACACCTGACGCCGGGCCCGGATCTCGCGAAGCAGCAGCAACCGGTTCGCCGCGTCGACGGCCGGCATCCCGACACCGCCGTACAGCCCGCCCACGACGGCGCCGGCCAGTGACAGCAGCAGATCGGTCTCCAGCGGGCCGATACGGCGCACCAACGGTCGGCGCAGACCCCGCTCCAGCTCCAGCGCCGCCACCGCCACGGGCACCACCCGGGGCAGCGACGGCAGCCGGAAGACCCTCCGGACCACCCCGGCGGCCACCGCCGCGCAGTCGAAGAGCAACTCGGCCGTCACCGCCGCGACGGGCGCGTCGTCGCCCGGGGTGACCGGCTGCGCCCAGGCGAAGTCCGCGTCACGCACACCCTGGGCCTTCTCCACCGCCCTGACCGTGTTCAGGAGGCGGTCGACCCCGACATTGCGCTCGTCGAACGACAGCAGGACCTGGCCGGTCACCGCGTTGACCTCGGCCCACCGCACCCCGTTCAGCCCGCGCAGCGCCCTGGTCACCCCGCCGGTCAGCCGCTCCCGAGTGCGGCCGCCGCGATCGAGCCCGCGCACCTCGATATGGGCACGCCCGTGCGAGGCCCACACATGACGGGTGTGCCGCCGCGGATGGAGATCGGCCAGAACACGCCCCGCCCGCACGGCCCGCCCGGGCACTCCCGCGGCCACCGAGACCCCCTGCCGGGCCGCCGCCACCGCGACCCGCCCGCTCCCCTCTGCGGCGCGCAGCCCGGCCCTGGCCGCCACCGGCGCCACCCGCCCGGCGGTGCGGGCGCCCGCCGCGCCCAGGGCCCACGCTCCGCCGACCCCGGCACGGGCAGCGGACCCCAGGGACGACACCACACTTCCGGCCACCACGCCCGGGTACCCACAGGGCTCGCGCCCTAATGCCGCTCGCCGGCCGCTGCCCGAACAATGCCGACCGCGCAGGTGGGCCAGATCGTCGCCGCGGTGGTCGGACCCCGGACGGCGTCCCGCCGTACGAGGACCAGCCCGCCGCCGATGATCCCGATACCGGAGACGATCCGGTCGGCCATGAGATCACCTCCGTGAAGACCGCGCTCTTCGTCCGAGTCGACCTGGGGCGGTCGACTATGCCGATACGGCCTCCTCCAACTCGGCTGCGCGGCTACGGTGTCGGCAATCATGGAGCGAGACGCACAGGACTCATTTGTCCACGATCAGCGACGCGTGCCTGCCGTCGGGTGCGGTGCCCGTGGCATGGGCTGCTTCCTGCGGATCGCCGGGATGTTGGCCTCGGTGGGTGGAGCAGGCCACTTACGGGCTCCTTCTGTCTATGGCACGTCGACGTCGCACGTTTGGCCGACTGGAATCTTGATGATCGCGGCAGGGATTGCGGCCGTGTTCATGGGTGCGCGTCTGTCGAGGTACGGAAGACGGCACACAGCCCGGGTGATCAAGAATCCGGCGGAGCTTCCGGATGAGTCGTTCACTCTGTTCCTCCGCCCCTTCGAGGATGACGAGTTCCTGTACGGGGTGAAGCCGGCGTCCACCCGTAGCCTCCGCCTCAGACTTCAGACCCCCAACAGTCGCACACGCGAAGAGGAAGTGGTCTGGACCTTTCGGCGCAGGTTCGGCCGCGTTGTCGCCGTCGGGCAGCCGGGGGAGCGCCTGCCTCTTCCCGGCGCCCACCGTTTCTATCTGCCCTTGAACGACTGGAAGCCCGCTGTCAGCGACCTCATCAGGCGAGCTCGCCTTGTCACCCTGGTCGCCGGGACCGGGCCCGGAACACTGTGGGAACTCACAGAAGCCGTCCGGCTCCTGCCGCCCGAGCGATTACTGCTTCTCGTCTTGTCGGACGAGGCAGGGTACGAGCGCTTCCGGGAGGCCGTCCCCAAGACCTTCGAGGATCGCGCGAGGGAACTCCGTGAAAAGGGCGAACTGCCCGCGAGGGCCCCGTCCTTCCCCCCATACCCGGCCCTGCGGAACCCTGACACCAAGTTGACCTGGATCGGCGTCCAGGGACTGATCCACTTCTCCTCGGCCTGGGAACCGACGTTCACAAGAGCCGACCCCACCGCCGTCCGGGCCCTGACGCTGCAGGGTCGCGTCCGCAAGGTGTACCGGAAGCAGATGCTGCCCGTCCTCAAGAGCGTCGCAGAGAACAGCATCAGTACGACGCACTCTCGAACAACGGACGGTCGACGAGCGGGTGCTTCCACGCAGGGCTAGGCCCTGCCCGGCGGACCCTGGCGCCTAGGCCGTGGAGGCGGGGAACAGGCGCTGCACCCGGGCCGGGCGAACTCGGCCGTGGCCGCGACGACGATGCGGTCGCGGGTGGAGTCCGTTCCCGTCGAGGTGCTCTTAGCACCAAGCTACCGGACCGAACCGTTCGGTTTGCCTCGATGGAAGGGCGGGCACGGCCGTACGGCGCCCGCTGTTCGAGCAGCTCGACGATCCGGCTCGAAAAACAAGGCAGCACCCGAGCCGGCCGAAGCCGACTCAGGCGCTGCGTAGCAGGTCAGAGAGCATATAGCCCGCCTGCGGACCGTAGGCCCTGTGGGACTCGAACCCACAACCAATGGATTAAAAGTCCACTGCTCTGCCAATTGAGCTAAGGGCCCTCGTGATGTTGCCTCCCCGAGCATAGCCCGACGAGGCCGTATCTCCGATCGGGTATCGGGGAGGCGGGCCTGAAGTGTTCGCTGTGGGTGGCATGCGGGTGGGTGGCGGGGCGGCCGTGCGGGTGGCCGGTGGCGTTACGGGTCGGCGGGTTCGGGGGCGCCGGAGCGGGCGGCCTCGCGGATGCGGGTGCGTTCGTGGTCGGGGTTCAGGAACCAGTGGCGGGCCGAGGCCAGCCACCAGGTGGCCGCGAAGCCGAGGACGACCAGGACGGCGACCGGGGCGTAGTTGAACGTCTCCCAGGTGACCGGGGAGACCTGCGGGAGCATGAAGAGGATCGTGATCACGACGACCCAGACCACCGAGATCACGCCGATCGGCTGGGACCAGCGGCCCAGGTGCCAGGGACCGCGTTCGAAGGCCTCGCCCCGGCGGACCCGCAGCAGGGTCGGGATGACGTAGGCGATGTAGAGGCCGATCACCGCGATCGACGTCACGGCCGCGTACGCGGTCACGTTGATCAGGTACGGCAGGCCCAGGGCCAGTGCCCCGATCGCCGCCAGCCACACCGCCGCCACCGGGGTGCGCGTACGTGGGCTCACCGTGTGCCACACGTGCGAGAACGGCAGCGCCCCGTCACGGGAGAAGGCGTAGATCATGCGGCTGTTGGCCGTCACGGACGCCATCCCGCAGAAGAGCTGCGCGCCGATCACCACGAGCAGCAGCAGCTTGCCCGCGCTCGCTCCGAGGGCGTCCAGCAGGATCTGCGCGGGCGGCGCGCCGGTCGGGGACTGAAGTTCCCTGTCGTAGGACTGGATGGCGAAGGTGAAGCCCAGCAGAAGGACGAGGCCGGCGATCCAGGAGGTCCAGATGGAGCGGACGATGCCCTTCGGGCCGGCCGTGGACGCGTCGTGCGTCTCCTCCGTCATATGGGCGGAGGCGTCGTAGCCGGTGAAGGTGTACTGGGCCATCAGCAGACCGAGCAGGACCACGTAGGTGCCGCTGCTCCAGCCGGTGTTGTTCACGAACTTCGTGAAGACGAAGGACGCCGACTGGTGGTGGTCCGGGACGAAGGCCAGCGCGCCGACGATGACCGCGACCCCGAGGACGTGCCACCAGACACTGACGCTGTTGAGGATGGCGACGATACGGACGCCGAAGGTGTTCAGCAGGCCGTGCAGGAGCAGGATCGCCGCGAAGAGCAGAACCGTGCGCCCGGGGGTGACCTCGAAGTCGAACTGGAGGTTGAGGTACGCGCCCAGGAAGGACGCCGCTCCGAAGTCGATGCCCGCCGTCACGGCCACCTGGCCCAGCACGTTGAACCAGCCCGTGAACCAGGCCCAGGCCGCTGCCGAGCGCGGCGGCGCCAGGCGGTGGGCCCAGAAGTACAGGCCCGCGGAGGTCGGGTACGCCGAGCAGATCTCGGCCATCGACAGCCCGACGAACAGCGTCATCAGACCGACGGCCACCCAGCCCCAGGTGATCACGGCGGGGCCGCCGGTGTTCATCCCGAAGAGGTAGAGGGTCAGGCAGCCGGAGAGCACCGAGATGATCGTGAAGGAGACCGCGTAGTTGGAGAACGCCGACATCCGGCGCGCGAGAACCTGTGTGTAGCCGAGCTGGGCCAGCCGCTCTTCGTCCGACAGCCCACTCGCTCTGACGTCATCTGTCATGCCCCCAGCGATTCCCTCGCCGGAGGCGTGACATGCGTCACCCGATGACCTGAAACCGACGGCCGGAAAAGGGACCCTTGCCGTGGTGCGCGGTGGGGGCCTCCGTACGACGGGAAACGGAAGGGCCCGTACGACGGAAAGTCGTACGGGCCCTTCGAGCTACTCGGCGTCAGCCGTTGCGCTTCCAGCGCGGCTTGTCCTCGCGGCGGCCGAACGAGCCGGTGCCGCGGTGGTCGTCACGACGGCCGTAGGGGCGGTCGTGGCCGCCGGAGCGGAAGCCGGGGCGGTCGCCCTGGCGGTCCCGGTTGAACGGGCGGTCGCTGCCGCGGTGCCCGCCGCGGTCGTCACGCCGGTCGAAGGGACGCCGGTCGTTGTCACGGCGGAAGCCACCGCGGTCGTCACGCCGGTCGAACGAACGGCGGTCCCCGTCGCGGCGGTCGTTGTCACGACGGTCGTTGTCACGACGGTCGCGGTCGAACGGGCGGCGGTCACGGTCGTTGTCGCGGCGGAAGCCACCGCGGTCGTCGTCGCGACGGAAGCCACCGCGGTCGTCACGCCGGTCGAACGAACGGCGATCGCCGTCACGACGGTCGTTGTCACGACGGTCGTTGTCACGACGGTCGAAGCCACGGTCGCGGTCACGGCCGGCGAAGCCGCGGTCGCGGTCACGGTCGAACGGGCGCCGGTCGCCGTCACGGCGGAAGCCGCCCCGGTCGTCGCGCCGCTCGAACGAACGGCCGCCACGGTCGTCGTCCCGGCGGTCGAAGCCACGGTCCCGGTCACGGTCGAACCCTCGGTCCCGGTGGAAACCGCCGCGCTCCTCCCGGCGTTCACGCCGCTCGTACGACGAACCGGCCGTGCGCTCCTCACGCTCACCCAGTTCGGCGCCCACGGCGCGCTCCGCGTCCTTGGCGGTCCGCTGCTCCGGTACCGAGACCTCGGCCGGCGCCTCGGCGCTCTCCGCCGCGGCCGCCACCGCCGCCTCCGGGTCCTCGCCCCGCTCCCGCGCGGCCCGCGCGACGAGGCGGTCGGCCTCCTCCCGGAGCTCGGCCGCGCGCCGCGTCGCCCGCTCCAACTGCTTGGTGAGCTGCGCGACTTCCCGCTCGGCCTGCTGCGCGGCCATCCCGGCGGACTCCGCCTGGACCTCGGTCATCGACCGGGCGCCGGTGATCTCGGCGACCTCCGGGTCGAACGCGGCCCCGCCCTGGATGATGTGGCGCGAGGCGTCGACGCCCGCGTCCTCCATCAGCCGGAAGATCTGGCGCCGCTGGTGCGGCAGCGAGAGGGAGACCACCGTGCCGGTGCGGCCGGCACGAGCCGTGCGGCCGGCGCGGTGCAGGTAGTCCTTGTGGTCCCCGGCGGGGTCCACGTTGAGCACCAGGTCGATCCCGTCGACGTGGATGCCGCGGGCGGCGACGTCGGTCGCGACGAGCACGTTGACGTAGCCGTCCTTGAAGTCGGCCAGCGTCCGGGTGCGCGCGCCCTGGGTCATGCCGCCGTGCAGCGCGTCCGCCTTCACCCCGGCGTCGCGCAGCTGTTCGGCGACGCGGTCGGCACCCATCTGGGTGCGGACGAAGATGATGGTGCGGCCCTTGCGGGAGGCGATCGCGGCGGTGACCGGGGCCTTGTCCTTGGGCTTCACGATGAGGATGTGGTGCGACATGGTCGTCACCGCGCCCTGGGCGGCGTCCACCTCGTGGCTCACCGGGTCGTTCAGGTACCGGTCGACGAGGGTCTTGATCTCGTTCTCCATGGTCGCGGAGAACAGCATCCGCTGGCCGCCCGCCGGGACCTGGTCGAGCAGCTCGGTGACCTCGGGCAGGAAGCCCAGGTCGGACATCTGGTCGGCCTCGTCGAGCACGGCGATCCGCACGTCCTCGAGGGAGCAGGCGCCGCGGTTGATGATGTCGCGCAGCCGGCCGGGGGTGGCGACCAGGATGTCCACGCCGCGTTCGAGGGCGTAGATCTGGTTCGCCATGGAGGTGCCGCCGCAGACGACCTTCATCTTCAGCCCGAGCACGTCGCCGTAGGGCTGCAGCGCGTCCGCGACCTGCATGGCCAGCTCACGGGTCGGGGTGAGGATCACGGCCCGGGGCTTCTTCTTCTCGGTGTGGCCGCCGGCCAGGATGGCCAGGGTGGGCAGACCGAAGGACAGCGTCTTGCCCGAGCCGGTGCGGCCACGGCCGAGGATGTCCTTGCCGGCCAGGGCGTCCGGGATGGTCGCGGCCTGGATCGGGAAGGGGACGGTGACGCCGTTCTGCGCGAGCTTGCGGACGACGCCCTCGGGCAGGCCGAGGTCGGCGAAGGTCATCTCGGGGGCGGTGTCCTGGGCCTCAGCGGCCACAGAGGTGCCCTCGGTGTTCTGGGAGTCGTCCGCGGGCAGGACGATGTGCTCGGTACTGGCAACAGACATACGAAATGCGAACCTTCCGGAGTTCTGGCACGCGCCCAAACATCCGTGAAGTCGCATTCGACCGCCTCGATGCGGTCCGGCCACGGCTAGGGAGAGTACGCGCCACACGCGGCGCGTCTTCAAGGCGCCGGGCAAATGGGATCAAACGATCTACCAAGATACGCACCTCCGCCCGCCGAAAGCAAACCGATCCCCGCCCCGTCCGGGTGACTCTCGCCACAGGCGCCAGGGCCCCAGAGAGGGGACACGCCTACGCCACCGGGATTCCCGCTCGCGGCGCGGGCTCCCGCTGCGTCAGCTGCGTGGCCTGCCCGGGCGCCGAGGAGGACGGCTCCGCGGTCGTCGGGGTCGGCGACGGCGGGTCCGGCCGGCTCGTCGGCGTGGGGTCGACCGAGGTCTGCGTGGGGTCCGGCTCGCCCACCGTGGGCGCGGGCGGCACCGCACCTCCACCACCCCCCTTGCCGGGCTGTGGCGTCTCCTTGGCGGTCGGCTCGGCACCCTTCGATCCGCCGCCGCCCTTGGACGCCGACGCGGAGGGCGGCCCGGAGGACGCTCCGGTGCCGGACCCGGCCGGCTTCGGCGACCCCGCCTTGGCCGCCGCTCCGCCCAGGCCCGCGTCGGCGCCCCCGCTCGTCACCGAACCGCCGTCCGGCGCCGCCCCGCCGTGCCGCCCTGCCGAAGGCGCCTGCGACGGAGCGCCCGCGTCGTCCCCCACGCTCATGCAGCCGGTGGCGGCGGCGAGGGCCATGACCGCGGCGGCCAGACGGACGGGTACGTAACTGGCGCGCACGGGCAGCCACCTCCGGGGCGTACGAGAAGTCAGCCTGCCCAACTCCCGCCGCCCGCAAGAGGACACGCGCCGCGCGAAGGGAACGTCACCCGCCCGAGGTCACCTGTACGCAAGAACGCTCGACGGCCACCGCGGCCCTAGCCTCCCGGACGTCACCCGCACCGGAGCACGCGCCGTACCACGTGACCCGTGCCCCGACCGCGCACCGTCCACGTCACCCGTACCCGAGCGAGTGCAGCCGGGCGTCGTCGATGCCGAAGTGGTGCGCGATCTCATGCACCACCGTCACCTCGGTTTCCGCGACCACGTCCTCACGGGTGTCGCACATCCGCAGGGTCGGCCCCCGGTAGATCGTGATCCGGTCCGGCAGCACGCCCGCGTACCACTCGCCACGGTCCGTCAGCGGAGTGCCCTCGTACAGCCCGAGCAGCCCGGGATCGTCGGCGGGCGGCTCCTCCTCGACGAACACCGCGACGTTGTCCATGAGCCGCGTCAGCTCAGGCGGGATCCGGTCGAGCGCCTCGGCGACCAGTTCCTCGAACTCCTCGCGCGTCATCTCCAGCACAGGGCCATTGTCCGGCACGACACCCCGGCCGGCGGGGTTCGACCGCCCCCGAATCCGTTGATCCACTCCGCATATCGGCTCAGGAACCTGGGCATACGGGACCAATGGACCGCGTGCCCGCAGCAGCTCTGAACCGCGTTCGAAGGGCGCCCTCCACGATCGCCCGGTACTACCGCTCACTCCGCCCGCACCCGGCCGCACAACTCGTCCCGCAGCCCCACCCCTGGCTCCGGGCCCTGGGCATGGTCGCCGTGGTGCTCCTGGGCGCCTGGCTCGGCCTGTTGATCGTGGGCGACGTACGCGTCCCGGTGGGCCCCATGAACACCACGATGACCCTGCGTCCCTCGCTGGCCGGGGGCACGAAGATCAACATCTCTCCGCTCGGCGCCCTGGAGCTGCACAGCCACCAGGCGCCCGTCCGCCTCGACGTCAACGTCGACCAGCTCGACCCGGGCCGCTCCCAGGAACTGGTGGACCACCCGGAGCGGATCTCCGGGCTCCAGGAGGAGATCACCCACGACGTCGAGCACGGCACGCTCGACCTCGCCGTGCGCTCCTGCGTGGCCGTGGTCGCCGGCGCCACCGCGCTCGGCCTGGCGGTCTACCGCCGCCCCCGCCGGGCCCTCGCGGCCGGCGGGCTGGCGTTCACCCTCCTCGGCGCCTCCGGAGCGACGGCGTACGCCACCTGGAACCCCGAGTCGGTCCTCGAGCCGAGGTTCTCCGGCCTGCTGTCCTCCGCGCCCTCCCTGGTCGGCAACGCGCGCAGCATCGTCACCGAGTTCGACGTCTACCAGCAGGAACTGGCGCGCCTGGTGACGAACGTGACGAAGCTCTACGACGTCACGTCCACCCTCCCCGCCTACCAGCCGGACCCGACGACGATCCGGGTCCTGCACGTCTCCGACATCCACCTCAACCCGGCGAGCTGGAAGATCATCGCCTCGCTGGTCAAGCAGTACGACGTCAACGTGATCGTCGACTCCGGCGACAACATGGACCACGGCACGGCGGCGGAGAACCGCTTCCTGGACCCGATCGCCGACCTGGGCGCCCCCTACGTCTGGGTCCGGGGCAATCACGACTCCCTGGCGACCCAGCGTTACCTGCAGCACATGAAGAATGTGCACGTCCTGGACGACGGCAGGGCGGTCAGCATCGCGGGCCTGCGTTTCGCCGGGACGGGGGATCCGCAGTTCACCCCCGACCGGTCGGTCACCCCGGGCGGCGACCGCGCCGAGGAACTGGCGGGCGCGCGCCTGGCCACGGCCCTGCGCGACCAGAAGGCGGCGGGCAGGCCCGTCGACATCGCGATCGCCCACGAGCCGACGGCCGCGCGCCAGGTGGACGGCGATGTGCCGCTGGTCCTTGCGGGACATCTGCACCACGAGGGGATGGAGATCATGAAGTACGGCACGCGGCTGCGCATCGAGGGATCTACGGGCGGCAGCGGCCTGCGGGCGGTCGAGCGCCAGTACCCGGCTCCGATCGAGGCCTCGATCCTCTACCTGGACCGGGACACCCGCCGTCTGCAGGCCTGGGACGAGATCAGGCTCGGCGGCCTGGGGCAGACGACGGCGGAGGTGACCCGTCACCTGGCCAAGGAGAACCAGCCCGGCGGGAGCCCCTCGCCCGGCACCACGCCCCCGAGCGCTCCCCCCACGAGCCGCTCCGGCGCGACCCCGACGCCGAGCGCCCCCTAAACGGTTTTGGCGAACCCTCCTCCCATCCCATATGCTTCTCACGTCCCCGACGCGCTGAGAAGCGCCCAGGCGGGCCGATAGCCCTCATCGTCTAGCGGCCTAGGACGCCGCCCTTTCAAGGCGGTAGCACGGGTTCGAATCCCGTTGGGGGCACGCACCACCCTGTGCGACACTGTCGTACGCAGCGCTTGGTCCTGTGGAGCAGTTTGGAGTGCTCGCCACCCTGTCAAGGTGGAGGCCGCGGGTTCAAATCCCGTCAGGACCGCTGAGGTTTCACGTGAAACCTCGTGGCTGGGTAGCTCAGTTGGTACGAGCGTCCGCCTGAAAAGCGGAAGGTCGCCGGTTCGACCCCGGCCCCAGCCACATGGCCCTATCAGGGCAAACACCCCCGTCGAAGATCTTCGGCGGGGGTGTTTTCGTGTCAGCCGCACCAGGCGGTACGTCAACGGCTCGGGGACCCGGCAGCGAGCATGGATGGGGCACGGCACCCTCCGAGCGCTACTCGCCCCCTCCCACCCCACGGGCAGGTGCGGCGTTGGTCGCGGCCACCGCACGGCGCAGGGCCCGCGCAATCTCCACGGCGTCACCGACGGCCCAGACATGGATGAAGAACATGCGGGGCGTGTCGACCATGCCGTGGTTGTGCAACTCGACGACCCGGATTCCGCCACGATGGAGCGCCTCCAGCACGGCCTGAGCCTCACCGGCCAGCACGGCGACGTCCCCGGCGACCGCAGCACGGCCTCCTCCCACAGGCTGAAAGCTGAGAGCCGACGTCGCCCCGGAACCGGGCGGCAGGACGTAGCGTCCGTCGGTGATCGACTCGCGGCGCAGAAAGGCGGACTTGTAGACGCCGCCGTAAACGGTGCCTGTGGTGCCCAGGGCGGCGTCGATCCCCGCTGTGTCCAGGTTCAGCTTCTTCGGAGGAGTCGTCGAGGACTTGGCGGGCGGCGTGCCTGTCCGGCTGAGCGCGGCGCGCAGGCCGCGGGCCAGGGTCACAGCATCCGGACCGTGCCCGTGCGTATGGACCCACACGAGACGGGGAAAGTGGGCGAGCAGGTGGTTGTGAATGGCAACCTGCTCAATGCCGTGTGACTGCAGCGCGCCGGTCACATGGTGCAGCTCCGCCTCGGTGACGGCCAGTTCTCCCATGGTCATGACGGTGTTGTCGGCATAGCGGATGAAGGACACATGCGAGCCGACGGCGAGTTCCGGCGACACGATGACGCCCTGGGAGGAGACGCGCAGGTCGGTGCGGGGGAAAGCTGTCCGGTAGATCAGCCTGCCCAGCATGTTGCCCTCGCGGCCCAGCTCCGTCGCGACATGAGCCCAGTCCTTCGCCCTGCTCTCGACCGGACGCACCAACCCGTCGGCATCCCGGTCGGCCTTGCCGTCGGCGCCCGCGCGCTCACCACCGCAGGCGTGCTCCGTGCCACCGTGCACCCCATCGCACGAGCCACCCTGCGCGACGCCGGCGGCCCGTCCCGGAACGGCCGCACATACCGATCCCAGCGCAGCCATCGTCAGGAGGCGGCGGCGTGACGCCCGGGCACCTGTTACGGCCGACCCCGGCCTCGCTTCAACAGCCATGTGTTCGCCATCCCAACCACGTTGTGAGTGTGGCCGCCGGATCCTCTGAAAGTCGCTCTCCCGCGACCTGCGCGCCGACGGCCTCCCTTGACCTGGACCACGATCGACAGGCACAGAATGACGGCCGAACCGTCCATAACGGCTGATTACACCAAAAGCGGCATGTCACAGCACCACACGACGTGAAGCATGATCCGACGGGAAACGCGGTGCCCGGACACCCCGAAGAAATCAGACGGGCCCAGCACCGGGCCCGCCGACGGCTTTCGGCCGCGCCTGCTTGGCATGTTCCCGCCCGGGCGCTACGTTCTGCCGCGTCGAGGCAGCCGTGGGGGAATCATGAGCGGGGACGGGGCAGGAGCCATGCGGGACGTCGATCTGGAGAAGACCCGGGCCCGTTACGGCCTCCTCGCAGTGATCACCACCAATCTCGCGATAGCCGGCGTGGCGGCCTTCGGTGTCTGGCGCCTGGACGGGGACAAGTCGGTGATCGTCGGCGTCCTCAGCGCGGCCTTCACCGCCGTCAGCAGCGTGACCACGGCGTATCTGGGCATCAAGGCAGTCTCCAACACGGCGAAGTCCATAGCCGCGCGCGACCAGCCGCCGTCGGCTCCCCAGCAGCACTAGAGGTTCCGACCTCCCGCGCACCGCGCCGTGCCGTACCGCCGACGGCAATTCGTTAGCCACGAATTTCGCCGAGGTGAGATCCTGGACCGCGTATGTCTACGCATCCCGCCCCCGCCCTCGGCACCCTCGCCCCTCGCCTGACCGAGCTCTCCCTGCGCGACGCGCACCGGCTCGGCCGCAGGCTCGAAGGCGCGCGCAAGATCCGCAAGCCCGAGGCCCGGGCCGCCGTACTCGCCGAGATCGAGGCGGAGGTCGCCAAGGCCGAGGCGCGGATCGGCGAGCGCACCGCGCGCGTGCCCGCCGTCACCTACCCCGAGCAGCTCCCGGTCAGCCAGAAGAAGAACGAGATCGCCGAGGCCATACGCGACCACCAGGTCGTGATCGTGGCCGGTGAGACCGGCTCCGGCAAGACCACCCAGATCCCGAAGATCTGCCTCGAGCTCGGCCGGGGCGTCCGCGGGATGATCGGCCACACCCAGCCCCGCCGTATCGCCGCCCGTACCGTCGCCGAGCGGGTCGCGGAAGAGCTGGACACCCCGCTCGGGGAGGCCGTCGGCTGGAAGGTCCGCTTCACCGACCAGGTGAACCCGGACGCCACCTTCATCAAGCTGATGACGGACGGCATCCTGCTCGCGGAGATCCAGACGGACCGCGAGCTGCGCGCCTACGACACGATCATCATCGACGAGGCCCACGAACGGTCCCTCAACATCGACTTCCTGCTGGGCTACCTCGCCCAGCTGCTCCCCCGGCGCCCGGATCTCAAGGTCGTCATCACCTCGGCCACGATCGACCCCGAGCGCTTCTCCCGGCACTTCGGCGACGCGCCGATCGTCGAGGTCAGCGGACGGACCTACCCCGTCGAGGTGCGCTACCGGCCCCTCCTGGAGGAGGACTCCGACGACGCGGACCGGGACCAGATCACCGCGATCACCGATGCCGTCGAGGAGCTGATGGCCGAGGGGGCCGGCGACATCCTCGTCTTCCTCTCCGGCGAGCGCGAGATCCGCGACACGGCGGACGCGCTCACCAGGAAGCAGTACAGGTTCACGGAGATCCTGCCGCTGTACGCCCGGCTGTCCCACGCCGAGCAGCACCGCGTTTTCCAGCCGCACACGGGGCGCAGGATCGTTCTCGCGACGAACGTCGCCGAGACCTCCCTCACCGTCCCGGGCATCAAGTACGTCATCGACCCCGGCTTCGCCCGGATCTCCCGGTACAGCCACCGGACCAAGGTCCAGCGGCTGCCCATCGAGCCGATCTCGCAGGCCAGCGCCAACCAGCGCAAGGGCCGCTGCGGCCGGACCAGCGACGGTATCTGCATCCGGCTGTACAGCGAGGACGACTTCGTCGCCCGCCCGGAGTTCACCGACGCCGAGATCCTGCGGACCAACCTCGCCTCCGTCATCCTCCAGATGACCGCGGCCGGGCTCGGCGACATCGAGAAGTTCCCGTTCATCGACCCGCCGGACCACCGCAACATCCGCGACGGCGTGCAGCTCCTGCAGGAACTGGGCGCCCTGGACCCCACGCAGAAGGACCCGCGCAAGCGCCTCACCGACACCGGACGCAAGCTCGCCCAGCTGCCGGTCGACCCGCGCCTGGCGCGCATGGTCCTGGAGGCGGACAAGAACGGCTGCGTGCGCGAGGTCATGGTGATCGCCGCCGCACTGTCCATCCAGGACCCGCGCGAGCGCCCCGCCGACAAGCAGACCCAGGCCGACCAGCAGCACGCCCGCTTCAAGGACGAGACGAGCGACTTCCTCGCGTATCTCAACCTGTGGCGGTACATCCGCGAGCAGCAGAAGGAGCGGGGGTCCTCGTCCTTCCGCCGGATGTGCAAGCAGGAGTACCTCAACTTCCTGCGCATTCGCGAATGGCAGGACATCTACACCCAGCTGCGCACGGTCGCCAAGCAGATGGGCATCCACGTCAACGAGGACGACGCCCCGGCCGACCGCATCCATGTCTCGCTCCTCGCGGGTCTGCTGTCGCACATCGGCATGAAGGACGTGAAGGACGGGGCGAAGAACGAGTACCTGGGTGCCCGGAACGCCAAGTTCGCGATCTTCCCGGGCTCGGCCCTCTTCAAGAAGCCGCCACGGTTCGTGATGTCCGCCGAGCTGGTGGAGACCTCACGCCTGTGGGCCCGCGTCAACGCGAAGATCGAGCCCGAGTGGGTCGAGCCGCTCGCCGGCCATCTGCTGAAGCGGACGTACAGCGAACCGCACTGGGAGAAGGACCAGGCGGCCGTGATGGCGTACGAGAAGGTCACGCTGTACGGCGTCCCGATCGTCGCCCAGCGGAAGGTGAACTACGGCCGCATCGACCCCGAGGCCAGCCGCGAGCTGTTCATCCGCAACGCCCTGGTCGAGGGCGACTGGCGCACCCACCACAAGTTCTTCGCCGACAACCGCAGGCTGCTGAGCGAGGTCGAGGAGCTGGAGCACCGCGCCCGGCGGCGGGACATCGTGGTCGACGACGAGACGCTGTTCGATTTCTACGACCAGCGCGTGCCCGAACACGTCGTCTCCGGCGCACACTTCGACTCCTGGTGGAAGCGCAAACGCCACGAGCAGCCCGACTTCCTCGACTTCGAGCGCGAGATGCTCATCAACGAGAAGGCGGGCGCGGTCACCAAGGACGACTACCCCGACTCGTGGCGCCAGGGCCGGCTGAAGTTCCGGGTCACGTACCAGTTCGAACCGGGCGCGGACGCGGACGGCGTGACCGTCCACATCCCGCTGCAGGTCCTCAACCAGGTCGTGGACGAGGGCTTCGACTGGCAGATCCCGGGCCTGAGGGAGGAGCTGGTCACCGAGCTGATCCGCTCCCTGCCGAAGCCGATCCGCCGCAACTACGTCCCGGCGCCGAACTACGCGAAGGCGTTCCTGGAGAACGCGGTGCCCTTGCAGGAGCCGCTGACGACCACGATGGCGCGTGAGCTGAAGCGGATGGTCGGTGTGCCGTTCGAGCCGGAGGACTTCGACTGGTCCAAGGTGCCGGACCATCTGAAGATCACCTTCCGGATCGTCGACGAGCGGCGCCGCAAGCTGGCGGAGGACAAGGACCTCGAGGCCCTGAAGCTGCAGCTGAAGCCCAAGGCGCGCAAGGCGCTGTCGCAGGCCGCGGCGGCCACCGCCGAGCGGCAGGGCGGCGAGTCCCTGGAGCGCACTGGCCTCACGGACTGGACGATCGGCACGCTCACCCAGGTGTTCGAGACGCGTCGGGCCGGGCAGCCGGTCAAGGCGTTCCCGGCACTGGTCGACGACGGCGACACGGTGTCCGTACGCCTCTTCGACACGGAGGCCGAACAGTCCGAGGCCATGTGGAAGGGCACACGCCGGCTCATCCTCCGCAACATCCCGGTGAACCCCGCGAAGTTCGCGTCCGAGAAGCTGACCAACCAGCACAAGCTCGCCCTGTCCGCGAACCCGCACGGCTCGGTCCAGGCCCTGTTCGACGACTGCGCCATGGCGGCGGCGGACAAGCTGATCGGGGACTTCGGGGGGCCTGCGTGGGACGAGGAGTCGTACCGGAAGCTGTTCGACAGGGTGCGCGCGGAGATCGTCGACACGACGGTGCGCACCGTCGCACAGGTGCAGCAGGTACTGGCCGCCTGGCAGGCCTGTGAGCGCCGCCTGAAGGCGGTGCGCAGCCCGGCCCTGCTGCCGAACCTGGCGGACGTACGGGCGCAGCTGGACGCCCTCGTGAAACCCGGGTTCGTGACGGAGGCGGGGATACGGCGGCTGCCGGACCTGATGCGGTACCTGGTGGCCGCCGACCGCCGCCTCCAGCAGATGCCGACGAACGTGCAGCGGGACACCACGCGCATGGAGAAGGTCCGGGAGATGCAGGACGAGTACGCGTGGCTGCTGGAGCAGTTGCCGCAGGGCCGTCCCGTGCCGTCCTCGGTGCGGGACATCCGCTGGATGATCGAGGAGCTCCGGGTCAGCTACTTCGCCCACGCGCTGGGCACGGCGTACCCGATCTCCGACAAGCGGATCGTGAAGGCGATCGACGCGGCGGTGCCGTGACGGCGCGTGCACGATGGGTGAGTTCGACCAGGGGCTCACCCTCCTGTACAGTCTCTTCTCGCAGCGCAACGCACGAAAGCGCCGCGAGACCTGGTCCTGTGGAGCAGTTTGGAGTGCTCGCCACCCTGTCAAGGTGGAGGCCGCGGGTTCAAATCCCGTCAGGACCGCATCGAGAAGGCCCGCATCCGGCAACGGACGCGGGCCTTCGCCGTACCACCAGCACACGACACCACCGGTCGAGACAGAGGCCGCGCCCGCGGCGCAGCCGCAACCGGACACCACCGGGCCCTCGGCCGGTGGCACCCCCCTCGGCTCCCCGAGCGGCAGTGCCCCGTGCCTTGACGGCGTCACTTTCCCTCGGTACCCCAGAAGTCAGGGCTCCCTGAGGTGCGGGCGGCCCCGGGGAGGTGGCGTATGGCGGCGTCCGTTCGGCATGAGACCCGTGCTCTGCTCCGTGCCCATCTGTCCGCCGCGGCCGGGTACCGCCATCTGACCCCGCACTGCCCCATCTGCCACCACCTGCTGCGCCTGGCCCTCGAACCCGCCCAGCGCGGCGAGGAGGCGCCGGAGACGGCCCCGGTGGGCGACGGCGCCCCCGAGAGTGCCACGACCGCGTGACAAACCCGGGGGTTCATCCCGCGTCGGCGTGGGCACTCCTGGACGTGCGGCCGGCCAACACCCGCCGCTCAGCGGGCTGTTCCCTAGCAAAGACTCCACGCCCGTAACAAGGACTCTGGCATGTGACGGGTGTCACCGAACCAGTCTCGGGGACCGCCACCCTTACCCCCCTCCTACAAAGGGTCAATTTAATATGTGCAATTGCACCCTGCCCTGAGGTGTCGCGCAGAAGTTCCGACACCCTTCCCCAGACTGCGACAAGGCCGCTCACAGCCCGGTCCCGGGCAGTCGGCCGGCGCACAAAAAAAGATCGCGCTGGACCCGGCGGAGTCCAGCGCGACCTACGACGCACCCTTGTCGTGTCTCTGTTGACCTCGGGCGTGAGTCCTGTTGGGGCAGGACCCGCGTCGCTTGGAGCTGTTGTCCCGGACGTCACGGCAGGTGGGGGACCTGCTCGTATGTCCGGCTATGCGATTTTTCAGGCCTCGCTGCGCTGCTGCGGGATGCCCGCGAGCAGGGCGCGGACCTCGGCCTCGCGGTAGCGGCGGTGCCCGCCGAGCGTACGGATGGACGTGAGCTTGCCGGCCTTCGCCCACCGCGTGACCGTCTTGGGGTCGACACGGAACATGGTGGCGACCTCAGCCGGGGTCAGCAGCGGCTCGGCATCAGGGGTGCGAGCGGTCATGAGCGGCCTCCTCGGGAGAACCGAACCTTCTCGGTTCTTTCCTCTAAATTCTGCACCTTGACCCGCGTTGCCCGAAATGGCGGACGCGAGTCGAGTCGGTTATAGGACGAACGGCTTGTCCTCGGCACTACAACTACACCATCTGTCCAGCCGCGTCGGCCAAACCGATGGAATTGCCCTCCCAGGTGTTCATCAGCGACGGAAGCCGATGGACCATGCCATAGCGGACAGTCACGCCACTGTGACGAACAGTCACAGGACGATCAGGAGTCACAAGACCCCCCAAAGCGTGCAATGCTGAGTTTCCGCCCAGATGTGGGCAGAAGGAGCCTCCCCCGGGCTCCTTGTCCTATTTTGGCACGAGGAGGGCCGTAAGACGCAAGGTCCTTGTAAGTGCCGTCCGTCACGCTTGGCGGCATAAGCCCGGATCGGTCGCTACGTCCTCGGCTCCGACCCCGCGCCTACCTGCGGTACGTCAACCATGGGCCAAGGGTTCTGACTTCACCATGTCTCGCGGGTCACAATTCGAGCAACGGTTCACCGGCGCCCCGGCTGAGGGACCGCCCTCAGTTCGCCGACCGGCGCTCCCGTACGGCCCGCCAGCGCTCCACCAGCCGCCCGTACGCCTCCCCGGCCGCCGCCCCGTCCCCGAGCCGCAGGGCCTCGATGCCCTCGGCGACGTCCGCGGCCGAGTGGTCCGCGTCCAGCTCCGCGGCCGGCAGGACGTGGACGAGCCCGCCGTAGTCCAGCTCGACCAGCGACCGGGGGTGGAACTCCTCGAGCCACCGCCCGACGTCCACCAGTCCGTCGATGAGCGGTCCCTCGTCGATCGTGTCCTTCAGCGTCCTGAGCGCCCGCGCGACGCGCCTGCGGGCCTGCACCATGGGCGTGCGGTAGCGCAGCATCGGGGGCACCTCGCCGGACCCCTTCTCGTACCTGCGCTCCTCGTCGGAGACCAGCACGAACCAGTTCAGCGGCACCTGCCAGGTCGCGGTGCGGATCCAGGGGCGCGCGTCCGGGTTCCGCTCCCGCCAGCGCTCGTAGTCCTGGGCGGCCTGGCGGCGCACGACGGGCGGCAGGACCGCGTCCAGGACCGGCGCCGGCAGTTCCTCGGGCAGCTCCTCCAGCGCCTCCCAGCCGCGCAGCCGGGTGCGCCAGGGGCACACGCAGAGCACGCCTTCGACCTCGGTCACGAAGGCGTCGTCGCTCTCGTGCACCGGCACCGGGACAGGCGGCGTGGGCAGCAAGTCGGCCAGGGAACGGCGCAGTTCGTCCTGGTACGAGGGACGGTCGGGGCGGCGGGCGTAGCGGGCCCAGTGGCTGCGCTCCGGCTCCGGGAAGGCGGCCAGCGGTTCGTACACGCGCAAGTAGGTCGCGTACGGGACGATCACCGAGGACACCTTGGGCACACCTGCTCCCTCCCCACCCGAACCCGACCCGAACCCGCCCGGGCACCGGCCCGGCCGAGGTGGAAAACCCTTGCAAATCGTCCCACGAACCCGTCCGGGCGTACTCCGAGGGAGGGTGATCCTCGGCACTGCGCGCATCGTGGGCGCCCGCACGCTCTACGCTCATGCCCACGGGCCCCGCCACCCGCACGGGACCCTCCCCCAACCGCCGCTACTCAACCGGGAGTCACCACCGTGACCGACGTAACCGACGGCGTCCTGCACACCCTGTTCCGCTCGGATCAAGGGGGTCATGAGCAGGTCGTGCTCTGTCAGGACAGGGCCAGTGGCCTCAAGGCCGTCATCGCGATCCACTCCACCGCTCTGGGCCCCGCCCTCGGCGGCACGCGCTTCTACCCGTACACGAGCGAGGAGGAGGCCGTCGCCGACGCGCTGAACCTCTCGCGCGGGATGTCGTACAAGAACGCCATGGCCGGTCTCGACCACGGCGGCGGCAAGGCCGTCATCATCGGCGACCCCGAGCGGATCAAGACCGAGGAGCTCCTGCTGGCCTACGGCCGTTTCGTGGCCTCGCTCGGTGGCCGGTACGTCACGGCCTGCGACGTCGGTACGTATGTGGCCGACATGGACGTGGTGGCCCGGGCGTGCCCCTGGACCACCGGCCGCTCCCCCGAGAACGGCGGCGCGGGCGACTCCTCCGTGCTCACCGCCTACGGCGTCTTCCAGGGCATGCGGGCCTCCGCACAGCACCTGTGGGGCGACCCGACGCTGCGCGGGCGCAAGGTCGGCATCGCGGGTGTCGGGAAGGTCGGGCACTACCTGGTCGAGCACCTGCTCGAGGACGGCGCCGACGTCGTGATCACGGACGTACGGCCGGACGCCGTGCGCCGCGTCACCGACGCGCACCCGCAGGTCGCCGTCGCCGCCGACACCGCTGCCCTCATCCGCACCGAGGGCCTGGACATCTACGCCCCGTGCGCGCTGGGCGGGGCGCTGAACGACGAGACGGTGCCGGTGCTGACGGCCAAGGTGGTGTGCGGCGCGGCCAACAACCAGCTCGCGCACCCGGGTGTGGAGAAGGACATCGCGGACCGCGGGATCCTGTACGCGCCCGACTACGTCGTGAACGCCGGCGGCGTCATCCAGGTCGCCGACGAGCTGCACGGATTCGACTTCGACCGGTGCAAGGCGAAGGCGGCGAAGATCTTCGACACCACGTTGACGATCTTCGCTCGTGCGAAGGAAGACGGCATTCCGCCGGCCGCCGCAGCCGACCGGATCGCCGAGCAGCGGATGGCGGAGGCACGCGGACGGTGACCTTCCCGAGGGGGGCCACCCGGGTTTGACCGGTACCCGCCGAGGGAGGGTTTGAGAGGACTCTCACTTTCCACGGCGGGTCGTCGGCCAATAAGTGGTTAAAATCGGCCGTGACCAGCGAGGACAGGGCTCCTCGACGGTCATGGGCACACGCCCGTCCTGCGGGCGACGTACCGTATGGGCGTGGGCTCAGGTACCGTGGAAGCCCTACGGGCCGGTCTCTCTGCGGAGAGCCCGTTCCGGATCATGAACGCGTGTCAAGACTCTGGGGCCGTCGAGCCCCGTCGTTGAGGGGGTCGAGCCATGGGGCGCGGCCGGGCCAAGGCCAAGCAGACGAAGGTCGCCCGCCAGCTGAAGTACAACAGCGGTGGGACGGACCTCTCACGCCTGGCCGAGGAGCTGGGCGCATCGACGTCGAACGCGTCGCCGAACGGCGACCGGTTCGAGGACGATGAGCACGACGACGATCTGTACGCACGGTACGCCGAGCTGTACGCGGACGACGACGAGGACGAGCAAGACGAGTCGTCCTCTCGGCACCGTCGCGGCGCTTGACCCTGCACTGAGTTTTCACCCGGTCCGTGGCCCTGGCCACGGACCGGGTTCTGTGCTGTCGGCAGGGTCTCAGCCGGCGTAGTCCCCGACCAGGGCGGCACCCGTTTCGTGCTCGCCCCGCTCGGTGATCTCGCCGGCGACCCATGCGTCCACGCCGCGGTCGGCGAGGGCGGCGAGCGCGACGTCCACCGACTGCTCGGGGACGACCGCGATCATGCCGACGCCCATGTTCAGGGTCTTCTCCAGCTCCAGGCGCTCGACGTCGCCGGTCCTCCCGACGAGGTCGAACACCGGAGCGGGGGTCCAGGTCGAGCGGTCGATGACGGCGTGCAGGTGGTCGGGGATCACGCGGGCCAGGTTGGCCGCGAGTCCGCCGCCGGTGACGTGGCTGAACGCGTGCACCTCGGCGGTGCGCATCAGGGCCAGGCAGTCCAGCGAGTAGATCTTCGTGGGCTCGAGCAGCTCCTCGCCGAGGGTGCGGCCGAGGTCGTCGATGTGCTGGTCGAGGCCGAGCTTCGCCCGGTCGAGCAGGACGTGCCGGACGAGGGAGTACCCGTTGGAGTGAAGTCCGGAGGACGCCATGGCGATCAGCGCGTCACCCTCGCGGACGCGCTCGGCGCCGAGCAGCCGGTCGGCCTCCACGACACCCGTACCGGCGCCCGCGACGTCGAAGTCGTCCGCACCCAGCAGGCCGGGGTGTTCGGCCGTCTCTCCGCCCACCAGGGCGCATCCCGCCAGCACGCAGCCCTCGGCGATGCCCTTCACGATCGCGGCGACCCGCTCGGGGTGGACCTTGCCGACGCAGATGTAGTCGGTCATGAACAGCGGCTCGGCGCCGCACACCACGATGTCGTCCATGACCATGGCGACGAGGTCGTGGCCGATGGTGTCGTAGACGCCCATCCGGCGCGCGACGTCGACCTTGGTGCCGACGCCGTCGGTGGCGGAGGCGAGCAGCGGACGCTCGTAGCGCTTGAGGGCGGAGGCGTCGAAGAGGCCGGCGAAGCCGCCGAGGCCGCCGAGGACCTCGGGGCGCTGCGTCTTCTTCACCCACTCCTTCATGAGCTCCACGGCGCGGTCGCCCGCTTCGATGTCGACGCCTGCCGCCGCGTAGGAAGCACCGGTTTGGGTCTCAGACATTGCCTGGGATCTTTCGGGTTGGTGGCTGGGTCTTCCGGGGGGACGCCCCCGGACCCTCTGGTCTTACGGGCGACGGATCGCGTCGGTCGCGGCCGTGGCGGCGGGACCGGCCGCCAGCTCGGTCTCCAGCAGCTGCTTGCCGAGGAGCTCCGGGTCGGGCAGCTCCATCGGGTACTCGCCGTCGAAGCAGGCGCGGCACAGGTTCGGCTTGGCGATGGCGGTCGCCTCGATCATGCCGTCGATGGAGATGTACGCCAGGGAGTCGGCGCCCAGGGAGCGGCCGATCTCCTCGACCGACATGCCGTTGGCGATCAGCTCGGCGCGGGTCGCGAAGTCGATGCCGAAGAAGCAGGGCCACTTCACCGGCGGCGAGGAGATCCGGATGTGGACCTCGGCGGCGCCCGCCTCGCGCAGCATCCGCACCAGTGCCCGCTGGGTGTTGCCGCGCACGATCGAGTCGTCGACGACGACCAGGCGCTTGCCCTTGATGACTTCCTTGAGGGGGTTCAGCTTCAGCCGGATGCCGAGCTGGCGGATCGTCTGCGAGGGCTGGATGAAGGTCCGGCCGACGTACGCGTTCTTCACCAGGCCGGAGCCGAACGGGATGCCGGAGGCCTCCGCGTAGCCGATCGCGGCGGGCGTGCCGGACTCGGGCGTCGCTATGACCAGATCGGCCTCGACGGGCGCCTCCCTGGCCAGGCGGCGGCCCATCTCGACGCGGGAGAGGTACACGTTCCGGCCGGCGATGTCGGTGTCCGGGCGGGCCAGGTACACGTACTCGAAGACACAGCCCTTCGGCTTCGCTTCCGCGAACCGGGAGGTGCGCAGGCCGTTCTCGTCGATCGCGACGAACTCGCCCGGGTCGATCTCGCGGACGAAGCTCGCGCCGACGATGTCCAGCGCGGCGGTCTCGGAGGCGACGACCCAGCCGCGCTCCAGCCGGCCGAGGACCAGCGGGCGGATGCCCTGCGGGTCGCGGGCCGCGTAGAGGGTGTTCTCGTCCATGAAGACGAGCGAGAAGGCGCCCTTGACCTGGGGCAGAAGCTTGGGGGCCGCCTCTTCGACGGTCAGCGGCTTGCCGTCGTCGTCGACCTGGCCCGCCAGGAGGGCGGTGACGAGGTCGGTGTCGTTGGTGGCGGCGACCTGGGTGGCGCGGCCGTTCTCCTTGGGGAGGTCGGCGACCATCTCGGCGAGCTGCGCCGTGTTGACCAGGTTGCCGTTGTGGCCGAGCGCGATCGAGCCGTGCGCGGTGGCCCGGAACGTCGGCTGGGCGTTCTCCCAGACGGAGGCGCCGGTGGTCGAGTAGCGGGCGTGACCGACCGCGATGTGACCATGGAGCGAACCGAGGGAGGTCTCGTCGAAGACCTGGGAGACCAGGCCCATGTCCTTGAAGACGAGGATCTGGGAGCCGTTGCTCACCGCGATACCCGCGGATTCCTGACCCCGGTGCTGGAGGGCGTAGAGCCCGAAGTACGTGAGCTTTGCGACCTCTTCGCCCGGGGCCCAGACACCGAAGACGCCGCACGCGTCCTGGGGGCCTTTCTCACCGGGGAGCAGATCGTGATTGAGTCGACCGTCACCACGTGGCACGCCACCGAGTGTAGGCGAGATCGCGCACTGGTCCGAATCCGGTCACCGATGCCGCACGCCGTGCGCACTGGCCGGACGCCCGTGGTCGGCGCTCGGCGAACGCGCTGACGCCCGTGACGTCTGCGCTGGTCAGAGAGGTGCTCCGGCGGCCGGGGGCGGAGGACGGCGGGCGGCCCGGGAGCTCGCTCAGCGGCTCGCCGGTGTCCATGAGTGAGCCGTCGCACATCTACCGGGTGGGTGGGCGGAGGGTGCGGTCCGTGAAGCGACCGGCACGTATCGTCGCCTTCGCGGCTCCACGACGGCCACGCCGTCACGGCCTCACGCACCTCACGCCATCAAGGGCAGCAGCCCGCCGAGGTCGGCCCGTTCGCCGCTCGCGCTGACCGTGGCGTCGGCGAGGGCCGTGTCCCAGCTCGTACGGCCGGTCGCGAGCCGGACCCAGGTCAGCGGGTCGGTCTCGACGACGTTGGGCGGGGTGCCGCGGGTGTGCCGGGGGCCCTCGATGCACTGCACGACGGCGTACGGCGGGACACGCACCTCGGTGGAGGCGCCGGGCGCCTTCGCGGCGAGCGCGTCGGCGAGCAGCCGGGTGGCGGCGGCGAGGGCCTGGCGGTCGTAGGGGATGTCGAGACCGGGGACGGCGGCGTTCAGGTCGTCGGTGTGGACGACGAGTTCGACGGTGCGGGTGACCAGGTAGTCGGCGATCGGCATGGCGCCCGCGGAGCTGTCGAGAAGCCGGGTGCCGGGGTGGGCGGCGAGGAGTTCCGAGAACTCCTTCTCGATGCCGGCGAGGTAGGTGTCGAGGTCGGGGTTCTGGGCGGCCAGTGTGCGGGTGGTGTCCGCGATGGCCCCGGAGTTGGCGGAGGTCGCGAAGGGCCAGTCGAGGACGGTGGCGTTCTGCGCGGCGGGTTCCGGCCTGCCGAGGAACCGCCCGAAGGCCGAGAGGGCCATCCCGATGTGCGTGGCCAGTTCCCGCACGGTCCAGTCCCCGAGCCGGGTGGGCAGCGCGAGTTGTTCGGCCGTGAGGGTGCGCACGGCCTCCCGTACGTTCCCGAACTGCGCGAGAACGGCGGCGCGGGTCTTGACGGGGTCGTAGGTCCGAGTGCGCTTCTTGGCCGGGGGCATGGCGTCGAGCCTAGTGGGCGCGGGAGGCGGGGGCGGGGCCTGGGGAACGCGGGAGGCGGGGGCGGGGCCTGGGGAACGCGGGAGGCGGAGGCGGGGGCGGGGGGACGCGAACGGTGAAGGCCCCGCCCGTCGACCGGGTGGGGCCTTCACCGACGTACGACCGTCCGACGAACGCTTACGCGAGCAGCGCCGGAATGGTGCCCTCGTGGGCCTCGCGCAGTTCTGCCAGGGTCAGCTCGAACTCGCCCTGGACCTCGACGGTCTCCCCGTCCACGACACCGATGCGGGTGGCCGGCAGGCCGCGCGCGCCGCACATGTCGTTGAAGCGGACCTCCTCCGAGCGCGGCACGGCGACGATCGCGCGTCCCGCCGACTCGGAGAAGAGGAACGTGAACGCGTGCAGGCCGTCCGGCACGATCAGCCGTGCGCCCTTGCCGCCGAGCAGCGCCGACTCGACCACGGCCTGGATCAGACCGCCGTCGGACAGGTCGTGCGCGGAGTCGATCATGCCGTCGCGGGATGCGGAGATCAGGATCTCGCCGAGGAGGCGTTCGCGCTCCAGGTCGACCTGCGGGGGCAGACCGCCGAGGTGGTCGTGGATCACCTGCGACCAGGCCGAACCGCCGAACTCCTCACGGGTGTCGCCGAGGAGGTACAGCAGCTGGCCCTCCTCCTGGAAGGCGACCGGGGTGCGCCGGGCGACGTCGTCGATGACGCCCAGCACGGCGACCACCGGGGTCGGGTGGATGGCAGCCTCGCCCGTCTGGTTGTAGAGGGAGACGTTGCCGCCGGTCACCGGGGTGCCCAGCTGCTGACAGCCGTCCGCCAGACCACGCACGGCCTCCGCGAACTGCCACATCACCGCCGGGTCCTCGGGCGAGCCGAAGTTCAGGCAGTCGGAGACGGCCAGCGGCCTGGCGCCCGTGGTCGCCACGTTGCGGTACGCCTCCGCGAGGGCCAGCTGCGCGCCCGCGTACGGGTCGAGCTTGGCGTAGCGGCCGTTGCCGTCCGTGGCGATGGCCACGCCGAGGCCGGACTCCTCGTCGATGCGGATCATGCCGGAGTCCTCGGGCTGGGCGAGGACCGTGTTGCCCTGCACGAAGTGGTCGTACTGCTGCGTGATCCACTTCTTGGACGCCTGGTTGGGCGAGCCGACCAGCTTCAGGACCTGGTCCTTCAGCTCCTCGGACGTCGCCGGGCGCGGGAGCTTGTTCGGGTCGTCGGCCTGCAGTTCGTCCTGCCAGGACGGGCGGGCGTACGGGCGCTCGTAGACCGGGCCCTCGTGCGCGACCGTGCGCGGGTCGACGTCGACGATCTTCTCGCCGTGCCAGTAGATCTCCAGGCGGTCCCCGTCGGTCACCTCACCGATGACGGTGGCGATGACGTCCCACTTGGCGCAGATCTCCAGGAAGCGGTCGACCTTCTCCGGCTCGACGACCGCACACATCCTTTCCTGCGACTCGCTCATCAGGATCTCCTCGGGGGAGAGCGTCGAGTCACGCAGGGGGACGTCGTCGAGGGTGACGCGCATGCCGCCGGAGCCGTTCGAGGCCAGCTCCGAGGTCGCGCAGGACAGGCCCGCCGCGCCCAGGTCCTGGATACCGACGACGAGCTTCTCCCGGAACGCCTCCAGGGTGCACTCGATGAGGAGCTTCTCCTGGAAGGGGTCGCCCACCTGGACGGCGGGGCGCTTGGAGGGCTTGGCGTCGTCGAAGGTCTCGGAGGCGAGGATGGAGGCGCCGCCGATGCCGTCGCCGCCCGTGCGGGCGCCGTACAGGATGACCTTGTTGCCGGCGCCGGACGCCTTCGCGAGGTGGATGTCCTCGTGCCGCATCACACCGATGGCACCGGCGTTGACCAGCGGGTTGCCCTGGTAGCAGGCGTCGAAGACGACCTCGCCGCCGATGTTCGGCAGGCCCAGGCAGTTGCCGTAGCCGCCGATGCCGGCGACGACGCCGGGCAGGACGCGCTTGGTGTCGGGGTGGTCGGCCGCGCCGAAGCGCAGCGGGTCCACCACGGCGACCGGGCGCGCGCCCATCGCGATGATGTCGCGCACGATGCCGCCGACGCCCGTGGCCGCGCCCTGGTAGGGCTCGACGTAGGAGGGGTGGTTGTGCGACTCCACCTTGAAGGTGACGGCGTAGCCCTGGCCGACGTCCACGACACCGGCGTTCTCGCCGATGCCGACGAGCAGAGCGTCGGACTCGGGTGCCTTCTCGCCGAACTGGCGCAGGTGGACCTTGCTGCTCTTGTACGAGCAGTGCTCGGACCACATGACCGAGTACATCGCGAGTTCGGCGCCGGTCGGGCGGCGGCCGAGGATCTCGACGATCCGCTCGTACTCGTCCTTCTTCAGGCCGAGTTCGGCCCAGGGCAGCGCGACGTCGGGGGTCGCGGTCGCGTGCTCGACCGTGTCCAGAGGCGTCCTGCTCATGCGGTGACCAGCTTCTTGAGGATCGAGGTGAAGAACGGGAGGCCGTCGGTACGACCGGTACCGATCAGCGATTCGACGGCGTGCTCGGGGTGCGGCATGAGGCCCACGACGTTGCCCGCCTCGTTGGTGATGCCGGCGATGTCCCGCAGCGAGCCGTTGGGGTTGCCGTATCCATCAGCGGCTTCGCCGCGGACCAGGTAGCGGAAGGCGACCCGGCCCTCGGCCTCGAGCTTGTCGAGGGTGTACTCGTCGGCGACGTACCGGCCGTCCATGTTCTTCAGCGGGATCTGGATCTCCTGGCCGGCGTCGTAGTCGCTGGTCCAGGAAGTGTCCGCGTTCTCCACCCGCAGCTTCTGGTCGCGGCAGATGAAGTGGAGGTGGTCGTTGCCGAGCATCGCGCCCGGGAGGAGATGGGCCTCCGTGAGGATCTGGAAGCCGTTGCAGATGCCGAGGACCGGGAGGCCCGCCTTCGCCTGCTCGATGAGGGGCTCCATCACCGGCGAGAAGCGGGCGATGGCACCGGCCCGCAGATAGTCGCCGTAGGAGAAACCGCCGCACAGGACAACGGCGTCGACCTGCTTGAGGTCCTTGTCCTTGTGCCAGAGGGCGACGGGCTCCGCCCCGGCGATACGGATCGCGCGCTGGGTGTCCCGGTCGTCGAGGCTGCCCGGGAAAGTGACGACGCCGATACGGGTGGTCACTTCGAGGCCTCCGCCACTTCCTCCACCTTGACGGTGAAGTCCTCGATCACGGTGTTGGCGAGGAAGGATTCGGCGAGATCGTGGATACGGGCGAGCGCGGCGTCGTCGACCGGCCCGTCCACCTCGAGTTCGAATCGCTTTCCCTGACGTACGTCGGAGATGCCGTCGAAACCGAGGCGCGGCAGTGCGCGCTGCACCGCCTGGCCCTGGGGGTCGAGGATCTCCGGCTTGAGCATGACGTCGACTACGACGCGTGCCACTGGCACTCCCGGTGTGTGGTGCTGAGCAGGTTCCTTCAGACTACCCGCACACAATTTCTACTCGCGTAGATTCGTAGCATCCTACGTGACCGGCATCACGATCCGGCATCGACGCGGTGCCGGGCACGGAAAATCCTCGGAAAAACCGCAAGAGAAGGACGCCGGGGCATTGCACGCGGACACGCGGAAGTATTCAACCTGTCTTCACAATGCAATGCCGGGCACTGTACAAAGGAAAAGGCAATAGCCGATACTTTGCCCAATTACTGCCGGACAGTCGACACCTCCCCGACATCCGCCGGACGACTGCGCACGTCATCGTTGCGCACGTCATGGCACGGGATCGCGGGGGTGCCGCACGAAGGGACCGATATTCGTGGCGCAGCGTGTCGTGGTCACTCTCTCCGACGACATCGACGGCTCAGAAGCGGCGGAAACGATCGTCTTCGGACTGGACGGCAAGTCGTACGAGATCGACCTCAATCAAGCCAATGCCAAGAAACTGCGTAAGGCGCTGGAGCCGTACGTGGAGGCCGGGCGGAAGAAGGCCAAGTCGGGCCGGACGTACACGCACACGGCCCTGACCCCGGACCCGGCTGCGGTCCGGGCGTGGGCCCGCTCCAACAAGCTGGACGTGCCGCCGCGGGGGCGGATCCCCAAGAAGGTGTACGAGGCGTTCGCCGAGGCGCAGTAGCCGCGCGGGCTTGGCAGGTTTCGCGCGCCCTCGGCTGAGCGGGGCTCGGTGGCGGGGTGCCGCCGCGGGGCTCCGCACGGGCCCCGCGTGCCGTTCCTCGTGGGTTCGCCGTGGGTTCCGGGGCGCTCCCCCTCGCCCCGTCAGAGCCCCATGCGGGCCCGTAGGCAACCGACTTGCGTTGCACCCCTGGTGATCAGCTAGAGTCTGAGCACGCCGAGGGGCGAGGCCGGAAGGGCCGAGGCCCGAGCGTCACGCGGGTGTAGTTCAGTAGCAGAACACCCCCTTTCCAAGGGGGAGGCGCAGTGTGCAATCCCTGTCACCCGCTCTACGAGACCGGTCGGACCACCCTTGTGGATCAGGTACGCTGGTGCTCGCACCGATCGGCGGCTGTGTCTTTCACAGCTGGCGGTCGAGGGCAATGCGGACGTAGCTCAGTTGGTAGAGCGCAACCTTGCCAAGGTTGAGGTCGCGAGTTCGAGCCTCGTCGTCCGCTCCATACGAGGAAGGCCCCGGTCAGTCGATCGGGGCCTTCCTCGTTTGGCTTTCCGAGTCTTCTGACATTTGTCACGCGGACTGATGACACGGCGCACTGCTGCCCCTCCCCGTCGACGACGACGCTGGATGTCGTGAACACCGACCAACGCGAGCACGTGATTGAGGTCACTGATCTGCGGCGCGTGTACGGGGGCGGCTTCGAAGCCGTGCGCGGCATCACCTTCTCGGTGGGCCGCGCCGAGGTCTTCGCGCTGCTCGGCACCAACGGCGCCGGCAAGACGTCCACCGTCGAACTGCTCGAGGGCCTCGCCCCTCCGGCCGGCGGACGCGTGCGGGTCCTGGGCCACGACCCGCACGCGGAGCGGGCCGCGTCCGGCCCCGGATCGGCGTGATGCTCCAGGAGGGTGGCTTCCCCTCCGAACTGACGGTCGCGGAGACCGCACGGATGTGGGCCGGCTGCAGCAGCGGTGCCCGGCCCGTGGGCGAAGCCCTGGAGCTGGTCGGGCTGACCCGGCGCTCCGGCGTACGCGTCAAACAGCTGTCGGGAGGTGAGAAGCGGCGCCTGGACCTGGCGCTCGCGCTCCTCGGGCGCCCCGAGGTCCTCTTCCTCGACGAACCGACGACCGGCCTGGACGCCGAGGGCCGCCAGGACACCTGGCGGGTGGTCCGTGAACTGCGGGACGCGGGGACGACCGTCCTGCTGACCACGCACTACCTCGAGGAGGCCGAAGAGCTCGCCGACCGGCTCGCCGTCCTCCATGAGGGCCGCATCGCCGCCTCGGGCACACCGTCCGAGGTCACCTCTACCCAGCCTTCCCGGGTCTCCTTCGAGCTGCCCGAGGGCTACTTCCTCGGTGACCTGCCCCCGCTCGCCGACCTGGGCGTGACGGCACACGAGACGGCGGGCCGCACCGTCCGCCTGCGGACCGACGAACTCCAGCGCACCGCCACCGCCGTCCTGCTGTGGGCCCAGCGCGCCCGGGTCGAACTGCGCGCCCTCGATGTGCGGTCCGCATCCCTGGAAGAGGCGTTCCTGCACATCGCCAGGACGGCCGCACCGCCGCCGGACCGCACCGGCCCACAGCACGACACGACGAACCGGACGACGGAGGCCGCGGTATGAGCACCCTCGCGACCGTCACAGCAACCGGATCGAGCAGCAGGTCCACCCGTGCCAGGCGTCTCCGCGCCCTCGCGCGCGCCGAACTCACGCTGCTGAGCCGCAACAAGAGCGTGATCATCACGGCGTTGTTCGTCCCGCTGACGCTGCCCTTCAGCGTGCGGCCGACGGCCAGGCAGATGGGCCTCAGGGCCGAGGGACTGACGATGGGCACCGTGATGGTGACGGCCTCCATCGGCTTCTCCATGCTGTTCGCCGTCTACAGCTCCCTCGTGAACGTCTTCGTCGCCCGCCGGGAGGAGCTGGTGCTCAAACGCCTGCGCACCGGGGAGCTCGGCGACGCCGAGATCCTGACCGGCGCCGCGCTTCCCTCGGTCTGCGTCGGCCTCGGCCAGTCCGTGCTGCTGGCGGTCGGCTGTGCGGTGTTGCTCGACGCCGGAGTGCCGCGTGCCCCCCATCTCGCCGCTCTCGGGCTGTCGTCGGGCCTCGCCCTGTGCGCGGCACTCGCCGCCGTCACCGCGAGCTTCAGCAGGACCGTCGAGAGCGCACAGGTGACAGCGCTGCCGATGGTGGCCGTCTCCCTGCTGGGCTCGGGCATCACGATCCCGACGGAGCTGCTGCCCGAGCGGATCGCGTCGGTCTGCGCGCTGCTGCCGCTCTCCCCGGCGATCCGGCTGATCCGCGGCGGGTGGAACGGCGGCCTGTCGGTGTACGACACTCTGAGCGCCGTCGCGACAGCGGTCGCCTGGGTGGTGGCCGCGGTGTGGGCCGTACGACGGTGGTTCCGCTGGGAACCGCGGCGCTGACCGACGCCGCGGTGCGGACGCGTTGGCACGAAGGGGGACGAGACGGGTGATCGCAGGAATACGCGCATGGCAGCGCCGTACCTGGCACGACCGCAGCAAGGCCGCCCGCGTCGAATTGCAGAGCATGATCGTGTGGCACTGCTCGGTGTGGGGCTTCTCCATGAGCTGGCTGGGGCTGCCACTCGTCTCGGACCTTCACCACGACCGGACCGCGCTGGCCCTCGGAGGGCTGCTCCTCCTCGCCAACGCCCTGCAGTGCGCGGCGGCGAACCGGCTCCTGAGGCCGGTGCTCGACCACTACCTCGATCGCTCCGCAATGCCCCCGCGCACCCTGTGGACACCGGCTGCGCTGCTCGCCCTGGCGCTGGCGCCCGTTCTCGTGCTGCACGCACTGGACGCGGCCGCCCCGGCGACCTGCTTGCTGGCCCTCGACGCCGTGCTGCTGCCGTTCGGGATGCTGTACGCACTCGTCGTCCCCATGAGGGTGTTCGTTCGGCGGTCCGCCGCGTTCGGGGGCGTCCTCATGGTGACGACCGCGCTCGTCCGCATGGACACCACGGAAGCGGTGACCACGGGTGTCATGACCGCCTTGGCGATCGGGTTCTGTCTGCTCACCTCGCGCTGCGGCGCATGGACCCTGGCGGTGCTGTGGGAGGCGGAACGGGCCCGTGAGATCGAGGCCCGGCTCGCCGTGGCCGAGGAACGGCTCCGCTTCGGCCGCGATCTGCACGACGTGATGGGGCGCAACCTGGCCGTGATCGCGCTCAAGAGCGAGCTCGCCGTGCAGCTGGCGCGGCGCGGCCGGCCGGAGGCCCTGGAGCAGATGATCGAGGTGCAGCGGATCGCGCAGGAGTCGCAGCGCGAGGTCCGCGAGGTCGTGCGCGGCTACCGTGAGGCTGACCTGGCAGCCGAACTGGCGGGAGCCCGGGGCGTGTTGACCGCCGCCGGGATCGACTGCACGGTGAGCGGGCCGACCGCCGGGCTGCCCGCGCCGGTGCAGTCCGCGCTGGCCTGGGTCGTACGGGAGGCGACGACGAACGTCCTGCGCCACGGGGATGCCCGGCACTGTGCCGTGTCCCTGCGAGCGACGGACGAACGGATCGTGCTCCGCGTCGAGAACGACGGGGCACCGGACGGAGAGCCGGGAAGGGGGTCGGGACTTGTGGGACTGCGCGAGCGACTGTCGGAGATCGGTGGGACTCTGCGGGCCGGATCCGCGGGACCAGGGGTGTTCCTGCTGACCGCGGAGGTTCCGCTGCCGCCCGCCGCGCCGTCGGCCGCCGTCCCCGGCGGTGTGAGCGAGGTCGCCTCATGACGTCAGTACCGCACGTGCGCCTGCTGCTGGCCGATGACGAGCACCTGATCCGGGGAGCCCTGGCCGCGCTGCTGTCGCTGGAGGATGACCTGCTGGTGGTGGCCGAGGCCGCGACGGGGCCCGAGGCCCTCGCCATGGCACGGGCGCACCGACCGGACGTGGCCGTGGTGGATCTTCAGATGCCGGGTGCGGACGGTGTGAAGGTGACCACATCCCTGAAGGCCGAGCTGCCGGACTGCCAGGTGTTGATCGTGACCAGCCACGGGCGGCCCGGGCATCTGAAGCGTGCGCTCGAGGCGGGGGTGCGCGGCTTCGTACCGAAAACCGTCAGCGCGCAGCGGCTCGCCGAGATCATCCGGACCGTGCATGCGGGAAACCGGTACGTGGACCCCGAGTTGGCCGCCGACGCCATCGCTGCCGGGGACTCCCCCCTGACCGCCCGGGAGGCCGAGGTGCTGGAGTACGCGGCCGACGGGGCGCCCGTCTCGGAGATCGCCGAGCGGGCCGCGCTCGCGGAGGGCACCGTGCGGAACTACCTGTCGTCGGCCGCCTCCAAACTCGGCGCCGAGAACCGTCATGCCGCAGTGCGTCTCGCACGGGAGCGAGGTTGGGTATAGTTGGCTTCGCGCAGCGCGCAGTGCGGACGTAGCTCAGTTGGTAGAGCGCAACCTTGCCAAGGTTGAGGTCGCGAGTTCGAGCCTCGTCGTCCGCTCCAGAAAGAAGCCCCCGGCCCAGGCCGGGGGCTTCTTCGTGTGCCTCGGGGTGCGTCCGGATGCTCGCGGCGGCCCTCAGGGCCCGGCCGAGTGCCAGGCCCTGCGTGCCGTCGTATGCGGTCGGCCGGTCGAACTATGACCAGCGCACGCCGGTCAGGCGCTCGTATGCCTCCACGTACTTCGCACGGGTCGCCTCCACGATCTCCTGCGGCAGCGGCGGCGGGGGCTGCTCGCTCGCGCGGTCCCAACCGGAGGCGGGGGAGGTGAGCCAGTCCCGTACGAACTGCTTGTCGAACGACGGCTGGGCGCGGCCCGGCTGCCACTGGTCGGCCGGCCAGAAGCGGGAGGAGTCCGGGGTGAGGACCTCGTCGGCGAGGACGAGGGTGTCCCCGTCGTAGCCGAACTCGAACTTGGTGTCCGCCAGGATGATCCCGCGGTCGCGGGCGATGTCGCGGGCGCGTCCGTAGACGGCGAGGGTCGCCTGCCGCAGCTGGGCCGCGGTCTCGGCGCCGACCTGGCGGGCGACCTCCTCGTAGGAGACGTTCTCGTCGTGCTCGCCGACCGCGGCCTTGGTCGCCGGGGTGAAGATCGGGGCGGGCAGTTCCGAGCCGTCGACCAGGCCCTCGGGCAGGGCGAGACCGCAGACGGTGCGGGACTCCTTGTACTCGGCGAGGCCCGAGCCGGTGAGGTAGCCGCGGGCCACGCACTCCACCGGGACCATCTTCAGGGACTTGCAGACCAAGGTGCGGCCGGCCCAGTCCGCGGGGGCGCCCGGCGGGAGTTCGGTGCTCAGGACATGACTCGGGACCAGGTCCCGGAGCAGGTCGAACCACCAGAGCGACAGCTGGGTCAGGATCCGGCCCTTGTCCGGGATCTCGGTCGGCAGCACCCAGTCGAATGCGGACGTGCGGTCGCTGGCGACCATCACGAGGTCACCCGCCTCGTTCTGGTACAGCTCGCGCACCTTCCCGGTGTGCAGATGCACCAGCCCCGGCACCTGGACGGGTTCGGGCTTTTCGACGAATCCGGACACGGTCCCTCCCCGTGGTTCTCTCCCAATGGCTCGATTCTCCCCCATGCCGGGAGCGAGCCGGTCCGCGGGGGCGGGGAGCGTTGCGTTCAGTCTCGTTTGCAGATGCGGTCCAGGAGGTTTGCTGTCGCCTGCTGGACACGGGGATCGACGTGGCCGGGGCGGTCCAGCGCGGGGGACCAGGCGAACGTTCCGGACGCGAAGACCAGGGCGCCGGAAGGGGCGCGGTAGAGGGAGGTCTCCTGGTGGCGCGGAACACCCTCGCCGTCCCGGTACGGGGAGTGGGCGAGCAGGACCCGGCCCTCGTGGTCGGGCAGTGGGGCACGCGGGAAGTAACGGTCCGCCTCCCCGGCGACCATGCCGTCCAGCTTGTCGCCCTCGTCGGCGCCGGTCCCCTCCCACAGCCAGTGGTCGGCGTTGCGGACCACGAGCGGGTGGGGTTCGGGCACCCGGCCCGCGTACTGGATGCCGATCAGCTCCTGCTCCGCACGGTCGATCTCCCGCCACAGAACCGGCTTTCCGGGGCCGCGCCGCTTGCGGCAGGTGAGCAGGCGGTCGGGGACGCCGGACGCGGACGGGCCGAGTTCCACCTGCCAGTACATGGTGTTCGCGGAGAGGAAGACCAGCGACGTGCCGTGCTCGCGGGCGAGCTCCGCGGTGCGGCGCATCCGCGCCGACCAGTACTCGTCGTGGCCCGGGAAGACGAGGCCGCGGTAGCGGGTGGGGTCGACGCGGCCGGCGTGCAGATCGCGGGCGTCGGCGTAGGCGAGGTCGTAGCCGTACCGCTCGGCCCAGCGGATGAAGTCGTACGCGTGACCGACGTGCAGAGGCAGGCCCGCGCCGGCGTAGGGGCGGTCGAAGGAGACCGTGGTGGCGGCGTCGGCCTCGCCGAGCAGCCGGCCGCTGTCGTCCCAGGCGTGGTAGAGGCTGGCGCCGGTGCGACCGTCCTCCGGGTACAGGTTGTACGCCTGCCAGGTGATGTCCGGGAGCAGCAGGAGCAGGTCGGCCGGGCGGGCGTCGCGGACGGTGAACGGGACGTGGGAGCGGTAGCCGTCGGCGGTGGTCAGCACTGCGACGTAGGCGCCGACACTCCAGTACGACGGGATCTGCAGCCGCCAGGACAGCCACCAGTGATGGCAGGAGACCGTGCGGTCCGCGGTGAGCGGCGGCGGCTGGACGATGCCCGAGAGACGGGGGCTCGTGGTGATCTTGGCCGCTCCGTCGCCGTTGTAGTGCCCGATCCGGTACACGTCGACGGCGAACTCCTGGGGCGGGTCGACGGTGATGTGGAAGTCCAGGGCCTCGCCCGGAGCGACGGCGCCGGTGGAGGTGAAGCCCTTGATCTGGCGGTGGACGTCGTCCGCGGAGCGGGGTCCGCTGGTGCGGGGGGCCGGGATCCGAGCCCCCTTCTGGCCCTGAGCGGGGACGTGGGCCGGGGTCGGGTCCACGTACCAGGGGACCACGTGGCCCGTGTCGTCGAAGTACGTCTCACTGCCCCTCAGCCAGGGAACGGGACCCTGGCCGAAAGGATCCGTCACGGCGTGCGCGAGAGCACCCGACTCCCACCGGCGGATGTGTTCCGACCCCATGCGTGTCCCCTCCCTCGTCCCCCGTGAGCCGTCGTAAGCCCTTACCGAGTACGCGATCGGTACCCAGCACATCACATAACGCACCCGCTCCGTCACCGTTCGTCGCGAATTGACGTGAACGGAATGGGATTCTGCGGCCAGGGGTCGGGCTTACGGAACGGGGTGGGCGGAGTTTCCCCAGGTCGGCGGGGGGTCCGCACGGTCTCGGACCGGGGCGGAGCAGTCGTCGGATCATGCCCACTCACACCGCTCCTCAGAGCGGGCGGACCCCGCTCTCGGGCCGGACCGAGCGGTCGTGCGACCAGAGGGAGCGGCCTCAGACCGGGCGGGGTAGTCGTCGGCGGTCGTGGGGGGCGTCAGACCGGGCGGGGCAGTCGTCGGCGGTCGTCGGGGTCGTCACACCAGGCAGGGCAGTCGTCGGGGTCGTCACACCAGGCAGGGCAGTCGTCGGCGGTCTTCAGAGGTCGTCAGACCAGGCGGACGGGTTTCTCGGGGCGTACGCCGAGGTTGCGGAGCCAGGTGCGCAGTGGAGTGGGGTCGCCCTCCTCGACGAGCGTGCGGACCCGGGGGGAGAGGTCGGCCGCGCGTTCGCCCCTCACCAGGAGGGAAGGGCCGTCCAGCCAGTCGAGGCCGGGTGCCGCTCCCGCCGTGTCCATCGCGGCGCAGCACACCACCGCGGCGACGTGGTCGACAAGCAGTTCGCGACCGGTGCGGGGCGGCTGCAGGGGGAACAGCGGGAGCATCGCGGCAGCGTCCCACACCGCACGGTCCGGCCCTTGTCCCTGTCCCCTGGCGCCGCCGGGCATCGCCCCCGCCGCCTCGTCCCGCGCCATCTCGGCGCTGAGCCCGGCGGCGAGCGCGGCGGTCCGCACACTGGCGACCGCGTCGTCGTCGGGAACGTCGGCGGTGTCGCCGGCGCCGTCCTCGCCCGGGTGGCGTATGCCGTCGGACCTGTTCTCACCCGTGACGCTCGCGCTCACGCCCTCACCCGTCGGCGTGCCGCTCGCGCCGACGGCCGGGCGGACCGTCAGATACTCCAGGACCCGCTCCAGCGTCGGTCCGCTCGCCTCGGGGGTCGTTCCGTGGTGGGCGTGGTGGACGCCGAGGGCGTCCAGGACGCGGTGCAGGCGGGCCGCGTCCGTGCGCCACTTGCGGTCGACGACCTCGTCCGGGTACTCCTGCCAGTCCACCGGCGCCCAATTGGGACCGGACTCGGCCGGGCCTCCGTGGAAGAGGCGGGCAGCGAGCAGGGACGCGGCCTCGTCGACCAAGCCGGGCTCCTCAAGCAGGTCACAGGCCGGCCGCTCGCCCAGCCGCGAGGTGAAGCCCTCGGCCAGCCGGTCCCGGCGCGACAGCTCCGTGAGCGCCGCGACCACGCCCGCGTCCAGGCGCGAGGGCCAGCGGCCCATCCTCCAGGCCGGCAGCGCGACCCGGGTCAGCAGCCGGTCCCAGCCCGCGTACGCCAGCCCCACCTGCTCCTGCGCGACGATCCGCACCCCGTAGTCCACAGCCTGTGCACGCTCGGCCGCGGCCGCCGCCACCCCGCGCTCCATCTCCTCCGCATGCCCGCGGCAGCTGCGCAACAGCAGTCGCGCCACCCAGCCGACGCCCGCCAGCACCGTACGGACCACGGGCCCGTGGGCCGGGGCCGACGTGACCGCCACCGCGGCGTCCAGCCCCCGGACGAAGCGCCGTGCCGCCGCTATGTCCGGGTGCGCCGACGGTCCCGTACCGGCGACGACCGGGGCGAGGACCGCACGCAGCTCGCCCACCCGCATCCACCACAGGAACGGCGAGCCGATGACGAGCACGGGGGCGGTCGCGGCGCGGTGCCGGGGAGCCGACAGGCCGCGTATGCCCCGGGCGCCGGATATCTCCTCTCCGGGCGGCGGACCCGGCGGACCGTGAGCGGGGTGGGTGCGGTCCTCCAGCCAGCTGTCGCAGTCCGGGGTCAGCGCTATGGCGGACGGCGCCGGTACGTCGAGGCGGTCGGCCAGGTCTCTGACCATCCGGTACAGATCGGGTGCCGCGTCCTCCACTATCGGGACCGTCGGGCTCATGGCCGGGCGGGCGCGGGCGATCACGAGGGCGATACCGGCGGCGCAGAGCAGGACCACCACGGCGATGCCGGTCATGACCCAGCGGGCGGTGCCCCAGCGCGTTCCGCGGAGGTGCCCCGTGGCGCCGCCGACAAGCAGCACGACGGCGACGGCCGCGGGCAGCAGGGCGACGGCCAGCGCCCGGCTGCGGATCCGCAGCACGGCCAGGGCCCGTGAGCGCGCGGCCTGCGCGCCCGCCTCCACACCCATTCCGGTCACGACCTGACGTCACCCCCTCCGACCCGCCTCTGCCCGGCGCGACCCGTGCCGTGACGGTATGCGTCACGGAGGTCGCCGCCGGATGCCCGTGCGTTGCTCACTCCCCCACTGTGGCACCCGCCACTGACATCGCAATGCCGGTGGGCCAAGTGCCGGAACGCTTGCGCCGCACCCTAGTTGGGGCTTCGGCCGTCGTCAGCCGGACGGGACACCGCTCACTCGATGGAATGGCTTTGGGGAAAGGTGGCTGACGCAGGGCAACGGCCAGGTCAGGATTCCGCCCGGTCGGCGTCGAGCCTCCGCGCGACACCACCGCTCGACAACCACCGCGCGACACCACCACTCGACACCACCGCATGACACGGGCCCCGCATCCTGAGACGGATCCGGGGCCCACGAGCTTCAGCGGCCGGCGTGACCACGACGCGGACGCGCCGAGGTCGGACGCCGGCGTGCCGGACGCCGGCGCCCGATGTGTCAGATGCCGGCGCCCGCGGCCTTGGCCGCGATGTCCGTGCGGTGCTGGGAGCCCTCGAGTCCGATGCGCCCCACCGCCGCGTACGCCCGGCGGCGTGCCTCGGTGAGGTCCGCGCCGGTCGCAGTGACGGACAGCACGCGGCCGCCCGCGCTCACCACCGCGTCGCCCTCGCGCCGGGTGCCGGCGTGCAGGACGTAGGCGTGCGGGGCGTCCTGGACCGCCACCTCGTCGAGCCCGGTGATCGGGTCGCCGGTGCGCGGGGTGCCCGGGTAGTTGTGGGAGGCGACGACCACGGTGACGGCCGCGTCGTCGCTCCAGCGCAGCGGCGGGAGGTCGGCGAGGGTGCCGTTCGCGGCGGCGAGCAGCACGCCGGCGAGCGGGGTCTTCAGCCGGGCGAGGACGACCTGGGTCTCGGGGTCGCCGAAACGGGCGTTGAACTCGATGACCCGGACGCCGCGCGAGGTGATCGCGAGTCCCGCGTACAGCAGCCCGGAGAACGGCGTGCCGCGGCGGCGCATCTCGTCGACGGTCGGCTGCAGAACCGTCTGCAGCACCTCCTCGACCAGCTTCGGGTCGGCCCAGGGCAGCGGCGAATAAGCGCCCATGCCGCCGGTGTTCGGTCCCTCGTCGCCGTCCAGGGCGCGCTTGAAGTCCTGGGCGGGCTGGAGCGGTACGACCGTCTCGCCGTCGGTGACGGCGAACAGCGACACCTCGGGGCCGTCGAGGAACTCCTCGATGACGACACGCTCACAGGCGGCCGCGTGGGCCCTGGCGGCCTCGAGGTCGGCGGTGACGACGACGCCCTTGCCTGCGGCGAGGCCGTCGTCCTTCACGACGTACGGGGCGCCGAAGGCGTCGAGCGCCTCCTCGACCTCCTCGGCGTTCGTGCAGACGTACGACCGTGCGGTGGGGACGCCCGCGGCCGCCATCACGTCCTTGGCGAAGGCCTTGGAGCCCTCGAGCTGCGCGGCTTCCCCGGAGGGGCCGAAGACGGGGATCCCGGCCTCGCGCACGGCGTCGGCGACCCCTGCGACGAGCGGCGCCTCCGGGCCGACGACGACCAGCTCGGCGCCGAGCTCGCCGGCCAGCGCGGCCACGGCCTGTCCGTCGAGGGCGTCGACCTGGTGCAACCGGGCCACCTCGGCGATACCCGCGTTGCCGGGGGCGCAGTGCAGCTCGGTGACGTCGGGGTCGAGGGAGAGGGAACGGCACAGGGCGTGTTCGCGGGCGCCGCTACCGATGACGAGGACCTTCACGGGGTCAGCCTAACGGGCGCCGGCGAGTGACCTTGTGGGGGCCGCCGAAGAGGGATGGGGCGGGGGTTTGTGGGTTCCTCCCAAGAGTCCCCGCTCGTGGTGCCCTCGGTCCTCCTACTCGTTCGAGAACTCCTCGACCACCGTGGCCCCGAGCTCCCTGACGATCAGTTCGTGGCCGGAGAGGGCCGACTCGTCGAGGTCGGGGTCGTCGTCCTCCGGCATGTCGTCCTCGGGGGCGACCACATGGCGCTCCGGCGCGGGGGGCGCGGTCGGTGCGGGGGCGGGCGCCGCCGGAGCCGGGGTGGCGGGCGCCGCCGGGCGTGCGGCCGGAGCGGGCTGCTGGGGTGCGGGACGGGGCGTCGACGGGGGGCCCGATCCGTAGCCACCGCCCCCACCGGACGGGTAACCGCCGCCGAAGCCCGAGCCCGAGCCCGAGGCGGCCGGCGGTGCCGAGCCGCCCGAGGGGTCGACGATCGCCTCGATCTTCCACTGCACGTTGAACTGCTCGCCCAGCGCCTGCCGCAGGACGTCCTCGCTGCCGCTGCTGAGAAAGTTGTCCCGGGCCCCGGCGTTGACGAAGCCGATCTGCAGCGTCGTCCCGTCGAACCCCGCGACATGCGCGTTCTGACTGAGCAGGATCCAGGTGAAGCGGCGGCGGTTCTTGACCGCCTCCAGGATGTTCGGCCACAGCGCGCGGGGGTCGAGCCCGCCGGGCGCCGGTGCGGCGGCCGGTGCGGGAGCGGAGGCTGCCGGTGCCGACGTGGCTGCGGGCGCCGGTCGCGTGGGTGCGGCCGGGGGCTGCCCTCCGCCCGCTGGCGCGGCCGTGGGCCATCCGCCGGGCCGTCGGCCGCTGCCCGCGGCGGCAGCGGTGGGCCAGGCGCCGGGACCGGCGGGAGCAGGGGATGCCTGAGGCCCTGGCTGAGCGGGAGCAGGGGTGGCCTGGGGCCTTGGGTGAGCGGGAGCGGGAGCCGCCGGCGGAGTCTCCGCGGGCGGTGCGGGTGCTGCGGGCGGCGCCGGAGCAGGCGTCGCCGCACCGTCGTACGCACCCGGCCCCTGCGCACTGCCCGCGCCCGCGCCTGCGCCCTGGGCCCGCACCGCCGCCCGGGCCGCGGCCGGACCACCGCCGGGCGGCACCGCGGGAGCGGGCGACGTCCCCGTGCTCGCCCCGCCGTGCGCCTCGGGACCGGGCACATACCCGAGGGCGGGCCCCGCACCGCCGCCGGAGAAGTTGACGCCGCGCTCCAGGCGGTCGAGGCGGGCCATGACGGACCGCTGGTCCCCGTATGCGGCGGGCAGCAGCACCCGTGCGCAGATCAGCTCGAGCTGCAGGCGGGGCGAGGTGGCCCCGCGCATCTCGGTCAGCCCCTCGTTGACGATGTCGGCGGCGCGGCTCAGCTCGGCCGGGCCGAAGACGCCCGCCTGGGCCTGCATGCGCTCCAGCACGTCGGCCGGGGCGTCGATCAGCCCCTTCTCGGTGGCGTCGGGCACGGCGGCGAGGATGACGAGGTCCCGAAGCCGCTCCAGCAGGTCGGCGACGAACCGACGGGGGTCGTTGCCCCCCTCGATCACGCGGTCGACGACCTCGAAGGCGGCGGCCCCGTCCCCGGTGGCGAAGGCCTCGACGACGGAGTCGAGGAGCGAGCCGTCCGTGTACCCGAGCAGCGAGGTGGCCATGGCGTACGTCACACCGTCGGGGCCCGCGCCCGCGAGCAGCTGGTCCATGACGGACATGGAGTCACGCACGGAACCGGCGCCCGCCCGCACGACCAGCGGCAGGACCCCGTCCTCGACGGGGATCTTCTCCTTCTCGCACACCTCGGCGAGATAGTCCCGCAGGGTCCCCGGCGGGACGAGCCGGAACGGGTAGTGGTGCGTACGCGACCGGATGGTCCCGATGACCTTCTCGGGCTCGGTGGTCGCGAAGATGAACTTGAGGTGCTCGGGCGGCTCCTCGACGACCTTCAGCAGCGCGTTGAAACCGGCCGACGTGACCATGTGGGCCTCGTCGATGATGTAGATCTTGTACCGGCTGCTCGCGGGCCCGAAGAAGGCCTTCTCCCGCAGGTCGCGGGCGTCGTCCACACCGCCGTGGCTGGCCGCGTCGATCTCGATGACGTCGATCGACCCCGGTCCGTTCCTCGCCAGGTCGCGGCAGGACTGGCACTCGCCGCACGGCGTCGGCGTGGGACCTTGCTCACAGTTCAGACAGCGGGCCAGGATCCGCGCGCTGGTCGTCTTGCCGCATCCGCGCGGCCCGCTGAACAGGTACGCGTGATTGACCCGGTTGTTCCGCAGCGCCTGCTGCAGCGGGTCGGTGACATGCTCTTGCCCGATGACCTCGGCGAAGGACTCCGGGCGATAGCGGCGGTACAGCGCGAGAGACGACACGCTTACGAGGTTATAGGCGCCCACTGACAAAGCGCCCGGCCCGAGTCACAGCGCCGCCGGAGCCCCTGGCGCCCGCCCCTGGGAACCCGTCCCCGGATGCGAAAGACCCCCCACGCACCCGCCAGAGCCAACCTACCCTTGCTGCCTTCCGGCCCTGGGGGAGTTCAGTCAGATAGCGCCGCGTGAGGGGCTGAGCCCCAGCCTACCCGATCGCCGGGGCCCGAACGAGTTCGCTAGCACTCCCCGGCGTCATGTAATGTTTCCGGCGGAGGATTCGCCTAGAGGCCTAGGGCGCACGCTTGGAAAGCGTGTTGGGGGCAACCCCTCACGAGTTCGAATCTCGTATCCTCCGCAGTTGCCTGTACAGGCGAAACGAAGCGGCCCCGCTGACCACAGCGGGGCCGCTTCGTTGTCCACTCAGCCGTCGTTGTCCTGGTTTTTGTCCACAGACGGTGTTCCGGCGCTCCCCGGGTGGCTCGCTCGATCTTCCGGGCTGCCTCCTTCAGCATGGGGTCGATCACATGCAGGTGCCGTGCCCGCATCCTGGCGGCCCCTCCCGGCTCCCATCTCTTCTCTTCCGCCACAGCCAGGCTCCTGCTTTCTCCCGGTCGGGACGGAAACGGAGACGGCGGGCGGTCCCGGACGAATGCCCGCCGTCTCGAACGTCGTCAAGCAGCTCGTCGGGCCGCGCGTCGGCGAGCGAGGTACGCGGCCGACGCGTCGGCGGGGACGCGGCGGAGACGGCCGCCGCGCGGCCGGGCCGGTGTGCGAGACCTCCTGGTGGCCCGGAAGGTGCACCCGAAAGCGGCACCGCCCGGCCGAGGGCCGAACCGGCGTGGTGGCTGGTCAGCCGATGGTTGTGATGCCGTCGATGGTGATGGTGGGGCGACCCGAGGTGCCGTCACCACGCGCCCTGGAGGGCAGGCGGAGCCATGCCGCAGGAGGTGCCGGGCTGTGCGCGCCTGATGACCGTTCGCCGAACGGGCAGTGGGCTGCCGCACCGTCACGGGTCAGTTCTCGACCCACTCGGTCAGTGTTCCGGGGAGGTTGGAAATCATTCGCGCGTTGTGATCGTCTGCGTCAGCCACGTACAGTCCGTCCTGCCCTGTGCCCGGGTCATAGGCCGAGTAGGCGATCTGACTGCCGTCGGGCGAGTACACCGGGGTGACGTCCGTAAGGCCGGAGATGACGGGTGTGCTGGCGCCGGTCGTGGTGTCGACCACACTTGCCCCGCTGTCGGTGGGGTAGATGATGTGGCGTCCGTCCGGTGACCAGCTGGCGGGTGCGTTCCAGACGCGGTGGTCCGTGGTGAGCTGGCGTACCTAGTGGACGCGGCTGCCCCGCCCTTTCGTCGGACGGGGCAGCCGGTGATGGGGAAGGTCAGGGGACCGACTTGTAGGTGTTGCTGGCCCACAGGGCGCCGCCCGTGCTGGGGCCGCCGCCGCTCTTGTAGACGACGAAGTTGCCGTCGCTCTGCATGAGGGCGTAGGCGCCGGTGTGGCCGTAGGTGTGGGTGGACCACAGGGCGCCGCCGGTGCTGGGGCCGCCGCCGCTCTTGTAGACGACCAGGTTGCCGTCGCTCTGCATGTACATGTAGGCGCCCGCGTGACCGTAGGTGCCGGTGGACCAGATGGCCTTGCCGTCGCGGGTGCGGTACATCACGACATTGCCGTCCGGCTGAACCACCAGGCGCGTGTACCGGGTCTGGGTCCACCAGCCGCCATTGAGCTTCTGGCCCGACTTGATCGTCGTCGAGCGCACGTTGGTGCCGTCCGCCCAGAGCGACCCACCGGTGCTGGGGCCGCCGCCGGCGCCGTACACCACGAGGTTGCCGTCGTCCTGCAGCAGGAGGTAGGCGCCGGTGTGACCGTAGGTGTGGGTGGACCACAGGGCGCCGCCGCCGGCGGCGTAGACGACGAGGTTGCCGTCGCTCTGCATGTAGGCGTACGCCCCCGAGTGGCCCGAGGTGTGGCTGGACCAGATCGCCGGGCCGTTGCCCGCCGCGCCGGTCTTGAGATAGGCGACCAGGTTGCCGTCGCTGCCCATGGACAGCGTCACGTTCGCGCTGCTCAGCCGGTGGCCGGAGGTCAGCTTCTGTCCGGGCTGCAGCGCGTTGACGGTGTTCGGTCCGCCGGTGAGGGCGGCGGTGCCGTTGGGCGTGCCGAGGCCCGTCGGGCCGTCGTAACCGGAGCCCGCGGTGCACAGGTAGGTGGGCGAGCAGGTGCCGTTGGACCCCGTGGTGACGTCGTTCAGCGCCGCCGCGTTGCCGTAGAGGTACGAGGAGGGGTAGCTGTTCGCGGTCGGGGTGCCCGCGAGGGCGTAGGTGGCCGCGACGATGGGCGAGGACGCGCTGGTGCCGCCGTAGACGTCCCAGCCGGAGGCCCCGTAGGTGTCGTAGACGGCGACGCCGGTGGCCGGGTCGGCGACCGCCGAGACGTCCGCGACGCTGCGACCGGAGCAGCCGGTGTCCGACTGCCAGGACGGCTTGGGCTCGACCGCGGAGCATCCGGATCCCGTGCCGTCGGTGCTGTCGGTGGACCACACCGACTCGCTCCAGCCCCGGGAGGTGCTCGCGCGGACGAGCGAGGTGCCGCCGACCGCCGTGACGTACGGGGAGCTGGCCGGGTACTCGGCGCCGTAGCCGCCGTCACCGGCGCTGACCGTGATGGCGACGCCGGGGTGGTTGAAGTACTGGACGTCCGCGGTGGTCTCGCTCGGGTCCTCGGTGCCGCCGAAGGAGTTGGAGACGTACTTCGCGCCGAGGGCGACGGCCTCGTTCTCGGCCGTGCCGAGGTCGGACACGCTGGGGGAGTTCGCCTCGACGAGCAGGATGTGGCACTGCGGGCAGACGGCGCTGACCATGTCGAGGTCGAGGGATATCTCGCCGGCCCATCCGGCGTCCGCACTCGGGTAGGCGGTGCCGCCGGTCTGGTTGACCTTGCGGAAGCAGCCGTTCGCGGTGGTGCAGGCGGGAAGGCCGTACTGCGACCGGTAGGTGGCGAGGTCCGACTCGGCGGTGGGATCGTCCATGGCGTCGACGATCGCCACCGTCCGGCCCGAACCGGCCGTGGCGGACGGCAGGTTGTAGGCGCTCTGCAGGTCCGAGGGGCCGTAGCCGGACGGTGTGGCGTTCGGGCCGAGCGTCATGTGCTGGACGATGTCCGTCCTGGCCTCGGCGAGGCACGCCATGTGACCCGGCTTGGTGGCGTGGGCGCACAGGTGCTTGACGTGGGCCGCCGAGGTGGCCGAGGCCGCGGACGCGGTCGCCGTGAGCGGTCCGCCGGCCAGGAGTGCGGCGGCGGACAGCAGAGCGGCCGCCGCGGAGCCCGCCCGGCGTCTGCGTCTGCTGCCCGGCTGCTCCGGTGTCGCGTGTTCGGCGCTTGAGCGCAAGGAAGTGCCCTTCTGTGTGGGGCCGGTGGAGAGCGACTGGTCAGGGCTGGTCCGGCCGTGACCGCCGTTTCGGCGGGTGCCGGCGGATGTGCGGCGCGATGGCGCCGCTGCCGGTCACCGCCGAGTGGCGTGCGCGCCGGGACGGGCGGACCGCGTCAGTACGGTCTGCGTCGACCGCGGACCGGGCGTTCCTGATTTCTCGTGAGTGACGTCATGGAAAACGGAAGATGGAAGAAGGAAAAAGATAAAACCCCGGAAGAAGTGGAGCGCGTGACGCTTTCACGTGCACTCCGTTTCGACGGTGCTCCTGCGAACGCGTCGCCGTCGTCTTCCATGTCCCCGCCCTCGCCGGTTCCGCGCGCCCGCACAGGCGAGTTGACGAACCGGAAATGCTCACAGAAGCCTTCCCCGGCCCACGGCGTGGTGAGTGAGGGAGGCTTCTGCCGGGAGGCTATCCGGGCGGTTCGTCCAGAAACAATCCGACGATGGTAAATCCTTGATCAGAGTCGGGTGGTCGCCGTTCATAACGCTCCCCATGGCGCGCGGAGTCCGCTCGGAGTCCGCCCGGAGTGGCCGAGTTGGGCGCCCTGAAACGGGCTGACCGGGGTACTCGCGAGCGCACCGGACGGTCGCGGCGCCAGGGCCGCGGCCGATCGCAGGAACCGATACGGATGGGTGGTGATCTCCGTGACGAGCACGCAGCCGCATCACACCGGACGCGACCACAGCGTGAACCGCTCCGGTCAGGAGCCGGTGAGTGAGCTGGTGCAGCGGGCCTCGCGGCAGTTGACGGAGTTGGTGCGCGGCGAACTGCGGCTGGCGCAGGCGGAGATGAAGGAGAAGGGCAAGCGCTACGGCAGGGGCGGCGGGCTGTTCGGCGGCGCCGGAGTCGTGGGTCTGCTCACCCTGCAGGCCCTGGTGGCCACGGTCATCGCGGCCCTGGCGGTGCCACTGCCGGTGTGGGCCGCCGCCCTGATCGTCACCGTGGCGCTGGGGGTTGTCTCCGCGGTCCTGGCCGTGACCGGGAAGAAGCAGGTCGGCCGGGCCGCGCCGCCCACGCCCGAGCAGACGATCGAGAACGTGAAGGCCGACGTGGCCGAGATCAAGGAGAGTGCGCACCGATGAGCAAACCGACTCGCGACGAGCGGACCGCGACGGGCACGGAGGAACTGCGCGTACAGCTCGAGCACAACCGGGAGGAGCTGGGGCAGACGGTGGAGGCGCTGGTGGCCAAAACCGACGTCAAGGCCCGCGCCCAGGAGAAGGCGGCCGAGGTGAAGGAGCAGGCCGCGGCCAAGGCCACCGAGGTCAAGGAGCAAGCCGCGGCCAAGGCCACCGAGGTCAAGGAGCAAGCCGCGGCCAAGGCCACCGAGGTCAAGGAGCAAGCCGCGGCCAAGGCCACCGAGCTGAAGGCCAAGGCCGCCGGCGTCGCGCACCAGGTGCAGGACAAGCTGCCCGACACCGTCAGGGACAAGGCGGCCCGGGCTGTCGGCGAGGCCCGCGCGCAGGCGTCACAGGCCGGGCGGGTGTGGGAGGAGAAGGCACCGGAGCCGTTGCGGCAGAAGGCGGCCCAGGGGGCCAGGGCGGCGCGGGACAAGCGCACCGTGCTGCTGGTGGCCGCCGCCGGCGCCGTGACGCTGTGGCTGGCCCGGCGCCGCTCGAGCCGTGGCGGGGGTGCCCGTTCGTGACCGTCCGCAGCCGGCCCACAGGGCGCCGGGCCGCCCGGGACCTGTCGTCACCGGTGGGGCAGGGGTGCGTCGCGCGCCGCGTGGCGGCCGGGGCCGGGCGGCAGGACACGCCCCCGCGCTCCGAAGCCGGGCCCGGCGCGGTTCCGGCTGCGGCTGCGGCTGCGGCTGCCCCTGGCTTCCCCGGCTGTCCAGGTCACCCACCCAGGGGCAGCATGGAGATACCGGAAGCCTGATTCAGGCGTGGAGCGATGGCGGTACAGGACGCCATCGCCGCGCCGGCAGGCGGAGGGAGGTCCCGATGTCAGCCGAACCCTTCCAGGTGGACGGCGACGGGTCCGGCCCCGGGCACCCCCGGCGGACCGGCCTGCTGGACGTGCTCAGCGTCGCCGCGGTGGTGCTGGACGAGGACGGACGCATTGTGTTCTGGAGCCCGCAGGCCCAGGAATTGTTCGGCTACACCCCGAAAGAGGCGCTCGGGCAGTTCGCGGCGCGGCTGCTGGTCCACCCGGAGCACTTCCAGACCGTGCTGAGTCTCTTCACCGAGGTCATGCAGACCGGCCGGAGCTGGGCCGGCGCCTTCCCCATCCGGCACAAGGACGGCGACACCCGGCTGATGGAGTTCCGCAACATGCGGCTGTGGAACGACCGCGGGGAGATCTACGCCCTGGGGATCGCCGCCGACCACACCATCCTCCAGCGTCTGGAGACCGACCTGGCGCTGTGCGAGCGGCTGGTCAACCAGTCCCCGATCGGCCTCGCCCTCATGGACCCCGACCTGTGCTACCTCCTGGTGAACCCCGCCCTGGAGCGCATCGACGGCATCCCCGCCGAGGAGCACATCGGGCGGCACCTGCGGGAGACCGCGCCCTTCGCCGACGTCGACACCGTCGAGTCCGCCCTGCACCAGGTGCTGGCCACCGGCACCCCCCTCCTGGACCAGTACCACGTGGGCCGTACCCCCGCCGACCCCGAGCACGACCATGCCTGGTCCCTGTCCTTCTACCGCCTCGAGGACCCCGGCGGACGCGTTCTCGGCGCCGCCGCCTCGGTCGTCGACGTCACCGAGCGGCACCGCGCGGCCACCGAGGCGGACCGGGCCCGGCGGCGCCTCGCCCTCATCGCCGACGCCTCGGCCCGCGTGGGCAACACCCTGGAGGTGGAGCAGACCGCCCGTGAGCTGGCCGAGGTCGCCGCGCCCGAGCTGGCCGACGTGGTCGCCGTGGACGTCCTCGACTCCGCCCTCGCCTTCCGCCGTACCGGCAAACTGGACAGCGGCCCGGAGCTGTTCCGCGCCCTGGCCCTCAAGGCGGCCCATCCCACCGTGGCCCTGCGCGCCGCCGACTCCCCCGGCGACCTCGCCGCCTACGACGGCGACCGGCTGGTCACCCTGTGCGTGCACACCGGCCGGCCGGTCCTGGTGCGCCATGTGGGCGACCACGACCTGCAGCGCATCGCCCGCGACCCCGAGGGCACCACGCTGCTGGCACGCGCCGGGGTCCACTCCTACCTCGCGGTGCCGCTGATCGCGCGCGGCGAGGTGCTCGGCGCCCTCGACCTCAAGCGCACCCGCAACCCGCTGCCGTTCGACGAGGACGACGTCATCCTGGCCACCGAGCTGGCCGGCCGGGCCGCCGTGGCCATGGACAACGCCCGCTGGTACCAGAGCGTGCGCAACACCGCCCTCACCCTGCAGCGCAGCCTGCTGCCCGACCACGCCCCGCACCACACCGGCCTGGACCTCGCCACCCGGTACCAGCCCGCCCAGACCACCAGCGAGGTCGGCGGGGACTGGTACGACGTCATCCCGCTGACCGGCGACAAGACGGCACTGGTCGTCGGCGACGTCATGGGCAACGGCATCGACGCCGCCGCCACCATGGGCCGGCTGCGCACGGCGACCTGCGCCTACGCGGACCTCGATCTCGCCCCCGAGGTGGTGCTCCAGCACCTCGACAAGATCACCTGCGATCTGGAGCACTACATCGTCACCTGCCTGTACGCGGTCTACGACCCCCACCTGGGGCTGTGCCACATCGCCAACGCGGGACACCTGCCGCCCGCGCTGGCCCGCGCCGGCCGTGCCCCGGCGCTGCTGGACCTGCCCAGCGGGGCCCCGCTCGGCGTCGGCGGCATCCCCTTCGAGACCGCCACCACCGACCTGGACCCCGGTGACCTGCTGGTCCTGTACACGGACGGCCTGGTGGAGACCCGCCATCACTCCATCGACGACCGCCTGAACATGCTGCTCGCCCTCCTCGACCAGCCCCAGCGGCCCCTGGAGGAGACCTGCGACCTCCTGCTGCACGGCCTGCGCCACCCCGACGACCACGACGACGTCGCCCTCCTCGTCGCCCGCGCACAGTAGGGCCACGCGGATCGGCCGAGCGGTCGAGGGGGTCCGCGCACCACTTCGGGAACGCCGGATCTCGTGGCCGAGGCGGGCGCCCAGGGCCGCCGGGGAGGTGGAGAGACGTGGAAGGGGCCCCGGCCGGGATCGGCCGGGGCCCCTTCCACGGTCGCGTCACGGTCGCCGGGGCTCCCGCACGACCGCCACCTCGCCCGGCTCGACCGTCACCGAGCCGGGTGCCGGCTTGCCCGTCAGCAGCTCCACCGCGTCCTCGGCGACGGTCACCCGCGCGCCGCGGCCCGTGTGGTCGATGACGAACAGGTAGTCCGCGGACGGACCCCGCCGCCGGACGACCTCCACGCCCTCCGGGGCGGTGCGCACCGGCTCCACGCCCGCCTCGCCACGGATGCGGGTCAGCAGGGAGTCGAGGGCGTCCGGATCGGGCCGGGTCGCCAGGTACCAGGCGGTGCCCTCGCCGTGGGCGTGGCGCGTCACCGCGGGCACGCCCTTCAGGGGGCCCTCCTCGTACGAGGACACGGCCTCGGCGCCCTCCAGGCGCAGCCGCTCCGACCACAGGGTCGCCGTCCCGCCGCCGCTCAGCGGCACCGTCTCGCCCGGCAGCAACGGGAACAGCTCGTCCGACCTGACACCCAGCGCCTCACGGAAGGCCCCGGGGTAACCGCCCAGCCGGACGTGGCAGTTCTCGTCCACCGCCCCGCTGTGGAAGCCCACCGCGAGGGTTCCGCCGCGCTCCGCGAACCCGGTGAGGTTCGCCGCTCCCGCGTCGTCGACCAGGTACAGGCTGGGCGCCAGGACCAGGCGGTACGGCGACAGGTCCGCGTCGGGGCGGACGAAGTCGACGGCGACGCCCGCGCGCCACAGCGGCTCGTACCAGGCGCGGACCAGATCCTCGAAGCGGACTTCGGCGCTGGGCTGGGAGGGGAGTTCCAGTGCCCAGCGGGCGTTGTAGTCCCAGACGATCGCGACCTCGGCGGTGCCGGTGCTGCCGCGCACTTCCGCGAGCGCCTTCAGGTCGGCGCCGAGGCGGACCACGTCCCGCCAGATCTGAGTGTCCGTGCCCGCGTGCGGCAGCATCGCCGAATGCCACTGCTCGGCGCCCGCCTTCGAGGCCCGCCACTGGAAGTAGGCGATGCCGTCGGCGCCGTGGGCGACGTGCGCGAGGGCGTTGCGGCGCAGCTCGCCCGGGCCCTTGGCGCGGTTGACGGGCTGCCAGTTGACGGCTCCCGTGGAGTGCTCCATCAGGAACCAGGGTCCGCCCGCCATCGAGCGCATCAGGTCACCGCTCAGCGCGATGTCGATCTGCGACTCCGGGTCCGTGGAGCAGAGGTAGTGGTCGTTCGAGACGACGTCCAGCTCCGGGGCCCAGCGCCAGTAGTCCAGCGCCTCGAAGCTGAAGTTCACCATGAAGTTGGTGGTGGCCGGGATCGAGGGGGCGGCCGCGCGCAGCACGTCCCGCTCCGCCGTGTACAGCGCCAGCAGCTCGTCGGAGCAGAAGCGGCGCCAGTCCAGCCGGTGGGTCGGGTTGGGCACGGCGCCTGTCGCGCGCGGGGGCAGGATCTCGTCCCAGTCGTAGTACCACTGGCTCCAGAAGGCGGTGCCCCAGGCGTGGTTGAGCGCCGCCAGGTCGTCGCCGTACTTGGCGCGCAGCCAGCCCCTGAAGGACGCCGCGCTCGTATCGCAGTAGCACTCGGCGTTGTGGCAGCCGTACTCGTTGTGGACGTGCCACATCGCGACGGCCGGGTGGTCGGCGTACCGCTCGGCCAGCTTGCCCGCGATGCGCAGGGCGGCCTCGCGGTAGGCGGGACTGGACGGGCAGAAGGTCTGCCGGCTGCCGTAGGACAGGGTGCGGCCGTCGCGGTCGACGGGCAGCGCCTCGGGGTGGGCCCGGAAGAACCAGGCCGGTGGGGCCGCGGTGGGCGTGGCGAGGTCGGCGGCGATGCCGTTCTCGTGCAGCAGATCGAGGATCCGGTCCATGCGCGAGAAGTCGTACACGCCCTCGACGGGCTCCAGCAGCGCCCAGGAGAAGATGCCGACGCTGACCATCGTGACCCCGGCCTCGCGCATCAGGCGCATGTCCTCGGCCCAGACCTCCTCGGGCCACTGCTCGGGGTTGTAGTCGCCTCCGTAGGCGATGCCGGGGACGGACAGGGTGCGCTTCATCGGGCGCCTCTCGTGAGGAGACGGCGGGTCGTGGCCACGCCCCACGCGTCCAGGGACAGCAGACGGTCGCTGGAGGCCATCAGGCCCCCGGTGGCCTCGACATGGGCGGCCCAGCGTTCGCGGGTCTCCACGGCCGGACGCGCCATCAGGCAGTCGGGGTCGTTGATCCAGAGGCGGCCGTGCTGCCACTGGCGTGCCCGGCCGGTGAACTCGGCGGCGTCCTGCCCGGGCTGACTGAAGTCGTCCGCCTCCGGGCGGCGGTGCGGGGCGGTGTCGGGGCTGACCCGCATCGCGTCGAACAGGCCGATGGACGGCAGGACCGGCGCGCCGCAGCCCAGCAGGTACGCGTCCGGACCGATGGCGTCGCGGATGAGGGCCACGCCCGCCCGGTACGCCGTCAGCGGGTCGGCGCCGGAGTGCCGTACGCCGTCAAGGGCGCCCGCGTAGAGGAAGTCGACCTTGAAGTAGTCGTAGCCCTCGCTGCGCAGGGTGGCGAAGACGTGCGTCAGGTAGGCCGCCGCGTCCGGGTGGGTGGTGTCCAGGGCGTACAGGTCGTGGCCCCAGTTGTGGCCCGCGTGCACGGGCGCGCCCTCGGCGTCCCGGACCAGCCAGTCGGGGTGGGCCGTGGCCGGCTCGCTGTCCGGGGCGACCAGGAACGGCGCCGTCCAGATGCCGGCCCTGCGTCCCCGCGCCCGGATCGCGTCGGCGATCCCGGCACGGGAGCGGAAGCGGCCGGAGAGGGTGAGCCAGTCACCGAGGGCGCTCTGGTAGCCGTCGTCGATCTGGACCACGTCGACGGGCAGGTCCAGGGTGTCCATCGCCCGCAGGTTCTCGTGGACGTCGTCCTCGGTGACCCCGGTGAAGTACTCGTACCAGGAGCACCACACGGTCGGCGCGGGGCGCGGCGGCGCCACGCCGAGACCGTCGGCCCACTCGGCGAGGACGGACTGGACGTCCGGGCCGGTCAGCTCCCGGACCGGCCCGTCCGCGCTCACCTCGGCCCGGTCGCCGTGCACCTCCAGCCGGATGGAGGGCACGGCACGGCACGGGTCGGTCGCCGCCCACAGCCTGACCGGTGTGCCGTCGCCCGGGTCGAGCGCCAGCAGCCCCTCGCCCTGGAAGGCGCCGGAGGGCACGGTACGGCCGGGGCGGTAGCAGACGGTCGCCCAGTTGTCGTTCGCCGGGCGGTGCGGCTTCTCACCGAGGGCGTAGGCGCCGCTCGGGCTCCAGGACTGCCAGCCCTCCTCGTGGACCCGTGCCCGGGCGACGTCCACGGGCACGGAGGCGAGCGGCGTGAAGGGGTGGTGCACAGTGCTTCTCTTCTCGGAAAAAGGGTCGGTCAGCCCTTGTTGGCGCCCAGGGTCAGGCCGCTGACGAACTGGCGCTGGAGCACGAAGTACACGATCAGCGTGGGGATCGCGGTGAGCAGTGCGCCGGCGGCGACCAGGTTGGGGTCGGTGAAGTACTGCCCGGACAGGTTGTTCAGCGCCGAGGTGATCGGCATGTTGTCGCCGGTGGAGATCAGCACGATGGCCCAGAAGAAGTCGTTGTAGATCCAGATGGACAGCAACGTCGCCAGGGCGGCCATCGCGGGCTTGCACAGCGGCAGCACGATCTGCCAGTACATCCGCCACACCGACGCGCCGTCGACCAGCGCGGCCTCGGTCAGCTCGTGCGGCAGCATCCGCATGTAGTTGCTCAGCACGAAGGCGCAGAAGCCGGACTGGAACGCCACGTGGATGAGGACCAGACCCAGCGCGGAGTCGTAGAGCTTGCCGCTGACCGTGATGCCGGGCAGGTCGATCAGCAGGTACATGCGGTACAGCGGGGTGATGATGACCTGCTGCGGCAGCAGGTTGCCGGCCGTGAAGACCAGCAGCAGAGCGATGTTGAACCGGAAGTCGAAGCGGCTGACGTAGAACGCGACCATCGACGACAGCAGCAGCGTCAGCAGCACGGCCGGGACCGCGATGAGCAGCGTGTTGCCGAAGTAGTGCGTCATGTCGGACTGCTCGAACGCGTTTGTGAAGTTGTCGAAGCCCAGCTTGTCCGGCCAGGAGACGTAGCCCTTGGTGCTGGTCTCCGAGTACGGCCGCAGGGCCGCGAAGACCGCCCACAGCAGCGGTCCGAGCCAGGCGAGCGAGGTGACGACGAGGAACACGTGCAGCAGGACCCGGGCCGGGCGGAGGGGGGTGCGCTGCTTGGCGCCGAGCGCGACGGTGGGGGTGCTCATGCGCGCCGCTCCTTCCGGAAGGTCGCGATCAGATACGGGATGATGACCGCGAGGGAGATGACCAGCAGGACGACGGCGATCGCCGACCCGTATCCGATCCGGCTGGACTCACCGATGATGTTGTTGGTGATCAGGATCGACAGCAGCTCGGTGCCCTGAGCGCCCTTGTTGAAGACGAACACCAGGTCGAAGGCGCGCAGGGCCTCGATGATGGTGACGACCAGGACGACGGTGTTGGTGGGCCGCAGCGTCGGGAAGATGACGTTCTTGAACGTCTGCCACTCGTTCGCGCCGTCGAGCGCGGAGGCCTCCCGCAGGGACGGGTCGACGCCCTTCAGACCGGCCAGGTAGAGGATCATCATGTAGCCGGTGTGCCGCCAGGAAGCGGCGACCAGGACGGCCCACAGGTTGAGGTGCGGGTTGCCGATCCAGTCGATGTAGTGGCCGGGCTTGTTGGCCCCGATGAGGCTGTTGATCAGGCCGGTGTCGGGGTTGTAGACGAGCTGCCAGACGAACCCGGTGACCGCCAGCGACACCACGACCGGCAGGAAGAACGCGGTCTGGTAGATGCGGGTGAAGCGGATCTTCTTGTCCAGCTGCACGGCCAGGAAGAGCCCGAACGGGGTCGGGATCAGGATGAGCACGACGAACCAGATGATGTTGTGCTCGACGGCCGGCCAGAACTGCGGGTTGTCGGTGAACAGTTGCTTGAAGTTCTGCAGCCCGACCCACTTGATCGAGTCGAACCCGATGCCGTCCCAGGTGGTGAAGGCCAGTGCGATCGAGGCGAGCGCCGTGACCCACACCAGTGCGACGTGCAGGATCGTGGGAACGCCCGCCATCAGCCCCAGGGTGATGCGGTCGCGGCGGGTGAGCAGGCGGTTGTGTCCCTGCGGGGCGCGCTTCTTCTTCTGGCCGGGCGCGCCGCCCGGAGGCGGCACCTCGGCCGCCTCCGGGTCCTGGATACCGGTTTCGATGCTCATGAGGACGCGAAGATCGTCTTCTTCTGGCGCTCGATGGACGACAGGATGCTGTCCACGCCCTTGGGGTTGCGGACGAAGTTCTGCAGCGCGGGCTGCATCACCGTGGAGGTGAAGTCCGGGCGGCTGTCGCGGTCCATGAACTGCGTCAGGTTCTTGGCGCCCGAGATCATCGTGTACGCCTTCTTCTGCAGCGCCGTGTACGAGGAGGTGTCGGCCTTGCTGGAGGCGGCCACCACGCTCGGGTCGGACTTGAGGTAGATCGCCTCGGCCTCCGGGGTGCCCAGGTACTCGAGCAGCTTCACGGCACCGGCGTGGTTCTTGGGGCTCTTGCTGAGCATGAACCCGTCGGTCGGCGCCTCGACGGTGTCCTGGCCGTACGCGGAGTTGATCTCCGGGAAGGCGAAGAAGTCGAGGTCCTCCACGTCGGCCTTGTTGGTGAACTGCTGCGCCACGAAGGAGCCCAGCAGGTACATGCCCGCCTTCTTGGAGACCAGCGTCTGCGCGGCGTCCTGCCAGGTGCGGCCCACGGCGCCGTCCTGGTGGTAGGGCAGCAGCTCGGCCCAGTGGTCGAAGACGGCCTTCACCTTGGCGTCGGTCCACGACTCCTTGCCCGCCATCAGGGACTTGTGGAAGTCGTAGCCGTTGAGGCGGAAGTTGATCTGGTCGAAGGTGCCCATCGCCGGCCAGGCGTCCTTGTCGCCGAAGGCGATCGGGACCAGGTTGTCCTTCTGCATCTGCTTGCACAGGGCCACGAGTTCGTCCCACGTGGTGGGGACCTTGTAGCCGTGCTGGGCGAAGACGCTCTTGCGGTAGAAGAGCGCCCACGGGTACGTGTACAGCGGCACGAAGTAGTACTTGCCGTCCTCGCCCTTGCTGAGCTGCTTCATCGCGTCGGGGAAGTTCGCCCCGATGGTCTGCCACACGTCGTCGATCGGGGAGGCGAGACCCTTGGCCGCGAAGAACTGCATGCGGTAGCCGGCGAACCAGGTGAACACGTCGTCCGGCGTGCCCTGCAGGTAGGAGTTGATCTGCTCCTGGAACGTGTTGTGGTCCTTGGTGTTCACCGCGACCTTGATGCCCTCCTTCTTCTGGAAGGCCGCGTAGATGTCGGCGAACGCCTTCTTCGGCACCGCGTCCGAGGAGTTGGAGCCCAGGCTGACGGTCTTGGAGTCACCACCCGAGCCACTGCTGCCGGCGCAGGCGCTCAGCAGCGGAACGGCCGCGCTCAGCGCTGCGGCGCCGCCTATCCCGCGCAGCAGGGTGCGGCGGCTCGGGCCGGGAAGGGACAGACCGGAGGGTGAGTGATGCATTGACGGCTCCTGGGGGCAGTGGGTCCCGGCTGGCTCCGATCGAGGGGTCAGAAACGATCAGAATCCAACTTGACCAAACATCGTGGGCGTCATAAGACGCGAATGTCCGCTCATCGTCAAGAGCCGTCGGGGGCCGTTTTTGAAACGTGACCGACACGTCGTTGATCGGTAGCGCTTACACCGGGCCGGCTCAAGGACAGGTTCCGGCAAAGAAAGTAAACAGGTTCACACAGCATGTATCGGCGGGCCTCAGCGGAGCCGGTGGTTCAGCTAGCCGATCCGCACCGACTTCGAGACCGTGACCTGGTCGATGTCGCTCGTGCGGACCGTCGCCCTCATCGTCCACCGGCCCGGCAACGGGAGGTTGAGGGTGTCGGTGGCCCAGTAGCCGCCCCGGTTGGTCAGCCTGGCGTCGAGCGGGCCGACGTCGCGGCCCTCGAGCGTGAAGGTGAGCCGTAGTTCCGGGACCGTCGCGATGCCGCCGTCGGGCCCGAAGATCAGCGCCTGGACGCCGTTCTCGCCCACCCGGCCGGGCGTCAGCTCGATCTGCACCTTGCCGTGCCCGCCGGGGGTGCCCACGTCGAAGGGGATCACCGTGGCGGAGCCGAGGGGCTGTTCTGCGCCGGCCGCCGACGCCGCCGCCTCCTCGGCCGCCCGGCCCGGCTGGGTCCCGGTGAGCAGCGTGGTGAGCGCCAGGACGACGAGCCCGAGGGAGATCTCGGCGAGCACGGAGCGGCGCAGAGCCTGGAGGTGGGGCGCGGTGGCGCGATCTCCCGGCGCGGGCGCCCCGGGCACGTCCTGAAGGTCCGTGTCCGTGGGGTCCGTGTCCGCGGGGTCCGTGTCCGCGGGGTCCCTGTCCGGGTCCGTCCGTACGTCCACGGCGTCCCGGACGCCCCGTGCGTGGAAGGCGCCCTGTACGCGCGCGGCATCCCGTACGCGCGCGGCGCCGGCGTCCCCCGAGGCGGCGCCCACCGTCTCCCGCAACCGCTCCGGCGGCGCCTGGACCTCCACCGCCGCCGGCGGAGCGAGCCGTGCCGTGAAGCGGCGGGAGCAGGCCGCCGCCGTGAGCAGCAGGGCGACCCCGGCCAGCTTGACGACGAGCAGCCTGCCGTACGACGTCGAGGTGAGCGCGTCGAGGGAACCAAGGCCCCGCCAGGACTGGTAGACACCGGTGGCGGCCAGGACGGCGACCGCGGCGAAGGCCAGCCGCGAGAAGCGGGCGACCGCGGGGGCGGGCAGTTCCCCGGGCGTCCGTTGCAGCACCGTCACCAGGGCCGCGAGCCCGCCCAGCCACACCGCCATCGCCAGCAGATGCAGCACGGCCGAGGTCATCGCGAGCGGCACCTGGATCCCGGCGGACGCGTGCTCCGCCACCGCCCAGGTCAGGGCCAGCCCGAGCGACAGAAGGCTCACGATCGCGAACCGGAGCCGAACGGAACCCGCCGGGCCACGCCCGTCGGCCGGTGCGCGCAGCCCCCCGGCCCGCACCGCGACCGGTGCCGCCACCGCCAGCAGCACCACCCGCACGAGCAGCGCGAGGCCCGGGCGGCTCGTCGCCGTCTCCCGCAGCACCGTGAGGTCGAAGGCCGCCGCCGGACCGCTGCCGCGCTCGTACGGTCCCCGGAGCAGCAGCAGGGCGAGCGTGGCCGCGAGCAGCGTCCACCAGCCGCCGACGAGCAGCCCGCGCGGCGCTGCCACGCCGGTGACCATGGCGAACGCGGTGATGCCGAGCAGCAGCGCGAGACCGCCGTAGGCGATGTAGCGGGCCGTGTTGTACAGCGCCGTGGAGGCGGCGTCCTGGGCCGCGTCGTCCGGCAGGGCGGCCGTGGTCGCCGAGCGCCGGCCGACGGAGAAGGTGAGCGCGCCGGACACCGGGTGGCTGTCGGCCGACACCACCCGCCAGGCCACGATGTACGTGCCCTGCTTCAGGTCCGGCAGTGTGACGCGCGCCGTGTCCGAGCGGCCGTCCGCGTGCTCCTGTTTGCCCGTGTGAACCCGGCGGTTCTCCGGATCGAACACCCGGATGGAGTTGTCCAGCAGGCCGACCGACTCGGTGAAGGTCAGGGTGACGGCCTTCGGTGCCGTCTTCAGCACACTGCCGTCCACCGGGTCGGTGCCCTTCAGGGCGGCGTGCGCGGAGGCCGGACCGGCACCCGCGAGGAGCAGCAGGGGGGCGACGAGCAGGAGCAGGGCGAGGCGCCGCAGCCGCCTCCCGCGCCGGTCCGCGCCCCGACTCCCCGCGTCCACACGTCCTCCGTCCACGTCACGTCTCCCGTATCCGCCGGTTCCGGGTCCCGGTTACGTACGGACGCGGCGCGCCCTGTTCTCATCGGCGGGCGATGCGATCCCGGCCGCCGAAGCCGGAGCCGTCCATCATCTCCGGGCGCCGTGTCACCAGGTGGGCCGGGCCGACACCCCGCCGTCCACCACCAGGTCGTGACCCGTGATCCAGGAGGCGAGGGACGAGGCCAGGAACACACAGGCGTCGCCGACGTCCTCCGGGCGCCCCAACCGGCCGGTGGGCGCCGCCTGCTGCCAGCGGCGCACACCCTCCGGCCAGTGCTCCGCGAGGTCCGGCCGGTCGACGAGCCCCGGGGAGACCGTGTTGACGCGGATGCCGTACGGCCCGTACTCGAGGGCCGCCGAGCGCGCGTGCATCACGACGGCCGCCTTGGAGGCGCAGTAGTGGGCGTGCAGCGGGGCCGGATGCGTGGCCTCGACGGAGGCGATGTGGGTGACGGTGCCGCCGCCCGCCGCGCGCATCACCTCCGCGGCCGCCTGCGTGCAGGCGAACACACCCGTGACGTTGGCGTCGACCACCGCCCGCCACTCGGCGGCCGTCATCCCGGCCAGTTCCTGCAAGGGTTGGACCCCCGCGTTGTTGACCAGCGCCGTCAGCCGCCCGCCGCCCCACTCGGCGGCCTCGGCCACCAGACGCCGGCATTCCTCCTCGAGGGTCAGGTCCGCCCGGAGCACGACCGCCCGGCCCCCTGCGCCCCGGATGCGGGCGGCCACCTCGCGCGCCGCCCCGACCGACGTACGGCAGTGGACGGCGACCGCGGCGCCCTCCTCGGCGAACCGCAGCGCGATCCCGTGCCCGATGCCGCCGCCCGCCCCCGTCACCAGGGCCACCTGCCCTTCCAGCAGCCCGCTCACGGCCGGCACAGCTCCGCGATCCGGGCCGCCTCGGCCGGGTAACGCGCGGTGAGTTCGGCCGCGTCGCCGTGCTCGTACGCCTCGTCGGTGAAGCCCGGCGCCATGGTGCACCCGAAGAGCGTCCACGACCCGCCCGCGGCGACGCGACCGCCCATCCAGGTGCCCGCCTCCACGGTGAACTGCACGTACTGGCCGCCCAGGACGTCCGGTCCGAGCACGGCCGTACGGGCGCCGCCGTCCGGGGCGAGGAGCAGCAGCTCCAGCGGGTCGCCGAGGTAGTGGTGCCAGACCTCGTCGGCCGGGAGGCGGTGCAGGGCCGAGTAGTCCTCGGGGGCGGCCGTCAGCAGGGCGACGATGGCGGTGCCCTCCGGCCGTCCGTCCGCCCGGGGCGGCCCCGTCCAGGTCCTGCGGAACAGCCCGCCCTCACGCGGAATGGGCTCCAGTCCGTAGTGGGCGATGAGATCGTCAGGGGTCACGGCAGCAGGCTAGGGCCTCTCGTCGGAATCATGCCGGGCTGGCAGGTGCCCCGGCTGCGGTCCGCGCGCCGCCGGGCGACCATCGGGTCATGGACGTCACCCTTCACCTCGCCCAGGATCCCGAGGCCGACGCGCTCCTCGGGCGCAGTCCGCTCGCCGCGCTGATCGGGATGCTGCTGGACCAGCAGGTCCCGATGGAGTGGGCGTTCAAGGGACCGTGGACCATCGCGCGACGACTCGGTACCGACGACCTCGACGCGCACGACATCGCGGCCCAGGACCTGGATGCCTTCGCCGAACTGCTGTCGCGCAAGCCCGCGGTGCACCGTTACCCGGGGTCGATGGCGCGGCGAATCCAGCAGCTGTGCCAGTACCTCGTCGAGCACTACGACGGGGACCCCGAGGCCCTGTGGGCCGACGCCGGCAGCGGGCGGGAACTGCTCGGGCGGCTCCAGGACCTGCCCGGCTTCGGCAAGCAGAAGGCGCAGATCTTCCTCGCGTTGCTCGGCAAGCAACTCGGCGTACGGCCCGACGGGTGGCGGGAGGCCGCGGGTCCCTACGGAGAGGCCACGTCGTTCCGGTCCGTGGCCGACATCACCGGGCCCGAGTCCCTGGCGAAGGTCCGGTCGCACAAGCAGGAGATGAAGGCGGCGGCGAAGGCCGCGAAGGGCGATCGATAGCAGTCGGCGGGCGTCAGTCGGTCGGACCGTCCGGGGTGGCGGGGCGTCCGCACCCGTTCCCAGCATGGATCATGACCGACGCACCTACCGGGCCCCCCGGTGGCCCGGAATACGACGACCGTCACGTCCACGCCGCGCGCGGCACGCACACGACGAGACCGGCGTGGGACCTGCAGGAGCCGCCCTTCGAGGGGCCGTTGCACGTCCTCGCCCGCACCGCCTGGCAGGTCGTGCTGCTCACCGGCATCGCGTCGCTGATCCTCGGCGTCCTGGTCCTCGTCTGGCCGGGCCCGTCCCTGCTCGCTGCCGGGGTGCTCTTCGGCGTGTACCTGCTCGTGAGCGGTGTGTTCCAACTGGCCTCCGCCTTCGGCACGCACAAGACCACCTCGCTGCGCGTCCTGGCCTTCGTCAGCGGGGCCCTGTCGATCCTGCTGGGCCTGTTCTGCTTCCGCAGCCGTCTGGAGACGATCCTGCTGCTCGCGCTGTGGATCGGGATCAGCTGGCTGATCCGCGGAATCACCCAGACCATGGCCGCCGCCCACGATCCGGCGGTGCCCGCACGCGGCTGGCAGATCTTCCTCGGTGTCGTGACCTTCGTCGCGGGGATCGTGCTGATCGTCTCGCCGTTCCGGTCGATCGCCGTGCTCACCCTGGTCGCCGGGTGGTGGCTGGTGGCGGTCGGCATCGTCGAGATCGTCACGGCGGTCCGGATCCGGAGCGGGGTGCGGCGGATCCCGCGCAGTCTGTGAAGATCACATGGTGATCCAGTGGTGATCACATGGAGAGCGTCAATCACGCGCCCGGCCGGTACACCGTGCGAGCGGTTCTCGGGGCCGACACGATGAAGGACGTGCGTCCGACGGGGAGATGACCCCATGTGAGCCACGCACCGCACCCCCCACGCACCGCTGGACGGTATGCCTGGCTCAGGGTGCTCGTGGTGCTCTTCAGCCTCCTCGTGGCCGGCGCGTGCACCGATGCGGTGGAGGCCGACTCCGTCCCCGCGTCCGCGGTCCAGGCGTGCGACGCGGACTACGACGTCCTCGCGCCCGCGCCGGGGACCGCGACCCTCCAGGGGCCCCGCACCGTCACGCCGCTGCGACCGGGGCCGCAGGCCGCCCCCGCGCCGTCCGGCCCGGACGACCTGCCTCCCGCCCCCGTCCGGGCGTCGCGCTCGGCCGCACTCCACGCCCTGCGCACCGTGGTCCTGCGCTGCTGACAGGTCCGGCCCACCGGAACCGTCACACCACCAGCAACGCGAGGAACCCTCACATGCTCATCGACCCCTACGCGGTCCTGCACGCCCTGGTGCGTGCCGAGGCCCTGCGCAGCACGAAACCGGAACAGGAACCGGAACCGGAGCCGGAGCCCGCCGCGGTGGACTCGTCCACCCCGGCGATCCCGCCGGAACGGGACCGCGGGCGGCGACCGTGGACCCGTCCACATCCGTGACCGACAGCGGCCGCCCCGGGCGGGGCGGCCGCGCCACTTCCCGCACGCATACCGACCCCTCTCCCTTTTTGCCCCGTTTACCGCATCTTTTCCGGGGGCGCACTCCGTCGCCATGGCTGCGCCCGGAACGTGTCGACCGGTAGGCTTTCCGTGTGATCTTCAAGCGCATCGGAAACGGCCGGCCGTACCCCGACCACGGCCGGGAGAGCACCCGGCAGTGGGCGGACGTCGCGCCGCGCCCGGTCCGCCTCGATCAGCTGGTGACGACCAAGCAGCAGCTCGACCTGGAGACCCTGCTCGCCGAGGACTCGACGTTCTACGGCGACCTCTTCGCGCACGTCGTGAAGTGGCAGGGCGACCTGTACCTGGAGGACGGTCTGCACCGCGCGGTCCGCGCGGCGCTGCAGCAGCGCCAGGTGCTGCACGCACGGGTGCTCGAACTCGACTGATTCCTCCGCGAGGCAGCCCCTGGACGCCCCCGGTCCGCTTCCGCCGCCCGCGGGCCGTGCGGGCGCCCTTGACCCTTTCGGGTTGGACTCCGGGCGTCCGATGATCATCTAGTAGGCATTGCTGCCCGGGCGCACTACGCTGCGCCCATGAGCATGCTGACTCCCCCCGGCATGGGTGGCCAATACCGGATCACGGGGGACAAGTACCCGCGGATGCGCCCGCCTCGGCGCCGCGGCAGGCTCGTGGTCGCCATCGTCGCCTCCGTGGCCGCCATCGGGCTGATCGGCTGGGGGACCCTGCAGCTCATCGACGTCTTCACCGGCGGCAGTGGCAGAACCTCGGCGTCCGGTGCCAGGGCGGACTGCGCCGGCAAGGTGAGCGCGTCGCCCGCAGCCGCCAAGGCCCTGCCCGAGCCGGGCCGGATCACGGTCAACGTCCTCAACGCCACGGAGCGCGGCGGCCTCGCCAAGGAGACCGCGGACGAGCTGCAGAAGCGCGGGTTCCACATCGGCACCGTGGGCAACGCGACGCAGCAGTACGACAAGAAGGTCAAGGGCGTCGGGATATTGCTCGGCCCGAAGAGCTCCCTGCAGACCGCGCTGCCGGTTCTCGCCACCCAGCTCGCGGGCGCCGACCAGCGCACGGACGCCCGCACGGACGCGTCCGTCGACCTGATCCTGGGCGACGACTTCAAGTCCCTGACGGCCAAGCCGGACGCGGACAAGGCCCTGGCGGCCCTGAGGAACCCGACGCCGGCGGCGTCGCCGGGCAGCACCGGCAAGAAGAGCTGCTGAGGGCCCCCGTCCCCGGCCCGTCTCCGTGCGGTGCGGCCGTGCCGCCTCGCACGGAGACCGCACGGCCGTCCCGGGCTGTGCCGCCCCTGCGTCCCCTACTCAGCCGCCCCGTACAGCCGGTCCCCGGCGTCCCCGAGGCCAGGAACGATGTAGCCCTGCTCGTTCAGGCGCTCGTCGACCGCGGCCGTCACCACCGTGACCGGCGTGCCCGCCAGTTCGCGCTCCATGACCTCGACGCCCTCCGGAGCGGCCAGCAGCACCACGGCCGTCACATCGTCCGCGCCGCGCTTGATCAGCTCCTGGATCGCCGCGACGAGCGTGCCACCGGTCGCGAGCATCGGGTCCAGGACGTACACCTGCCGCCCGGAGAGGTCCTCCGGCATGCGCGTCGCGTACGTGGAGGCCTGGAGGGTCTCCTCGTTGCGGATCATGCCCAGGAAGCCCACCTCGGCGGTCGGCAGCAGCCGCACCATGCCGTCCAGCATGCCGAGCCCGGCGCGCAGGATCGGCACCACCAGCGGGCGCGGACGCGACAGCTTGACGCCGGTGGTCGTGGCGACCGGCGTCTGGATGTCGATCGCCTCGGTGCGCACGTCCCGCGTGGCCTCGTAGGCGAGCAGGGTGACGAGTTCGTCGGCCAGCCGACGGAAGGTCGCGGAGTCGGTGCGCCGGTCGCGCAACGTGGTGAGCTTGTGGGCGACCAGGGGGTGGTCGACGACATGGAGACGCATGCCCCCACAGTAACCGGGCCACCGCGTCCGTCCGGACCTGGCATCGAACCCCCCATCAGAGGGAAAGTGGGAAGAACGGAACAGGGGTGGTGTGACGATGCCGGACCAGGAGTCCCCCAAGGAGCCGGAGGCACAGGAGCCGGACGCCGAGCGCAGGCGGCGCCGCGCCAGGTTCCTGCGTGAACTGGCGGAGGCACGGGAGCTGCGCGCCCGCGTCCAGCCCCGCCGCGCCAAGGCCGCACGGCTGCGTCACGCCATGCGTATGCGCACCTTCCGCTGGTAGCGACGCGGCCGTGGCGGGGGTGGCCGTGCGGCCACACCGGCAAAGGCCGCGTACGATCCGCAGGTGGCGGCAACGAGTGCGCTGGTGAGTGGACCGCTCCGCTCGAGTGCTCGCGATCAAAACAGCCAGACACAGGGAGTCGAAGACGTCCCCTGGACGCCTTGTTTCTGCCACGATTCCGAGTGGGTGGGGCTCGGAGCCCAGCTCTCTCCGCCCAGAACCTCCGCCGGGGGGACCCCCAACCGGCACGCCTATGACCAGTGGGAGAGTCACGGTGTACTTCGCCGCACTGCTCGCGCGCACCGAAGACGGGTGGGAAGCGAGCGACACAGAGCTCGACGATGTGGAGACGCTGTCCGACCTGGCCGACCTGGCCCGGGAAGCCTCGGCCGAGGACGACACGGTGCTCGTCCTGATCGAGCAGGAGGACGCGTGGTTCGGCGTCGTCCGCGTGGACGGCGAGGACGACCCTCGTATCTACGTCTCGGACGCCGCTGCCGCAGCCCGCAGTTCGTACGGCGAGATCCTGCTCACCGACGAACTGCTCGGAAGGGAGCCCGGCGACGACGGCCCGGACCTGGACTCCCTCGACCTCGACGGCACGGAGGACGGTGAGCCCGATGACGCCGACGACGAGGACGCGCCCGGCACGGACGCCGCCGTGCCGCACGGCCCCGTGGGAGACAGCGAGATCCTCGACGACCTCGGCGTCTCCGAGAAGGAGCTGCGCGCCCTGGACGCCGACGACGCGCTCAGCGCGATCGCCGAGGCCCTGGGTGCCTCGGAGGTCCTGGAGACCGTCCGCTAGGTGTGCGGGTGACAGAGGACCGGGCGCCGGCCCCCGACCCGGTGCGCGACCGGTGGCGGGCCGCGATGCGTCTTGCCCTGGACGAGGCGGCGCGGGCCGTCGAGGGCGGTGACGTGCCCGTCGGTGCCGTCGTGCTGTCCCGGGACGGCTCGGTGCTGGCCACCGGTCACAACGAGCGCGAGGCGACGGGCGATCCGTCGGCCCACGCGGAGATCGTCGCGCTCCGCCGGGCCGCGGCGGCGCTCGGCGAGTGGCGGCTGCCCGGCTGCACGCTCGTCGTCACCCTGGAGCCCTGCACCATGTGTGCCGGCGCGGTGCAGCAGTCCCGGGTGGAGCGGCTGGTCTACGGCGCGCGCGACGAGAAGGCGGGCGCGGCCGGGTCGCTGTGGGACCTGGTGCGCGACCGGCGCCTGAACCATCGTCCGGAGGTGATCGCCGGCGTCCTCGAGGACGACTGCGCGCGGCTCCTGACGGACTTCTTCCGGGCTCGCTGAGGCGTAGGGCCTGTCGGAGGCGGCGTCGGCCCCGGGCGATCCCGGAAACGGATTTCAGACCATGGCCCACCTTGGGGTAGGGTCTCCCTCGGTAGCGTGTCCGAGCGGCCGAAGGAGCTCGCCTCGAAAGCGAGTGTGGCGCAAGTCACCGAGGGTTCAAATCCCTCCGCTACCGCTGAAGGAGGGCCCCACCTGTCGGTGGGGCCCTTCGCGTGTGCGCGGACGTGCGCACGGGGTCCCGCACGCGCCGGACGGTTCAGGGGACCGGACGTATCCGTGCGGCACGAAGCCCCGGCGTGCCGCTCAGTGCGCCGGGGCTTCGGCCCGCCCCCTGGGCGGGGCGGCGGCCTCGGGGGAACAGGACGCCGTCCCTCCCCTGAGGACACGGGCGTCGGGGCCGCCTCGCAGCTCGGGGACCTCACGGCGCGGGTCCCAGCCGGGTCCGGTCACCCGGTCCGGTCCTCCTGCCCTCCGGGCCCCTGCCGGTCCGGTGGGCTCCTCTCCATCCTCCGACTTCGCGACGTCCCGGCAACCCGGCCGAACGGCCCCTGACCCCGGGCCATTGGTCCCGAAGTCCGCGTACGGAAGGAACGGGTGAGGACATGGTGCATACGGGATCTTTTGCGAAGCCCCGAACACCTGGCCGGGTTACACTCACCCGCGGCGAACCGGCCCCTCGGGGCGGAAGAGACGGGGGAGGGCCACGGTGGCGGTACCGGGAAAGAAGATCGCGTTCTACGTGCTCGTGGTCTTCGTGCTCTATGTGATCATCACCGATCCGGCCAAGGCCGCCGACTACGTACAGATAGGGTTCGAGGGCATCTCGAGCGCCGCCAAGGCCATTGGCCACTTCATGACCTGGATCGCCGACGGCGCCAAGTAGGGTTCCCCGAGGCCCCGCACGAACCGCCGGCCGGCGGCCGCCGCCGTTGCCGTACCCCTGGGAGCACCCGTGATCCGCCACCTGGTCCTCTTCAAGCTCAACGAGGGCGTCCAGCGCGACGACCCGCGCGTCGTGGAGGGCGTCCGCGCCTTCGAGGCCCTCGGCGGCCTGATCGACGAGCTCCGCTTCTGGGAGCTGGGCTGGAACATCAGCGACCGCCCCATCGCCCACGACTTCGCGATCAACTCGGCGGTGGACGACGCGGACGCCCTCAAGCGGTACCTGGAACACCCGGCGCACCAGGCGGGCGTCGCCCTGTGGCGCGAGTTCGCCACTTGGGTGATCGCCGACTACGAAATCTGAGCGACACCGCCCACCGATTCCGGGCGACACAACCGACGGAGCCCTCCACCGGAACAGTGGAGGGCTTTCCTGCGTCTTGTGCCCCAATCTCTGTCCCGGCCCCTCCCCCAACACGGAGTTATGCGGTGCTTGCACCCAGTGTCCATTTCTTGTGATGCTATGACCGCTTTTGACGGTGAGTTGACAGATGTGTTGACGGATGAAGAGGTGGCGTTGACCGTGTCGGCCAGTACTGCGCCGCCCCAGGAGGACGAGGCTCCGGCCCCGCCCTCCGACCGGCATCAGGCATCCGCCACGGACCCCGCCCGCCCCCACGCGACCGAACCGGCCCCCGACACCGCCCCCGCCCACCCCCAGGAAGCCGCCAGACGCCGCGGCGCCGACACCCGGGCCCTCACCCAGATGCTCTTCGCCCAGCTCAAGGAGCTTCAGCCGGGCACCCCGGAGCACCATCGCGTGCGCGGCGCGCTCATCGAGGCGAACCTCCCCCTCGTCCGCTACGCCGCCGCCCGCTTCCGCTCCCGCAACGAGCCCATGGAGGACGTCGTCCAGGTCGGCACCATCGGCCTGATCAACGCCATCGACCGCTTCGACCCCGACCGCGGCGTGCAGTTCCCGACCTTCGCGATGCCCACCGTCGTCGGCGAGATCAAGCGCTACTTCCGCGACAACGTCCGCACCGTCCACGTCCCGCGCCGGCTGCACGAGCTGTGGGTGCAGGTCAACAGCGCCACCGAGGACCTGACGACGACGTACGGACGCTCCCCCACCACCGCCGAGATCGCCGAGCGACTGCGCATCTCCGAGGAGGAGGTGTTGTCCTGCATCGAGGCGGGCCGCTCGTACCACGCGACCTCCCTCGAGGCCGCCCAGGAGGGCGACGGGCTCCCCGGCCTGCTCGACCGGCTCGGCTACGAGGACCCCGCCCTCGACGGCGTCGAGCACCGCGACCTCGTACGGCACCTGCTCGTCCAGCTGCCCGAGCGCGAGCAGCGGATCCTGCTGCTGCGCTACTACAGCAACCTCACCCAGTCCCAGATCAGCGCCGAGCTGGGTGTCTCCCAGATGCATGTGTCAAGGCTCCTGGCGCGGAGCTTCGCGCGCCTGAGATCCGCAAACAGGATCGACGCATAACTCACGCGAGCGAATCATCCGCAAGCGCCCTTCCCGACAACTCTGCGCTGAAAAACCCTCAGAGCCCTTCCAACCAGGGCGCATTGACGTTTCACATATCGACATGTCACTACAGCGTGTTGCCGACATGTGACATTCTTCCGGGAGCGCGTTTGCCGCGGCCTCGCGACCGGTATTTCAGGGGAGGCTGCGTTCCTTACGACGGGAGCGTCCGCCGCGACCGTCCCGCGACCCAAAGGGGGTGGCATGTCCGCAGACCAGGGCAGCTCGAAGGTGCTCACGCTCATGCAGAGCGACTCCGCGCCCGACGTGCTCCAGGACCTTCAGGCCCCTCAGGACCTCCCGGGTGCCGAGACCCTTCCCGCCCAGGACCTCCCGGGCGCCGAGGCTCTTCCGACCCCCGAGGCCCCGGACCTTCCGTCCACGGAGGGCATCGACACCCGCACCCTGTCCCGCTCCCTGTTCCTGCGGCTCGCCGCACTCGACGAGAACAGCCCGGAGCGTGCCTACGTCCGGGACACGCTCATCGAGCTCAACCTCCCGCTCGTCCGGTACGCGGCGGCCCGCTTCCGCAGCCGCAACGAGCCGATGGAGGACATCGTCCAGGTCGGCACCATCGGGCTGATCAAGGCGATCGACCGCTTCGACTGCGAGCGGGGCGTGGAGTTCCCGACCTTCGCGATGCCGACGGTCGTGGGCGAGATCAAGCGGTTCTTCCGGGACACGTCCTGGTCGGTGCGGGTGCCGCGCCGCCTCCAGGAGCTGCGCCTGGCCCTCACCAAGGCCAGTGACGAGCTGTCCCAGAAGCTGGACCGCTCCCCGACGGTCACCGAACTGGCCTCCGCGCTGGGCGTGTCGGAGGAGGACGTGGTCGACGGCCTCGCGGTCGGCAACGCGTACACGGCGTCCTCGCTGGACTCCCCGACCCCCGAGGACGACGGCGGCGAGGGCTCGCTCGCCGACCGGCTCGGCTACGAGGACTCGGCCCTGGAGGGCGTGGAGTACCGCGAGTCCCTCAAGCCGCTGCTGGCCAAGCTGCCGCCCCGGGAGCGGCGGATCATCATGCTCCGCTTCTTCGCCAACATGACGCAGTCGCAGATCGGCGAGGAGGTCGGCATCTCGCAGATGCACGTCTCCCGCCTCCTGACCCGCACGCTGGCACAGCTTCGGGAGGGCCTGATCTCGGACTGAGCCATCCGACGGCCGCGGGTGGGCAGGCCCTCGTCGGCGATGGCGCAGGACGACCCGTACCGGCGCGAGGCGGTGACCCGCTCCTTCGGGAGCGGGCCGGCGCAGATACGGAACATGCGCTGCCGTACGCGACTTCCAAGTTGACGGTACGTCAGCCACACTGACGCGATGCTTCGAGCGACGTGGTTGCGGGGCCGTCAGGGGCTGGTGGTCGGGGCCTCGGCGGTCGTCGTCTGCCTGGGCGGGATTCTGGCCGCGTGCACCGGCGGCGCCGACGGTCGGGCATACGTGGCGGTCGGCCCCGCGGGCGGCGGACCCCCGGCATCCGCCACGGCGGTGGCACCGACCGGAGACATGACGCTGGTCCCTCTCGACGGACCGTCCGGGGCCGGGACCGCCGGGACCGCCGGGACCGCAGGGACCAGGACTCCAGGTGTCCGGGACTCCCGCACGAGCGCCCCGGCGGCCTCCGGTGACGGCCCGGCCTCCAGCCCGGCATCCGTGCGGGAAACGGCCGGTACGGCCACCGGGGCCGTCACCGGTACCAAGTCGCCTGCGCCCAGCCCCGTTTCACCCTCCCCGACGCCAACGGCCCCTCATCCCACCCCGAGCGGGCCCGCATTGATCACCGCGGGCCGACCCGAGCGGCAGCCCACCGACCACCGCTGGTGCGAGAACGTGACCGTCCTCTTCCGCAACACCGGCGGGACCGCGGTGCGTTCGGGCACGGTGACCCTCGGAACCCACATCATCGGGATGCTCGGCACCGACTGGGCGACGATCGAGTCCACGGAGGCGCTGCCCGCGCCGATCGCCGCCGGGACATCGCTGAAGGGGACCTGGACGGTGTGCGTCGAGGCCTGGCGAGTACCGCCGGGTATGCACATCGAGACGCGGGACGTCTCCGTCCGGTGGACGTAGCGCAGGTGCGGTCGCCCGCCTACTTCAGCGCCAGCCAGGCCACCGCGGCGACGATCGCGACGGCCACGACGACGCCGACGATCAGGCCGATGCGGGGACCGGCCGGAGCGGCCGCCTGCTGCCGGCCCTGAGGGGCCGCCTCGTCGACGAACGCGCGGAACATCTGCGTGCTGCCAGCGGGGTCGTAGTTGCCCTGGGGGCCCTGGGTGTTAGCCATGGCCCCGGACACTAGCGAATACGTGGGGGACTGCCCAAGTGAGGGTTCTGTGAGCGGGTCCGTCCGGAGCCCTGCCGCGAGGCCGTTCACAGCGATGCCACAGACAGGCACCCCCCGCCACCTGCACATTTACTTTCGCCAACACTTGCCTTTGCCAAGTTTTTAGCTCCGGAGCCTCCGTTTCATTTGCCTGCAGCAACCAATCTCCCTATGGTTGCTCTAGGCAACGATAAGAAGGAGGTGCCATGGCCGAGCGAGCGCAGTACGAAGAACTGGCGCGTCAGCTCAGCGCCTTCGGCGCCGTGAAGCGAGACCTCGGGCGCTGCCTGCCGCCCGACTGCCCCGGCGGATCCGCCGCCGTGCTGACACTGCTCGGCCGCCACGGCGACATGCGCATGAGCAAGCTCGCGGAGCTGCTCGCCGTCGACATGTCGGTCACCAGCCGCCACGTCGCGCATGTCGCGGACCGCGGCTGGATCGAGCGCCGCCCGGACCCCGCGGACAAGCGCTCCCGCATCCTGCGCCTGACGGCGCCAGGCCGTATCCAGCTCGACGAGTTGTCCCGGCGCACCGCCGCACTGCTCGCCGACCGGCTGAGCGACTGGTCGGAGGACGACGTCGGCCGGCTCATCCAGCTCATGGCACGGCTCAGGGAGAGCTTCGGCGACTGCCGTTCCACTCCGCGGCTCGCGCAGGCCGCACCTGCGACGGAATCCGTTGCCCACCAGACCACCCGTACACCCGCAAGCACGTAAGTAAAGGAAGCCCATGGCAACGACCACACCAGCCGGTGTGCGGGCTCACGCCAAGCACGGGGCAGGCGCCCCGGACGGCGCTCCGATGACGCACCGGCAGATCATGGAGGCCCTCTCCGGGCTTCTGCTCGGCATGTTCGTGGCGATCCTGTCGTCCACGATCGTCACCAACGCGCTGCCGCACATCATCGGCGACCTTGGCGGCGGCCAGTCCGCCTACACCTGGGTCGTCACCGCCTCGCTGCTGGCGATGACCGCGACCACCCCGCTGTGGGGCAAGCTCGCGGACCTGTACAGCAAGAAGGCGCTCGTCCAGATAGCCCTGATCGTCTACGTCCTGGGCTCGATGGCGGCCGGCCTGTCGCAGAACCCCGGCATGCTGATCGCCTGCCGTGTCGTGCAGGGCATCGGCGTAGGCGGTCTGTCGGCGCTGGCGCAGATCGTCATGGCCGCGATGATCTCCCCGCGTGAGCGCGGGCGTTACTCCGGCTACCTGGGCGCCACGTTCGCCATCGCCACCGTCGGCGGCCCGCTGCTCGGCGGTGTCATCACCGACACCTCGTGGCTGGGCTGGCGCTGGTGCTTCTACGTCGGCGTGCCCTTCGCGGTCATCGCGCTGATCGTGCTGCAGAAGACCCTGCACCTGCCCGTGGTCAAGCGGGAGGTCAAGGTCGACTGGGGCGGCGCGTTCTTCATCGCCGCCGCGGTCTCGCTGCTGCTGGTCTGGGTGACCTTCGCCGGTGACAAGTACGACTGGCTGTCCTGGCAGACGTACACCATGGTCGGCGGTTCGATCGTCCTCGGTGCGCTGTTCGTGCTGATCGAGACCAAGGCGAGCGAGCCGATCATCCCGCTGCGGCTGTTCCGCAACCGCACCATCACGCTGGCGTCGCTCGCCTCGCTCTTCGTGGGTGTCGCGATGTTCACCGGCACGGTGTTCTTCAGCCAGTACTTCCAGCTGGCCCGCGACAAGTCCCCGACGATGTCGGGTGTCCTGACGATCCCGATGATCGGTGGCCTGTTCGTCTCCTCCACCGTCTCCGGCCAGTTCATCACCCGCACCGGACGCTGGAAGGCGTGGCTGGTCAGCGGTGGTGTGCTGGTGACGGCCGGTCTGGGCCTGCTCGGCACCATCCGGTACGACACGGCGTACTGGAAGATGGCGGTCTTCATGGCCCTGATGGGTCTCGGCATCGGCATGATGATGCAGAACCTGGTGCTGTGCACCCAGAACCAGGTGGCGCCGCGGGACCTGGGTTCGGCCAGCTCCACGGTCACCTTCTTCCGCTCCCTCGGCGGTGCGGTCGGCGTCTCCGCGCTCGGCGCGGTGCTCTCCCGCCGGATCACGCACTACATCACCGACGGTATCAGCGCCCTGAGCCCGAAGTACCAGGCCGCCCTGGCCGGCTCGAGCTCCACGGACAGCATCCCGGACATGAACAAGCTGCCGGCCCCGCTGCGCACGCTGCTGGAGAGCGCCTACGGCCACGGCATCGCCGACGTCTTCCTGATCGCCGGCTGCCTGGCGGCCGTCGCCTTCCTGATCACCCTGTTCATCAAGGAGGTCCCGTTGAAGACCAAGGGCGCGCTGGCGCAGGCCGCTGCCGACTCGGCCCCGCAGGAGGCCCCCGCGACGGCCACCCCGGCCGAGGCGTCGGCCGCGGCTGCCGCGCCGGCCGAGGAGAGGGTCCCGAGCTGGGCGGTGGCGAGCACCGAGACCACCGGCGAGGGCACGGGTACGCAGCGCCTCGCGGCCGTCGCCACGATCGCCCGGCCGGAGGCGGCCGGTGACGGCGGTGGCATCGCGGTCCGCGGCTTCGTCCGCGGCGGCGAGGGCGCGCCGGTCCCGCAGGCCGCCGTCACCCTGATCTCCCTCGGGGGACGGCAGCTGGGCCGGTCGGTCGCGCAGGCGGACGGTTCCTACGCGGTCGACGCCCCGGGCACCGGCTCCTACGTCCTGATCGCCTCCGCCGACGGCCACCAGCCGCAGGCCTCCACGATCGTCGTGCACGACGAGCCGGTGTCGTACGACGTCCTGCTCAGCGGCACCAGCGGTCTGAGCGGTGTCGTCCGCGCCGCCGAGACCGGGCTGCCGGTCAAGGACGCGATGGTCATCGTCACCGACGTGCGCGGCGACCTGCTGGCCACCGCCACCACCGGCGAACAGGGCACCTTCTCCTTCGCCGAGCTGGTGCCGGGTGCCGTGACCGTCGCGGTGAACGCCGCCGGGCACCGTCCGCGGGCCCTGCCCGTCGAGGTCGGCGCCGCCGGAGTGACGCGGATCGAGATCGACCTCGACTCCGGCTCCCAGGTCCAGGGCGTCGTACGGGCCCCGCACGGCCCCCTCGCGGACGCCCGGGTGACCCTGGTGGACGCGGCGGGCAACGTGGTCGGCACCGCCACCACCGGTGCGGACGGCGCGTACGCCTTCACCGACCTGAACAGCGGCGACTACACCGTCATCGCGACGGGCTACCCGCCGGTGGCCACCGCGGTGACCGTCTCCGGCCGCGGCGTCGACGACCACGACATCGAACTCGGCCACCCGGGCGAGTAGTCCGGAGTCCGGCTCGTGGGGGCGCACTGTGAGCGACAAGCGCCCCACGGGCCGGATTTTTTTCGGCCGCCACGGGGATTTATCAAGGATTCAAGGGATTTAGAGGGGAACCACGCGATGGGACTGACCGCACGGATCCGTACGCGAGACGGATGGGCCGTGTCGCACGCGGTCGTCACCGTGACCGACATGACCGGGACACAGGTCCTGCGCGCCGAGGCCGACGCGGAGGGCGCCGTCCGGGACGCGACCGAGCTGGCGCCCGGCGCCTACACCGTGATCGTCACGGCGGTCGGGTACGCGCCCGCCGCCTCCAGCGCGATCGTCACCGCGAGCGGGCGGGCCGAGGTCGGCACCGTGACGCTCGCCCGGCAGGGCGGCACCGAACTGCCGCCGCCCGGGCCGTGGACCATCGACCCGGCGCACTCCTCGGTGGGCGCGGTCGCGCAGCACCTGGGGATCTCCAGCGTGCACGGGCGGTTCACGGACTTCGCCGGGCGCATCGAGATCGCCCCGGACGAGGTGGAGAAGTCCCGCGTCGAGGCCGTCATCCGCGCCGAGTCCATCGACACGGGCAACGGCATGCGCGACACCCACCTTCGGTCGGCCGACTTCCTGGACATCGAGAAGTACCCGGAGATCACCTACCGCTCGACCGGCCTGACGGCCGCGGGCGCGGACCGCTGGACGGTCCACGGCGAGCTGACCCTGCACGGGGTGGTCCGCCCGGTGGATCTGGACCTCGCCTACCTCGGCACCGGCTCCGACCCGTGGGGCGGCACCCGTGCGGCCTTCCGCGCCACCACGGAACTGCGCCGCGAGGACTTCGCGATGAACTACAACCAGATCGTCCAGGCGGGCATCGCCGCCATCGGCACCACGCTGAAGGTGGAGCTGGACATCCAGGCGGTGCAGGGCGAGTCGCTACCGTCCGCGTGAGGGCGGACGGCCGTCGCCCGAGACGCGGGACACCAGATCGGTGGCGAGGTCGCGGAGCTTGGTGTTCGTGTGCTGGGAGATCCGGCGCAGGCGCTCCAGGGCGATCCGGGCACTGACCCGTTCCTGCGCCATCAGGATGCCGATCGCCTGGTCGATGACGCTGCGGGAGAGCAGCGCGGTGCGCACGTCGGTGGCGTCGGCGCGCTCGCGTTCCACGCGCAGGGCGACGTCGACGGCCTCGGCGGTCCGCGCCGCGAAGGCGCGGGCCCGGTCACGGGCCGTGCCGAGCACGCCGGGCTCGACGCCGTAGAAGTTCAGTGCGGCGCCGGTGTCGCCCTCGACGGCGAGCGGTACCGCGAGCACACAGCGCACCCCGACCGACAGCGCGTACCGGGTGTACGCGGGCCAGCGGGTCTCGACGGCCAGGTCGGGGGCGTACTGCTCGGTCTCCGTCTCGGCGGCCGTGACGCAGGGGCCGGTGCCGTTCTCGTACTGGCGCAGATCCAGGCCGCTGGGCAGGGTTCCGCTGCCCGCCAGAGTCAGCAGGCGGTCGCCGCGGCGCACGGTGATGCTGCAGGCGGCGCAGCCGGGCACGGCCTCGACCGCGCGGTCGGTCAGGTCCCGCAGCAGCGTGTCGAGACCGCCGCTGCGCACGATCGCCTGGTCGAGCGGGTAGGGCATCTCGGGTCTCATGTCATGCTTTTGTCCCCGTTTCGGCGATCAACGCCTGACCGTCATGTGGTGCGGTTCGCATCGACGACGCGGCGGGCGAGGTCCCGCAGCTTGACGTTCTCCCGCTGCGAGGCGCGGACCAGGCTGTCGAAGGCCTCCGTGGCGTCCATGTTCAGGCGTTCCATGAGGATGCCGGTGGCCTGACCGATCAGGTCCCGAGTGTGCATCGCCTCGGTGAGCTGCTCGCGCACGGTCACCGAGTCCAGGGCGAGGCCGACGTGCGCGGTGAACAGCCGGCCGACCCGCGTCGCGGCGTCGTCGAAGGCGTGCGGCTTGCGGGCGTACACGGTGAGCACGGTCAGGCGCCGCTTGTCGGCGCGCAGCCGCAGCGCGAGCGCCGATCGCAGGCCCAGGCCGGCCAGCACGGAGCCGGCCGCGTCGCTCTCGCTGTCCGCCACGCGCACGACGGGCGCGTGCCACAGGTGGTCCCAGTACGGGGCACGGTCGCCGCCCGGCTGGGAGTCGTGGGCGGTGCGGACGACCTCGTCGCTCCAGGCGAGCGTATGGAAGTGGTTGCCGCGCTCCGCCTCGGAGATGGCCGCGTGTTCGGCGCCCGGAACCAGGCGCACGGCGAGGCCGACGGCGGTGCTCATGGTGCTGTGAGGGGTGGCCGTGTCGTGCAGTCGCCGAGCCGCCGCGGTCAGCGCTTCGGCCAGCTCGAAACCCGTTGGAAAATCAGGCAAATCAGAAAAGTCGGACGCAGGCACACGAACCTCTTCGGCGTGCACGGCCAAACGGCCATGCGCAGGAGAGCTCCGCAGCACATTCCCGACTGCGAGCGCAGGACGGACAGAACTTTATCTCCTTCCTGCGGGGCGATTGACGCCCGGTTGACTCTCGCCGGTACCCCTTTCGGACCGGCGCACGGGAGTGGTGGAATGAGGCGGCAGGTCAGGAAGCGGCCTCCCGGAGCCCGGACGAACCTCTGCCAGGTGAGTGCCATGACCCATGTCCCGAGCCCGTGCCGCGTGCGCGATCTGCCCGGCCGCAGCCTGATCGTCCTGCCCCAGGAGATCGACCTGTCCAACTCCCCCGCGCTGTGCGCCGCCATCACGTCCTTCGCCGTGGCGCGTGCCACCCGGCTCAGCGTGCTGATCCTGGACTTCTCCCGCACCGGCTTCATGGACTCCCAGGGCGCCCGCCTCGTCCAGGACGTACGGTGCCGGCTGCCCGCGCGGGTCGGGCTGCGGGTGGTGGCGGCACCGCTCGGCGTCCCGAGCCGCGTCCTGGAGCTGACCGGGGTACGGCGGGACGTGCCCGTGTACGGCAGCCTGGCGGAGGCGTTGGAGTCCTGAAGCCGACGTGCGGTCGTAGGCACGACAGGGTCAGCCTCGGCACGGCCCGGGACCTCTAGGCTGCGGGCATGGCACCGAACATCGCGACCAACACCGACGTATCACTCAACGAGTTGCTGGACTTCGTACGCCCCCGCCACCGCGCGATCCTGCTGACCCGCCGCGCCGACGGCAGCCCCCAGGGGTCGCCGCTGACCTGCGGCGTCGACGACTCGGGGCGGATCGTCGTCTCGACGTACCCGGAGCGCGCCAAGACCCGCAACGCCAAGCGGGACGAGCGGGTCAGCGTCATCGTGCTCAGCGACGACTGGAACGGGCCCTGGGTCCAGATCGACGGCACGGCCGAGGTCATCGACACACCGGACTCCGTCGAACCCCTCGTCGAGTACTACCGCAACATCGCGGGCGAGCACCCGGACTGGGACGAGTACCGCGAGGCCATGGTCAAGCAGGGCAAGTCGATCATCCGGATCACACCGGTGCGCTGGGGGCCGGTGGCGACGGGCGGCTTCCCGGCCCGCCTGGTCTCCTCCGAGGACTGAGAGCCCGCGTACAGGCCCTTGGGGCCAGGGACGCCTCTACCCCCGGGCGACCATCGCCTCGATCCCCGCGATGAGCGTCTCCAGCGCGAAGGCGAAGTCCCGCTCGCGCATCTCCTCCACCGTGTCGCCGCCGCGGGCCTGCATGAGGTCCGCGGACCGGTGCACGATCTCGCTCAGATCCGGGCTCTCGGTCACCGCGCTCATGGCGTGGCGGAAGTACTCGTCCTGGCTCAGCCCTGCCGCCGCGCAGCGGGCGATGAAGTGGCCCTCGATCGTGCCGAAGCCGTACACGAACTGGAAGACCGCCGAGATCGCGCCCATCCGGCCGTGCGCCGGCAGCCCGGTCAGCCGGATCACCCGCTCCACGGCGAGCGAGAAGGCGACCGCGTGCGGGCCGATGTTGAGGAAGGTCCCGGCGAGCGGCGACAGCCAGGGATGGCGCACCAACAGCGCCCGGTACTCGGCGGCGAGGTCCCGCAGCTGGTCGCGCCAGTCCTCCCCGGTGTCGCCGGGCGGCAGCCGCACCTCCCCGAAGGCAGCGTCCAGCGCCAGCTCCAGCAGGTCGTCCTTGGTGTCCACGTACCAGTAGACGGACATCGCCGTCACGTCCAGCTCGGCGGCGAGCCGCCGCATGGAGAACCTGGCGAGCCCCTCGGCGTCCAGCAGCCGTACGGTCGCCTCGGTGATCCGCTCCCGGTCCAGCCCGGAGGGCTGCCCGCCCCCGCGCCCGCCACGGCGCGCCTTGCCCTCCAGCCAGACGCTGGTCCGCTGGGCTGCCTTCACCATGGCACACCTTCCCGACGTTCCGCTCCCAGGCGACCACCACCTCCGAAGTCTTCCCTCTCCACCCGATGCAGCAACGCCGCCGCCTCGCACGGTGAGTTGCGTGCAGCTGAAGACGCAAAAGCGGTGGGCCGGGCACGGGTGCCCGGCCCACCGCTCGGTGCGGGGAACCGTCAGCTGCTGCTCGAGCCGCCGCTCGTCTTCTGCGTGAGGTCGTAGAAGGTGGCCGAACCGACCGTCACCTTCTTGAAGTTCTGCTGAACCCACGAACTGATCTGCGACGAGACGTTGGAGCCGCCGCCCCCGCCCCGGCCGCCGAAGCCGCCGCCCGAGATGAAGTAGTGGATCTTTCCTTCCGCCACGTACTTCTGGAACTGGGCCAGCGTCGGGGACGGGTCGCTGCCGTTGAACCCGCCGATCGTCATCACCGGGTCGCCGGTGGCGAGCTGGTAACTCGCGGCGTTCTGCGAACCGATGGACGCGGCCACCCAGGTGTAGTTGCCCGCGTCCTTCTCCAGGAGCGTCTTGGCCGCGGAGCTGACGTTCGCGCCGTCGAGCAGGCCGCCGATGCCGCCGCCACCGCCCATGCCGCCGCCACCCGTGCGCCCACCGCCGGGGAAGCCCTGCTGACCGTTCCGGCCCTGCGTGCTGCCGTTGCCCTGCTGCTGGTTCTGGCCCGGCACACCGCCGCCCGGGAATCCGCCGGTGCCGGTGCCGCCGCCGGGGAAGCCCTGCTGACCGTTCCGGCCCTGCGTGCTGCCGTTGCCCTGCTGCTGGTTCTGGCCCGGCACACCGCCGCCGAAGCCGCCGCGCATACCGCCACCGCCCGGGCCGCCGCGACCGCCGAAGCCCATGCTGCTCGCGCCCGCCGGACCGGCCGTGACGATCGACCCGGTGTGGCCCTGGTTCACGGTGCTGAGGGTGTACGCGGTCGGTCCCGCGAGTGCGGCCACGAAGCCGAGGCCCACCGCGGCGAGCGCGAGCTGCCGTCCGAGCCGGGCCACGAAGACGAGCCCCAGGGCGCCGACCAGGCCGCCGACGAGGACGAGCCACTTCAGCCAGGGCAGGTAGTCCGGGGTGCGGTCGAGGAGCACGTACCCCCAGGCCGCGGTCGCCGTGGCGGTGGCCGCGAGCGTGAGCGACGCCCACGTCCTCGACCGCTCCTCCCACAGGACCGTGACGCCCATGCCGACCAGGGCGGCGATGTAGGGGGCGAGGGCCACCGTGTAGTACTGGTGGAAGATGCCCGCCATGTAGCTGAAGATCGCGGCGGTCATCAGCAGCGAGCCGCCCCAGGCGAGGAACGAGCCGCGGACCAGGTCCGTGCGCCCGGCCTTCCGGGTGAGCACCAGGCCCGCGACGAGCAGGATCAGCGCCGCCGGGAGCAGCCAGGAGATCTGGGAACCGATCTCGGAGTTGAACATGCGGTCCCAGCCGGTCGCGCCCCACCGGCCGCCGTTGCCGCCGCCACCGCCGCCGACGCTGCCGGTCTCGTCGCCGTTGATGCGGCCGAGGCCGTTGTAGCCGAAGGTCAGCTCCAGGAAGGAGTTGTTCTGCGAGCCGCCGATGTACGGGCGGGAGGACGCCGGCCACAGCTCGACGATCGCGACCCACCAGCCGCCCGAGACGACCAGCGCGACGGTCGCGAGGCCCAGCTGCAGCAGCCGCTTCCTCAGCTTCACCGGGGCGCAGACGCCGTACACGAGCGCCAGCGCCGGCAGGATCAGGAAGGCCTGAAGGGTCTTCGTCAGGAAGGCGAAGCCGACCGCGACCCCCGCCCACACCAGCCACTTGGTGCGGCCGTCCTCCAGGCCCCGGACGACGAAGTAGACGGTGAGCGCCATCAGCAGCGCGAGCAGCGCGTCCGGGTTGTTGAACCGGAACATCAGCGCCGCGACCGGGGTGAGCGCGAGCACCGCGCCCGCGATCAGACCGGCCGCCGGACTGAACCGGCGCCGGACGGCCGCGTACACCACGGCGACCGTGAGGACGCCCATGACGACCTCGGGGAGGAGGATCGCCCACGAGTCGAGGCCGAAGATCCTGACCGACAGGGCCATCGGCCACAGGGAGGCCGGGGGCTTGTCTACGGTGATGGCGTTGCCCGCGTCCAGCGAGCCGAAGAAGAACGCCTTCCAGGACCTGCTGCCGGCCTGCACCGCCGCCGAATAGAACGAGTTGGCGTACCCGGAGGCGCTCAGGTTGTACAGGTACAGCAGCCCGGTGGCGAGCAGCAGGCCGAGGAACGCGGGGCGCGCCCAGCAGGGGTCCTCGGGCCGGCCGCGCCAGAGTCTGCGTGTGAGCGGCTGCTGGGGCTCACCGGCTCCGGGGGCGGGAGCGGGTGGCATGGCGGGTGTCTGCGGGGGAGCGGTCCGGGGCGGTCCCCAGGCGTGGGGGGCCGCACCCCCCTGATGGGTCGGCTGTTCGTACTGCGTGGTCATCGGTAGTCCCTCGGGTCGGTGTCCTGCGGGCGCACCGGCTGCAACGGCATGGTGGCGTCCCTGAAGGGGGTGCGGTCCGCGTCGGCGCCGGCGCGGAAGGGGGTGGTGTCGTACTCGGGGTCGTACGAACGGCGCGGCGTCGCGTGGCGCTGGGGCAGCGGCGGGAGCGGCTGGTAGGCGGGCGTCCCCGGGGTGTGACGCCGGTGGGGCACCTCGGCCTGGGGCGTCGGGGTGTCGTCGCGGCGGTCCGGGAACACCCAGGCCCTGAAGAGCAGGAACCGCAGCACGGTCGCCGCGAGGTTGGCGGCGATCAGCACCGCCAGCTCGGTGGAGTGCGCCGGGTCGCTCGTCGCCGCGTTCAGGGCCGCGAGGGAGCCGCTGGTCAGGGCGAGGCCGATGCCGAAGACCACCAGGCCCTGCGCCTGATGGCGGACGGCGCCACCCCTGCCGCGGACGCCGAAGGTGAGCCGGCGGTTGGCCGCCGTGTTGGCGACCGCCGAGACCAGCAGGGCGAGCGCGTTGGCGATCTGCGAGCCCGAGAACTGCCGGAAGACGCTGTAGAGCAGCAGATAGAAAAGGGTGGACAGGCCGCCGACCACGCAGAAGCCGACGAGCTGGCGGGCCAGGCCCTTCGGCACGTCTCTGAGGTCGCGGTCGCGCGGATCGTCACCGAACGGCCGGGCCAGCCGGTCCAGCGGCAGCGAACCGGTGGCCAGCGCCCTGCCGATGCGCCACACGCCCTTGAGGTCGTCGGTCGCCGTCTTCACGATGTTCACCGTGGAGTTCGGGTCGTCGACCCAGTCGACCGGCACCTCGTGGATGCGCAGTCCCGCCCGCTCGGCGAGCACCAGCATCTCGGTGTCGAAGAACCAGCCGGTGTCCTCCACCAGCGGCAGCAGCACCTGGGCCACATCACGGCGGATCGCCTTGAAGCCGCACTGCGCGTCGGAGAACCGGGCCTGCAGCGAGCCGCGCAGGATGAGGTTGTAGGCGCGGCTGATGAACTCCCGCTTGGGGCCGCGCACGACCCGGGAGCTGCGGGCGAGCCGGGACCCGATCGCCAGGTCGGAGTGACCCGAGATCAGCGGCGCGACCAGCGGGAGGAGTGCGTTGAGGTCGGTGGACAGGTCCACGTCCATGTAGGCGAGGATCGGGGCGTCCGAGGCGGACCAGACGGTCCGCAGCGCCCGGCCGCGGCCCTTCTGCTCCAGCCGGAAGGACCTCACCTCGCCGATCCGCTCCTCCAGCCGCGCCGCCACCTGCGGGGTGGTGTCCGTGGACGCGTTGTCCGCGATCGTGATGCGGAACGCGTACGGGAACGTGCGCTTGAGGTGCTCGTGCAGTCTGAGCACACATGGCTGGAGGTCCTTCTCCTCGTTGTAGACGGGGATCACTACGTCCAGGACAGGCGTACCGGCTCCTGCGGCCGGGAGGTGCTCCCGCGCCGGCAGGGTGCCGGGAGAAGAGTCGGTTCGCATGGGACCGACTCTTCTCAAGCGCCCTGTTGCACCCGTGTGGTGGCGCTGTGCTGTGCCTGTGAGTGCTGTTGCCAGGCCGTTTCGGGGGCCGGCGAGGGCACGCGCGGGGTCAGCGCCGGCAGATGCACGGTGAACACCGTGTGCCCGGGAACGCTGTCGACGGTGACGGCGCCGCCGTGCGCGGTCGCGACGGCCTGCACGATGGCGAGCCCCAGCCCGGTGGAGCCGGTCGCCCGGGAGCGCCCCGAGTCACCGCGCGCGAACCGCTCGAAGACGCGCGGCAGCAGATCGGGCGGGATGCCCTGCCCGTCGTCCTGGACGTCCACGCACAGCCACGGTCCGCGCCGCTGCACGCGTGCGGTGACGGTCGTGCCGGGCGGGGTGTGGGTGCGGGCGTTGGCGAGCAGGTTGACGAGCACCTGTTGCAGCCGTGCGGCATCCGCCGACACCAGCGCGGGTTCGTCGGGCAGTTCGAGCCGCCAGTTGTGGTCGGGGCCCGCGGCGCGCGCGTCGCTGATGGTGTCCACGACAAGCGGGACGAGGTCGGTCTGCGCGAACTGCAGCGGGCGGCCTGCGTCGAGCCGTGCGAGCAGCAGCAGGTCCTCCACGAGGAGGGTCATGCGCCCGGCCTCGGACTCGATCCGGCCGAGGGCGTGCCGGGTGTCGGGGCCCTGTTCCTCGCGGCCCCGTCTGGTCAGCTCGGCGTACCCGCGGATGGAGGCGAGCGGGGTGCGCAACTCGTGACTGGCGTCCGCGACGAACTGCCGTACCCGCATCTCGCTCTGCTGCCGTGCGTGCAGGGCGCCGTGGACATGGTCGAGCATGCGGTTGAGGGCGGCCCCGACCTGCCCGACCTCGGTGTGCGGATCGGTCTCGGACTCCGGGACCCGCTCGTTGAGGGTCACCTCACCGGTGTGCAGGGGGAGTTCGGAGACACGGGTGGCGGTCGCGGCGACCTTGCGCAGGGGCCGCAGGGCGATCCCGACGAGCACGGAACCGGCGATGCCGGCGGCGACCAGGCCGGCCGCGGTGACGCTGACCTCGACGATGATGAGGGTGTCGATGGTGTTGGTGACGGTCCGGGTGGGCAGGGCGACGTAGAAGGTGCCGTGGGCGCCGGTGACGTACTTGGCGCGGTAGTCCCCGAGCCCCGGGAGCGTGACGGTGTGCACCTTGCCGTCACGGGGGACGGAGGCGAGCGCGGAGGTCTGCGCCCGGGACAGCTCGACGGCCTTCATCCGCTCGAAGCCGGAGCTGCTGGAGGAGACCTCCTTCTTGATGACCGCCCTCCTGACGGCACCGGTGGAGTCCGTCTGGGCGGCGACGGTGTCGGATTGCGCCGGTCCCCTGGTGATGAAGTCGTCCAACCTGTCCTGCGCCGTCGCGGCCCCGGAGGAGTTCCCCGACGCATCGCCCTTCAGGTTGTCCGGGCCGCCCGGATGACCGTTCCCGAGGCCGGACAGGCTCCCCCTGGGCGGACCCGAGACACCCTTGCCGACATCGGCCACCTGCCCGTCCAGCTCCCCGTACAGGTGCTGCCCCAGTGCGATGGTCGTCACGGTGCCGATCACGGCGCACACCACGGCGATCAGACTGACCGCCGAGACGACGAGCCGCGTCCGCAGCGTGCGCGGCTGTCGTCCTCGCCTCTGCGTACGCGGCCGTCGTCGCCTGCTCATGACGCCGCGGGCTTGATCATGTAACCGGCGCCGCGGCGGGTGTGGATCATCGGCTCGCGGCCCGCGTCGATCTTCCTGCGCAGGTACGAGATGTAGAGCTCCACGACGTTGGCCTGGCCGCCGAAGTCGTACGACCACACGCGGTCGAGGATCTGCGCCTTGCTGAGCACGCGCCGCGGGTTGCGCATCAGGAAACGCAGCAGCTCGAACTCGGTGGCGGTCAGGTGGATGTTGTCCCCGCCCCGGGACACCTCGTGGCTGTCCTCGTCGAGCATGAGGTCCCCGACGACCAGCACGGAGTCGGAGCGGCGGTCGGCGGCACCGGACCGCCGTATCAGTCCGCGCAGCCGGGCCACGACCTCTTCCAGGCTGAACGGCTTGGTGACGTAGTCGTCGCCGCCGGCCGTCAGTCCCGCGATCCGGTCCTCGACGGCGTCCTTGGCGGTGAGGAACAGAACCGGCACGTCGGGCAGTTCGCGCCGCAGCCGGCCGAGGACGGTCAGGCCGTCCATGTCCGGGAGCATCATGTCGAGCACGACGGCGTCGGGCCGGAAGTCACGCGCGGTCTGAATCGCGCCCTGCCCGTCACCCGCGCTGCGGATCTGCCAGCCTTCGTAACGAAGGGCCATGGACAGAAGTTCGGTGATCGACAGCTCGTCGTCCACCACCAGCACTCGGACGGGGCTCCCGTCCGGCCTCAGCAGTTCGGTGCGCCCCTGGGGCGAGGTCGTGGTCATGGTGGACACCTTGTCGGGGTCCTCTGAGAGCGCCCTTTCACGAATCTGTGATTTTCCTGAGAAGCGCACAGGCGCCTCTCAGGGAACTCCTGGGAAGATCCCGTGACGCGGCATCAGAGGGGGACCGTACGACGCCCCCAGGGCGACCCGCCCCGCTCACTCACGCGCCGGATCCCGCTCGAACGTATGGCTGCGCTCGACCTTGGCGACGTGCAGGGTGTACGCCTCGTACCACTGGGCGCGTCCGCGCTTCTGGGCGGCGCGGTGCTGCAGGTCGCTCCGCCACTCCTCGATGGCGGCCAGGTCCCGGAAGTACCCGACCGTGATCGACAGGCCGCCCGGCGTCCGGGCCTGGTCCATCCCGAGGAACCCGGGGACCACCCGGACGAGTTCCTCCATCCGCTCGGCGGTCTCGCCGTACCCCTCGGCGTCCTCGGTCCGCACGGAGGTGAAGACGACGGCGTAGTAGGGGGGTTCATGGGCGGTGACAGGCGCAACGCGGTGATCGCTCATGTCGCCACGATCGGTCACGGCGGCACGGACGTCCAGCCCCTTTCCGAACGGGATCGGAACGGGACCCGAGTGGAGGGCGGGCTTTCGGCCAACGAGGAAGCGGCTGTCAGAACAGCCCGTCCTGCACCCCCGCCTCCCCCACCTCCCGCACCGGCACGGTCACCTCGTCCCGCTCGGCGCCCGTCAGCTCCCAGCCCGTCATCAGTCGCGTGTCCAGCACCAGGACCCCGCGCCCGGTGGCGAGGTGAAGATCAGGCCCGGCGGCCGCCAGCACATCGCCGCTCATCCCCGCGCCCGGCACCAGCTCGCTCACCACGCCGTCCATCGGCGGCAGCCCCTCCAGCCCGAACACCCCGCCGTGGTCGACGGCCAGGAACGGCGCCCGCTCCAGCGACTCCGGCCAGCCGCCCAGCGCCACGGCCCGGGCGTGCAGCTCCTCCAGTTCGGCGCCTCGCTCCCCGGTCGGCGGCAACGCGGCCCGCACCGCCCGCTTGTCGGCGTACGGGATCCGGTCGGGCACCCGGAGGGCCGCCCGCAGCAGCTCCTCCGCGCGCCGCGCCGCCATCAGCGGCCCGCACCCCAGCCAGGTGAAACAGACGGCACCCTGCTCCAGCAACCGCGCGGAGCCCCGCTCGGCCGCGGTGATCCCGACCTTGACCATGCCGGGCCCGAACCAGGCGAGATAGACGCGGTACGGCCGCGGATCGTCGGCGAAGGTATCAGCGGCGACGGAACGGGCCCGGTCGAGGCGGGCGCACTCCTCGCACCGCCCGCCCGTACTCCGCCCGGGCACCACGGCCCGCGCCGCACACCCATGCCCCCGTGCCCCCACGCACCGGCGCACACCCCCCGCGACCACCGCGAAGGCCACCCGCTTCCCCCGCACCAGCGCACTGTGCCGCCCCCCTTCCCACGCCAGCACGGGCCCGCCCTCACCCCACCGCAGCCCCGCACATCTCCACACGTGAGTCATCACTGATGAGAGTAGGCGCCACCACTGACAACGCGACCATGTCGACGCGGTCCGCGCAGCCCGCGAGCGCTACGACACGGAGAACGCGGGGCGTCCTGGCGGCCGGAGAGGTGAGCCGTCGCGCTGTTACACAGCGGTGACGGTTCCCGTATCGATCACGGTTATGTGATCAGTGACACTAACTGCATCGCACACCGCAAGGGCCGAAACCGGGGGGCCGGACGGAAAACCACGCGGGGCGCTCTCCTTGCCTCACCACTCTTGTCATCCCTGGGGGGGATCACCATGTCTGCCGTGCTCGCGCGCCACCGCCTCACCCTCCGCGTCGCCGTCGCCACCGCCGCCCTCGCCGGCGCCCTTCTCACACCGGCCGTCGCCTTCGCCGCCGACGGCCCGTCCGGCACCGACACGCACTGCACCGCGACGCAGACCATCCCCTCCGCCTTCGGCGGCTGGACGGTCGACCTGACCAACAGCCTCTCGGCCGGCCCCAAGGCCGTGCTCAAGGACGACAAGGGCAAGACGGTGTCCACCGTGGACCGCGCCCACCCCGAGGACCTCGCCAACGGCCTCAAGATCAAGAACGCGGACACCACCTCCCCGCTCCTCCTCGACCGCTCCCAGGGCGACCCGGCACCGTGGCGCACGACGCCCTTCCCGAAGCTGCCCAAGGGCTGCCTGAACACGGGCACCGGCACGGGCACGGGCACCTCGAAGCACAACAGCACCGGTACGGGCACCACCCAGACCACCACGGCCACCCAGACCAAGGTCGTCCCCACCGGCGCCGTCGCCGCGGGCGCCGAGGGCACCGGCGGCTCGCAGGACACCGCGCTGCTGGCGGGCGGCGCGGTCCTGGCCGCGGGCGGTGTGATCGGCCTCGGCTACGTGGTGCGCCGCCGCCGCGCAGGCGTCTGATCCCCCGTCACCACCGCACCTGGCGGGCCACCGGTCGTCACCGGCGGCCCGCCGTCGGCGTCTCCCCCAGCCCAGCCGAGGAAGTCCGGAGGAACCCCGATGAACGCGCCCCCAGCCCAGGACGCCCCACCCCCGTCCCCGCCTTCCCGCAGCCGTCTGCGCTGGATCGCGGCCACGTCGGCGGCAGCACTGGCCGTCGGCGGCTGGATGACGGTCATCGCCGTACACTCCGGCACCCCGGCATCCGCCGCACACGGCCCGGCGGCGAACATCACCGCCTCCACCCCATCGCCGTCGCCCGCGTCCGCGTCCTCGCCCATGTCCTCACCGGCCCCGCTGCCCGCATCCGTGCCCGTGCGGGTCCGCATCCCGGCCGCCGGCGTCGACACCTCCCCCGTCCTCCAACTCGGCCTGGCAGCCGACGGAACCGTCCAGGTGCCCTCCGTCGCCGAGGCCGACCGCATCGGCTGGTACCGGGAGGGCGTGACCCCCGGCCAGACGGGCCCGGCCGTACTCATCGGCCACTTCGACACCGTCAACGGGCCCGCCGTCCTGCAGAACGTGGCGCGCGTGCGCCCCGGCGACACCATCACCGTCGACCGCGCCGACGGCTCCACCGCCGTCTTCGCCGTACGCACCCTGCAGCAGGTGGACAAGAAACACTTCCCCACCCAGCGGGTGTACGGCGACACCCCCCGCCCCGGACTCCGCGTCATCACCTGCGGCGGCGACCTGCGTGCGGGCCACCGCCCGGACAACATCATCCTGTACGCCGACCTGGTACGAACCTCCGCAAGCTGAGCCTCACGGTGTGCGGCGCCGGTGACGGGCCGGGCCGGGGTGCACGTGATGGTGAGCAGGTCGGCGGTGGTGCTCTGCGTCGCGGCGTGCGCCGTACCGGGCAGCAGCGCTTTTTGCGCCCGTCGGGCCGGCTTGTCCGTCTTCGGACAGCTACCGGCGCTTGGCGGTGGCTCACTTGCCGACTCGCCGCCTCCATCGGCACCAACCTTTTACCAGGCCGGGTGCAAGGCGCTGACCTGCGGCACTGTGCGCGGGTGTCATGGCTGTGGCCGCGAAACGGGGCAACCCCTGTGCTCCTGTGGGGGAGGAGGAGTTCTTGCGAAGACAGCTTCGTCAGTGGCAGGGGTTATCGTCCGACTTGCTTGTTCACCTTTTCAACAGGAGCTCCATGAGCCTCAAGCAGGTCTCCGTCACCGCGGCGATATCGGTCGTCGCCGGGCTGACCACTGTCACCGTCGGCCTCACCGGCTCCGCCGCCTGGGCCGACAGCACGGCGGCTCTGCCGCTGTCCCACTACTCACACATGCTGGTCGACGGCGCCCACCAGCACATCTTCTTCAGCCAGGGTGCCGGCTCGACCGGCGTAGTGGTGACCGACCTGTCCGGCACCCCCGTCACGACCATCGAGAACGAGCCGGGCGCCACTGGTCTGGCGCTGTCCGCCGACGGCGCCACGCTTTACGCGGCGCTCTCGGACGGCGACGCGGTCGCCGCCATCGACACGGCGAAACTCACCGAGTCCGCCCGCTACTCGACCGGTACGGGCAGCGCCCCGGCCTCCGTCGCGGTGGCGGGCGGCAGGGTCTGGTACGGATACACGGCCGACGGCAAGGGTGCCATCGGATCGGTGGATCCGTCCGCCGCCGACCCGGCGGCGACGCCTCAGCCCTCGATGTCGCACTGGTCGGTCGCACCCCTGCTCGCGACGGGCGGAGGTGTGCTCGCAGCCGAGGAACCGCAGCAGAACCTCAGCCACGTGGCCACCTTCGACGTCTCCTCCCAGACGGCGTCGGTCATGGCCGACACCCTGGTCTACGGCGGCACGGCGACCGGGCTCCAGGTCACCGGTGACGGCGCGGAGGTGCTGCTCGCCGCCCCGCAGCAGCCCGCCCTGCACACCTACCGCACCTCGGACCTCTCCGCCGCCAGCCCGAACGTGTACTACACCGGGGGCGTGACTCCCGGCCCGAACTCGCTCGCGGTCGACGCCGACGGGACGATCGCCGTCGGCAGCCCCTCGGGCTCGGCCGCCGGCCTGTACCTGTACGCCGGGTCGAACAACCTCGCCGAGAACCACGTCACCTTCCCGTCCGGGAGCGTGGCCCCGGACGGCCTGGAGTGGAGAGGCGACGGCCGGACGCTCTACGCCGTCACGCAGGACTCCTCGGGGGCCTACGCCCTCAACGTGCTGAGCGACGCCAAGCTCAGCGACACCCAGTTGTCGCTGAACCCCCCGAAGTACGCGGTCCCCACCGAGCAGTTCACGTTCACCGGCTCGCTGAGCACCAGGGGCTTCATACCGGCCGGTGCCTCGCTCCAGGTCACCCGCGACGGCACGGCACTGCCCGACGTGACGGTGGGCCGGGACGGATCGTTCGCCATCAGCGACACCAGGCAGGACGAGGGCGCGTACGCCTACGAGGTGACGTACGCCGGCGATGCCACGCACCGCGCCGCGACGGCTTCGCTGACGGTGCACGTGGCGAAGCTGCCGACCACCATCACGAACCCGGACATCAGCTCGGCGGCGCCCCGTTCGGTGGTCTTCACCGGCTCGCTCATGACCCAGCTGGGCCTCGGCAGTCTCCCGGAGGGCACCACCATCCAGGTGTCCAGGACGAACGAGGACACCCAGCAGACGACGCAGCTCCCGTCGGTCGCGGTCGACCCGGCCACCACCGAGTTCACCGTCACGGACGCCCCGGGCAGCGCCGGAAGGTTTACCTACCACCTGTCGTACGCGGGTGACACCACGCACCAGCCGACGTCCTCCGATCCCTCCTTCCAGGTCTCCCCGTACGCCCCGGCCCTGACGCTGAACGCGCCCGCGACCGCCACCCGCGGTACCGCGCTGACGTTCAGCGGCGCGCTGAGCGACGCGCCGTACGACAACGGCGAGACGGTCACCGTGACCCGTACGGACGCCGCCCACACCACGACACCCGTGCAGTGGACCGTGCCCGTGGGAACCGACGGCACGATCACGGTCAAGGACACGCCGTCCATCGGTGGCGCCAACACCTACACGGTCAGCTACCCGGGCGACGCCTCCCACGAGGCGGCCACCGCGTCCGCGATCGTCCAGGTGTCCCGTACCGCGACGGCCCTGTCCGTCACCACCAACGCCTCCTCGTACGCGTACGGCGCGACCGCCACCGTCACGGCCCACCTGGGCACGACGTACAACGGCCGTACGGTCTCGATCTACGCCCAGCCTTATGGCGGCGGGAAGACACTGGTCAAGACCGGCACCGTGGACGCGGGCGGCAACCTGTCGGCCACGTACAAGCTCACCCGCAACACGACGTTCACGGCGTCCTTCTCGGGCGACTACCGCTACGCACCGGCCACAGCCACCCACACGGCCTACGACCAGGTGAAGATCGCGGAGACGCTGGGCGGCTACTACACGAGCACGACGTACAGCGGCGTCACCTACCGCGTGTACCACCACACGGTGAAGCCGCGGGTGACCGCCGTCGTGACACCGAACAAGTCCGGCCAGTGCGAGAAGTTCCAGGCCCAGGAGTACTACAGCGGCGCCTGGCACACGCTCACCACCTCGGGCTGCTACTACCTCGACCCGAACAGCACCTCGGTTGCGCAGCTGAGCCTCACCAACGCGGTCAACCAGAAGTTCCGGGTGCGCTCGGAGTACGTGCACAGCACGCAGGACAACACCAACCTGACCACGTGGGGCGGCTGGCTCTACTTCACGGTCAGGACCTGAGCCGCCCCGGCGGGGACCGGCCCGGACACTCGCGACGGCGGTGCCCGGGCCGGAGGGCCGTTCGCTCCGTTTCCCGTCCCGGTACACCGCGACGGCGTGTTCCTGGTGACCGTCGGCCGGTCGACACGGTCATGGCCCGGATCTCGCCGTACGGCGAGTAGTTCCCGGCAGCGTCGTGAGTACGGGCCCGGCCGTACATGGCCATCTGCCCGCCGTGATCATCTCGGCCCGCCGCACGGTCGCTGCGGGCGTCACCGCCAGGGGCAGATCCGCCGGGAGGCGCTCGACCGCCTGACGCCGGGGCGTGGTCCATGGCGTCCTGGTGCGGGCTGCGGTCGGCAAGCTCTCCGCTGCGACGGGCGGCACCGGTACGGGAACCTGCTGACATCGACCGCTGACGTCAACCGTTGCTGTACTTCTCTGCTGTACGGCCCCCGAAACGTCAGAGGCCCCGGAATGATCCGGGGCCTCTGACCTGTGCGCACTCGGCAGGATTCGAACCTGCAACCTTCTGATCCGTAGTCAGATGCTCTATCCGTTAAGCTACGAGTGCTTGTTCTCTTTTCGTCTCCGCTCCCGGTCCTTCCGGCCCGCTCGCGGCGACAGGAAGAACATTACATGACTGCCGCCGCCATGTGAAATCCGTTTGCCATACCCCTTGTGACCTGCGGAAACGCGCTGCCGGGTGGGTCCCGGGGCGGCTGCGGGGAGTGGGGCGGGAGCGGCTCCCGGGGCTTGTCCCGGATACGGCGAAGCCCCGGTCGCAGGGACCGGGGCTTCGGTGATCCAGCGCGGAGGCGGAGGGATTTGAACCCTCGATGGGCTTTAAGGCCCAAACCGCATTAGCAGTGCGGCGCCATAGACCGGACTAGGCGACGCCTCCAGCACAACCGCTCACGCGCGAGCGCGAGTGGTGCGTGCAGATGATGACACAGTCGAGCGGGGTGTCACCAATCGGCTCCCACGGTACTAGGCGGCAAGCCCGCAGGGCAAAGCACTGGGCCGCATCGGGCCTCATCGGAATCGTATCGCCCGCCACCAGGGCCCATGGGCGTCGACGATTCGCCGGACATTGCTCTTCGCCCGCATCCGCCGACACGTTCCGCAACCGCTCCACTCCGCTGCCGTTAGGCAGGGCATGGACCACTTCCGCCTTCGCCGCCGCCCTCTTCTCCTCGGGGCCCTCGCTCTTCTGCCTCTCACCGCCGCGGTCGATCCCGCGTACGCGCACGGTCAGCCTCCGGCCCCTCACGGTGACCGGCTCCTCGTCACCGTCCGCCACACCGGGGGCGCCGACGGGGTCTACGTGCTGCGGTGCCATCCGGCAGGCGGCACCCACCCCGCCGCCGGCCGGGCATGCGGCGTGCTCGAGCGGCGGACCGTCTGGGGCCGGGACCCGTTCGCCCCGGTGCCGCCGGACAGGCGCTGCACCCTCCAGTACGGCGGGCCCGCCACCGCGCATGTCACCGGGCGGTGGGCCGGGCGGCCGGTCGACGCGTGGTTCGACCGCAGGAACGGGTGCCGGATCGCCCGCTGGGACGCGCTGGTGCCGCTCCTGCCGGACGTTCGTTCGTAGCGAGCGCCGACGCCGGACCCCCCGCGCACGGCCACCTGCGCGGTCACAGCTTCTGCGTCACTTCCGCGTGCGACCTCCCTCTCATCCGGCTCCGCGGGCGCCGGGACTGCCCGTAGACTCCCTCGCGTGACACGCTGCGGGCCGGTTGGCAAGATGGCCCTCGCGGTCAGCAAGGTGCGGTAACAGGGAGGAAGCGTCTCGTGAGCAGCAGGCCATCCCGAGGCGCTGCTCGCCTCGCTGCCATACTGGACGCTCTCCCCGACGCATTGGTGCTGGTCAACGCCAACGGCACGGTCGTCAACGCCAACACCATCGCCCTGGAGGCCTTCGAGACGCCCGGGACAGCGCTCGTCGGTCGCGGGCTGCTCGATCTGCTGCCGCAGTTCGACTCGCGGCTGATCCCCGGCTCCATGCGGCGCCCCGACTCCCTCGACCCGCGCGGACAGACCAAGCCGACCCGGATGATCGCCCGGCGTACGGACGGCAGCGAGTTCCCCGTCGAGGTCACGAGCGCCAACCTGGAGGACGGCCGTCAGGCCTACGACGGCTACGGCTACACCGGCGACGAACTGCTGATGCTCGTCGTCCGCGACCTGTCCGGCACCGTCGACACCGAGGCCGAACTCGCCCGCTCGCAGCGGCAGACCGAGATGATCCTGCGTGCCGCGGCCGAGGGCGTGGTGGGCACGGACACCGACGGGCGGATCGTCCTCGTCAACCCGGCCGCCGCCCAGATCCTCGGCTACCGGGCCAGCGACCTCGGCGGCAAGGAGCTGCACACCCTCGTCCTGCACTCCCGCGACGACGGCTCCCCCTTCCCGTACACGGAGTCGCCGCTGTACGACACCCTGCGCTCCGGGCGCAAGCACCGGGTGCGCGGTCAGGTGCTGTGGTCCAAGCCCGGGGACAAGGTGCCGGTCGACCTGACGACCTCGCCGGTGCGCGACGGCGACCAGATCGTCGGCGCCGTGATGACGTTCACCGACCGGCGCCCGTTCGACGCGCTCGTCGCGGAGAAGGACGAGGCCGCCGAGCAGCACCGGGAAGAGCTGGAGCGGGTCACCAAGGAGCACCAGGAGGAGCTGGAGCGGCTGCGCGAGGAGCATGCCGCCGAGCTCGCCGAGCTGCGTGAGCGGCACGCGGAGGAGATCGCGGCCGGGGAGGAGCGCTATGCCGCCCTCGGCGAGCGCGAGAAGGACCGCTACGAGGCGCTGACCGCCCGGCACGACCAACTGCTCGCGGTGCTCGGCCAGTCGCTGCGCGGCCCCCTCGACGAACTGCGCGGTGAACTGTCCAAGCTCGCCGCTGACGACGCCGGTCAGCTGTGGCCGGAGGCCAACCAGGTGCTCCACCACCTCGCGGCCGGTTACTCGCGCATCACCACGCTCATCGACAACGTCCTCGGCTACCAGCGGCTCGACGCCGGCGACGACGACCTCATGCGGACGGCCGTCATGCTCGACGCGGTGGTCGCCGCCGGTGTCGACGGCGCCGTCGAGCTGATCGGGCCGGGCCGGGTCCAGTTCGCGGTGCACGCTCCGCCCATCGAGGCCGAGGTCGACCCGCAGCGGCTGGCGCAGGCGCTCGCGCATCTGATCGCGGACGTGGCGGGCGTCGACTCCACGGGCAACGCGCCGGTCTCGGCGGGCGGTTACATGGACAACACCGTCGTCGTGGCGGCCGCGCAGCGCGGCGAGGTCGCACGGATCGAGGTGCGCGGCCCGTACGCCGGGGGAGACGCGGTGCACCAGCCGATCGTCGGCGGCATCGTGCGCGCGCACGGCGGTGTGCTCCAGACCCACGAGGTGCCGGGCATGAGCGGCAGTGCGTACGTGCTCGAAGTGCCGCTCGGTGGCGGCGCGGGCGCGGTCGCGGCGGCCCCGGCTGAGCCCGCGGCCGACACCGCGGCGGAGGGGCCCGGGACCGAGATCGCGTTGTCCGAGCAGGGTGAGCAGCAGGGCGGCGGACGGCGGCGCGCTCGCCGGTCGTCCGTGGACGCGTTCCTGGAGAGCGAGGTCGGCGACTCCGCCCCCGCCCCCTCCGAGACGGCCGCGGCGCCCACCGGGCGGCGTCGGCGACGTGCGGCGCAGGAACCCGCCGCCGAGGCTGCGATTCCGGCGCAGGCGAGCGGTGGCGACGGTGCCGAAGCCGCCGGAGGCACGGGACGCCGGCGCGGTCGGCCGAACCTCGCCGAGGGCGTGGCCGAGGGCTCGGTGGTGACCGCCGCCGAGCACGCCGCGGGAGCCCCCGCCGCAGCCACCGGACTCGGCGGAACCGTGCCGCCGCAGGGCGTGCCCGCGCCGTCGGGTCGCCGCGCCCGCCGGGACACCGAGCAGCAGGCGCTGCCGCCCGCGCTGCCCGCCGCCTCCGGCACCTCGTCGCCCGGCGAGACCCCCGCGCCCACCGGACGCCGCCGGCGTGCCCTGGCTGCCGCGAACGAGCGTGCCGCCGCCGCGGAAGCCGCTCCCCGTACGGTGTTCGCGCTGCCGCCCGCCGAGGCGGACCGCACCCCGGAGCAGAGCACGGCCGCTGCCGTCCCGGCCGACGAGGGCCGCCATGACGCCGTGCCGCACGACGGCGCCGGGGAGCACACGCCGCCGCAGCCGCACCCGGTGTCCGCGCCCACGGGCCGCCGCCGTGCCCGCCCGGCCGCCGAGCCCGGGCAGCCGCAGCCGGCCCCGGACAGCGCCTCCGCCACCGGGACACCGCCTCAGGGCGTGCCCCCGCAGATGACGCCCGGCACCCCCGCTGAAGGCGTTCCCGGGCAGCAGGGGCCGCAGCCCGTTCCGGCGCAGGGAGTGCCGACCGCTCCGGCCGCGCAGGGCGGCCCGGCGGTGCCCGTCGGGCCGGCGCTGCCGGCGCAGGCGGCGCCCGGCCAGCCCGGTCCCGCCGTCCAGCCCGTGCCCATGGCGCCGGGCCGACCGGTGGTGGCCCCGGGGCAGCCCATGGCCCCGGCTCAGCCGGTCCCCGCCGCCATGCCCGCCCAGCCCGTGACGGGGCAGCCGGGCCGACCCCCCGTCGCACCCCGGCCCGCGGCGCAGACACAGCCCGGCCCGCAGGCAACGCAGGCCGCGACGCCCACGGCAGCCGCCCCGACCGCCGGCGCCCCGGTGCCCCCGCAGGCTTCCCGGCCCGCCCCGGGCACCGCCGTGCCCCCGCAGATCCCCCAGCCCGCTCCCGGCACCCAGGTGCCACCGCACCCGGCTCAGCAGCAGCCCCGGACCTGGCCCGGTTCCGGTGACACCGGCGCCGGGATGCCAGTACCGCAGGCGCCGGGGGCCACCCCGTCCGCGGGCACGCCGCTGCCGCCGGAGCAGCAGCGCACGCCCCAGCCGCGTGCAGCCCAGCCGCTGCCCGCGGAGTCGGCCGCCCCCGTCGACTCCCACCCGACGCAGGGCCGCGCGATCAGCGTGCGCACGCTCGGTCAGGGGGTGCCCTTCGCACGGCAGGCGCCGCCGGCCGGGGTCCCGCCCCGCCCCACGGCGCCGACGCCTCCCCCGCACGCATCCAACGGTTCCGGCCGCCGCCGCAAGCTCGGCACGCCTCCCGAGCCGGCCGGTGAGCGCCCGGAGGCGACCGCGCGCCCGCACCCCCAGCCCGTGGCGGCTCCGGTGCCGCCCCAGCCGTCCCTGGCCGGGCAGTCGCGCCTGGCCCCGGCAACCGAGGGTGCCGGACGGTCGTACGCCATAGGGGCCCCGGACGAGAACGCCGACGAAGGTCCCGAGCCGCTCGACGGTCCCGGCGGTGCCGTGGAGATCGCCGACCAGCCTCAGCTGCAGCCGATGGACGACGAGCTGCCCCCGGAGCCACTCGACAATCCGCGCCGGCTGCTCGTGTGGCCCGCGCCGGACGTCACGACCCAGCAGGCGCTCAGCGACCGCGGTTACCGGCCCGTCGTCGTCAACTCCCGTGAGGAGGTCGACGCGCAGATCGCCGCGTTCCCGGCGGCGCTCTTCGTCGACCCGCTCACCGGCCCGATCACGCGCACCGCGCTCCAGTCGCTGCGTCAGGCCGCGGTGGCCGCGGAGGTCCCCGTCATGGTCACGGCCGGGCTCGGGCAGGCGACCCGGGAGGCGGCGTACGGCGCCGACCCGGCCGTCCTGCTGAAGGCGCTGGCCCCCCGCGACTCCGAGCAGCACCCGCCGCGCGTGCTGCTCATCGAGGAGCACGCGGAGATCGCCCTCGCGCTGACGGCCACGCTGGAGCGGCGCGGTATGCAGGTCGCGCGGGCCGCGTCGGACGCCGACGCGGTCACCCTGGCCGCGCAGATGCGGCCGAACCTGGTGGTGATGGACCTGATGCAGGTGCACCGCCGCCAGGCCGGGGTCGTCGACTGGCTGCGCGCGAACAACCTGCTCAACCGCACCCCGCTCGTCGTCTACACCGCCGCCGTGGACCCCGCCGACCTGCCGCGGCTGGTCTCGGGTGAGACGGTCCTGTTCCTGGCGGAACGCTCGACCAGCACCGAAGTGCAGGACCGGATCGTGGATCTGCTGGCCCGCATCGGCACCAACTGAGGCCGCTCAGGCCATACTCGGCGGTCACCGCCCGGGACAAGGCTCGGGCCCCGGCCCCTGGTCGGCGCGGGGCGCTGTTTCACGTGAAACAGCGCCCCGTCCACCGTACGTCCGACGTCAGATCTGCGTGACGTCCAGCTCGCCCTCCGCGTACTGCCGCCGCAGTACCTTCTTGTCGAACTTGCCGACGCTCGTCTTGGGTACCGCCTCGATGATCGTCCAGCGTTCGGGCAGCTGCCACTTGGCGATCCCGCGCTCATCGGCGAGGAAGGAACGCAGGACTGCGAAGTCGGCCGTGGCGCCCTCCTTCAGCACCACGGTGGCCAGCGGCCGTTCGCCCCACTTCTCGTCCGGGACCGCCACGACGGCGGCCTCGGCGACGTCCGGGTGGGCCATCAGGGCGTTCTCCAGATCCACCGAGGAGATCCACTCGCCGCCGGACTTGATGACGTCCTTGGCGCGGTCCGTGAGGGTGAGGAAGCCCTCGGGGCTGATGGTGCCGACATCACCGGTCTTGAGCCAGCCGTCTTCGCTGAACTTGTCGGCCGGGCGCAGGGGTTCGGCGTCCGGACCGTTGTAGTAGGCGCCCGCGATCCACGGGCCGCGCACCTCCAGTTCGCCCGCGGACTCGCCGTCCCAGGGGAGCCGCTCGCCGCCGGGGCCGGTGAGGCGGGCCTCGACCCCGGCGGGGAAGCGGCCCTGGGTGAGCCGGTAGGTGAACTCCGCGTCCGTGCCGACGGCGTGGGCGGGCGGCCGGGCCACCGTGCCCAGCGGGGACGTCTCGGTCATGCCCCAGGCGTGGCAGACCCGCATGCCGAGCTTGTCGAAGGCCTCCATGAGGGAGGGCGGGCAGGCGGAGCCGCCGATGGTGACCTGGGTGAGGGAGGCGACGTCGCGGGGCCGGGAAGTGAGCTCGGCGAGCAGTCCCTGCCAGATGGTGGGGACGGCGGCGGCGTGCGTGGGCCGCTCCTTCTCGATCATCTCGGCGAGGGGGGCGGGTTGCAGGAAGCGGTCCGGCATCAGCATGTTGACGCCGGTCATGAAGGTGGCGTGCGGCAGGCCCCAGGCGTTGACGTGGAACTGCGGGACCACGACGAGCGAGGTGTCCTGGTCGGTCAGGCCCATCGATTGGGCCATGTTGACCTGCATGGAGTGCAGGTAGATCGAACGGTGGGAGTAGACGACGCCCTTGGGGTCGCCGGTGGTGCCGGAGGTGTAGCACATGGAGGCGGCCTGGCGTTCGTCGATCTCGGGCCAGTCGAACGTCGTGGGCTTGCCCGCGATCAGCTCCTCGTACTCGTGCACCTGGGCGCGCGCGCCGTCGAGGAGAGAACGGTCACCGGGGCCCGACACGACGACGTGCTCGACCGTCGGCAGCTTCGGGAGCAGCGGCGCGAGCAGCGGGAGCAGCGAGCCGTTGACGATGATCACGCGGTCGGCGGCGTGGTTGGCGATCCAGACCAGTTGCTCGGCAGGCAGGCGGAGGTTGAGCGTGTGCAGGACCGCGCCCATGGAGGGGATCGCGAAGTAGGCCTCGACATGCTCGGCGTTGTTCCACATGAGGGTCGCTACCCGGTCGTCGCGCCGGACGCCGAGGTCGTCGCGGAGAGCGGCTGCGAGCTGCACGGCACGGATGCCCGCCTCGGCGAAGCTGCGGCGCTGCGGCTCGCCCTCGCCGGTCCAGGTGGTGATCCGGGACGTCCCGTGCACCAGCGCTCCATGCGCAAGGATGCGCGTGACGGTCAGCGGTACGTCCTGCATGGTGCTCAGCACGGAGTCCTCCCGGGCGTCATTGCCTACGCGGCAGTAGGGGTCGCGCTGATTCTGCGCACGTACCGCTTGGTATGTCACTAGGCCCCGGGATGATCGATCAACGCATCGGCCACCCGCCACCGCGATCGGCCACCGGCGCTCAGCGCACCGGTGCGAGTTCGGGATCCTCGCGGAGCTTGCCCAGGGCGCGGGACACCGCCGACTTCACCGTGCCGATGGACACACCGAGCACCTCGGCCGTCTGGGCCTCGCTCAGGTCCTCGTAGTAGCGCAGGACGACCATCGCCCGCTGACGTGCGGGCAGTTTCATGATCGCGCGCCACATGGCGTCGTGCAGCGCCTGCTCCTCGGCCGGGTCCGCGGCGGGCAGGCCCTCCGGCTCGGGCAGCTCGTCGCACACGAACTCGTCGACCTTGCGCTTGCGCCACTGGGAGGTCCGCGTGTTCAGCAGCGCACGGCGCACGTACCCGTCGAGCGCGCGGTGGTCCTCGATCCGGTCCCAGGCTACGTACGTCTTGGTCAGCGCGGTCTGCAGCAGGTCCTCCGCGTCGCTGGCGTTCGCGGTGAGCGACCGGGCGGTGCGCAGCAGCACCGGCTGACGGGCCTTCACGTACGACGAGAACGACGGGAACGGAAGGGTCTGCCTCGCCGGCGTGGCGGCGTCCGAAGCGCTGGTGCAGACGGGTGTGGTCATGGCTCCACGCTAGGATCGCGCCCCTTGCGGCGGATCGGCCGCAGGTCCCGAAGACGCCTCCCCCTCAGGTTGTAGCGGGGGGCCGCCCCCACCTCCTGAAGGTGGACAAGCCGGCGCCTGCGCCTGAGGGTTCACCCCTGAGGGACGACTACGGGAGGAGCAGGCGAGCCGGACACGTACGGCAACGGCACCGGGGCGAACGGCCGGTGCGGCCCGCGCCGCTCATCGGTCCGCCGTCAGGATCAGGCCGGAGGTGGGGACGCCGGTGCCCGCGGTGACCAGGGTTCGGGCGGCGCCGGGTATCTGGTTGGCGGCGGTGCCGCGCAGTTGCCGTACGGCTTCCGCGATGCCGTTCATGCCGTGCAGGTACGCCTCCCCGAGCTGCCCTCCGTGGGTGTTCAGCGGCAGCGCCCGCGCGGCCACGAAGTCCGCCGCCGTACCCCTCTCGCAGAAGCCGAACTCCTCCAGCTGCATCAGCACGAACGGCGTGAAGTGGTCGTACAGGATGCCCACGTCGATGTCCGCGGGGCCCATTCCCGACGTCCGCCACAGCTGGCGGGCCACCACGCCCATCTCCGGCAGGCCGGTCAGGTCGTCCCGGTAGAAGCTCGTCATCTGCTCCTGGCCGCGCCCCGCGCCCTGGGCGGCGGCCGTGACCACCGCGGGCGGGTGGGGCAGATCGCGTGCCCGTTCCAGGGAGGTGACCACCAGCGCCTGGCCGCCGTCCGTCTCCTGGCAGCAGTCGAGCAGCCGCAGCGGTTCCACGATCCAGCGGGAGGCCGCGTGGTCGGCGAGGGTGATGGGACGGCCGTGGAAGTGGGCCGCCGGGTTCGTCGCTGCGTATGCGCGGTCGACGACGGCCACATGGCCGAACGCCTCCGGTGTCAGACCGTAGGTGTACAGGTACCGCTGGGCCGCCATCGCCACCCACGACGCCGGGGTGAGCAGTCCGAACGGCAGCGACCAGCCCAGCGCGGCGCCCTCCGCCGACGGCTCGCGGTGCCGCACCCCGGAGCCGAAACGGCGGCCGGAGCGCTCGTTGAACGCCCGGTAGCAGACCACGACCTCGGCCACCCCGCTCGCCACCGCGAGCGCGGCCTGCTGGACGGTCGCGCACGCCGCCCCGCCGCCGTAGTGGATCCGGGAGAAGAAGGACAGTTCGCCGATGCCGGCGGCCTGGGCGACGGTGATCTCCGGGCTGGTGTCCATCGTGAACGTGACCATGCCGTCCACGTCGGCGGGCGTGAGCCCCGCGTCGTCCAGCGCGGCCCGAACCGCCTCCACCGCCAGCCGCAGCTCGCTGCGCCCGGAGTCCTTGGAGAACTCGGTGGCCCCGATCCCGACGACGGCGGCCCGCCCGCCGAGGGTGTCCCTCGTCCGTACGCTCATCCGGCATCCCCGTTCGGGACGGTCACCGTGACCGTGCCGGTGACGTGCCGGCCGATGCGGTTCGCCCCGATCACCCTCACCGTGGCCGTGTCCCCGTCGACCTCCTCGACCGTGCCGGTCAGCACCATCGTGTCCCCCGGGTGATTGGGCGCGCCGAGCCGGATGGCGACCTTGCGCAGGACGGCCGCCGGGCCGAAGTGGTCCGTGACGTACCGGCCGACCAGCCCGTTCGTGGTGAGGATGTTCATGAAGATGTCGGGGGAGCCCTTCTGCCGGGCCAGCTCGGCGTCGTGGTGCACGTCCTGGTAGTCCCGGGAGGCGATCGCACCGGCCACGACCAGCGTGCGGGTGATCTCGATCTCCAGCGGCGGCAGCTCCGTCCCCGCGCGCAGCCCCCTCATGGCTCCACCCCACGGCCGTCGACGGCGCGGAACACCGGAAGCTCCAGTTCCTCGTCGTATCGCTCGAACGCCAGGCGTACGGGCATGCCGATGCGCACCTTGTCGTAGGGCACCCCTGTCACGTTGCTGACGATCCGGACGCCCTCGGCCAGCTCGATCAGGCCGACCGCGTAGGGAGGGTCGAAGGCCGGGAAGGGCGGATGGTGCAGGACGACGTACGAGTAGACCGTGCCCGCGCCGCTCGCCTCGAACGTGTCCCACTCCGGTGAGCCGCACGCGTTGCACCCCGGCAGCCAGGGGAAGCGCGCGGTGCCGCAGTCGCCGCACCGCTGGATCAGCAGCCGGTGCCGGGCGACGCCCTCCCAGAACCCGGCGTTGTCCCGGTTGATCACCGGGCGGGGCCGTCCGGCCTCGGACCTGGTGCTGACGGGCTCAGTGCGGGCGGGCCTGCCGGCGGGCGCGTACTTGAGGATCCGGAACCGATGTGTCCCGACCGGTTCGCCGTCCACGCGCACGTCCATCCGCGTCGTCACGAAGTACCCCGTGCCGAGCTTCGTGCGCTTTCGGTGCGAGACCGACTCGATGACCGCGTCGTACGTGACCTCGTCACCGGGGCGCAGCGGCCGCAGGTACTCCTGTTCGCAGTCGGTGGCGACGACGGAGGTGCAGCCCGCCTCGTCGAGCAGGGCCAACAGCTCGTCGTACGCCTGTGTGTGCCCCGCGTGGCCGGAGAGTCCGCCCATCGTCCACACCTGGAGCATGGTGGGCGGGGCGATGGCGTCCGGGCTGGTGTACGCGGGGTTGGAGTCGCCCATCGCCTCGCACCAGTGCCGGATCATCGGCGCGTTGACCGGGTCCTTGCCGACGCCCGCGACGACGGCCGGCCGGCCCTCGTACGCCTTCAGCCGCGCTCCGAAGTCCTCCTCGAGCCGCATCGTTGCGGGCCTCCCGGATCTCGTGACACCTGGGCGAGACTTTCTGACTGTCCGTCAGATAGCGGTGGGCTGTCAAGGCCGCCTGTCGCGACCGAACCGTTCAGGGCACCGATCGCCTGAAGCGGGCCTTCCGGGGCAGCCGGGACGCGACGGCCGGAGCGGAGGGGGCCGAATGTTCGACGGTTTCGAACTGACGCGGCGCGAGGGGAACGGGGCCAGGCTGCTGGTGCGGCACGGCGGCAGCGGTCCGGCCGTGCTGCTGCACGGCCATCCACCCACGCGACCTGGCATCGGGTCGCTCCGCTGCCGGCCGCGGCCCACCGGCTCACCGCCGCCTGGAAGCCGTCAGACCGCCTTCGGGCGACCCCGGGGACTTCCCGCAGAAGACCCGGGAGAGCTCCTGGAGAACCCTGGAGCCCTCGAGAACTCTCGGAGAACCGCAACGCCCCCTTCCTATTTTCGAACGTACGTACGAACATGGGGGCATGGCCACCACCGACCGGCAGGCCACCACGCTGGCCCTGGCCCACGCCCTGTCCGCCGCGGAGCGCGGGCTGGCGGTGATCCCGCTGTCCCGTACGAAACTGCCGGCCCTGCGTTCCCCGCACCGCGACGATCCCGACCCGACGGCACCCGTCTGCCACGGCGCATGCGGCCGTTTCGGGCACGGGGTGTACGACGCCACCACCGACCCCCGCCGCATCCGCGAGCTGTTCGCCGCCGCGCCCTGGGCCACCGGCTACGGCATCGCCTGCGGTCTGCACCCCCACCACCTGATCGGCATCGACCTCGACACCAAGTCGGGCACCGACTCCTCGGCGGCCCTGCGCGAACTCGCCCTGCGCCACCTGTTCACGATCCCTGCGACGGTGGTCGTGCTCACCCCGAGCGGCGGCCGCCACCTGTGGCTGAGCGGCCCGCCGGACGTCGTCGTACCGAACTCGGCGAGCCGCCTCGCCCCCGGTATCGACGTCCGGGGCGCCGGCGGCTACCTGGTCGGCCCCGGCTCGCGCACCGACCACGGCGTCTACAGCACGGCACCGGGCACCGCGCAGCTGCCGCCCGCACCCTGCCCGCCCGCCCTGCTGCGCCTGCTCACGCCCCCGCCGCGCCCGCGCCACGCGACTCCCTCGTCGGCGGGCCGGCACGGCCAGGGCCTGGTCCAGTTCGTCCTCGCGGCGCACGAGGGCCAGCGCAACACCCGCCTGTTCTGGGCCGCCTGCCGGGCCTACGAGAACGGATTCGGCCCCGACCTGGCCCCCGCCCTCCTCGACGCGGCGATCCGCACGGGTCTCACGCCACGCGAGGCCCGTTCGACTCTTGCGTCGGCGGCACGGATGACCGCGCAGCGGCCCTGAGACCGTCCGAGGTGGTGGTCAAAGGCGCGCCCCGATCGCCGCACGCCTGGCGACAAGGGGCAGCCCCGCCCTCGTGCTGTGCGAGGGCGGGGCTGCCGGCTGGGTCCAGGTCGCTGCTCACTGCCTGACGGTGAAGTACTGCCAGGCGCCCCAGGTGGTGAGGTTGGTGTTGTCCTTGCTGCTGTGGACATACTCCGCAGCCACGCGGAACCTGCTGTTCACGGCCTTGGTGAGGGACATCTGCTGGCTCCCGGTACTGGCGGAACCGAGGGAGGAGCAAGGGGTGGTGCTCTGCGTGTGCCAGGCGCCGCTGTAGTACCGCTGCACGCGGTAGACAACGCACTGACCGGCCTTGTTGGGTGTGACGGTGACGGCGAGTTGCTCCTTGGCCGTCTGGTGGTACACGCGGTAGAGGGTGCTGCCGTAGTACGTGCTCGTGTAGTAACCGGACAGTTTCTCCGAGATCGCCACATAGGTGGACACGCTTCCGGCGACGGTCCTCGGGGAGTACTGGTAGTCGCCGGAGAACACCGCGCTGAACGTGGTGTTGTGGGCGAGTTTGTAGTACGCCGTCAGATTGCCTTGGGAGTCCACCGTGCCCGACTTCACCAGGACCGCCTTGCCGCCGTACGGCTGGGCGTAGATCGCCACCGTACGCAGGTTGTAGGTCGTACCCAGGTGGGCGGTGACCTTCGCGGACTGGCCGTACGTGTACGTCGAGTGGTCGGTGGCGATGGTCAGGGACGTGGCGGCCCGGGACACCAGGACGGTGGCGGTGCGGCTGCCCGCCGTGTGTGAGACGTCGCCGCCGTAGGTCACCTTGTAGGCGTTGGCGCTGCCGGTCTGCGGGGTGTCCGCGAACCTGAACGAACCGTCCGTGGCGACCTTGGCGTCGGCGAGTGCGACGCCGGACGGGTGGGCGAGGTCGGTCTTCGTCACCTTGACGACCTGACCGGCGGCGAACGGCGAGCCGGAGAGCTTGCCGGACACCGTCAGCGTGCGCGTGCGGATGGCGGTGGCCGGAGCCGTCAGAGTGATCGAGGTGGTCAGTCTGGAGACCTGGACGAGGCCCGCGGTGCTCGCCGTCTCGTGGGTCTCGTCCCCCGCGTAGCTCGCGGCGTAGGTGTACGTGCCGTCCGCCGGCGGAGTGTCGCTGAACGTGAAGGAGCCGTCCGCCGCCGTCGTCACATCGCGCAGTGCCGCTCCGTTCCGCGTGATGTGTACGAGCTGACCCGGGGCAAGGGCCGCGGTCGACGTCAGCGTGCCGCTGACGGTCAACGGCCGGCCCGGGACACCCGTGTTCGGGGCCGTGAGGTTGAGCGAGGTCGCCGCCTTGGGCTGCGGAGCGGGGGGCGCCGCCTCGCTGACGACCAGGCCGCTCACCGTCTGCGTGTCGGCGCCGTCTCCCGTGGCCCCGGAGAAGGCGACGAGTGCGCTGGACGTCAGCGTCGGCGTCGCGTCCAGTACCTGCGTCCCGTCGATCCAGACATACACATGGCCGGCGTCCACCTGGACGTCCACCTGGTGCGTGCCCTGGCGCAGGGAGGTGCTGAGTTTCGCGACCGACTGGTAGTGGATCGCCGAGGAGTCGGCCGAACTGGAGCCCACAGCCGCGAAGTTCTGGGTCTGGAGCGTGTTGTTCCAGCCGGTGCCGAACGCGATCACCACGCCCGGCCGCCCCGCGACACCGAGGCCGCCACCGGCCGCGCCCAGTGCCGAGGCGGAGTTCTGGGCGGGGTCGAGGAGCGAGAGCGTCATACCGGTTCCACCGCTGCCAGGACCGAACTTGGCGGTGAAGGTGGCCCGAAGGCCGTCGGTGCGGAGCGGCTTGGTGTACACCGCCGTGCCCGCCTGGTTGCCGGTGGCCGGGGTCAGCTGGACGCTGCCGTCGTCGGCAGCCACCGCCGAGCCGTTGGCCTGCCACAGCCCGTCCTTCGCCGACGTGGTCGTGGCGGTGCCGGTGCCGGTGCCCTTGACCGACACGTACATGGCGCCCTGGGCGCTGCCGTTCGCGTCGACCCCGGTTCCGGTGACCTCGTAGGAGGCGCTCAGGTCCGCGGCCGAGCGCGGAGTGAACGTCACGCTCTGCACGGCGGTCTGCTCAGGACCGATGACCAGGCCCTCGGACAGCTGCATCGGGCTGTTGAAGTCACCCGTCGGCGCCTTGGCCTTGGTCACGGTCACCGGGATGTTGCCGGTGTTGGTGATGGTGAAGGAGAGCGACTTCGAGCTGCCGATCGGGACCGAGCCGAAGTCGAGCGAGCTCGTGGAGAACTCCAGGTGCCCCTGTCCCGTGATCGCCGTTCCGTTGACCGGCACGCTCAGAGTGTGCGCCTCGCCGCCGCTGCTGCTGCTGACCACGAGGGCGTCGCTGTCGACCTGGCCGCCGGCCGGCGTGTAGGTGACCGAGAGCACGAACGAACCGCCGGCCGGTACGACCGTGCCCGCGTTCGGCAGACCCGAGGCGGTGAACGAGCCGGTGGGCGAGTCGATCGAGTCGATCGTCTCCGCCTCGGTACCGGTGTTGGTGATCTGCAGGTTCAGCGTCGAGGTGCTGCCGGTGGGCACTTCCCCGAAGTCCACGGCTCCCGGCGCAGCCCCGAGACCGGGCCTGGTGCCGACGCCGTGGAGTGCGAAGACCAGCTTCTGGCCGTCCGACAGGTTGGCGGTCAGCGTGCCGTTGACGCCGCCGGTGGTCGTGGGAGTGAAGCTGATCGGCACATCCAGTGTGGCATCCGCCGCCAGCGCCGTGGGCCGCTCGGCCGTGGGCACGGCGGACGGGTCGACCGAGAACGCGCCGGAGGCCTTGAGCCCGGTGATGCTGACGTCCTGCGTGGCCGTCAGCTTCATGGCGGCCGAGCTGCTGGCGCCCACGCCGACCTGACCGAAGTCGACAGAGGCCGCGGTCAGGGCGGTCCTGGCCGGGCTGCCGAAACCGTAGAGCACACCGTCCCGGGTGCCGACGTAGACCTTGCCGTCGCCGGCGGTGGGAGTGCTGAACTTCGTCGCCGTGCCGATCGGTGCGGACCACAGCAGCTGCAGCAGGCCGTTGCCGTCCGGGGTGGGACTGTAGGCGCGCAGGGTGCCGTCGGCCCCGGAGGCGTTGCTCGCGGAGACCATCCACACGAGGGCACTGGAATCGTCCGTGCCGTTGGATGTGACGAGGGGAGAGCCGCTGGTGTAGCCGAAGGTGTCCTGGCTCTGTCCGGTGAGGGTGAGCGCGGGCGTGCCGCCGTTGCGTACGCCGTACTTGAGTGCGCGCAGCGGGCCGTAGTTGCCGACGACGTAGACATAGCCGCCGTCGCCGCCCCAGAACGCGGGGTGCCCCCACATGCCCTGGTAGGGGCCGGACACGCTCACCGCGGCGTCGCCGCCGGAGGCACCCTGGCCCATGCCGCCGAGGTTGTCGCGGTCGAGCAGGAACACCCGGCCGTCCTTGCCCTGCTGGACCAGCAGGTGGGGGTGCTCGCTGGTGCCGAAGCCGTCCGGCAGTGCCATCGGTGCGCCCGAGGAGATGTCCTGGTCGTTCAGGTCCAGGGTGGGGGCGTCGCTCGGGCTGAAGAAGTCGGCCGTGCTGAGGCTGTTGTCCGCGTTGACCTGGAGGCGGACGACTGACTCGGCCAGGGTTCCCTGCACGGTCTTGCCCGGGCCGGGGGCCGGGCTGATGCCGTTTCCGGTGCTGAAGAAGATCCGGCCGGAGCCGTCGGAGACCAGGCCGCCGCCGGACTGCCAGATGCCGGCGCCACCCGTGCCGGCACCGGTCGCCGTGGCCCACATCGAGGTGATGGCGTGTTCGGTGGTGCTCACGCCGACCACGTAGCCGCGGTACGGCCACGCGTCGCAGTGACCCCCGAAGCCCGCGTAGACGACGCCGTCCATCAGCAGCAGCCCGGGGCGCTGCTGCTCGTAGTAGGCGTCGAAGCCGGCGCTCGGGTCGTTGACGGGGCTCCCGCTGATGGTGACCGGCCACCCCGGGAGCTCGGTCCCGGAGGCCGGGTCCACCGCGTGCATCAGCCACTTGGGGTGGCGGTGCGTGGAGGTTCCGTCGTCGACCTTGGTGGTGAAGTAGAGGGCGTTGGTGGCGGGATCGTAGACGGGGGTCGCGGTCGCCCCCACGTTGGGCACCAGGTCACCGCAGCCGATCGCGGAGGCCGGCCACGCCGGTCCGTAGTTCTTGCTCCACTTGATCGCACCGGTGGTGCGGTCGAGGCCGTAGACGGTGTTGCTCTCGGTGACCGCTATCACCTGGTCGCCCAGCACCAGCGGCTGGGCGTATATCTGCCCGTCCAATTTGGTGGCGAAGAGCCGGCCGAAGGCGGACGACTGGACAACCGCCGGGGAGAGTCCGGCTTCGTTCTGGTCCCAGTTGGTGCGCAGGTTGTCGACGCCCTGGGTGGTCTGGTCGGCCTGGGCCGACTGTATCGCCAGACCGATTGTCGTACCGATCAGCGCCGCACCGGCCACGGCGGCGACGGCGGACAGCCATCTGCGTCGCCGGTCGCGGTGGCGGCCGCGACGCGCGGGCGCGAAAAACCCGGCCAAACCGGGACCTCCTCTGTGTTCGCGCCCGGAGTGGCCACAGGCGCGGCGCAAAAAGTAAAGACCAAGTGGCCTTTCTTACCATTGAATGATCAATTTCCACACCACTCGCACACACTTCGTTCTGAGATCGTCATCTGCTCTGTGCGTGCGCCGGAGGCCCACAACTGCGCGGCCTCCCGCCTGATCGACGCCGGCCGCGCCGGGCAACACCGCGGCACGGCGCGGCGCTCCCGGCCGCCACAGCCCGAGTGGTCGGGCAGGCGATCCGCAGCCCGGGCCGAGGTCCGCGAGGGGTGCGGAAGCCGTGGAGCACCGGGGAACGACGGGCACTGACGGACAGCGCGCAGCACGACGGCCCCTGACCGATCTACCTGGTCAGGGGCCGTAGTCTGCGCGGTGGGTGTGGGATTTGAACCCACGGTGGCTCGCGCCACGACGGTTTTCAAGACCGTTCCCTTAGGCCGCTCGGGCAACCCACCTTCACCCCGGCCCACCTGGGGCGGAGCGGGTACAGCGTACCGGGATCGGGCGCCGTACGGGGGCTGTGGTCCACACGGGGTCCACTGAGTCCGACTCGCCCGCGATCCTGAGAGCGTCGCTTGATCCCAGCTCACGCCGGTACTGCGTGAGCCTACTGGCGTGCCGGTCACACCCTTCCCCCCGGATCCCGCGTCCGCCGCCGCCGAGTCCGAGAGGCGATGCACCTTCTGATCCGTAAATTCGGGCAGGCTGTCGGGCGGGGGTGCCGCCTTCCTCCCGGCTGACGGCTGACAGTCGTGATCAACGGTCTCTGTGTGCCGTCGTTGCCGTCGGAGTTGCCGTGAGGCTCTCGCAAGGCCGTCCGCGTCTCCGGGTGTCTGCCCTGCTCTACGGGGCCGGCTCGGCTGGTCGGCGTCAGCGGGATGGTGCCGCAGTTGATCCGGCGCGGGCCCCTCACGGCGTGAGGACGACCTTCTCGCAGCCGTCCTTCTTGTTCTTGAACAGGTCGTAGCCGGTCGGTGCCTCGGTCAGGGGCAGCCGGTGGGTGATGACCCGGGTGGGGTCGATCTTGCCCTGCTCGATCATGCCCAGCAGCGGCTTCATGTACTTATGCACGTGGCACTGCCCGGTGCGCAGGGTCAGGGACCTGTTCATCCAGGCACCCGCCGGGAACTTGTCGATCAGTCCGCCGTAGACGCCGATGACCGACACCACGCCGCCGCTCCGGCAGGACAGGATGGCCTGGCGCAGGGCGTGTGGCCGGTCCGTCTCGGAGCGGACCGCCTGCTTGGCGCGGTCGTAGAGGTGGACGTGGGAGGCGCCGTGTGTGGCCTCCATGCCGACCGCGTCGATGCACTTGTCGGGGCCCCGGCCGCCGGTGAGTTCGAGCAGTGCCGACCGTACGTCGGTGTCCTCGAAGTTGATGGTGGTGTACCCCTGGGCGGCGGCCATGTCGAGCCGGTAGGTCTCCTTGTCGATCGCGATGACCTTCTCCGCGCCCAGGACCCGGGCGCTGTCCATGGCGAACTGGCCGACCGGACCGGCGCCCCAGACGGCGACGACGTCACCTTCCTGGATGTCGCACATGTCGGCGCCCATGTACCCGGTCGGCAGGATGTCGGACAGGAACAGCACCTGCTCGTCGGTGAGGTCCGACTCGATCTTGAGGGCGTTGGCGTCGGCGAGCACCACGCGGGCGTACTCGGCCTGGCCGCCGGCGAAGCCGCCGGTCAGATGGGAGTAGCCGTAGATGCCGGCGGTGGGGTGGCCGAAAAACTTCTCCGAGATGCCCGCGTTGGGGTTGGTGTTCTCGCAGCAGGAGTACAGCTCCGCGCGACAGGCTGCGCAGGCGCCGCAGGCAATGGGGAACGGCACGACGACGCGGTCACCGACGCGCAGTTTGCCGTCGCTGATGCCGGAGCCGACCTCGACGACCTCCCCCATGAACTCGTGGCCCATGATGTCGCCCTTTTCCATGGTGGGGACGTAGCCGTCGAGCAGATGGAGGTCGGAGCCGCAGATCGCCGTCGAGGTGATCTTCACGATGGCGTCGCGGCTGTTCAGGATCGAGGGTTCGGGGACGTCCTGCACCTCGACCGAGTTGCGTCCCGTCCAGCAGTTCGCCTTCATGCCAGGGCCTCCTTCAGTTCGTCCTCGGTCAGCGGTCGGGCCGGGTGTTGCGGGAACTCGCCGCGGGCCCGCTTGCCGCCGGGTGCGCCCTCGGAGCGGACGACCTCGCCGGTCTCCGCGATCTGCTTGAAGCGGCGCAGGTCGTCGTCCAGCTGCTGGTGCGGTTCCTCGCCGAAGTAGCGCGCCGCGACCTTGCCCAGCGCTCCGCCGGACAGGTCGTAGCGCAGGGTCACCCGGATCTCCGTGCCCCGGCCGCCGGGGGCGGGCACGAAGCGGACCTCGCCGGAGTTGTCGATGTCGGCGCCGTCCACCGACCGCCAGGCGATCAGCCGGCCGGCGACTTCCTGCGTGATCTCGGCGTCCCATTCGACCGCCTTGCCGAACGGCGCGCCGGCCCGCCAGTGACTGGTGCGCGGGCCGGTGACGCGCACCTCCTCCAGGTGCGCCATGAAGTCCGGCAGTCGCTCCAGGTCCCTCCAGAGGGCGTAGACCTCGTCCGGGGGCTGGGTGACGGTGGTGGCCGCGGTCAGTTCCATGGGGGTGCTCCTACGGGTGCGGGTCACGGCCGCATAGACGTCCGTAGCCGTGATGGCGGTGACCGCGGCGGTCGCGGCAACGGTGCGGCCCAGGCCGCGACCGTTGTGGTTCTTCAGGGCCCGGGTCAGCATCGTCAGGTCCATGAGGTCGCCGCCGACGCGGCCCCAGAGCCAGGCGGGATGCGGCCGTCCCAGCAGCCCGGTCGCCGCCGCCAGCTCGCGTACCCCGACGGCGGTCGTGGCCGAGCGGTGCCGGAGGGCGTCGCCCACGCCCAGGGCCCGGGCGAAGCCCGCCGGGGCGACGACCTGCGGCACGCCCAGGAGCGCACTGGCCCAGCCGAGGCCGCGCACGAGCGGATCGTGCTGGAGGCGGGAAGTGGAGCGGTTGTCCGTGTTCATGGGTGCTCCTCACGAGCGGTGAGGTGAACGGAAGGCGAGCCGCTTGACTGAGAAGGTGAACAGCGCACAGCGGACAACGCCGGGGTTTCGGCGTGGCCCGCATCCAAATCCTCAACTCGCGTCACCGAACCGGCGGCGCGGTCGGCCGGCCGCGGCGTGGACGTGACGCGCGCCATGGCTCGACAAGCGTCATCGGGATCCGCCGTCCGTCCTACCTCGGAACGCGAGCGATCGCCGCTGCTCAGGTATGACAGGAGCGCAGGCGACAACGGCCCGTCCAACTCCGGCCGAAGCCGGGGTTGGACGCCGCTCGTCGGGCGGCCCGGTCCTGCAGACCAGTCGGCCGGCGGCCCATGAGGCCCTTACTGTTTGTGGCCGTTGCCGTGTCCGTCGGGATGCAGGACCACCTTGGTCCAGCCCTCGTCACGGGCGTCGAAGTGCTCGTAGGCGGTGGGGGCCTCGTCCAGGCTGAGTTCGTGGGAGACGACGAAGCTCGGCTTTGCCTTCCCGCCGGCGATCAGGTCCCGCAGCGCCCGGTTGTACTTCTTCACCGGAGCCTGCCCGGTGCCCATCTGCTGGCCCTTGAACCACATCTTCCCGAAGTCGATCGGGACCTTGCCCTGGGCCTCCAGCTCGCCCTGGGCCTCCGCGCCACCGGGGTCCTGGGGCAGGAACACGCCCACCACGCCGATGTCGCCCGTGAACCTGACCGAGTCGATCAGGCCGTTGAGCGTGAGGCTGGCGTCCTCGTGTCCCTGGGGGTCGTGTGCCTGGTAGCCGACGCATTCGCAGCCGTTGTCGGCGCCCAGACCGAGGGTGGCCTCCTTGACGACCTCCGCCGGCTTCTGCTCGGCGGTGTTGATGGGAATCGCCCCGATCTCCTCGGCCTTGCGCAGCCGGTCGGGATGGTGGTCGGCCGTCCAGACGCGGCCGGCGCCCTTGAGGAGGGCGGAGTAGGTCGCCATCAACCCGACGGGACCGGCCCCGAAGACGATCGTCTGGTCGCCCGGTTTGACGTGGGCCATCTCGGTGGCGTGATAACCGGTGGGGAAGATGTCGGCGAGCATCACGTAGTCGGTCTGCCGCTCGGCGGCGTCCTCGCCCAGACGCAGCGCGTTGAAGTCGCCGTAGGGCACGCGGAGCAGTTCCGCCTGGCCGCCCTGGTACGGGCCCATGTCGGCGAATCCGTAGGCGGCTCCCGCGAGGTCCGGTTGCGGCTGCATGGTCAGGCAGTAGTTGGTCAGACCCCGCTCGCACTGCTTGCAGAAGCCGCAGGCGATGTTGAAGGGCAAAACCACATACTCGCCGACCTGGACCTTGCGGACGGCCGGGCCGACCTCCACGACCTGGCCCATGTTCTCGTGTCCCAGGGTGCGGCCGGACTCGAACGAGGTGCGGCCCTCGTACATGTGAAGGTCCGAACCGCAGATGTTGGTGGTGGTGATCTTGACGATGATGTCGCAGGGGTGTTCGATCCTCGCGTCCGGTACGTCCTTCACTGTGACCGTTCGCGGTCCTTCGTATACCGCTGCTTTCATGATGACTTCCCTTGGTGTCGCGGCATGACCGCGGCACGGCGGTGATGGAGACGGCACAAGGAGCCTGACTCTCCGAAGTTGCTACGACGGGGTCCGTGGCTGCGGCAAACCTCTGCGGGCCGGTCACCCGGATCAGGTGGAACGGTGGTTCCGCCGCCGGCCCGCCAGGCGGTGCTTCGGCGCTCCGGCGGCATGCGATGCGGGTTCCCTCCCGCATTCGACGCGAAACAGCGCTTCACCGATCCATCAGCCGATTCTCCACACCCGGCCGGCCACCGAGCAAAGACGCATGTCCGACTCAGATCACCACCCAGTCACCATGATCGTCCGCCGGCATGCGGCGACGTTCCTGTTCGCGCTTGGAATAGGCGGCTGCCCGGATCGCCTCGTCACTCTCCAAACCGGATCCCAGCGCGCCGCCCACCGTGGCAATGGAAGCGACGACGTCTACCCCCAGACGGCCGGGCGGACCGACAGTAGACCGGGGGTGATTGCCATGGTGAGTGAATTCGCGTGGCACGGCCCATGGAGCGCAGTGGCCCCACGGGCTTGTATGGCGTCTGAGCTGCGCATACTTCCGCATTCTTGGTCCACGCCTGGTCCACGCACTGATCCTCAACGCGACAGGGCCGGATCAGGGTGAGACAGCCCCCATGCAGAAAGGGCGCCCCTCATCGAGGGACACCCTTCTGACCAGCACGTCTCTGACCTGCGGAGGCGGTGGGATTCGAACCCACGGTGACGCTTTCACGTCACTACGGTTCTCCAGACCGTTCCCTTAGGCCGCTCGGGCAACCCACCTCGGCCCCGGTCCGCCCGGGCCGGGGCGGGGCGGGCCTACCGGTCCCCGCCGGTGCTCGTCCGTGCCACCTGCCTGACCGTGCGGCTCAGTTGTCGCCGACTCGGGAGCCCAGGGTCACTTCCGCCGTGTGGGTACTGCCGCCGCGCTGGTAGGTGATCGTCACCTTGTCGCCGGGCTTGTGGGTCCAGATCTCGCCGATCAGGGTCGGGCCGCTGTCGATCACCGTGTCGTCCAGCTTGGTGATCACATCGCCCGGCTTGAGGCCCGCCTTGTCCGCGGGGCCCCCGGACTCGACCGGGGCGGACCCGCCCGTGCTCTGGTCGGTGATCTTCGCTCCGCCGGAGGAGTCGTCCAGCGAGACCGAGGCACCGATCTTCGCGTAGACCGGCTTGCCCGTGGCGATCAGCTGCTGGGCCACGTACTTCGCCTGGTCGATCGGGATCGCGAAGCCCAGGCCGATCGAACCGGACTGGCCGCTGCTGCCGAACCCGCTGTTGTTCGTCGACTGGATCGCGGAGTTGATGCCGATGACCGCGCCCTGGGCGTCCAGCAGGGGGCCGCCGGAGTTCCCGGGGTTGATCGAGGCGTCCGTCTGCAGGGCGCTCATGTAGGACGCCTTGCTGCCGGAGCTGCCGTCGCTGGAGGCCACCGGACGGTGCTTGGCGCTGATGATGCCCGAGGTCACCGTGTTCGACAGGCCGAAGGGCGCGCCGATGGCGATCGCCGGATCGCCGACCTGCACCTTGTCCGAATCGCCGAGGGCGAGCGGCTTGAGGTCGGAGGGGGCGTTCTTGAGCTTGATGACGGCCACGTCGTAGCCCTGCGCGTGACCGATGATCTCGGCGTCGTACTTCTTGCCGTTCGGGAACGTCGCCGTGAGCTTGCCGCCGTCGACCGCGTCGGCGACCACGTGGTTGTTGGTGATGATGTGGCCTTGCTTGTCGAAGACGAAGCCCGTGCCGGTGCCGCCCTGGCCGCCCGTGGACTCGGCCTCGATGGTGACCGTGCTCGGCAGCGCCCTGGCGGCCACGGCGGCGACCGTGCCGTTGTCGTGCTTCACATCGCCGCCGCTGGTGGCCGCGGAGACCGTCGTGGAGCCGCTGGAGTCGTCGTCCTTGGCCAGCTGGTAACCGATGCCGCCGCCGACACCACCCGCGACCAGCGCGGCGACGAGGATCGCGGCGACCAGACCGCCCCGCCTGTTCTTCGGCTTCGGGGCCGGGCTCTCGTACGGGGCACCCCAGGGGTCGCCCGCACCGCCGCCGCCCGCGTACGCGGGGGTGGCCGGCGGAGGCGGCGGCCAGCCGGACTCGGGGGCGGAGGAGGCCACGGGGTGACCCGGCGGCACCGGCGGGAACTGCGCGGTCGGCGCACCCTCCGGCTGCGGCGCCCCCTCGGGCCTCGGCGGCTGCGGGGCGCCGTGCCCGAACGGCGCGCCCCCCGCGGGCGGAGTGCCCCCCGCGCCCGGGGTGCCTGCGGACGGCGCTTGCCCTTCGGGGGCCTCACCCGGCGCGGAAGCGGGAGCGTCCACCGGCACGGGAGGTGCAGACGGGGCCGGGGGTACCGAAGTGCCCTCGTTCTCGGTGCTCACAGCTCTTCTCCTCGTTCCACGGCTGTCTTCTCTGTCGCACTCGGTCGTACTCGCACACCCACGCGCGGCGCCGGGCGCTCTCACCTGTGCGTGTCCTTTTGTACGCCGTCAAGCTTTTCCCACCGGACGTCAGGGCACCATAAGCGGTGGCTGTGGGTCCGTGGCCATCCTTTATATCGGACCGGTGCGAACAAAAATCTGCATTCCCGACACCTCGCCGATTCCCTCACGTCGCCCACCGGTCCCACGTGTACCCCTCGACGGTGGGACGATGACGCGGTGACCCATGCACGACAGCACCAGGTTCAGGTCGTCGCCCACCGCGGGGCCTCCGAGGACGCCCCCGAGCACACCCTTGCCGCGTACCGGAAGGCGATCGAGGACGGTGCCGACGCCCTCGAGTGCGATGTCCGGCTGACCGCGGACGGACACCTCGTCTGCGTCCACGACCGACGCGTCAACCGTACGTCCAACGGGCGCGGCGCGGTCTCGGCCCTGGAGCTCGCCGACCTGGCCGCGCTGGACTTCGGCTCCTGGAAGAGGAGCGACGAGGAGCCCGACTGGGAGCACCGGCCGCAGGACCCCGAGGACACCTCGGTGCTCACCCTGGAGCGGCTGCTGGAACTCGTCGCCGACGCCGGACGCCCCATCGACCTGGCCGTCGAGACCAAGCACCCCACGCGCTGGGCGGGGCAGGTCGAGGAGCGGCTGCTGCTCCTGCTGAAGCGGTTCGGGCTGGACGCCCCCGAGTCCCCGGAGAAGTCGCCGGTACGGATCATGAGCTTCTCGGCGCGGTCGCTGCACCGGGTGCGGACGGCCTCGCCCACGCTGCCGACGGTGTACCTGCTGCAGTTCCTCTCGCCCCGGCTGCGGGACGGACGGCTGCCGGCCGGTGTCCGGATCGCGGGGCCCTCGATGCGGATCGTGCGCACGCACCCGGCGTACATCCAGCGGCTGAAGCGGGCCGGACACCAGGTGCACGTGTGGACGGTGAACGAGCCCGAGGACGTCGACCTCTGCCTGGAACTGGGCGTCGACGCCATCATCACCAACCGCCCGCGCGCGGTACTGGACCGGCTCGGTCGCTGAGCGGGGTCGACCTCCGCCACGGAACGTTTCTCCCCCCGGGCCCCATATGGGCTGAAACCAGCCACGGCGATGACGGGGAGTGCACCGGCGCGTTCGTTCCGTGTTCGATCGTGTCGAGTGCATCACTCGCCGTGTACGGACGGTTTCCGGCCCGGTCACGCCGGGCATTCACACCGTGGCGTGGGGCAAAGGAGGTCTCGGGGGTGGCGTTGGTGGTGGCACAGGAGGTGCCCACGTCGTCGAGCATGGCCGTACCCCATGGTCCTGCGGGCGTGGGGGAGGCAAGACACCGGATGCGCGATCAGTTGCGCACCGGTGGCGTGTCGGAATCGGTCATCGACGATGCTGTATTGATCCTTTCGGAACTGCTCAGCAATGCGTGTCGGCACGGCAGACCACTCCGCGACAGCCTGACGGGCGACGGGGACGTGCGCGCCGCATGGCGTGTCGACACCTCCGGACGGCTCACGGTCGAGGTGACGGACGGGGGCGGCCCGACCCGTCCGGTTCCGGCGACCCCCTCGGTGACCGCGCGCGGCGGCCGGGGGCTGAACATCATCAGCGCGCTGGCCAAGGACTGGGGCGTACGGGACGACGCCCACGGTGAGGTCACCGTCTGGGTCGTCGTCCAGGACGACACCGACTCGGCCCGCCGCAGCGAGGACTTCGCCTCACGCGTCACGGCACCGGCCGTGTCGCAGATACCGGGCCTGGACCTCGGGGACGCGTTCGACGACCTCGACTGAGGTGGTCGGGGACGCGTACGAGGACCTCGACTGAGGTGGACGGGCACGCCGCACGACGACCTCGACCGAGATGGACGGGGACGCGTACGAGGACCCGACTGAGGTGGCCGGGGACGCCGCTCGACGGCCTCGACTGAGAGGGACGGGCACGCGTACAGGTACGGACCGTCGCATCGGTGAACCGCCGCATGCCGCACTCCCCACCCCCCGATCCGCGTACCGCCAGGTGGTCCCTCCGGTGCGTTGTCCACAGGATCCCGTCGGGCGTCGTACGAGCGGCTAGGCTCGCGACCGTACGAAACGAGCCGTAACCGGGAGACACGCACGATGGCCAAGAAGCGACCCCAGACCCAGGCCAAGCGCCCGCAGCCCACGGACGGTGCCCGCGCCGATGGGGACGTCCCGGTCGTCGGCGGCCGGGAGCCCTGCCCCTGCGGCAGCGGCCGCCGCTACAAGGCCTGCCACGGCCGTGCCGCCGCGCACGCGGTGACCGAGCTGGTGCAGCGCCCGTTCGAAGGACTGCCCGGCGAGTGCGACTGGGTGGCGCTGCGCGAGCTGGTGCCGGCGGCGACCGTCGAGCTGAAGCTCCGGGAGGACCTCCCCGAGGGCGTCCCCTCGGTCACGCTCGCCACGGTGCTGCCGATGGCGTGGCCGGCGCTGCGCCGCGACGACGGCTCGATCCTGCTCGGCCTGCAGAACGACACGGCGTCGGGCGACATCAGCCGCGACCTCGCCGACACCCTCCAGCGCGCCCTCACCGCCGGGCCGGGTACCCCGGTCCAGGGCCGCCGGCCGCCCGCCGACGGCCCGCGCCTGCAGGACCTGCTGGACCCCGCGGGCCCCTTCGAACCCGTCGTGCACAGCGGCTTCGAGTTCTGGGTCCCGGACGCGGAGAACACGACGCCGGAGGTGGCCGCCTCCCTGGAGCGGGCCAACGCCGCGGCGATCCCCACCGTCCGGCTGACCGGCGTGGACGCCGCGTACTGGTGCCAGACACCCGAGAAGAACCACCTGCGGTGGGTCATGCCGCATCCCGAGGAGCGGCTTCTGGACGCTCTCGCGCGGCTGCACGCGGCCGGCGGGTCGAGCCTCGGCGAGGGCACGCGCCTGGTCGGCTCCTTCCGGGCGCACGGGCTCACGGTGCCGGTCTGGGACCTGCCGAGCGACATGGGCGCGGAGGACGTGGAGAAGCCGGCGGCGGAGTTCGCCGAGCGTCTCGCGACCGCGCTGGCCTCCGACGCGCCGCTCACCGCGGACGAGCGCCGGGCCCGCGGCGGGCTCACCAACCGACAGGTGACGCTCAGCTGACGCGCAGTTCCGGCCCGGCCGCCGGCCGGGCCGGGGCGAACGCCGACCGGGGCCCGGCCTCAGGTGACTCCTGTCACAAGTCCCCGCCGCGACCGGCCAATCCGTGTCCGAATAGCCGAGATCGAATTTGCGAACCGCCGATCTCTTGTTACCGTTCCAGTAGCCCGGTTGCTGGTGCATCCCCCGTCGCCAGCAACCGGGTCTTTCCATGTACGGGTGCCTGCGACGCAACAGGACACGGGATCAACTGCCCTACTGCGGCGGTGAGTTGCTCCGCACGAGGTCGGTGAATCACTGCCGCAGAGATCGGTGAGTCACACCCGCTCGAGATCATGAGTCATTGCCGGGCCGAACCGGCGAGTCACTGTCCGCTCGCGGCCGCCTGGTCGCTTCCCGAGCGCAGCAGCAGTGGTCCGCCCCCGTCGCTCCGGGAGAACTCCGCAACCGCCGAGTAGGCGCCCATGTCGCCCGCCACACGCTGCCGTGGCGTGTCACAGACCGCCGGGTCGTCCGCGGCGTCCACCGCGCAGTGCATCTCCACGCTGCGCCCGCCCGGCGCCATGAAGCTCAGGACCCCGGTCAGCTTCTGGCCGGTGGCGTTGCGGTAGTAGGTGCGCGCCCAGGTGTCCCGCCCCTGTGTCAGCACACACGTCTGCGCCTCGATGCCGTCGCCCGAGGAGAGTTGGGGGCCGCAGCGGGCGGCGGTGGCGAGGCCGAGGCCCAGCAGCCGGGGGCGGGAGGGGACGGCCCGCTTCCCGTCCTCGTGCACGGGCGAGCGGAGCGCGGCGTGGTCCGCGTCGCCGACCGGCCCGGCGGACGCCACGGCGATCGGCAGCGCGATGACGGCCGCCACCACGCCGAGGAGCGCGAGCAGCCGCTTCCTGCCGGACTCGGGCCGATCGTCGGCCCGCGCGCCCGTCTCCATCCCCCGTTTCCCGTGTCCCCCAGGACGAATCAGCATGAGGCCGAAGATATCGGCCGATCACGGGCGCCCGGTCCGTCGAGCGCCCGACACCCTCAGAACTCGGGCGCGCTCACACCCGTACGAGTGAGGACGTCCACGACCGCGTCCACCACGGCCTCGACGTCGGGCACCCAGGGGGAGGCGGAGCCGGGCAGCGGCGCCCGCTCCCAGCGGATGCCACCGTGGCCGGTCTCGGACGGGGGCAGCGCCAGATAGCCGCCCTCGCCGTGGAAGCGCAGCGAGCCGGGGACGAAGTCCTTGGCGTACAGCAACTCGCCGAGCTGCTCCATGGAGTACGGCGCCACGAGGATCGCCCAGCGGTGCGGCGCCGCCACGACGGGACCGAGACGCATGCCCTTCCGGTCGAGCGCCGTCAGGGCGCGCGAGGCGGCGAGGGCGGGCAGGCTCACCGCGCAGGGCGCCTGACCCCCGGTGGCCAGCACGATCGGCGCGGACGGCCGGTTGGTCCACCACCAGCGCACCATGCGCTCGTCGGTGGTGGCCGCCAGCAGCCCGGGGTCGAACGGGTGCGCGCCGGGCACCGTGCACTCCGGGTCGGGACACCCGCAGCGGGCACGGCCCTGTGGGTCCGGTGCCACACCCGGGAGTACGGGCCACTGCCATTCGGTCGCGAAGGTCAGGGCCGCGCTGATCAACTCAGGCCTCCCGTCGTTCCGCCTGGACAGGAGCCTGCGTCGCCTTCCGAGGATCTCGCGCATGAGCGCTCGTTCCTTTCCGTTGCACGCCGGCAACACCGAGGGCCATCACGTCATGTGTCGATCATGTGTCGATCACTTCACTGTGCGTACCTGCTGGCGCATCACACCCCTGTCCTGGACAAGGGGAACCCCTATGGGCCGAGCGTTGGCTGCGTCCGCGTCCATACTGCGCCCACCACAAGCATGGGCATGGCGTGGGGTGGCGACGCCTGGCGTTTTACCGTCCCGCTCTTACTCGCCGTCTCCACCACGGGAGGATGGGGCTCGGCCGTCGGTGGTTATGACGCCCAGTTGCGGTGCCAGGTTCCGGGTGGCCCCCAACCACCCCTGGCCTTCACCGAGTACGTACCCATCACGACCGTTGTGACGCTCCGTTGAACAAGGCCAGTCGACCGCAATACACCAGTCCTTGAGGCTATTTTAAGCCAACTTTGCTGTGCCGTAAGGGGGGAGAACCTGCATCGCGGACACCAGGAATCCCAGCAGGACAATGCTGGACATCCCCTCCTGAGTGCGTGTACATGTGGAGCCACCGCTAGCGGCGCAGATTGACATGGGGGTTTGCGATGCTATCGAGCGATACGCTCCGGCCCGAAGGCCGGACGACATGAACGCCCCTCACCCTCCGAAAGTGGCCGGAATCGATTCAACGGTTCCCCCGCCCACCCACACTGTTGCGCCGACGCCTGCCGCCACGGAAGCCCCCTCGGCCGCCCTCTCCGCCACCACCGGCCCGTGCGACCCCGGAGCACTCCTCCAGGACCGGCTCGCCGGCTGGGTCTCCGATCTGACGACGCTCCACGAACTGACCGAACGCCTGGCCCGCACCGGCTCCCTCGCCGATGCGCTGCAGGAAATGCTGCGCGCCGGAGCAAGCCTGGTGGGGGCCCGGCGCGGTCTCGTCGTACTGGAACCGCGCGACGGGCTCGGCCCGGACACCACGATCGGCCTGGGCCTTGGGCGCGCCGACCTCGGCCACATGGAGACCGTGCCGCGCAGCTCCCTGGCGTACGGCAGGATCCTCGACGGACTGCCGGGCGCGGAGCGCGGGATCGCCGAGCCCGACCTGTTCTCCGAGGACGGGCTCGACCCCCGCCACCGGGAGGTCGCCGTCCGCCTCGGCTTCGCCGCGAGCTACGCACTCCCCCTGTCCACCGAGGCGGCCGGCCGCCTCGGCGCCGCCGTCTGGCTCTACGACGAACCCGCCGAGCCGGTCGAACGCCAGCGCCACCTCCTCGGTCTGTACGCCCGCTACGCCACCGAGCACCTGGCGCGCATGGTGGAGATCGAGCGCACACGCGCGTGCATGGCGACGATCACCGACGAACTCCTGCCCACCCGGCTGCCCCGCGTCCCCGGCGTCCAGCTCGCCGCCCGACGCCGCACGAGCCCGCGCGGAGGCGGCGACTGGTACGACGCGCTGTCGCTGCCCGACGCCGCGCTCGGCCTCGCCGTCGGGTCCGTCACCGGTTCGGGGCCCGGCGCGGTCGCCGCGACGGGCCGGTTGCGGGCCTCCCTGCGCGCGTACGCCGTGATGGAGGGCGAGGACCCGGTGGCGGTCCTGTCCGATCTGGAGCTGCTGCTGAGGCTCACCGAGCCCGCCCGCTCGGCCACCGCCCTGTTCGCGTACTGCGAGCCCGCGCTGCGCAAGCTGACGCTCGCCGGGGCCGGGCACAGCCCGCCGCTGGTGATCGGCCCCAGACGCACCGAGTTCGTGGAGACCTCGCTGTCGGCGCCCCTCGGCATGCTGGCCTGCTGGGAGGCGCCGAGCATCGAACTGACCGCGGAGCCCGGCGAGACCGTGCTGCTCTACACCGACGGTCTGCTCCAGCGCACCGGCGACCCCATGGACCGCGCCTTCGCCCGGCTGCACGCGGCGGCCACGAGCGTGCCGAGGCCGCTGCGCATCGACCCGGGAGCGGTCGCCGACCACATCCTTCGGACGGTGCTCCCGGACGGGCTCGGCGAGGCCGACAGCACGGAGGACGTGGTGCTGCTGGCGGCACGCTTCGAGTGAGCCGCCGCCCACGCCGGGTGACGATCTCTTCCTGCCCGGGCCCCCTTCCGTACGACCGTACGATGGGGGTGGCCCAGTGCCGTATCCAAGGAGGATGACCGTGGCGGACGAGCTCACCCCCGAGACCCCGGCGACCCCGGAGGCCGTGGAGGAGACCGAAGAGCCCATCAAGCAGCGCAAGAACGGCCTGTATCCGGGCTTGTCCGACGAGCTGGCCGAGAACATGAAGTCGGGCTGGGCCGACACCGAGCTGCGCGACCTGGAGCCGATCGCCCAGGCCGCCGAGACCGCCGCCCGCCGCGCTGCGCTGTCCGCGCGCTTCCCGGGCGAGCGCCTGGTGGTCCCCGCGGGCAACCTGAAGACCCGCTCGAACGACACGGAGTACCCCTTCCGCGCCTCGGTCGAGTACGCGTACCTCACCGGCAACCAGACCGAGGACGGCGTCCTGGTCCTGGAGCCCACCTCCGACGGCCACCGCGCGACCCTCTATCTGCTGCCCCGCTCCGACCGGGAGAACGGCGAGTTCTGGCTCTCCGGCCAGGGCGAGCTGTGGGTGGGCCGCCGCCACTCGCTCACCGAGGCGGAGAAGCTCTACGGAATCCCGGCCTCGGACGTGCGCGAGCTGCCCCAGAAGCTGAAGGAGGCCACCGGCCCGGTCCGCGTTGTGCGCGGGTACGACGCGGGCATCGAGACGGCGCTGCACGACAAGGTCACCGCCGAGCGGGACGAGGAGCTGCGGGTCTTCCTCTCCGAGATGCGGCTGGTCAAGGACGCGTTCGAGATCGGCGAGCTCCAGAAGGCGGTCGACTCCACCGTCCGCGGCTTCGAGGACGTGGTGAAGGTCCTCGACAAGGCGGAGGCCACCTCCGAGCGCTACATCGAGGGCACCTTCTTCCTTCGCGCGCGTGTGGAGGGCAACGACGTCGGTTACGGCACCATCGCCGCGGCCGGGCCGCACGCCTGCACGCTGCACTGGGTGCGCAACGACGGCCCGGTCCGCTCGGGCGAGCTGCTCCTGCTGGACGCGGGCGTGGAGACGCACACGTACTACACCGCCGACGTCACCCGCACGCTGCCGATCAACGGCCGCTTCAGCGAGATCCAGAAGAAGATCTACGACGCCGTGTACGAGGCCCAGGAGGCCGGTATCGCGGCGGTGAGGCCGGGCGCCAAGTACCGCGACTTCCACGACGCCGCGCAGCGCGTTCTCGCCGAGCGGCTCGTGGAGTGGGGCCTTGTCGAGGGCCCGGTGGAGCGGGTCCTGGAGCTGGGCCTGCAGCGCCGCTGGACCCTGCACGGCACGGGCCACATGCTCGGCATGGACGTCCACGACTGCGCGGCCGCGCGGACCGAGACCTACGTGGACGGCGTGCTGGAGCCCGGCATGGTGCTCACGGTGGAGCCGGGCCTGTACTTCCAGTCGGACGATCTGACCGTCCCGGAGGAGTACCGCGGCATCGGCGTCCGCATCGAGGACGACATCCTGGTCACCGAGGACGGCAACCGGAACCTCTCGGCGGGCCTGCCGCGCCGCTCCGACGAGGTCGAGCAGTGGATGGCGTCCCTGAACGGCTGACACGCGCACTCACACACGAGCGTCGCGAGCGAAGGGCCGAGTACCGCTGGGGTGCCCGGCTCTTCGTATGAGGTCCGGGGTCCCTCGGCTCGCTTCCGCGGACGCGACGGATGAGACAGGGCACGGCCACAGAGGTGGGGAACTCCGGCTTCCTGGCCTTGAGTTCGTCGAACGTGCGCTCGTGTGGCGGTAGGTCCCGGGCGCGAGAACTCCACGCGGCACGGTCCGGCAGGGCACTACACCGCCAGCAGCGGAGAGTCCTCGCGCCACTTGAGGATCTTGTCGAAGCTCACCACCGCGCCGCCGCGGCCCGGCTTGTTGCCGATGTGCACATGGTCGGCGAGTTCCTCGATGAGACCCAGGCCACGACCGTGCTCGGCGTCCGCGCGCACCGGGCGGGTCACCGCACGAGGTCTGCCGGCGGGGAAACCCGGGCCCGAGTCGGCGACTTCGATGCGGCACTTCTCGCCGTCGAGGTAGGCCGTGACCCGGTACGCCCCCGACACACCGCCGTTGGCGGTTTTTTCGCCCCCGTGCTCGACCGCGTTGGCGCAGGCCTCGCTCAGGGCGACGGAGAGGTCGTAGGAGATGTCCGGATCGACACCCGCGGTCTCCATCGTGCCCAGCAGGAGCCGTCGGGCGAGCGGCACGCTCGCAGCTTCGCGCCGCAGATGGAGTGACCACCAGATGCTCATGCTCCAGCCTCCTGGCCGCGGCTCGACATACCGTTACGTATTGCCACGCCTGCCGGGGGGCAATCGCCCGATTGTCGACTTCCCGCTCGTTCGGCGGATGCGCCGGGGCAGGGGTCGGGTGTATGCGGGGACGGCTCGAGGAGGGGATCACCAGAACGTGATCTTCCGGATCATTGTTCTGATTACCACATTTACATCATCTTGCGGACCTGCCGTACTGCCCCGCCGAGGCCGGTGGGATGATGAGGCCGCCATGAGTGCCCCCCACCCGCGCACGGCGCGCACCGGATGCGATCTCCGGTTTCTGCGGGCCGCGGTGTTCGCCGCGGTCTGCGTCGTGCTGGCCGCGGCCGGGCACGGGCTCGCCTCCTGCGCCACGGTCCCGCTGTGGACGCTGGGCGCCGGCCTGCTCGGCATGTTCGCCGTCGCCGCCCTGCTCGCCGGCCGGGAGCGCTCGCTGCCGGGCATCGCGGCGGTCCTCGCGGTGGGCCAGGTCGTGCTGCACACGCTGTTCGGGCTCGGGCAGCACTCCGGCGCCATGGCGTCCAAGGCCATGTCCACGGCCGACGCCGCACTCGTGGCCCGGGCCGCGCACCTGATGTGCGGCGCCACCGCGGCGACGATCTCCCCCGCACACGCCCAGAAGATCCTCTCCGACGCCCGGCTCGCCACGGCGGCGGACACGGCCACCGCGCACCACCCGGCCGACGCCCTGTCGGCCGCCGGCTCGTGGTGGACGGTCCTGCCGTCCCTGCCCATGCTGCTCGGGCACGTCCTGGCGGCCGTCGCGGCCGGGTGGGTGCTGCGCCGTGGGGACATGGCGTTGCTGCGGCTCATGCGGCTGTCGGCGCACGGGACCGCGGAGGGGGCGCTCGTACGATCCCTGCGCTCGTCGTTCGCCCTCGCGCGCGCCCTCCTGGCCGGGCTTCCCGGCGCGCCGGACGCGGGGCCGCGTGCCCCGCGCACCGTCTTCCTGCTGCCGCCGAAGCCGCGGACGACCACGCTTCAGCACACGGTGGTCCGGCGCGGACCGCCCTCCTCCACTCCGTTCGTCCTCGCTGCCTGACGCGACCGCACCACTCCACCCGTCCGTACGGGAGAGGCTGCCGTCGCGCGGCACGTGCGCGTGCCCGCACAAAGGAACCGGCCACGGCCGCGATCACCCCGCGCACGCGCATCTCTCCTCGTCAACGGATTCTCACTCGAAGTGGAGTGGTCTCAAGCCATGAAGGCCATCAAGGGTTCCCTGAAGGGCTCCCGCATCGCCGTCGCCGGTGCCGCCGCCGCATCGGCCGTCCTCGTCCTGTCCGCGCCCGCCTTCGCGCACGTGACCGTGCAGCCGGAGGGTCAGGCCGCCAAGGGCGGTTACGCGGTCGTCGACTTCAAGGTCCCCAACGAGCGGGACGACGCCTCGACCACCAAGGTCGAGGTCAACTTCCCGACCGATCACCCGCTGGCCTCGGTGATGCCGCAGCCGCTCGACGGCTGGAAGGTGCAGGTCACCAAGTCCAAGCTCGCCAAGCCGCTCACCATGCACGGCCGGCAGATCAACGAGGCCGTGTCCAAGGTCACCTGGACCGCCACCGGCAAGGGCATCGAGCCGGGCTACTTCCAGAAGTTCCCCCTCTCGGTCGGCCAGCTGCCCGAGGACACCGACCAACTCGTCTTCAAGGCGCTCCAGACGTACTCCAACAACGAGGTGGTGCGCTGGATCGAGCCGCAGAAGCAGGGGCAGGACGAGCCCGAGAAGCCCGCCCCGGTGCTCGAACTGGCCTCCGCCTCATCCTCCGGCCACCACGGCTCCACGGCCGAGGACGCCTCCGACACCACGTCGACCGCCAAGGACACCGCCGCCGGCACGTCCTCCGGCGGCACCGACACCACCGCCCGCGTCCTCGGCGTCGTCGGCATCGTCGTCGGTGCGGCGGGCGTGGCGTACGGCGTCCTGGCCGGCCGCCGGCGCACCACCGACGCCTGAGCTCCACCTCGCCTCCGGGCGCGCGCAGGGGTCGTACGACGACGCGGTGACGCGACACGTACGGCCCCGGCGCACCCTTAAGCACTGACATCTGGGACATTTCTCTATGCGCACCAAGAAGACGTTCGCGGCGGCCGCGCTCCTCGCCACCGCCGCGCTCACCCTCACCGCCTGCGGGTCCGGCGACAGCGGCGACAAGCCGATCGCCGTCGTCTCCGCGGAGCCCGGCTCCGACAAGGCCGGAACGGTGCTGGACCAGCCGTTCGAGAAGCCGGACCTCGTCCTCACCGACACCCACGGCAAGAAGTACGACCTCCGCGCGCAGACCAAGGACAAGCCGACGCTGATCTACTTCGGCTACACCCACTGCCCCGACGTCTGCCCGCTGACGATGAACAACCTGGCCGTCGCCAAGAAGGAGGTGGACCGGAGCAAGCAACTGACCCAGGCGCAGAAGGACTCGCTGCGCATCGTCTTCGTCACCACCGACCCGGAGCGCGACACCCCCTCGGCACTCGGCACGTGGCTCAAGGGCATCGACCCGTCCATCGTGGGCCTGACCGGCGACTTCTCCACCATCCAGGCCGGCGCCCGCACCCTCGGCATCAGCATCGAGCCGCCGAAGAAGGACAAGGACGGCAAGGTCGTCTCCACCCACGGCACCCAGGTCATCGCGTTCTCTCCGAAGACCGACGGGGGTTACGTGGTCTACGGCCAGGACGCCACCGTCGACGACTACATCCGCGACATACCCAAGATCATCAAGGGGGAGAACCCGTGAGTCGCCGTCTCGGCGGCCCCGCCGCGATGCTGGCGGCGGGGATGGTCCTCGCCGGCTGCGGCGGGCTGGTGCTCGCCGGCTGCGGCGGCTCGGGCGGCTCCTCCGCCGAGCCGGAGCTGAAGGTCACCGGCGCCTACATGCCCCAGCCCGTCACCGCAGACATGGCGGCCGGCTTCTTCACCGTCACCAACTCCGGTGCCGCCGACACCCTCACCTCCGTCACCAGCGGCCTCGCCGGCGACGTCACGCTGCACTCGACCGAGGGCGGCGCCATGGAGGAGGAGAAGTCGTTCGCCGTACCGCCGCACGGCGAGCTGGACTTCACCAGCGGTGGCAACCACCTCATGTTCGAAAAGCTCACCCACAAGCCGAAACAGGGCGACAAGGTGTCCGTACAGCTCCACTTCGCGAAGTCGGGCACGGTCACCGTCGAGATGCCCGTGAAGCCGGCGACGTACAACCCCGAGACCGGCCACTGAGGGAGGCATCACCGTGACGCAGGCCATCGCTCCCGGCGGGCGCGCCGTACCGAGCACCGTCCATGCGGCGTCCCGGCGCACGTTCCGCGTCCACGCGGCCCGCCTGCTGCTGACGCTGCTGCTCGCCGCTGCGGGCGGGCTGTTCGCCGGGGCCGCACCCGCCTCCGCGCACGCCGCACTGCTCGGCAGCGACCCCGCGCAGGGAGTGGTGGTCGACAAGGCGCCCACCCAGGTCACGCTCACCTTCTCCGAGCAGGTCGCGTTCTCCGACAGCTCGGTGCGCGTCCTCGACCCCCGGGGGCAGCGCGTCGACACCGGAAAGCCGACCAACCTCAGTGGCACGACCTACGGCGTGCAGGTGCGGCCGGGGCTTCCGAACGGCACCTACACCGTCACCTACCAGGTGGTGTCCGCCGACAGCCATCCCGTCTCCGGAGCCTTCACCTTCTCCGTCGGCGCCCCCTCCGCGACAACGGTCTCCGCCTCCGGTCCGACCGTGGGCGGCGGGGTCGTCGGCACCCTCTACGGGATCGTGCGGTACGTCTCCTACGCCGGGTACATCCTGCTGGTCGGTGGAGCGGCCTTCGTGCTTGCCTGCTGGCAGCGGGGCGCCGGGGTGCGCGCCGTGCAGCGGCTCGTCGTCTCGGGGTGGGTGGCACTCACCTCGGCCACCCTCGCGCTGCTGCTCCTGCGCGGCTCGTACACCGGCTCGGGCAAGGTCGCCGACATCTTCGACCTGTCCCTGATCGGGCAGGTGCTGCAGACCAAGGCGGGGGCGGCGCTGGTGTCCCGGCTGCTGCTGCTCGCGGCCGGGGCGCTGTTCATCGCGGTGCTGTTCGGGGCCTATGTGAGGCGGGACGCGGAGGAGGCGGCCGCCGAGGAGGATGCCGGGGAGGGCGGCGTCGACCCGTCCGCCGAGAAGCGGGACCTCACCTTCGGGCTCGCCATCGGCGGAGCCGTGATCTCGGCAGGGCTCGCCGCGACCTGGGCGATGGCCGAACACGCCTCGACCGGCATCCAGACCGGCATCGCGATGCCCGTCGACGTCCTGCACCTGCTGGCGGTCGCCGTCTGGCTGGGCGGACTCGCCACGCTGCTCACCGCGCTGTACCGGACACCGTCGATCGGGACGGCGGCCGTACGGCGCTTCTCGCGCCTCGCGTTCGGCAGCGTCCTGACGCTGGCCGCGACCGGGGTCTACCAGTCCTGGCGCCAGGTCGGCTCCTGGTCGGCGCTGACCGGGACGACGTACGGGCAGCTGCTGCTCGTGAAGGTCGGCCTGGTCGCCGTCCTCATCGGGATCGCGTGGATCTCGCGGCGGTGGACGGCGCGGCTGGTGGACGCACCGGCCGACGTCGCGGAGGACACGGCCCAGGAGAAGCGGGCGACGGTCGCGGCGCAGACGTCGGCGTCGGCGTCGGCGTCGGCCGAGCGGACTTCGGCCGAGCGGACGTCGGCCAAGGCGGGCGGGTCGGAAGCCTCCCGCGCGGAAGGCGCCTCCGGGCCGGACGGAGCGTCCGGCAGGGCGTCCGCGGGGTCCGGCGACTCCGAGCGCGCCGCCCAGCTCGCCCGGCAGCGGGCCGCCGTGGCCGCAGCACGCGCCAAGCGGGTCCGGGACTCCGACCCCGTCCGCACCGGGCTGCGGCGCTCCGTCCTTACCGAGGCGGCCGTCGCCGTCGTCCTGCTCGCCGTCACCACCGCGCTGACCACCACGGAACCCGGGCGCACGGAAGAGGCGGCCAAGGCGGTCTCCGCCTCCTCCGCATCGCAGCGCTCCGGGTCCCTCTCGCTGAAGATCCCCTTCGACACGGGCGGCCAGGACGGCAAGGGCACCGTGCGACTCACCCTCGACCCGGCCCGCGTCGGCGGCAACGTGCTGCACGTCTACGTGACGCGCCCGAACGGCAAGGCCTTCGACGTCCCCGAGGTCAAGGTCGCCTTCACGCTTCAGGCCAAGAGCATCGGACCGCTGCCCATCGCGCCCGACCACGTCGCCACCGGCCACTGGTCGGCGAGCGGTGTCCAGATCCCCATGGCGGGCGACTGGAAGATCGAGGTGACCGTGCGGACCTCCGACATCGACCAAGTGACCGTGAACAAGAACGCGCAGATCGGCTGAACCCCACGATGGCTGACCAGTCCACCGACACCACCACCCCCAGAGCGGCCATCACACGGCGACGGCTCCTCGGCACCGCGGGCGCCACCGGCCTCGCGCTCGGGGCCGCGGGCGGGGCCGCCGGATACGCCGCCGCCCCCGCCGAGAAGAGCGCTCCGCTCACCTCGCTGGGCGCGGACCGGGTGATGTTTCACGGGAAACATCAGCCAGGCATCACCGACGCCCTCCAGGCCCGCGGCCACCTCGTCGCCTTCGACCTGGCGGCGGGCGCCGGCCGCAGGGAGGCCGCCGCGCTGCTGCGCCGCTGGTCCACCACCGCCGAGCGGCTGATGACGGGCGAACCGGCCGCGCACGACGACACCGACGTCGCCCGCGACGCCGGCCCCTCCTCCCTGACGATCACCTTCGGCTTCGGACACAGCTTCTTCTCGCGAACCGGACTGGAGAACCAGCGCCCGGACGCCCTGGACCCGCTCCCCGACTTCTCCTCCGACCACCTCGACAAGTCGCGCAGCGAGGGCGACCTGTGGGTGCAGATCGGTGCCAACGACGCGCTCGTCGCCTTCCACGCCCTGCGCGCGATCCAGAAGGACGCGGGCGGCGCGGCCAGGCTGCGCTGGCAGATGAACGGCTTCAACCGCTCGCCGGGCGCGACCGCGCACCCCATGACCGCCCGCAACCTCATGGGCCAGATCGACGGCACCCGCAACCCCAAGCCCGGTGACGCCGACTTCGACCAGCGTGTCTTCGTGCCCGCGTCCGGCGACCCGGGGTGGATGGCGAACGGCTCCTACGCCGTCGTACGCCGCATCCGCATGCTCCTCGACGACTGGGAGAAGCTCTCGCTCAAGGCGCAGGAGGAGGTCATAGGCCGCCGCAAGTCCGACGGCGCACCGCTCAGCGGCGGCACCGAGACCACCGAGATGGACCTGGAGAAGACCGGCGCCGACGGCAAGCTGGTCGTGCCGATCAACGCCCACGCGCGGATCACCCGGCCCGACCAGAACGGGGGCGCGGCGATGCTCCGCCGCCCCTTCTCCTACAACGACGGTTTCGACGCGGACGGGACGCCGGACGCGGGCCTGCTCTTCGTCTGCTGGCAGGCGGATCCGCTGCGCGGCTTCGTGACCGTGCAGCGCAAGCTGGACCGGGGGGACGCGCTGTCGCAGTACATCCGCCACGAAGCAAGTGGCCTGTTCGCGGTGCCGGGCGGCGCGGCCCGAGGGGAGTACGTGGGGCAGCGGCTGCTGGAGGGGTAGGGCCCGTCCTTTTCGGATCGGGTCGGCTGGTGCGGGCCCTCGATGGGGTGCCCATTCCCCAGCTGCGAGCCGCGCGTCGGCACGGCGCATTAGGGTGAGGGCATGCCAGCCAGCTATGCGTATCTCGGCCCCGAGGGCACCTTCACCGAGGTCGCCCTCCGTACGCTGCCCGAGGCCGCGACCCGTCAGCTCGTCCCGATGGTGTCCGTGCCCGCGGCGCTCGACGCCGTCCGCAGCGGCGAGGCGGAGGCGGCATTCGTGCCGATCGAGAACTCGGTGGAGGGCGGCATCACCACCACGCTCGACGAACTGGTCGCCGGTGAGCCGCTGATGATCTACCGCGAGGTGCTCCTGTCGATCACCTTCGCGCTGCTCGTCCGCCCCGGCACGAAGCTCTCGGAGATCAAGACGGTCACCGCGCACCCCGCCGCGCAGCCCCAGGTGCGCAACTGGCTGAAGGCCAACCTCCCGGACGCCGTCTGGGAGTCGGCGGCGTCGAACGCGGACGGCGCCCGTCTGGTCCAGGAGGGCCGCTACGACGCGGCGTTCGCGGGTGAGTTCGCCGCCGCCCGCTACGGCCTCGAGGCGCTGGAGACCGGCATCCACGACGCGGAGAACGCGCAGACACGGTTCGTGCTGGTCGGTCGGCCCGCCCGGCCGGCGGCGCCGACGGGTGCGGACAAGACCTCCGTCGTGCTGTGGCAGCGTGACGACCACCCCGGCGGGCTGCGCGATCTGCTGGGCGAGTTCGCCGTGCGGGGCATCAACCTGATGCTGCTGCAGTCCCGCCCGACGGGAGCCGGCATCGGGAACTACTGCTTCTGCATCGACGCCGAGGGCCATATCTCGGACCGCCGGGTCGCCGAGGCGCTGATGGGGCTGAAGCGGATCTGTCTGCAGGTTCGGTTCCTCGGCTCCTATCCGCGGGCGGACATCGAGCCGGACGCCGTGCGGGTCCCGCTGCCGGGGACGTCGGACGACGAGTTCGTGTCGGCCGCGGACTGGGTGGCGCGTTGCCAGGACGGCCGGTTCTAGCGTCTCGTCCTACCTGCAGATTTTCGTTGTCCACAGAAGTTATCCACAGGCAGCCTTCTCGATCTGGGGACAAGTCGACAGCGTGGCATCAGTGAGTCGACAAATCGCTCTACGAGCCCCCGTCCGTCCACCATCGCGTATGCCACAGTTGTCCACCTGTTTCTTTCGATCAACCCGTTGGGGCGACCCCTTTCCACCCGAAAGTGTGGATGGCGGGGGTTTGAACCAGGAATTTTCCGCTCTCCGCAGCACTTTCGGAATGATCACTTCCGGTGTCCACAGATCTTCCGCACAGCCTGTGGATAACCGTTCCGGGTCTGTGGATACCTGTGGACGAGCGAACTCGAAATCCAGGTCAACTCAAGGAAGTAGGGTCAATGGCCCCTTCACGAGCTGCCTCTTTCCGGTGGCCAGCGCTCTTTTATTGACACCTGGGGCAATTGCCTCATACCGGAACCGTGCCCTGCGGATCGGAATACACGGTCGTGTCCCGGAACTCCACAACGGTAGCCTTGAGGGGTGATTGACCTTCGCCTGCTCCGTGAGGACCCCGACCGTGTTCGCGCCTCCCAGCGCGCCCGTGGTGAGGACGTCGCGCTCGTCGACGCCCTCCTCTCCGCCGACGAGCGGCGCAGGTCGTCCGGCGTCCGCTTCGACGAACTCCGCTCCGAGCAGAAGACGCTCGGCAAGCTGATCCCCAAGGCCACCGGCGACGAGAAGGCCGAGCTGCTGAAGAAGGCGAGCCAGCTGGCCGCCGACGTCAAGGCGGCCGACGCCGAGCAGCACGAGGCCGACGAGGAGACCAAGCGCCTCCTGCTCCAGCTGGGCAACCTGGTCCACCCGGATGTCCCGGTCGGCGGCGAGGAGGACTTCGTCGTCCTGGAGACGCACGGCACCATCCGCGACTTCGCCGCCGAGGGCTTCGAGCCCAAGGACCACCTGGAGCTCGGCGAGGCGCTCGGCGCGATCGACGTGGAGCGCGGCGCGAAGGTCTCCGGCTCACGCTTCTACTACCTGACGGGTGTCGGCGCCCTGCTGGAGCTGGCGCTCGTCAACGCGGCCATCGCGCAGGCCGCTGAGGCCGGCTTCACCCCGATGCTGACGCCGGCCCTGGTCCGCCCGCGCGCCATGGAGGGCACGGGCTTCCTCGGCCAGGCCGCCGAGAACGTGTACCACCTCGAGAAGGACGACTTCTACCTGGTCGGCACCTCCGAGGTCCCGCTCGCGGCGTACCACATGGACGAGATCGTCGACGCCGACAAGCTGCCGCTGCGTTACGCGGGCTTCTCGCCGTGCTTCCGCCGCGAGGCCGGCACCTACGGCAAGGACACGCGCGGCATCTTCCGCGTGCACCAGTTCGACAAGGTCGAGATGTTCTCGTTCGTCGACCCCGAGGACGCCGAGAACGAGCACAAGCGGCTCCTGGAGTGGGAGAAGCAGTGGCTGACCTCACTCGAGCTGCCGTTCCAGGTCATCGACGTGGCGACCGGTGACCTCGGCGCGTCGGCGTCGCGGAAGTACGACTGCGAGGCCTGGATCCCGACCCAGGGCAAGTACCGCGAACTGACCTCGGCCTCCAACTGCGACACCTTCCAGGCGCGCCGGCTGGCGGTCCGCATGCGGGACGGCAAGAAGGTGCAGCCGCTGGCGACGCTGAACGGCACGCTGTGCGGCGTACCGCGCACCATCGTGGCGATCTTGGAGAACCACCAGCTGGCCGACGGCTCGGTGCGGGTGCCCGAGATCCTGCGCCCGTACCTGGGCGGCCGGGAGCTGCTGGAGCCCGTGGCCAAGTGAGCACGGGCGAACATGCCGGTTTTCCGTCCACCTTTCCCTACCAGCTGATCGCCACCGACCTCGACGGCACGCTCCTGCGCTCCGACGAGACGGTCTCGGAGCGCACGCGAGAGGCGCTCGCCGCGGCCACCGCGGCGGGCGCCGCGCACATCGTCGTCACCGGGCGCGCGGTCCCGTGGACGCGCCCCGTCCTCGACGACCTCGGCTACCGGGGCCTCGCCGTGTGCGGCCAGGGAGCGCAGGTCTACGACGCGGGCGAGCACCGCCTTCTGACGTCTGTGACGCTGGACCGGCAGACAGCAGCTCTGGCCCTGGCCAAGATCGAGGCGGAGGTGGGCCCGCTGCTGCTGGCGGCGAGCCGGGACGGCCTGGAGGGGGAGGTCCTGGTCGGCCCCGGCTACCGGGTCCACGACGGGCCGCTGCCGTACCAGCCGATCAAGGACGCGGCGGACCTGTGGTCGGCGCCGCTGAACAAGGTCTACCTCCAGCACCCGACCCTGAGCGACGACGAACTCGCCGAGGCGGCGCAGCAGGCCGCCGGCGGTCTCGTCGGGGTGACCATGGCGGGCGAGGGAATAGTGGAGATCCTCCCCCTCGGCCTGAGCAAGGCGACGGGGCTGTCCCTGGCAGCACGCCGCCTCGGTGTGAAGCCTGCGGAGACGATCGCCTTCGGCGACATGCCCAACGACATACCGATGTTCGCGTGGGCGGCCCACGGTGTGGCCATGGCCAACGCCCACACGGACCTGAAGGAGGTCGCGGACGAGGTGACGCTGACCAACGACGAGGACGGCATCGCTGTGGTGCTGGAGCGGTTGCTGGGCTAGGACCTGCGTCCAGTAGGCCGGACTGCGCGACTTTTATTCAGTGGCGCCCGGTTCGGCGAACCGGGCACAGTAGTCATGTCCGCGACGCCGGATCAGGCCGGCGCCACGTTCTGGGAGAGGAGCTGGGCGATGTCCATGCACGACAGTACGCCGAGCTCCCGGCAGGGCAGCCCGCGGCGGGCTCCGGAGTAGTTACCCCTCCGTCGAGCCTGCCCCGCACGGGGAGCTGCCCGGGGCGGCCGCTTCGAGCGCGCGAGCACTCTCGCGTGGGCCGCCCACCCGGAGGATTGGCCGAGTGGAAAGGCACCGGCTTGCGCAGTGTTCGATCAAAAGCAAGTCGTGGTCGGGGTCAACCCCCGCGCGCGTTCGATCCGCGCATCCTCCGCAGAACCTGACCGCTACCGGCGCCGCCACCTGCGGCGCCGCGCCTTGCTGAAGAACCAGCCGGCGGGCGGCTCGTCCGAGCGCCACGGCTGGGGGGCGGGCGCCTCGTTGCGCCAGCGCGCTGCCAGCATCCGGGCGCGCGCGGACGGTTCCCTGGTCGACGCGGACCGTATGAAGTCCTCGTCGAACTCGACGCCGTCCCAGGTCTCCCCGGCCTCGTCCGCAGTCATCCCCGGTCCTTTCAGCTGCTGTGCGTCCCCTTTGCCCAGTGTGCCGAGGCAGGTGTGAAACCCCTGTCAAAAAAGGCTTCGAAAAGAGGAAGAAGACCGGGGCCCCGCCAAGGCCCCGGCTCCAGCCCCGCAGGGGCTGTCACTCCTCGCCCGCCAGCGTCAGCGTCCGCAGCTTCTGCCCCGCGTACCAGGTGGCGGCCACGGTCACCACGATCAGCAGGACCGTGGCGGTGGGCAGTCCCACGTCCGAGGTGACCAGGGAGCTGTCGGAGACCTTGTGGGCCACGGCCAGCGACCACTGCTGGACGCTGAGCGTGCGCGCCCCGGAGACCAGCGACCCGAAGAGCGCCTCCCAGACGAGCGCGTAGACCAGGCCGAACACCACCGCGTGCCGGCTCACCGTGCCGAGCAGCAGGAACAGCGCGGCGTAGGCGATGGAGGAGACCAGCGCCGCCACGGTGTAGGCGACCGCTATCTGCTGGCCGTTGCCGTTGAGGATCAGGCCCGCGACGAACGTCGGCAGCGCGGAGAACGCCATGGTCACGGCGATCGCGACGATCAGCTTGGTGAAGATGATCGTGGGCCGCTTCACCGGCTTGGCCAGCAGGTACACCACCGAGCCGTCGTCGATCTCGGGCCCGATGGCGCCGGTGCCCGCGATGACGCCGATGATCGGGACCATGGTGGCCAGGGCGAACCCGCCGAGGACGTCGTGGGCGACCTGGTCGTCAGCACCGGTCAGCGCCCGGACGACCGCGGAGATCACGATCAGCAGGACGGGAAGCGCGCCGAGGATCAGGGCCCGGCGGCGGCCGAGCAGGCCCCGGTAGGTGAGGCGGGCGACTGTGGGGTCGTACATCTTCGGCCTCCTACGCCGCGACCAGATACGAGAAGACGGACTCGAGGGATTCGTCGGACGGCGAGACCGTGCGCAGCCGGATGCCGTGCTCGCGTGCGACCTTCGGCAGCAGCGTCGTGAACCGGCCGAAGTCGATCGCCTGGATGCGCAGGGCGCCCTCGGTGAGGTCGATCTCGATACCGGACGTCGACGGGTCGGCGATCAGCGCGGCGGCGAGCGCCCGGTCGTCGCTGGAACGCACCAGGTAGCGGTGCGGGCGGTCGGTCATCAGGCGGCGGATCCTGCGGAAGTCGCCGCTCGCCGCGTGCCGTCCGGCGACGATCACCTCGATGTGCGAGGCCAACTGCTCGACCTCTTCGAGGATGTGGGAGGAGAACAGCACGGTGCGGCCCTCGGCGCCCATACGCCGCAGCAGCTCCATGAGTTGCATGCGCTGGCGCGGGTCCATGCCGTTGAACGGCTCGTCGAGCAGCAGCAGCGACGGGTCGTGCACGAGCGCGGACGCCATCTTCACGCGCTGCCGCATGCCCTTGGAGTACGTGGAGATCTTCCGGTCCTGTGCGTACTCCATCTCGACCGTGGCAAGGGCCCGCTGGGCGGCCTTGGCTCCGAGTCCGTGCAACTCGGCGTTCGCGACGACGAATTCGCGGCCCGTGAGGAAGTCGTACATCGCCTCCCGCTCGGGGACGATGCCGATGTGCCGGTAGATCTCCTCGTTGCGCCACACCGGCCGGCCGTCGAGGGTGACGGACCCGGTGGAGGGGGCGAGGAAGCCGCCCATCATGTTGATGAGGGTGGACTTCCCGGCGCCGTTCGGGCCCAGCAGGCCGGTGACCCCGGGTCCGATGGTCATCGTGACGTCGTTGACGGCGACCACGTTGCCGAACCAGCGGGAGACGTGGTCGATGGTGAGGGTAGTCACAGTCCCACCTTTTGGTAGCGGCGCGTCAGCAGGCCGTAGCTGCCGGCGATGAGTCCGAGGACGACGAGGAGGAAGACGACTCCCTGCGCGGTCGATGGTCCGTGCCCGCCTGGGAAGGAGGAGGTCGCGCCGAGGAAGGCGGTCTGCACCCCGTCGATGAGGGTGATGGGCGAGAACAGGCCCATCCACACCAGGGCCGTGGAGCTGCCGGAGTGCACCTCCGCTATCGCCTGGATGGTGGAGACAGCTCCGTAGGAGATGGTCAGGACGGCGATGACGGCGGCGATGCCGAAGCCGCGCCGGGGCGTGGCCGCCGCGATGACGAGGCTGATCCCGGAGAACAGCAGGGAGAGCAGGGCCACGGAGACCAGTCCTTCGGCGAATCCCTTGGTCTGGTGGGCGAAGTCCAGCTTGGCGAGCAGCGCACCCACGTAGAGGACGAGCAGGGGCGCGGCCGTCAGGATGAACATCGCCGAGGCCAGTGCCGCGTATTTGGCGCGGACGTAGTCGGCGGTCTCGATGGGGCGGGAGAAGTACAGCGGAACCGTCTTGAAGCGCAGGTCGCGCGAGACCGCCTGGGGTGCCTGCGAGGCGACGTAGAGGCCGATGACGGCCTGCATGATGATCGCGTAGCGCGTGTACTGGACGGGGAGGTCCTTGGCGTTGGTGGCCACCGCGACCGCGACCATGATCAGCGCGGGCGCGCACATGACCACGAACAGCAGCATCGGCAGCACCTTCGACTTCACCGAGCGGCCGAGGCCGTAGGCGCCGCGCAGGGACTGCGAGTACAACGAGCGGCGGGCGTAGGCGCGGCCCAGTCGTGGGCCGTCGTACGAGCGGTAGCCGATGTTGTGGATCCGGGTCTGTTCGGCCCCGTGGGCCAGGGGCTGCTCAGCCGCCATGACCGACCGCCTCCTTCCGCTCGGCGTCGCTGTCCTTGAAGACCTCCGCGATGTGGTGCCTGCGCTGCTCCATACGGACGAGACCGAGACCGAGGTCGGCGACGACGTCCCGGACGAGGTCGTACGTCTGCTCGCCCTCCGCGGTCAGCAGCAGGATGTGGCCGGAACCCGGCAGGCCGCTGCCGTCCTGCGTGGTCACCCCGCGCGCCTGGAGCGCGTCGCGCACCGCGCGGGTGCCGTCGGGGTGCTCGTCGGAGTCGGTCACCTCGATCGCGAGGGTCGTGGTGGTCTGGGTGAAGTCCCGGGTGGAGCTGGACCGCAGCAACTTGCCGCCGTCGATGATGACGACGTGGTCGCAGGTGCGCTCGAGCTCGCCCAGCAGGTGGGAGGTGACCAGCACCGAGATGCCGAAGTCGGTGTGCACGCGGCGGATCAGGCCGAGCATCTCGTCGCGGCCGACCGGGTCGAGGCCGTTGGTCGGCTCGTCCAGGAACACCAGCTGCGGGTCGTGGACCAGGGCCTGGGCGAGTTTCACGCGCTGCTTCATGCCGGTGGAGTAGCCGCCGATGGGGCGGTAGCGCTCCTCGTACAGGCCGACGTGGCGCAGGGTGTCCGCGGTGCGCTCGCGGGCGGCGGCCGGGGGCAGGCCGGACATGCGGGCCATGTGCACGACGAACTCGGTGGCCGACACGTCGGGCGGCAGGCAGTCGTGCTCGGGCATGTATCCGACACGCTCGCGGATGGCGCCACCCCTGGTGGCGACGTCGAGGCCGAGCACCTCGGCGCGGCCCTCGGTGGCGGGGGACAGACCCAGCAGGATCTTGATCAGAGTGGACTTGCCGGCTCCGTTCGCTCCGACGAGTCCGGTCACGCCGGGTCCCACGTCCACGGAGAGCCGGTCAAGCGCGGTCACCCTCGGGAACCGCTTGCTCAGGCTTTCGGTCGCGATCACAGTCACGACAGCGACGGTAGTGACGTCGACCACTGCCGTCGTCAGACCACAGAGCTGTCTGGCGTCCGACTCGAGTATTACAGGCCCGTAGGGGTCACCCTCAGGTCGAACGGCGAGGGGCGCGAGATGGACGGCGCATTGTTCGCATCACGGTGGTTTTCCACAGGCCGCGGGGCCGCTGTTGACGCCACCTCTAACAAGTGCCACATTCGCCGGTGTGACGTGACACACCAGGTGCGAGTGACGGAAGAGAGGGACGAGTGGCTCTCACGGGGGCGCGCGAGCGCCGGGTGCGGACGGGAGGGATCGAACTGTGCGTGGCCGAGCTGGGCGATCCGGCGCGGCCCACGGTGGTGCTCGTGCACGGCTACCCGGACAGCAAGGAGGTCTGGTCCGAGGTGGCGCCCCGCCTCGCCGACCGCTTCCACGTCGTGCTCTACGACGTCCGTGGCCACGGCCGGTCGACGGCGCCCAAGCCGCTGCGCGGCGGATTCACGCTGGAGAAGCTGACGGACGACTTCCTGGCGGTCGCCGACGCGGTCAGTCCCGGCCGGCCGGTGCACCTGGTGGGGCACGACTGGGGCTCGGTGCAGGGCTGGGAGTTCGTCACCGCCGGCCGCACCGAGGGCCGGGTCGCGTCGTTCACATCGATGTCGGGGCCGTCCCTCGACCACCTCGGACAGTGGATCAAGCGGTGCGTCCGCCGGCCGACCCCGCGCCGCGTCGGCCGGCTGCTGGGCCAGGGCGCCAGGTCCTGGTACGTCTACCTGCTGCACACCCCCGCCCTGCCGGAGCTGGCCTGGCGCGGACCACTCGGCAGACGCTGGCCCGGAATCCTGCGGCGCGCCGAGCGGCTGCCCGGCGGCGACTACCCGACCCCGTCGCTCCCCATGGACGCGGCCAACGGCGCCTGGCTGTACCGGGACAACGTACGGCCCAGGCTGCGCCACCCGCGCCCCGACGCATACGCGCACGCGCCCGTACAGCTCATCACGCCACTGGGGGACGCGTTCCTGTCGGAGCACCTCTACGACGAACTGGACCGGTGGGCACCGCGGTTGATCCGCCGCACACTTCCGGACAAGCACTGGATCCCGCGCACCCGGCCCGGCCAAGTGTCCGCCTGGATCGCGGAGTTCGTGACGGCCGTGGACAACGGCCGGTCGGCGCCCGTGGGAAACGGGCGGTAGGCGGAGCGGTTCGGCGGACAGCTCGTGCTGGTGACGGGAGCGGGCAGCGGTATCGGGCGGGCCACGGCGGTCGCGTTCGCCAAGGCCGGAGCGCGGGTGGTGACGGTCGACCGGAACGGCGAAGGCGCCGCCCGGACAGCCGAGTTGGCCCGGCGCGGCGGTGCTCCGGAGGCCTGGGCGGAGACGGTCGACGTCTCCGACGAGCAGGCGATGGAGAAGCTCGCCAAGAGGGTCTCCGCCGTGTACGGGGTGGTGGACGTCCTGGTGAACAACGCCGGGATCGGTCTGTCCGGCTCGTTCTTCGACACCACCGCCGAGGACTGGCGCACGGTCCTCGACGTCAACTTGTGGGGGGTTGTTCACGGTTGCCGGTTGTTCGCCAAACAGATGGCCGAGCGTGGTCAGGGCGGCCACATCGTCAACGTCGCGTCGGCGGCCGCGTACCAGCCGTCGAAGGTACTGCCGGCCTACAGCACGTCCAAGGCGGCCGTCCTGATGCTCAGCGAGTGCCTGCGTGCGGAGTTGGCCGGGCAGGGCGTCGGGGTGTCGGCGATCTGTCCCGGCTTCGTCCACACGGACATCACGTCGACGGCGCGGTTCGTGGGCGTGGACGCGGAGGAGGAGAGGCGACGGCGGAAGAGGACAAACATGCTGTACGGCCTGCGTGGTTACCGACCGGAGAGGGTCGCCGACGCGGTGCTGCGGGCGGTGGTCCGCAACCAGGCGGTCGTACCGGTCACCCCGGAAGCACGGAGCGCGCGACTGTTGTCCCGCATCGCGCCGGGGGTGTTGCGCGCGATCGCACGGATCGATCCGCCACTGTGACCGGCTGACAAGGGAGTTGGCGAACCAACGTTCCTCATGGGTCGGTTGTGCAAGTCGACTGCCTGCCCGATGCACTTGGCGAACACTGGTGAGATGCCCGCCAGTTGTCCACAGAGCCGCCAATTTCCCTGTGGATAACCCGGGTTGCTTGTGGATCAAACATCAGGGACGAAATCAAGTGCGTGATCCCCGTCTCTCCCGCAGGCTGGAAAGATGACGGAAAGGAATGACGACAGACGTACCGTGAAGGTGTCGAAGTATCTCTCGAGGCACCTACGGCACCATCCGGGACACATTGGGATCAGGCTGGAGGACGGCGGCTGGGTGGAGATCGACACGCTGCTCGCCGCGGCGACCGCCCACGGCTTCCCGATCACCCGCGAGGAACTGGACCGGGTGGTCGCCACCAACGACAAGAAGCGCTTCGCGATCGAGGGCACCCGCATCCGCGCCAGCCAGGGCCACAGCGTCGACGTCGACCTGGGGCTGCCCCCGGCGACCCCGCCCGCGTACCTCTTCCACGGGACCGTGGCCCGCAACCTGGACGCGATCCGTGCCGAGGGCCTGAGGCCCATGGGCCGGCACGATGTGCACCTCTCCCCGGACCGCGAGACCGCCACCCGCGTCGGCGCCCGCATCGGCCGCCCGGTGGTGCTGGCCGTGGACGCCGGCGCCATGCACCGCGCCGGTCATGTCTTCCATGTCAGCGAGAACGGAGTGTGGCTCACCAAGGCCGTACCGCCTCAATACCTGCGTTTCCCAGAGAAAAACTGACTCGTGACTGCGATTCCCGGGCTTTTCTGATCAATCTCAGCCACGGCCACTCCCCGGCTCCCTTACGCTCGACGCATGAGTCTGCGTCTGAGCACCGTGATCCTGCCCTACGTCCGCTGGCACGAGGGCGGGCGTTCCGCCTGGGAGCGTGCGGAGCAGCTCGGTTTCCACACCGCGTTCACCTACGACCACCTGTCGTGGCGGTCCTTTCGCGACGGCCCCTGGTTCGGAGCCGTGCCGACACTGACGGCCGCGGCCGCCGTCACCGACCGGCTGCGCCTCGGCACCCTGGTCACCTCGCCGAACTTCCGGCACCCGGTCACCCTCGCCAAGGAGCTGATCTCCCTGGACGACATCTCCGGCGGCCGGATCACGCTGGGCATCGGGGCGGGCGGCACCGGCTTCGACGCCACCGCGCTCGGCCAGGAGCCGTGGAGCCCGCGTGAGCGCGCCGACCGGTTCGGCGAGTTCGTACCGCTGCTCGACCGGCTGCTCACCGAGGACTCCGTCACCCACCGGGGGACGCACTACTCCGCGCACGAGGCGCGCAACATCCCGGGCTGCGTGCAGCGACCCCGGCTGCCCTTCGCGGTCGCCGCGACCGGCCCGCGCGGCCTGAAGCTCGCCGCCCGCTACGGTCAGGCGTGGGTGACGACCGGCGACCCGAAGCTGTACGAGACCGGCACCCCGGAGGAGTCGCTGCGGGCTCTGCGCGCGCAGAGCGAGAAGCTGGCCGACGCCTGCGTCACGGCCGGCCGTGACGTGACGGAACTCGACAAGGTCCTGCTCACCGGCTTCACTCCGGACCGTGGCCGTCCGCTCCAGTCCCTGGACGCGTTCGTCGACTTCGCCGGCCGGCACGCGGAACTGGGCTTCACCGACATCGTGATCCACTGGCCCATCCCCGACTCCGACTTCGCGGCGGACGAGAAGGTCTTCGAGCAGATCGCCCTGGAGGCCCCGGCGCAGCTGGGCTGAGCAGGACGCGACGTGACGGCACTGGTGAGCAGTGTCACCACTCAGGTGTGCGGGGTCCCGCACGGCCGTGCGGGCATATGCGCCAGAATGGCCCGGTGACCTCAGCGACCCGACAGTCCGAGACCCCGGCCTCCGCCCTCCCGCCCCGGCTGATAGCGACCGACCTCGACGGCACTCTGCTGCGCGACGACAAGTCGGTCTCCGAGCGGACCGTCGCCGCGCTGGCCGCCGCCGAGGAGGCCGGCATCGAGGTGTTCTTCGTCACGGGGCGGCCCGCCCGCTGGATGGACGTCGTCAGCGACCACGTCCACGGTCACGGACTGGCGATCTGCGGCAACGGGGCGGCCGTGGTCGACCTGCACGGCGGCCCCGGCGCCCACCGCTTCGTCAAGGTCCGCGAGCTGGCCCGGGAGAACGCGCTCGACGCCGTACGGCTGCTGCGGGACGCCGCACCCGGCACGGTGTACGCCGTCGAGCAGACGTACGGCTTCTACCAGGAGCCGGCGTACCCGAAGCTGCACATGGAGATCCCGGACCTGCTCGCACCCGCCGAGGGGCTGCTGGGCCCGGACGCCCCCGGCGCCCGCGAGCCGGTGCTCAAGATCCTCGCCTACCACCCGCAGCTGGACCCGGACGCCTTCCTCACCCTGGCCCGCCTGGCCGTCGGTGACCGCGCCACCATCACCCGGTCCAGCCCCAGCGCCCTGCTGGAGATCAGCGGCCCTGGCGTCTCCAAGGCGAGCACCCTCGCGCTGTGCTGCGCCGAGCGCGGCATCTCCCACGAGGAGGTCGTCGCCTTCGGCGACATGCCGAACGACGTGGAGATGCTCACCTGGGCGGGACAGTCCTACGCGATGGCCAACGCCCACCCGGACGTGATCGCCGCCGCGTCGGGGCGGACGGTCGCCAACAACGACGACGGCGTGGCCGTGGTGATCGAGCAGATCCTCGCGGAGCGGTCGTAGGTCACCGGCGGTCGCAGATCGCCAGGGCCGTGCCTCGGGCGGCGGTCTCCTCGCGCACGGCTCTCAGAGTCGTACGCCCCGTGCCGTCAGCCACGGCACCGGATCGATGCCCGACCCCCATTCCGGAGTGACCCGTACCTCGAAGTGCAGGTGCGGACCGGTCGAGTTGCCCGTCGTGCCGGACTGGGCGATCCACTGGCCCGTGGCCACCGGTTCTCCCTGGTCCACGGTGACCGCGGCGAGATGGGCGTACTGGGTGAAGTAGCCGTCCGGGTGCTGGATGACGACCTCCATCCCGAAGGCGCCGCCGCACGCCACCCGCACCACCTTTCCGGCGCCGACGGCCCGCACCGGTGTCCCGATGGGGACCGCGAAGTCCTGGCCGGTGTGCCGGTGCGCCCAGTGGTCGCCTCCGCTGCCGAACGGAGCGGACAGTCTGTACGACTCCACCGGCGTCCCCCAGGCGCGATGGGTTCTCTGCCGCGGCCGGCCCAGATGGACGGCACCCCGGCACGATCCCGTGGCGGCGATCGCGTCGGCCTGCCTCTGCAGGACCCGCCGTGCCTCCTCCAGTTTCGCCTGAAGCGTCCGCCTTCTGTTCGCCAGTTCGGCTTTCCGTGTCTGGAGCCGCCGCGCCTGCGCCGACGCCTCGGCCAGATCTGCGGTGAGGCGGTCCTCCACCCGGTGGATACCGACGACCGCGTTCGCGGCGGCCCGATCCCCTCGAGTGAGCGAGCGCTGACTTCGCATCAACTCCAGTGCGGCGTCGGGGATGAGCGTCTGCGGCACATAGGGGGGAGCGAAGCTCTGGTGGTACTCGGCGCGCGCGATCAGGACCGGATCCTTGCGGAGTGCCGCGCCCAGCCGGCGTTCCCGTATGAGGAGTCTCTCGTCACGCCGCGCTCGGGCACGCTGCTTCTCGGCTTCCCGGAGCCCGGCCTCGTACTGCCGTGCCACCACGGCGGCTTCGTCGTACAGGCGCGCCACCCGTAGGGCGGCGGAGGAATCGGCACCGTCGCCCACCGTCGCGCCCCCGGCCACGGTGGGCCAGGCCGGAAGCGTTGTGAACGCGGACAGCACAACCGAAACGAGCAAGGCTCGCCGACAGGGTGAATGCATGTCAACGATCGTGGCCCGTGTCGCGGCCCCGGTCCTGTTGAGGTCCTGCGGCTGGGGGAACGGCCGGCCACGGACGGCCCAGTGGCATCCCTCATCCGGCTCCCAGCAGGTCCCCCGCGGCCTCCCGTTCGAGCATCTCCCGCAACGGCCCCTCCACCGCCGCCAGCTCCGCATGGCCACCCCGCTGGACCACCTGGCCCTCCGCGAGGACGATCACCTCGTCGACCCCTTCAAGTCCGGCCAGCCGGTGGGTGATCAGCAGGGTGGTACGGCCCTCGGTGGCGGCGAGCAGGTCCGCGGTGAGCGCGTCCGCCGTCGGCAGGTCGAGGTGTTCCGCGGGCTCGTCCAGGATCAGGACGGGGAAGTCGGCCAGCAGGGCGCGGGCCAGGGCCAGCCGCTGCCGCTGACCGCCGGACAGCCGGGCGCCGTGCTCGCCGATCAGGGTGTCCAGGCCGGCGGGCAGCCCCTCCACCCAGTCGAGGAGCCGGGCCCGTGCGAGGGCGTCCCGCAGTTCCGCCTCGCTCGCGTCCTTCCGCGCGAGCAGCAGGTTCTCCCGCACCGAGCTGTCGAAGAAGTGGGCGTCCTGCGCACAGAGTCCGACCAGGCGCCGTACGTCGTCGCCGTCGAGCGCGTGGGCGTCCGTGCCGCCCAGCGTGTACGACCCGGCACCCGCGTCCAGGAACCGCAGCAGGACCTGCGCGAGGGTCGTCTTGCCCGCGCCGGAGGCGCCGACCACGGCGACCCTACGGCCTTGTTCGAGGGTGAGGTCGAAGCCGCTCAGGGCGTCCCGCCGCTGCCCGTCGTAGCGGGCGGTGAGCCCCTCCAGGACGAGCGGGAAGGGCGACGGGGGAGCCGACTGCGGCCGCTCGGGTTCGCGTACGGGCTCCGGGGCGTCCAGCACCTCGTGGACGCGATCGGCGCTCCGGCGCACCCGCTGGCGGTGCTGCACGGCGAGCGGCAGCCCCAGGACCGCCTCGAACGCGGCCAAGGGCGTGAGCACCAGGACCGCCATGAGCACTCCGCCGAGCCGCCCCTCGGCGACGGCCTGTGCTCCCACGAGGGCGGAGGCCGCGACGGTCAGCCCGGTGACCAACGCGGTCAGCCCGTCGCCGAGTGCCGTCGCGGTGGCGGCGCGGGAGGCTATGCGGGTCAGCACCGCGTCGGCCTGCCGCGTCTGAGCGGTCCGCGCCGGCAGCGCACCGGCGACCGTCAACTCGGCCGTTCCGGTCAGCAGATCGGCCACCCGGGTCGCCAGTACACCCCGGGCGGGCGCCAGCCTCCGTTCCGCCCGGCGTGCCACGGCCCCCGTCACCAGGGGCACACCCACTCCGGCCGCGAGCAGCCCGACGGTGAGGACGGCACCGGCCTCGGGCAGCAGCCAGGCGGTGAAGCAGACGGAACCCGCCGATACGACGAACGCGGCCCCCGCGGGCAGCAGCCAGCGCAGCCAGTAGTCCTGCAGCGCGTCCACATCGGCGACCAACCGGGACAGCAGGTCGCCCCGCCGGGTCGTGCGCAGCCCCGCCGGGGCCAGCCGCTCAAGGCGCCGGTAGACGGCGACGCGGGTGTCGGCCAGCATGCGCAGGACGGCATCGTGTGACACCAGCCGTTCCGCGTACCGGAACACGGCCCGTCCGATCCCGAACGTCCGCGTGGCCGTCACGGCGACCATCAGATACAGCACGGGCGGCTGCTGGGAGGCCCTCGAGATCAACCAACCGGAGGTGGCCATCAGCCCCACCGCACTGCCGAGCGCGAGGCTCGCGAGCACCAGGGCGAGGGCGAGCCGCCCACGACGGGGTCCGGCCATGGCACGGACACGGGCGAGCGCGCCACCACGCCTCACCGGGGGCGGTACGTGGGCCGGCTCGCCTTGGGCAGGTGGCGTGCTCACCGTCTCCGCGCGCGGCGGCTCGGGGCCGGCCTGCGCGAGGTGCGGCTCGGGGCCGGCCTGCGCGAGGAGGCCCGCCATGACGGACTGCTCCGTCTCCAGCCGCACCACCCGGTCCGCCAGCCGGAGCAGTGCCGGGCGGTGCACCACCAGAAGGACCGTCCGGCCGACGGTGAGACGGCGCACCGCTTCCACGATCTCCGCCTCGGTCGCCCCGTCCAGGGACGCCGTCGGCTCGTCCAGTAGCAGCACCGGCCGGTCGGCGAGGAACGCCCGCGCCAGGGCGATCCGTTGCCGCTGCCCGGCGGAGAGGCCCGCTCCGTCCTCGCCGAGAATCGTGCGGATCCCCTCGGGCAGCGCGTCCACGAACGAAAGCGCCCCTGCGTCGGCCAGCGCCCTCCGTATCGCCGTGTCGTCCGCGTCGGGCCGCGCCAGCCGGACGTTGTCAGCGATCGTGCCCGCGTACAGATGGGGACGCTGCGGCACCCAGGCGATCCGTGAGCGCCACTCCTCCAGATCGGCCGAGGCGAGATCGACTCCCCCGACCCGTACGCGCCCCTCGGTGGGCGGCACGAATCCGAGCAGGACGCTCAGAAGGGTCGACTTGCCCGCTCCGCTCGGTCCGACGAGGGCCACCGTTTCACCGGGCGCGACCGTGAGCGACACATCGGACACCGCCGCGGACGGCCGCCCGGGATAGCGGACGGTCACGTCCTCGAAGACGATCGGCCCGTCCGCTAGGCGCCGCTCACCGGAGGGCGGCACCGAAGTCTCCAGCACTGCGAAGATCTCCTCGGCTGCCGAAAGCCCCTCCGCCGCCGCGTGGTACTGCGTCCCCACCTGCCGCAACGGCAGATATGCCTCCGGCGCCAGCACCAGGATGACCAACCCGATGTACAGATCCATGTCCCCGTGGACGAGCCGCATACCGATCTCGACGGCGACGAGCGCGACCGAGATCGTGGCCAGGAGCTCCAACGCGAAGGACGACAGGAAGGCGATGCGCAGCGTCCGCATGGTCGCCTGCCGGTACTCGCCGGTGATCCGCTTGATCGACTCGGCCTGAGCCTTGGCCCGGCCGAATACCTTGAGCGTCGGCAGCCCGGCGACCACGTCGAGGAAGTGCCCGGACAGCCGCGACAACAACCGCCACTGACGGTCCATCTGCGACTGTGTCGCCCAGCCGATCAACATCATGAAGAGGGGGATCAGAGGCAGCGTGCCGGCGATGATCGCCGCCGACACCCAGTCCTCGGTGACGATCCGCGCCAGCACTGCCACCGGCACCACCACCGCGAGCCCCAACTGCGGCAGATAGCGCGAGAAGTAGTCGTCGAGGGCATCGACACCCCGCGTGGCCAGAGCGACCAGCGAACCGGTCCGCTGTCCGCTGAGCCACCCGGGACCGAGGGCCCCGGCTCGCTCCAGCAGCCTCGTCCGCAGTTCCGACTTCACCGCCGCGCTCGCGCGGTGGGCGGAGAGTTCGGTGAGCCAGGACACCAGGGCGCGTCCGACCGCCACGGCCACCAGAAGCAACAGAGGGGTGCGGAGTTCGGTGATCGTGTGGTGGTGCTGGAAGGCGCCGACCACCACCTCGGCGATCAGCATCGCCTCGGCGATGACCAGGGCCGCGCCGATGACCCCCAGGCCGATGACCGCCCCGAGGAAGAAGCGTGTGGCCCGCGCGTGGCGGAGCAGTCGTGGATCGATCGGTTTCACGTGAAACATGCCCTTCGGCCCGGGCGGGATGTTTCACGTGAAACGCCCCGCCCTACCAGATTCAGTGCACGGCACCGACGGAAGTGTCGGCGGCGATGTGCTGGGTGCCGATGCGCTTGCGGAACACCCAGTAGGTCCAGCCCTGATAGAGAAGGACGATCGGCGTGGCGATCCCGGCACACCAGGTCATGATCTTCAGGGTGTAGGGGCTCGACGAGGCGTTGCTCACCGTCAGGCTCCAGTCCCCGTTGAGCGTGGACGGCATGACATTCGGGAAGAGCGTCAGGAACAGCATGGTGACCACGGCCACGATGGTGACGCCGGAGAACGCGAACGCCCATCCCTCGCGCCCTGCCTGGTTGGCCACGAGCGCCGCGACGAGCGCGGCCACCGCCACGACCAGGGCGACCAGACTCTTGCCGTCCCCTTGGTCGATCTGGGCCCAGGCGAGGAAGAGAAGCGCCAGCCCGGCGGTCACCAACCCGACGCCCAGGGCCAGCTTCCGTGCCCGCTGCCGGATGTCCCCGACGGTCTTCAGTGCGGTGAACACCGCCCCGTGGAAGGTGAACAGGGTCAGCGTGACCAGGCCGCCGAGGAGGGCGAACGGATTGAGCAGATCCCAGACGCTGCCCACGTACTCCAGGTGCTGGTCGATCTTCACACCCCGCACGATGTTGGCGAAGGCCACGCCCCACAGGAACGCCGGGATCAGCGAGGTCCAGAAGATCGCGTTCTCCCAGTTCCGCTGCCAGTTCTCCTCGGGCCGCTTCGCCCGGTACTCGAAGGCGACACCGCGCACGATCAGACAGACCAGGATGACCAGCAGCGGCAGGTAGAAGCCGGAGAAGAGTGTGGCGTACCACTCGGGGAAGGCGGCGAACGTGGCGCCGCCCGCGCTGAGCAGCCACACCTCGTTGCCGTCCCAGACCGGACCGATCGTGTTGATCAGCACTCGCCGCTCGGGGCGGTTGCGGGCCAGCAGCTTGGTGAGGATGCCGACCCCGAAGTCGAAGCCCTCCAGGAAGAAGTAGCCGATCCAGAGGACCGCGATGAGGACGAACCAGACGTCTTGAAGTTGCATGGTGTGAGCGCTCCCTCGGCCTAGTACGAGAAGGCCATCGGCTTGTCGGCGTCCGTGGAGTCGCCGCCGAGCCTGGTGGGCGGGTTGAGATCGGACTCGGTGAGTTCGGGCGGTCCGGCCTTGACGTACTTCGTCAGCAGCTTCACCTCGACGACGGCGAGGATCGCGTAGAGCACGGTGAACACGGTCATCGACGTGATGACCTCACCCTGGGAGACACCGGGGGAGACGGCGTCACGAGTGCGCAGCACGCCGTAGACGACCCATGGCTGACGGCCCATCTCGGTGAAGATCCAGCCCCAGGAGTTGGCGATGAGCGGGAAGGCGAGGGTCCAGATCGCGATGCGCCAGTACCAGGTGGTGAGCGTCGGGCCGAGTGCCTTGTTCCTGAACAGGACCAGATGCGGCACCTCGTCCTCACCGACCCGCAGGTGCTGCGGCAGCAGGAACTTCTTGCGGGTCAGCCACAGCCCGGCCAGGCCGATGGCGAAGGACGCCATGCCGAAGCCGATCATCCAGCGGAAGCCCCAGAAGGTGACGGGGATGATGGGACGGTAGTCCCCTGGGCCGTATTTCTGCTGTTCGGCCTTGTTGGTGTCGTTGATGCCGGGGACGTACGAGGTGAAGTCGTCGTCGGCCAGGAAGGACAGCAGGCCGGGAACGGACAGTTCGACGGAGTTGTGGCCCTTGCTGACGTCGCCGTACGCGAAGATCGAGAAGGGCGCCGAGTTCTGACCGTCCCACAGGGCCTCGGCGGCGGCCATCTTCATGGGCTGCTGCTTGAACATGACCTTGCCGAGGACGTCACCGCTGACCGCGGTGAGCAGGCCGGCGATGACGACGGTGACCAGTCCGAGCCGCAGCGAGCTCTTCATCACGGGGATGTGCTTCTTGCGGAGCAGGTGGTAGGCCGCGATACCGACCATGAAGGCACCGCCGGTGAGGAAGGACGCGGACAGGGTGTGGAAGACCTGGGCGAGCGCGGTGTTCTGGGTCAGGACGTGCCAGAAGTCGGTGAGTTCGGCGCGGCCCTTCGCCTTGTTGATCCGGTAGCCGACGGGGTGCTGCATCCAGGAGTTGGCCGCGAGGATGAAGTACGCCGACAGGACCGTTCCGATCGAGACCATCCATATGCAGGCCAGGTGGAGCTTCTTCGGCAGCTTGTCCCAACCGAAGATCCACAGCCCGATGAAGGTGGACTCGAAGAAGAAGGCGATGAGGGCCTCGAACGCGAGCGGGGCACCGAAGACGTCGCCCACGAAGCGGGAGTAGGCGGACCAGTTCATGCCGAACTGGAACTCCTGGACGATGCCGGTCACGACACCCATCGCGATGTTGATCAGGAAGAGCTTGCCCCAGAACTTCGTCGCCCTGAGGTACCTCTCCTTCTCCGTCCGTACCCACGCGGTCTGCAGGCCGGCCGTCAGCGCGGCGAGCGAGATCGTGAGCGGGACGAACAGGAAGTGGTAGACGGTGGTGATGCCGAACTGCCATCGCGCCAAGGTCTCCGGCGCCAAAGCTATGTCCACGTCGTCCTTCTCCTTACGTCGCCGTGGTCACGCGGCAGTTTGCCCCGCTTGCCCCACTCATCATGGGAACAATCGGGCCCGCTTGTGAACGCGTTCACATTCACAAGCAATTATGGCGCATGGCGGTCGCAAGCCGGAGAGGTGGGGGGTCCCTAAGTGGGGGCTCTCGACATCTGGCACAATCCCGCGCCGACCCGGGTCCCGCGCCACTCGCGCGCGACCCGGGAGGACTCGGCCGGGCTGAATTGAAGACCGGGCCTACAGCTCCTTGTGGAAGCCCTCCGCGACCTTCATGAAGATGTCGTTCGCCTCGGCCTCGCCGATCGTCACGCGCACCCCCTCGCCCGGGAAGGGACGCACGACCACACCGGCCTGCTCGCAGGCGGCCGCGAATTCCATCGTGCGCTCCCCCAGCCGCAGCCACACGAAGTTCGCCTGGGTCTCGGGGACCGTCCAGCCCTGGGCGCGCAGCGCGTCCACCACGCGGGTGCGCTCGCACACCAGCGAGCCGACCCGGCCGAGCAGCTCGTCCTCCGCGCACAGCGAGGCGATCGCCGCCTCCTGCGCCAGCTGGCTGACGCCGAACGGCACCGCCGTCTTGCGCAGCGCCGCGGCCACCGGCTCGTGCGCGACCGCGAAGCCGACGCGCAGCCCGGCGAGGCCGTACGCCTTGGAGAAGGTGCGCAGCACGCACACGTTCGGCCGCTTGCGGTACAGCTGGATGCCGTCCGGAACCTGGACGTCGCGGACGAACTCGCGGTACGCCTCGTCGAGCACCACCAGGACATCGCCCGGCACGCGGTCCAGGAAGCGCTCCAGCTCCGACTGGCGCACGACGGTGCCCGTCGGGTTGTTCGGGTTGCAGACGAAGATCAGCCGGGTCCGGTTGGTGATCGCGTCGGCCATCGCATCCAGGTCGTGCACGTCGCCCTCGGTCAGCGGCACCTGCACCGATGTCGCCCCACTGATCCGGGTGATGATCGGGTACGCCTCGAAGGACCGCCATGCGTAGATCACCTCGTCGCCCGGGCCGCTCGTGGCCTGCAGCAACTGCTGTGCCACACCGACCGAGCCCGTCCCGGTCGCGAGGTGCGACTGGGGCACCCCGAAGCGCTCCGACAGCTCGCTCATCAGGCCCGTGCACGCCATGTCCGGGTAGCGGTTGAAGGACGAGGCCGCCGCGGTCACCCTCTCCAGCACGCCCGGCAGGGGAGGGTACGGATTCTCGTTCGAGGACAGCTTGTAGGCCACCGGGCCGCCGGCCGCGGCAGGCTTGCCGGGCTTGTAGGTGGGGATATCCTCCAGCTCGGCACGCAGCCTCGGGCTCGTCTCGCTCACCGCAGTCCTCCTCGCGCACACCACCGGCTCGTGACCGCCACCGGCGTCCAATGCTTCTCACCTTATGAGGATTCGGGGCCGCTGCGAATGGGCTGTGGACAACAGCTCCGCCCCTTGTGGATCACGCCATGGACAGGCGGCGGTCGGGCGGGTAGCGGTATGGAGGCGGACGGACGGCCATACCGACCCGGACGGATCGCCGCAGGAACCCGCGCACATCGTTACAGCAAGGCGCGTGAATCCGGGGGCGCGTCTCCCCCTGTCGCACGCGCCGGTGGCTCACGCCGTGGCGCGCATCCCTCGTGAAGGTGAGTTGAGACCTCTTCGCAATATGACCACCTAGACAGGCCCATGCGTGCCGTCGCGCCATCTATTGACCTTGGATCGCTCAAGTCCCTTGCATTCCCAGGCACTTGACTATCTTTGATCATGCAGAAACGTGCCTGTCAACGGGTGCATATGCGTCCGCACTACCCCACCACATGAGCCCTACTATCGGCTCGCCATGACAGCAGCAGGGAAGCACCAGGTGAGCCGGGCGGAGACCTCCCGCCGAGGCAGCCGGCCAGGCCGGGCGGGCATCAGAGACGTGGCCGCCGCCGCCGGGGTCTCCATCACGACAGTCTCCGACGCCCTCAACGGCAAGGGCCGGCTACCGGACGCCACCCGACGCCACGTCCGCGAGGTCGCCGACCGGCTGGGCTACCGCCCCTCGGCCGCGGCCCGCACCCTCCGTACCGGCAAGTCGGGCCTCATCGGCCTGACCGTGACGACGTACGGGGATGAACCTTTCACCTTCACCGAATTCGCGTACTTCGCGGAGATGGCCAGGGCCGCCACCTCCGCCGCGCTCGCCCGGGGATACGCCCTGGTCATCCTGCCCGCCACCTCGCGCCACGACGTGTGGTCGAACGTCGCCCTGGACGGCACGGTCGTCATCGACCCCTCCGACCAGGACCCGGTGGTCACCGAACTGGTCCGGCAGGGGTTACCGGTCGTCTCCGACGGCCGCCCGGCCGGCTCCCTCCCGGTCACCGCCTGGGTCGACAACGACCACGAGGCCGCCGTCCTCGGCATCCTCGACCACCTGGCGGATGCGGGCGCCCGCCGCATCGGGCTGCTGACCGGCACCACGACGGACACCTACACGCACCTGTCCACGACCGCGTACCTCAACTGGTGCGAGCGCGTCGGACAGGATCCGGTCTACGAGGCCTACCCGGCACACGACCCGTGCGCGGGCGCCGTCGCCGCCGACCGGCTGCTGGCCCGTCCGGACCGCCCCGACGCGGTCTACGGGCTCTTCGACCCGAACGGCACCGACCTGCTCGCCGCAGCCCGCCGCTACGGCCTGCGCGTCCCCGACGACCTGCTGCTCGTGTGCTGCAGCGAGTCCGCCGTGTACGCCAACACCGAGCCTCCCGTCACCACGCTCTCCCTCAAACCGCGCCGGATCGGCACCGCGGTGGTCCAGCTCCTCATCGACGCCATCGAGGGTGTCCAGCCGGAGCAGCCGGTCGAGCAGGTGATACCGACCGAACTGATCGTGCGTACGTCGTCCGAGCGACGCCCGCCCCGCACCACGGTCAGCCCGCCCCGGTCGCCCGGACACAGATAGCCCGGCACGCGGCCCGCGGGTGACGCACCAGTCGCCCGCGGGCGCCCGGCGACCGGGACACCGGCGGGAAACCCCCGCCCATTTAGGGCGAATGCCGCGGTGAACTGGAGGGCTTCCCCGATTCACCACCCCTGGGTCATCACATGGCGCGATCCGCATTCCTATGATGGGCCCACGACACCGCGGGCCGCTGCGACCAGGCAGTCCGATGCGGTGCAGATGCGGCGCGATGGTGGAGGGGTCGATGACTCAGGGGGCCGGTCAGGGACCCGAGGTGGAGCGGACGGCGACGTTGCGCGACTTCCGGGTGCCCGCGTACGTCCACGAGGCCGGTCCGTACGCGCAGAGCACGCCCCAGGACCAGGTCACCGGACCCGTCGCCGCCGCGGAGACCTACCCCCACGGCTACTCCGACGCCTACACGCCCACCGAACGGGACCTCCCGGTCGTCAACCGCGGTGACACTCTCCAGGCGGACGTCGCTCCCACGGCCGTGCCCTCCCCGCAGTCCGCGGAGGGTCCCGGTCCGCTGTTCGTCGTCGGGGACGTGCACGGCTATCTCGACCAGCTCATGGCGGCGCTCCAGGAGAAGGGCCTCGTCGACGCCGAGGGGAGCTGGTGCGCGGGCACGGCGCGGCTGTGGTTCCTCGGCGACTTCACCGACCGCGGGCCCGACGGCATCGGCGTCATCGATCTGGTGATGCGGCTGTCCGCTGAGGCGGCCGCGGCCGGCGGCTACTGCAAGGCGCTCATGGGCAACCACGAGCTGCTGCTGCTCGGCGCCAAGCGGTTCGGCGACACGCCGGTGAACTCCGGCGCGGGCACCGCCACCTTCCAGGCGGCCTGGTTGCTCAACGGCGGCCAGAAGACCGACATGGACCGCCTGCAGGACCACCACCTGCAGTGGATGGCCCGCCTCGACGCGGTGGAGGAGGTCGACGGGCACCTGCTGGTCCACTCGGACACCACCGCCTACCTCGACTACGGTGACTCCATCGAGGCGGTCAACGACACCATCCGCGAGACGCTCACCCGTAACGACGCGGACGAGGTGTGGGACCTCTTCCGCAAGTTCACCAAGCGCTTCTCCTTCCGTGACGAGGGCGGCGCCGACGCCGTACGGTCCCTGCTGGACACCTACGGCGGCAGGCGCATCGTCCACGGCCACAGCCCCATTCCCTACCTGCTCGGAGAAGTCGGCTCGGAGGACGGCGAGGACGGCACGGGCCCCGTGGTCGAGGGGCCGCACGTCTACGCGGACGGACTGGCGATCGCGATGGACGGCGGGGTGACCATGGCCGGAAAGCTGCTGGTCCAGCAACTTCCCTTGGATATCTGAGCGTTCCCCGGACAAACATCCCCCGACGGAGGACCGCGCACAGGAGCGCAGGCCGGGGCCATTTTCCGGAAACCCCCTGTCACCGCGCGCCGTCGCCGCTCTACCATCGGCTTATCCGTAGCAGGCTCCCCTCCGTTTCTGCCCGACGGCTCGTCAGCATGCCGAGCCACAAGCCCTACGGAGCATCGGGGGATGCACATGAACAGCGTTCCGCAGCACCTGCTGAGCGAGGACCGCCAGGACTACGAGCGGATCCTCGATGAGGCGCTGCGCTCCGCACCACACCGCCCGGATCTGTCCGCTGTGGGTCAGCGGCTGAACCCCGAACAGTTGCGCACCATGGCGCTGAACGCCACCGCCCTCATCACCGCGGCGGCGGCCACCGAGTACCAGCACTACGTGATGGTCCGCGAGGAACTGCGCCGGCCGGCGCCGTCCACCCCGATCGTCCAGGACGGCACCCCCGGTTCCCCGGAGGCGGACCTGGACGCCCTGGGGCTCGCGGCCACCGTGGGAGAGGCCGCCGCGAGCGCCGGGACCGGTGCCGTCATCGCGGTCCTCGCCCCCTTCCTCGCGGGTGCGGCAGCGGCGATCTTCCTGCTCGTGGGGTACATCCTCAAGATGGTCAATCCCGATCAGGCGTTCGCCCGGACGCTCCTGACGACCGGGTGGGTCTTCGGCGCGGTGACCGCGGCGTCGATCCTGGTCGCCGCGATCGGCCTGCTGCTCACCGCCCTGCGCAACAGCTCCTCGGCACAAGGGGCGGACGCGTCGGGCACGTTGACGACGGAGGTGTCCCGGGCCAGGGATGCCTGGCACGAGGCACTGCTGGAGCGCGGCATCCTGCCGTTCCTCCGTGAGGCGCTCAGCGACCCGGGCACGGCCGCGATGACCCGGAAGGCACCGGAGGCGACCGCCGGCCGCATCCCGCACCTCGGCTACGACCGTCCGGGGTTCAGCAGCCCCGACAGCGGTCCGGCCGCCGGTACGCGCCCCAGCTTCACCAGCCCCGACTTCACCAGCCCGGACTTCGGCGGGCCGGAGCACACGCCGGAGTGACCGGCCCGGCCGGCGACCGGTCGCCACCGAGGTGCGCAAGGCGGGGGCGCCCACCTCCGGACCATCCCCGGAGTGGCCCCGCCCCCGGCCGACCCACCGACGTCCGGCCCGCTCACGAAAGGCGCGGGCCCATGTCGTGGTCACTCCGCGTCAGTCGGCCCCTCCGGCCCGCGCAGCGACGACGCAGGCCGGTGGGCACCGCATGACGGGACGTCGGCGGGCACTGCCAGATCAGTCGGCGATCGGCAGGTACACCCGGTTTCCCGCCTCGGCGAACTCCCTCGACTTCTGTGCCATGCCCTCCTCGATCTCCTCGCGGTTGCCGCCGTGCTCACGGCGGATGTCCTGGGAGATCTTCATCGAGCAGAACTTCGGACCGCACATCGAGCAGAAGTGCGCGGTCTTGGCCGGCTCCGCCGGAAGGGTCTCGTCGTGGAAGGCACGGGCCGTGTCCGGGTCGAGGGCCAGATTGAACTGGTCCTCCCAGCGGAACTCGAAGCGCGCGTCGGACAGAGCGTCGTCCCACGCCTGCGCACCCGGATGGCCCTTGGCGAGGTCGGCCGCATGGGCAGCGATCTTGTAGGTGATCACACCGGTCTTGACATCGTCGCGGTTGGGCAGGCCCAAGTGCTCCTTGGGGGTGACGTAGCAGAGCATGGCCGTGCCCCACCAGGCGATCATCGCGGCGCCGATGCCCGAGGTGATGTGGTCGTACGCCGGCGCGATGTCCGTCGTCAGCGGCCCGAGCGTGTAGAACGGAGCTTCATCGCAGATCTCCTGCTGAAGGTCGATGTTCTCCTTGATCTTGTGCATCGGGACGTGTCCCGGGCCCTCGATCATGGTCTGTACGTTGAAACGCCTGGCGATCCGGCCGAGTTCCCCGAGCGTGCGCAGTTCCGCGAACTGTGCCTCGTCGTTGGCGTCCGCGATGGAGCCGGGCCTGAGGCCGTCGCCCAGCGAGTACGTGACGTCGTAGGCCGCGAGGATTTCGCACAGTTCTTCGAAGTGTTCGTACAGGAACGACTCCTTGTGGTGGGCGAGGCACCACGCCGCCATGATCGAGCCGCCACGCGAGACGATGCCGGTCTTGCGGTTCGCGGTCAGCGGTACGTACGGCAGACGCACCCCCGCGTGCACCGTCATGTAGTCCACGCCCTGCTCGGCCTGCTCGATGACCGTGTCCTTGTAGATCTCCCAGGTCAGTTCCTCGGCCTTCCCGTCGACCTTCTCGAGGGCCTGATAGAGCGGCACCGTGCCGATCGGCACGGGGGAGTTGCGCAGCACCCACTCGCGCGTGGTGTGGATGTTGCGGCCGGTAGACAGATCCATGACCGTGTCGGCGCCCCAGCGGGTCGCCCAGGTCATCTTCTCGACCTCCTCCTCGATGGACGAGGTGACGGCGGAGTTGCCGATGTTGGCGTTGACCTTCACCAGGAACCGCTTACCGATGATCATCGGCTCGATCTCGGGGTGGTTGACGTTGGCCGGGAGGACCGCACGGCCTGCCGCGATCTCCTCGCGCACCACTTCCGGGGACACGTTCTCCCGGAGGGCGACGAACTCCATCTCGGGCGTGATCTCCCCACGGCGTGCGTACGCCAGTTGCGTCACCGCTTTGCCGTCGCGGCCGCGGCGAGGCTGACGCGGGCGCCCCGGGAACACCGCGTCGAGGTTGCGCAGTCCGCCCCGCGGCGACGTGTGCTTGATGCCGTCGTCCTCGGGGCGGACGGGACGGCCCGCGTACTCCTCGGTGTCGCCGCGGGCGGTGATCCAGTTCTCCCGCAATGGGGGCAAGCCCCTGCGGACGTCGGTCTGGACCAGTGGATCGGTGTACGGGCCGGAGGTGTCGTACAGCGTGACCGACTGCCCGTTGGTGAGGTGCACCCGACGGACCGGCACCCGCAGGTCGGGGCGTGAGCCCTCGATGTACGCCTTGTGCCAGCCGATGGACTGTCCAGCCTCCTGCGACTGTTCGCCCTGAACGGAGGCAGGCGTGCGTACGTCCTTGTTGGTCATGAGACCTACTCCCTACGCCGGCATTACCCGGTAACAGGTTCAGCGGTCGACGCAGCGGTTTCCGTCCGCCGATGTTCCACGTGAAACATCGCGTCTACGGAGGTCAGCGCCCTCTCAGCCCGGTGCTCCGAGCTCCCGCGTGTGCAAAGGTCCCCCCACGCTAGCGTCTCTTTGCGCGAGCTGAACAGTGGGCCTCACGCCTTCTTGCGATGATGCCTCGGTGACCACGACACAGCATCCGCCCCCGTACCCACCGCCCGACCCGCCCCACGGCCACGGCCCGGGTGACGCACATGGCCATGGACCGAGCGGCGGGCACGGGCAGGGAACACGCGGCGGGCACGGTCACTCGCACAGCCACAGCCACAGCCACAGCCATGGCTCGGCGGCGCCCGTGTCGCTGCACCTGCGCAGGGTCATCGCCGCGATCCTCATTCCCTTCACGGCAGCCGTGGTCGTCGGTCTGGTCGTGCTGTGGCCCGGCGGAGTGCCGTCACACAAGCGCACCGGCGTGGGATTCGACCGGCAGACCCAGCAGGCCACGGTCACCAGGGTGGTGGAGGTGGACTGCAAGTCCGTGAACGCCTCGGGTGACACCCCGACCGGTGACACTTCCACGGCCGAGGGCTCCTCGGCCCAGCAGCAGTCGACCGGCACCTGCAAGAAGGCGACCGTGCGCGTCGACACGGGCAAGGACCAGGGCCGGACGTTCACGGAGATCGTCCAGCCGGACCAGTCACGGCAGTTGCATCAGGGCGAGAAGGTCGTGGTCGCGTACGAACCGTCCGCCCCCAGGGACCTGCAGTACTCAGTGGCGGATGTGAACCGCAAGGTCCCCATGGCGTTGCTGGCCGGCATCTTCGCCATCGCCGTGGTGGTCGTCGGCCGGATGCGCGGTGTGATGGCGCTCATCGCGCTGGCCGTCAGCTTCCTGGTGCTGAGCCTGTTCATCCTGCCGGCGATCCTGCAGGGCTCGAACCCCCTGCTCGTGGCCGTGGTCGGGTCCAGCGCCATCATGCTGATCGCCCTCTACATGTGCCACGGCCTCTCGGCACGCACCTCGGTGGCGGTGCTCGGCACGCTCATCTCCCTGTCCCTGATCGGTGTGCTGGGCTCCCTGTTCATCGGCTGGGCCGCGCTGACCGGCAACACCGACGACAACACCGGCCTGATCCACGGCCTGTACCCGGGTATCGACATGAGCGGCCTGCTGCTGGCCGGCGTCATCATCGGCTCCCTCGGCGTCCTCGACGATGTGACGGTGACGCAGACCTCGGCGGTCTGGGAACTCCACGAAGCGAACCCGTCGATGGGCTGGCGTGGTCTGTACCGCGCGGGAATCCGCATCGGCCGCGACCACATCGCGTCGGTCGTCAACACACTCGTCCTGGCGTACGCGGGTGCCGCTCTGCCGCTGTTGCTGCTGTTCTCGATCGCGCAGAGCAGCGTGGTCACCGTTGCCGACAGCGAGCTGGTCGCGGAGGAGATCGTGCGCACGCTCGTCGGTTCGATCGGCCTGGTCGCCTCGGTGCCGGTGACCACGGCACTGGCCGCCCTGGTGGTCTCCGCCGACCGCTCCGACGGCTCCGGCCGGTCCGCCGTTCCGGCCGCCGCTCCGGCCGCCGCACCGGCCCGCGGTGGGCGCGGGCGGCGCCGCAGGCACTGAGGCGCCCGAACCGCGGGGAGGCACCGCAGAAGCGTTACGGCACCCACCGCGCCCCGCACGGCTCCCCGAGGAACCGTTACGGCACCGAAGCGTGGCCTCAGCCCGCGCTCTGCTCCTCGGCCAGGATCCGGTCCAGCGCCTCGTCGAGATGCGCGTCGAAGTCGGCGAGGGACCCCTCCTGACCGAGCGGCACCAGCTTGTCCGTACGGTCCAGGAACGCGACCAGCGGCACCGCCCCGGACCGGAACAGCGCCCGGTCTGCACCCACCTGGAGCCGGATCAGCACATCGCCGAAGGTGTCCGGCTCGGCGGGCGCGATGTGCACATCTCCGTCGCCGCATGGCCGGCCCACTCCGTCGACCAGCAGCTCGCGCCCGAACGCCCAGGTCACAGGAGCGTCCCCGGGCAAGTGGAAGGTCAGCCGCACGGCATAGGGATCACAGGTCTCGTAACACAGTTCCACCGGAATGCGGAACGAGAGCTCCTCCGAGACGAGAAAGCTCATCATCACCTCTGCCTGTACCGACTCGCGCATCGTCTACCCCGTCAGTAGCCGTGGACTGGCCAGGAAACATCCCCTGACACCTGCTGGAAGTTTGCTGAACGTACATGGCAGATCACAAGGAGTGAGTTTTCAGATGCTGATAGAGAGGGCGAATGTCCCGAGCATCCGTCCGATCTCCTCCTGAAGCCGGCGTGCCGTCGGCAGCAGCCGATCGGCCTCACAGGACGGCAGGGAGATCGCCATCGTGGCGGCCGTCGACCCCACGGTCAGGGGAATCGCGGCACAGACGGTCCCGAGCGCGTACTCCTGACGCTCGATCACGGGTTCCGTGCGCTGCAGGCGCTCCAGTCGCCGGAGGAACACGCGCTCGTCATGGACGGTGTACGGCGTGATCGCCCGAACGGGGTAGCGGTCGAGGTGGTCTCGGCGGGCCTCGTCGTCGAGCTGGGACAGCAGGCACTGGCCGATCGCATGGGCGTACCCGGTCTCCCGGAAGTCGGCCCACTCCTCCACCGCCGGGTTGCCGGGGGTGTCGGCGACGCCCAGGACGTCGATCTCGCCCTCGCGATAGACCGCGTAGTAGACGGGGACACCGATGGAATCACGCCATTGTGCGAGCGCGTCGTCCACCATGCTGCGACGTTTCTGCTGGGCTGCGCGGGCGCTCAGCCGCTCGGCCGCCTCACCGAGGAAGAACAGGCCCTTCTCGCGGCGCAGATAGCCCTCGTGAGTCAGGGTGCGCAGCAGGTGGTAGGCCGTGGGGAGCGCCAGGCCGACCTCGCGGGCCAGTTGTTTGGCGGTGGCTCCGTACGGGCGTCCTGCGACGGCCTCGAGCAGACGCATCGCGCGCTGTACGGATCCGATGAGGGTGGTGGAGGTCGTTTGTGCGGGTGGGAGTCGGGGGTGTGCCTCCGCCGGTGAAGTCCGTCGCTGTGCGGGCGGAGCGGTTGAGTCTGCGGATGCGGTACCAACCGTGGCCAAAGATCACTCCCGGAGCGCGAGGGCGGCCTCCCGTGCGGGGACACGAGAGGGGGGTGCGCAGCGCGCGGGGGCTGCCGCGCGCGAGTTCCGGACTTTAACGGTCCGTCACCGGGATCCGACGGCGCCGCCGGGAAAACTTCCCTCCCCCGAGGGAACGTCCTGTTCCCTGTTACCGCTGAGCCCCCGCCCCCCAAGAGCGCCTCCCCGTGGAGCGTCCTTCGTCTTGGCGCGCCGCGGACGGCTCACCAGTCTCCGCGGGATGTGGAGCTCGACATGAACTTCCGTACGACGTAGATGAGTCCGCCGACCAGCGCGACGAAGAGCAGCACCTTGAAGAGCAGCCCGATCACGAAGCCGATGACGGACGCGATCACGCCGCCGAAGACGACCAGGGCGATGACCGGCACCGCGATCCACTTCACCCACCACGGCAAACCCGCGAAGATCTCTCGCATCGCCCTTGTCCTTGTCTCTCGGTGTCTGTGTGCGTCTTCGGGCCCGCGTCCCGTCCGGCGACGGCGCTTGCGGTTCCTCGATGTCCTGCCCTCGATGCTAGGGCCGCCGAGGGGAGCGCCGGGCGTCTCGCGTCCCTTGTCCTCCCCTGATTCCTCCCCTGAGGGAACCCCTAGACGCGCCTCAGCTCTCGGGCGGAGAGAACACCACCAGCACCCTCAGGTCCTCGGTGATGTGGTGGAACTTGTGGGGGACTCCGGCGGGCACGTAGACGACGCTGCCGCGCCCGACCTGGGTCGTCTCCATGCCGACGGTGATCGAGGCGCGTCCGCTGACGACGAAGTACACCTCGTCCTGCCGGTGCGGCTTCTGCGGGTCCAGGTCGCCCGCGTCGAGCGCGTACAGGCCGACCGACATGTTCCGCTCCCGCAGGAACTGCAGGTACGCCCCCTCGTTGGCGGCGCGCTCCGCCTCCAGTTCGTCCAGCCGGAAAGCCTTCATCGCCCTTGTCCGCCCTTGCTCGGTGCTCGCCTGTGATCCGGTCTGCCACGATCAGACACATGAAGAATTTCGTAGTCAAGACGATCGCCAACGCGGGGGCCCTCGCCGTCGCCGTCTGGCTCCTCGACAAGATCACCCTCACGGGTTCGAACACCGGCCGGAAGATAGGCACGCTCATCGTCGTGGCGCTGCTGTTCGGCCTGGTGAACTTCCTGGTCAAGCCGATCGTGAAGGTGCTGACCTTCCCGCTGTTCATCCTGACGCTGGGGCTGATCACCCTGGTCGTCAACGCACTGATGCTGCTGCTCACCTCGTGGCTGGCGGGCAAGCTGGACCTGAGCTTCCACGTCGAGGGCTTCTGGACCGCCGTCCTGGGCGGCCTGATCATCTCGATCGTCTCCTGGGCCCTGCACGTCGTGCTGCCCGACGACAAGGACTGAGTGAGCCGCATGACCTACCGCGTCTGTTTCGTCTGCACCGGCAACATCTGCCGTTCCCCGATGGCCGAGTCCGTCTTTCGCGCCCGCATCGAGGAGGCCGGTCTCGACGACCGGGTCGAGGTCGACAGCGCCGGCACGGGCGGCTGGCACGAGGGAGACGGCGCCGATCCGCGCACCGTGGCCGTCCTGGAGGACAACGGCTACGACAGCGATCATGTCGCACGGCAGTTCCAGCCCTCCTGGTTCTCCGGCCTGGATCTGGTGATCGCCCTGGACTCGGGGCACCTGAAGGCCCTGCGCCGCCTCGCGCCCACCCCCGAGGACGCGGGGAAGGTTCGGCTCCTGCGTTCCTACGACCCGGCCGCCGACGGCGATCTCGACGTACCGGACCCGTACTACGGGGGGCTGGACGGCTTCGAGGAGTGCCTTGAGATGGTGGAGGCGGCGAGCCTGGGTCTGCTCGCCGCTGTACGCGAGAAGGTGGAGGGACGGGCAGCATGAGTTCAGAGGATGCCGGCACGGCCGGCGCGGGATACGGCGACGGCACACGCGCGGTCCGCGCGGGACTGCCCGAGCCTGTCAAGCACGAGCCGACCCTGCCGGGTCCCGTCTTCGCCGCGCACTACCACCTGCCCGGCGAGCCGACCGGTCCATACACCTACGGCCGGGACGAGAACCCCACCTGGAGCCGTCTGGAGCGCGCCGTCGGCGAGCTGGAGGCACCCGGTGAGGACGGCGTGGAGACACTCACCTTCGCCTCCGGCATGGCCGCGATCTCGGCCGTCCTGTTCTCCCAGCTGCGTGCGGGCGACACGGTGGTGCTGCCCGCGGACGGCTACCAGGTGCTGCCGCTGGTGCGCGAGCAGCTCACGGCGTACGGCATCGAGGTGCGTACCGCGCCGACCGCCGGCGACGCCCAGCTCGGCGTCCTCGACGGCGCGAGGCTGCTGTGGATCGAGACCCCCTCGAACCCGGGACTGGACGTCTGCGACGTGCGACGGCTCGTCGAGGCGGCCCACGCGCAGGGCACCCTCGTCGCCGTGGACAACACCCTCGCGACCCCGCTCGGTCAGCGGCCCCTGGAGCTGGGCGCCGACTTCTCCGTGGCCAGCGGCACCAAGATGCTCACCGGGCACGGCGACCTGCTGCTCGGATACGTGGCCTCCCGGAACGCCGGGCTGATGACCTCAGTACGGCGCTGGCGCAAGATCGCCGGCGCGATCCCGGGTCCCATGGAGGCCTGGCTGGCGCACCGGTCGCTCGCCACTCTCCACCTGCGCGCCGACCGGCAGACGGCCAACGCGCTCGCCGTCGCAGAGGTGCTGCGCGGCCGGCCCGAGGTGACCGGGCTGCGGTATCCCGGCCTGCCCGACGACCCGTCCCACAAGGTCGCCGCGCAGCAGATGCGGCGCTTCGGGTGTGTGGTGTCGTTCGCGTTGCCCACACGCGCGCGTGCCGAGCGTTTTCTGGACGCGCTGCGGCTCGTCGACGACGCGACGAGCTTCGGAGGGGTGCGGTCCACCGCCGAGCGGCGTGGACGCTGGGGCGGTGACGCAGTGCCGGAAGGCTTCATCCGGCTGTCGGTCGGCGCCGAGGATCCCGAGGACCTGGTGACCGATGTGCTCCGTGCGCTGGAGGAGTCGGCCCACTGACCACCTGGCCGGCCACCGGGCACCACCTGGGCTACGCACGTTGGGGGAGCCGGTCCACCGGCCGAGAATGCCCATCTACGTACGACGGACGGTCCGAGCCTCCCCCCTCATGGCTCGGACCGCCCCGGTTCCGCGCGCGAAGAACCGCGCGAACTAGGCTAGTTGACTCCCTGTCAGTGTCCAATCACAGTAGCGACAGCGACCTATCGACTTATTTATAGTTGGGCGGGTCCGAGGGTGCGGGGAGCGGAGGGAGCACCATGGATCTGGCCCTGCTGCGCACCTTCGTGACCGTCCACCGGGCCGGCTCGTTCACCCGCGCCGCGGCGCTGCTCGGCCTCTCGCAGCCGGCGGTCACCTCCCAGATCCGCACGCTGGAACGGCAGCTGGGCCGCCCCCTGTTCCTGCGACAGGCCCGCGGGGTGACGCCCACGACCATCGGCGACGAACTCGCGCACAAGGCCGCGCCCCATCTCGACGCCCTGGTGGAGATCGCCGAGACCGGGCTGGACGAGCAGATGTCGCTGCGCACGCTGCATCTCGCCGGGCCCCCGGAGTTCACCGCAGAGCGCGCCCTGCCCGCGCTGGCGGAGCTGACCGGCGACGACGGCAGGGGGCTGGCCCTGCGCGTCTCCTTCGGGACCGTGGACGAGACGCTGGAAGGGCTCGCCGCGGGGCTCCACGATCTGGCCATCACCACGACCAGGCCGCGTGGCGCGCTGCTCACGGCGACTCCGCTGTGCGACGAGGAGCATGTCCTGGTCGCCGCGCCGCGCTGGGCGTCCCGCATCGGACCCGGCAGGCTGCGCCGCAAGGGCGCCTACGCGCTGGAGAACTTTCCGGTGGTCGAGGTGCACGAGTCGCTGCCCTTCGTCTCCCGCTACTGGGCCTCCGTCTTCGACTCCCGCCCGGCCGCCGCCGGCACGGTCATCGTCCCCGATCTGCGCGCCGTGCTCGGCTGCACCGCCAACGGTGCCGGGCTCGCCGTGCTGCCGCGCTATCTGTGCGCCTCCGCACTGGAGCGAGGTGAGGTGGTGGCCCTGCACGAACCCACGGTTCCCCCACTGCGGACCTACTTCCTCGTGGTTCGGACCGGCACACTTGCCATGCCGCCCATAGCCCGGGCCCATGAGCGGCTGCTGCGGGCTGCGGCCGACTGGGGTTGATCGACTACCGCTCGTGACGAAGATGCGGGCGACGGTGACCTGGCCCGGTGACGGCTGTGACACCCGCGGCGACGTCGCCCGGTGTTCACCTGGGATGGGGTGCGATGTGAGGCGGGCGATGTTTCACGTGGAACATGCTGGGCCACATTTCTCCCATGACCGTTCGCCCCGTGGTCAAGCGCACCGCCCGCGCCATCCTGCTGGATGGTGACGATCTGATCCTGATCAAACGAACCAAGCCCGGTGTGGATCCCTACTGGGTCACTCCGGGTGGCGGGGTCGAGCCGTCCGACACGACCGTCATCGACGCGCTGCACAGAGAAGTCGACGAGGAACTCGGTGCCAAGATCACCGATGTCGTGCCCTGCTTCGTGGACACGGTGGAGCACATCGGAGACTGCGGCGGCCCGACCGGCGTGAAGGTCCAGCACTTCTTCGTTTGCCGTTTGGAGTCGATGGACGAGCGCCTTCGGCACGGTCCCGAGGTTGAGGAGCCGGCCGGGGAGTACGAGGTCGTGCGGGTGCCGTTCACCCGCGTAGGCATCGCCTCGGTCCATCTCGTTCCGCTGTCGCTGCGGCACTACCTGGACGGGAACATCGAGGGCATACGGGCCATGCACGCGCCGGACCTCGGCTGAAGCCGGGGCCGACGTTTCACGTGAAACGTCTGGTGCTGCGCTGTGCGGTCGGACAGACATGGCCAAAAGCATGTGTGTTACACCTCAAACCGGTGGACGCCGGTGGCCCATGTCAGACAGCCTGACCAGCGTGTCGACACCTGCCCTCGCCGCTCTGCCCATCCGCCGCCTGACCCCCCGCGACCTCCGTGCCTGCGCCGACTTGTCCGAGGACCGGGGCTGGCCCCGCGAGGAACACAAGTGGGGCCTGCTCCTGGCTGCCGGGAAGGGATACGGCATCGACGATCCCGAGGGTGGTCTGGTCACCGCGTGTGTCGTCACCGAGTACGGGTCCAGCTACCGTCCCGATCTGTGCGCCATCGGCATGGTGCTCGTCGCCGAGCGGCACGCCCGCCAGGGCATCGGTCGCCGGCTGATGCGGCATGTGGTCGCGGAATCGGGCACCGCCCCGCTCACGCTGTACGCGACCCCGTACGGCCGTCCCCTCTACGAGGAGCTCGGCTTCAAGGTCATCGGCGGTTCCGAGATGGTGCGTGGGCACTTCACGGCCGGTGGACCGTCCCCCGCCGTCTCCACCCGTCCGGCCACCGGGGAGGACCTCGCCACCCTCGTCCGGCTCGACGAGGAGGTGTTCGGCGCAGACCGTACGCACATGATCACACGGTTGCCCGCCTTCGCCGACCAGTTGCGGGTCGCCGAGGAGAAAGGGCGGATCATCGGGTACGCGGCTGCTTGGCCCAACATGGACACCCATGTCGTGGGTCCGCTCATCGCCCGTGACACGGAGACGGCGAAGGCACTCGTCGCCTCCCTGGCCGCGTACACCGACCGCCCGCTGCGCACGGATGTCGATGTACGGCACGAGGAACTGCTGACCTGGTTGAAGGAGCGGGGTCTCGCCTCGGCGGGCGTCAACGAAGTCATGACGTACGCCATCCCGGACCTGCCCGGCGACTGGGCCCGGCGTTTCGCCCCCCTGACGGTGGCGGCGGGCTGAGCAGAGGCGCACGGCGCGACGCGTGCCGCCGGCGCCGGGGGCACGCGTCGCGTTCGCAGAGCCACTCAGTGGCGCACTGCGGTGCGCCGTTCGCTGGGCGCGGCGCCCGCCACGACCGGGCTCGATGCCGTCTCCCGGCGCTCCAGCGTGGCCGAGAGGAACGCCAGCACCAGGGCGGACACCGCGAGGACGGCGCCGACCCAGTTGGGGGCGGTGTAGCCGAGTCCGGCGGCGATGACCAGGCCGCCGAGCCAGGCCGACAGGGCGTTGCCGAGGTTGAAGGCACCGATGTTCGCGGCCGAGGCAAGGGTAGGAGCGCCGTGCGCGTGGTCCAGCACCCGCTTCTGCAGGGGCGGCACGGTCGCGAACCCGAGGGCGCCGATCAGCACGATCGTGACGGCGGCGAGCGTCTTGGTGTGCGCGGTGACGGTGAACAGCGCGAGCACGAGGGCGAGACCGCCCAGTGACACGTACAGCATCGGCATCAGGGCACGGTCCGCGTACTTGCCGCCGATGAGGTTCCCGCCGACCATGCCGAGGCCGAAGAGAACGAGCAGCCAGGTGACCGAGCTGTCGGCGAAGCCGGTGACATGCGTCATCATCGGCGCGATATAGGTGATGGCCGCGAACACACCGCCGAAGCCGAGGACGGTCATCGCCATCGCGAGCAGCACCTGGGCGTTCTTGAAGGCGGCCAGCTCATGGCGCAGATGCACGCCCTCGGGCCTCGGCATCTCGGGCACGAGCTTCGCGACCCCCAGCAGCCCGACCACACCGAGCGCGGCGACCAGCGTGAAGGTGACCCGCCAGCCGGCGGACTGTCCGACGAGTGTGCCGAGAGGGACGCCGACGACGTTGGCGATGGTCAGACCGCTGAACATCATGGAGATGGCGCCGGCCTTCTTCTCCGGTGCGACCAGATCGGCGGCGACCACCGAGCCGATGCCGAAGAACGCGCCGTGGGCCAGTGAGGCCACCACCCGGCCCACCAGCATCAGTCCGAAGACCGGGGCGACGGCGGACAGCAGGTTGCCCACGATGAACAGGCCCATCAGGAGCATCAGCATCCGCTTTCGGGGGACCTTGGTACCGAGCGCCGTCATGATCGGAGCGCCGAACATCACTCCCAGGGCATAGCCGGTCACCAGGAGCCCGGCGGTAGGGATCGAGACGCCGAAATCGCTCGCGACCTCGGGCAGCACACCCATGATCACGAACTCTGTGGTTCCGATCCCGAAGGCTCCGATGGCCAGGGCCAGAAGCGCGAGGGGCATGGGGGGACACCTTCCCAATGTTTGTGTGAGCGTCTTGCGTGCCTCGACAATAATTGCAGACGCGCTATATATGCAAACGCGGTCTATTGCCGGCGTGCTCTACCCTGGTGGTGAGCTGCTCCGGGATGGAGGACAACGCCATGTCAGCGACGGACCCCACGCTCACCGCCCTCGCCCAGGGCTGGTGCGCCCTCTCCCTGCTGCACGGAAGGATCGAGGCCCACCTCGAACGCGCGCTCCAGGCCAAACACGGGCTGAGCGTGCGGGAGTACTCCTTGCTGGACGTACTCAGCCGTCAACACGACGGCGAGGGGGGACATCTCCAGATGAAGCAGGTCGCCGACGCGGTGGTCCTCAGCCAGAGCGCCACGACCCGGCTGGTGACCAGACTCGAGGACCGCGGCCTGCTCTCGCGGTATCTCTGCCCCACCGACCGTCGCGGCATCTACACCAACGTCACCGAGGCCGGCCTCAAGCTCCTGGAAGAGGCCCGGCCCACCAACAACGCCGCCCTCCGAGAAGCCCTCGCCGAGGCGGCGAAGAAGCCGGAACTGGCACCGCTCGTCCGCGTCGTCGAGTCCTTGGACGTGCCGGCCTAGGACCATCCGCTCCCGGCCACTCAGCGTGGTCGAAGCGGCCCTAGGGTGCAGGTATGGGAGAACTCGACATACGGCCCGCCGTCGCGGGCGACGTCCCCGCGATCGTCGCCATGCTCGCCGACGACCCACTCGGCGCCCAGCGTGAATCACCGGAGGACCTGACGCCCTACCTGAACGCCCTCAAGCGGGTGAGCAGCGACCCGAACCAGCACCTCATGGTCGCCGTACGCGACGGCCGGGTGGTGGGCACCCTCCAGCTCACCATCATTCCCGGCCTCTCCCGCGTGGGCGCCACCCGCTCAATCATCGAGGCCGTCCGCATCCATGCCGACGAACGCGGCGGTGGCCTGGGAACGCAACTCATCGAATGGGCGATCGACGAATCCAGGCGCCACGACTGCCAGTTGGTCCAGCTGACCTCCGACGCCACCCGCACCGACGCCCACCGCTTCTATGAACGCCTCGGCTTCCAGGCGTCGCACGTGGGCTTCAAGCGGCAGCTCTGACATCGCTCACCGGTGAGGGCCTGTTTCACGTGAAACAGGCCCTTCCTGCCCATCACCGGGACCTACCGGATCCCCCTCCACCCGTCCTGGTCCACACCGCCGGGCACGGGAGTCCCCTCCTCGTACGGCTGACGCGTGAACACGAACGACCCGAGGTCCAGATGGCTCACCGATCCGTCCGGCCGCCGTACCGCCTTCAGAACCTCCCCCGCGTAGTAGCCGTCCAGTCCCGTCCAGGTGCCGTCCCCGTTGGGCCGCAGACGCGCTCGCCGACCCGTACCGGACAACGGCTCCAGCGAGATACTCCCATCGGCCGTCAGCCGCAGGACGAACCCCTGCGTGCCCCAGTACCACTGCCCCACCAGCTCCAGCACCGACCGGTCCACATCGGGCAGCGGCCGCCACGGCTCGGGGATCCGCGGCTCGGCCTCCGCCACGATCGCCACGAGGTCGGCGGCAAGGGAGGAGACAGCCGGTCCCGACGTACAGTTGGCCAGCACGACGGCCGCCACGTCATCCTCCACGCTCAGCGTGAGATCGGCCAGGAACCCGGGCAGGGAACCGGAATGCCCGATCAGGAGACGGCTGTCCCGGCGCTGAAGCCGCAACCCGAGACCGTACGCGGAACCCGCGACCACATCCGACGCCTCGGGCGGCGCGGCAGGCGTCCGCATCTCCCGTACGGACTCCGCACTCAGCACTCGCTCGTCACCCTGCGCCAGGAAAACAGCGAAACGAGCCAAGTCGCCGGTGGTCGACCACAGTTGACCGGCCGGAGCCATCCGTCCGAGATCCTCGGCAGGCTCCGGCAGCATCACATCCGCCCACGGATGAACTGCCCACCCGCCCGCATGCGGTGCCTGCGGCCGGCCGCCGGTCCGGTGCAGTCCCAGCGGCTCCAGCACCTCACGCCGCAGAACGTCCTCCCACGGCGCCCCGCGCACCTCCTCGACCAGCGCGCCCAGGAGCGTGTAGCCGGGGTTGGAGTAGTGGAACCTGCGTCCGACCGGGTGCCGCAAGGGATGCTCGCCCAGCACGTCCGCCAGCTCGGGCCGCAGCGTTCCCGGCGTCCGTTCCCACCACGGCCCAGGCGACTCCGCCGCGAGACCACCGGTATGCGCCAACAGATCGGCGATGGTCGCCTCCCCCACCCCTGTGCCGGGCAGATGCTTCTCCAGCGGATCGCCCAGATCCAGAACCCCCTCGTCACGCAGCCGCAGCACGAGAACCGCTGTGAACGTCTTGGTGATGGACCCGATCCGGTACTGCACGTTCGCGTCCGGGGCATGGCCGTTCACGCAGGATCGCGCACCGTGCCACACCGTCCGCCCGCCCCGGACAACGGCCGCCACCAGTGACGGCGCCCGCCCCTCGGCCTGCGCGACGGCGATCCGGTGCAGCAGGGCTCGGCGCGTTGTGGGAAGCAGCTCTTCCTGAGATTGCGTCATGGCTCCAGTCCACCCGGCGCGGCATCCCGCGTCGAGCCCATTTCCCAGGTGCCACCATGCGTCGTCTCAATGCGTCAGCGCCGACCTGGTGCCTGGGCGGGTACTGGTCTCCGGTCCTTCGGCCGCGCGTCACCAAAGTTGCGGGCTTCGATGCGGGCGGGTCTCGCCGGGGCTCCCCCGATTCAGACCGTCTTGACCGTGCCACCGTCGATGACGTAGTCCGCGCCGGTGATGTTGCCGGCGACGTCAGAGAGAAGGAACGCGATCAAGGCCGCAACTTCTTCGGGTTCGGTGATCCGACCAGTAGTGATGTCGAAGGCTTCCGGGATCTGCTGGAGGAATGCGGTGTGCTCTGCTCCGGCTCCGGCCGCCACCTTGCCGCCGAAGCCGTCAGGGTCCTCCCAGATGGAGGTGCGGACAACTCCGGGGGAGACGGTGTTCACCCGCACTCCCTGGGGTCCGAATTCCTCGGCCAGGGACTTCCCCAACGCGGCGAGGGCTGCCTTGGCCGCGCTGTAGGCGACAGGGCCGGCGGCGGGCAGTCGCGAGTTGATGGACGAGACGTTGACGATCGATCCGCGGCGTTCGATCAGGCTGGGAAGGGCCGCGCGGGTGGCACGGACGGCGCTGAGCAGGTTGAGGTCGAAGACGCGGGTCCACTGGGTGTCGTCGGTGTCGAGGAAGCCGACGGGTTCCACGTCGTCCCCGGCACCGACGTTGTTCACCAGCAGGTCGATACCACCGAGTTCGTCGAGGGCGCTGTCCATCAGGGCGGCGACGCCGTCGGCGGTGCTCAGGTCGGCTGACACCGCGTGCGCGCCGGTTTCCTTCAGCTCGGGCGTGATCGTGCGGGCGGCGCCGACGACGCGGACGCCTTCGGCGGTCAGGGACCGGACGGTGGCAAGTCCGATGCCCCGGCTGGCGCCGGTGACGACGGCTGTCTTGGAAGTCAGGTTGAGGTTCACGACACTCCAGTTCTTGAACTATAAGTACAAAATGCGGGTAGCAGGCACTCCCTACGGAGCGAGTACCGCGGTTCGGATCAGAGGGAATCGACCGTCGCGTCGATCACCCGGACGAGTCGGTCAGGACTTTCGGCGACGCGCGCCATGAGCCGCAAGCCCACGACCGTGTTCAGCAGCAGACTCCCCAGGGCTGCGGAATCGCGGTCGGGTGCGATCTCTCCCGAACGCTGCCCTTCCTCGATCAGCGCGCGGAAGGCATCCTCAGTCCGGGCGAACATGCGCTGGACGAGTTCGGTTGCCGCCACATCTGTTGTGGCGAGTTCCGCCGCCGCGTTCACGGCCATACAGCCCCGACGATCCGGGTCGGCGAGGTCCGTCTCGGCGAGAAACTCCAGCGTTTTGCGCAGGCGCGCCTTGACCGGACCGGGCTCCTCGAGCATCTCGACCAGAGTGACGGCCTGGCTGTCGCGATAGCGGCGCAGCGCCCGCTCGAACAAGGCGTGCTTGCTGCCGAAGGTGTTGTAGAGGCTTCCCTTGCCGATGCCGAGCGCGTCGACGAGGTCCTGCGGGGTGGTTCCGGCATATCCCTTCCGCCAGAACACGTCCATGGCCCGCTCGACGGCGACATCCGGATCGAACTGCTTGGGCCTTCCCATGGCCAGAACACTAACATCATTCTTGACCTTGAAGTCAAGAACTGGGGTTTCGTAGCCGTCGGACGGCTGCGCCGACCAATGCGCCGAACTGCGTTGGCTGACTCGGCGGTGGTGGACCAGCGGCGCAGCAACGCGGCGGCCTCACGGCCGGCGTGCGTCGCCAGGTCGAAGGCGACGAGGGGGCCGCGGGCCTGGAGAGGGCATCGGTGATCATCGGAGATGAGATGTGCCGCGAAAGCTGAGACCCTCCAGGACGACGGATCAGGTCTGTGCCATGTCCACGAACCGGGAGTAGTGGCCCTGGAAGGCGACCGTGATCGTCGCGGTGGGGCCGTTACGGTGCTTGCCGACGATGATGTCCGCCTCGCCCGCGCGCGGCGACTCCTTCTCGTAGGCGTCCTCACGGTGCAGCAGGATCACCATGTCGGCGTCCTGCTCGATCGAACCCGACTCACGCAGGTCGGACACCATGGGCTTCTTGTCCGTCCGCTGCTCCGGACCACGGTTCAGCTGCGACAGCGCGATCACCGGCAGCTCCAGCTCCTTGGCCAGCAGCTTCAGGTTTCGCGACATCTCGGAGACCTCCTGCTGCCGGCTCTCGGAGCGCTTGGAACCGGACTGCATCAGCTGCAGATAGTCGATGACGACCAGTTTCAGATCATTGCGCTGCTTCAGACGACGGCACTTCGCCCGGATCTCCATCATCGACAGGTTCGGCGAGTCGTCGATGTAGAGGGGGGCGGCCGAGACGTCCGGCATACGACGCGCCAGCCTGGTCCAGTCCTCGTCCGTCATCGTGCCCGACCGCATGTGGTGCAGCGCCACCCGGGCCTCCGCGGACAGCAGACGCATCGCGATCTCGTTGCGGCCCATCTCGAGCGAGAAGATCACGCTGGGCAGGTTGTGCTTGATGGCAGCCGCTCGGGCGAAGTCCAGAGCCAGCGTCGACTTACCCATCGCGGGACGCGCGGCGATGATGATCATCTGGCCCGGGTGCAGACCGTTGGTGAGCTGGTCCAGATCGGTGAAGCCGGTCGGCACACCGGTCATCTCCCCCGACCGTGAGCCGATCGCCTCGATCTCGTCGAGCGCCCCCTCCATGATCTCGCTCAGCGGCAGATAGTCCTCCGCCGTGCGCTGCTCGGTCACCGCGAAGATCTCGGCCTGAGCGCTGTTGACGATCTCGTCGATGTCGCCGTCCGCCGCGTACCCCATCTGCGTGATGCGCGTACCGGCCTCCACCAGGCGCCGCAGTACCGCCCGCTCGTGCACGATCTGCGCGTAGTACTCGGCGTTCGCCGCGGTCGGCACGGTCTGCACCAGCGTGTGCAGGTACGAGGCACCGCCGACCTTGGTGATCTCACCGCGCTTGGTCAGCTCCGCCGCGACCGTGATGGGGTCGGCCGGCTCACCCTTCGCGTACAGGTCGAGGATCGCCTGGTAGATCGTTTCGTGTGCCGGCCGGTAGAAGTCATGGCCCTTGAGGATCTCCACGACGTCCGCGATCGCGTCCTTGGACAGGAGCATGCCTCCGAGGACGGACTGCTCGGCGTCCAGGTCCTGCGGCGGCACCCGCTCGAAGGCGGAGCCACCCCCGTCCCACGTGCCGCTGTCCGGTCCCCTGTCGTGCTGCTCGTCACGGCCCCGGCCGCCCTCGCCGCGTCGGCGGGAGGCGGGGACACGATCGCCGGGGCCGCTGTCGGCCCACTGATCGTCCAAGGGCTCGGAAATGCTCACCGGGCCGCCTCCTCCCGTCCGCCGCGCGGACCTCGCCGTGCACCCCAGTTCTAGGGCACGACACTGACAAAGCGAGAAGCCCAGCTCCGGTTCAGACGCGTCGGCTGGGCGCGTTGTCCGAGGACGGAGAGGGAGTGGGCGCCGGACCACGTTAGGCCCCTGGGCACCGTCAGCCAATCTGGTTATCCACAGGCCATGTGGACGAGACGCCCAACGTTGTGGACAACTCCGCGAAACCTGTGCACGACACGGTGGACAGCTCTGTGAACAAGCCCTCAGCTGATTCGCAAGAACCCATCTGACCTGGGGATTTCCCGTCCACTGCTTGTGCAGAAGAAAAACTTCCCCAGTCGGATCAAGATCGCTGCTGGCCGTGGACGGCACGCCGGGACACAGCGTCTACCGTAAGGGACATAACCCCATTGCAGCTCTTACCTGTGGACGATTAGATTGGTGGGCATGACACAGGCTCCCGCGACACCCCGCGCCCTTGGACGCCGGCACGACCGGGAGATCGTCGCACTGGCCGTTCCGGCCTTCGGCGCACTCATCGCGGAGCCCCTCTTCGTGATGGCCGACAGCGCGATCGTCGGCCATCTCGGCACCGCGCAGCTGGCCGGCCTCGGCGTCGCCTCGGCACTTCTCACCACCGCCGTCAGCATCTTCGTGTTTCTCGCCTACGCCACCACGGCTGCGGTCGCGCGCCGTGTCGGTGCGGGCGATCTACGATCCGCCATCCGGCAGGGCATGGACGGCATCTGGCTGGCACTGCTGCTGGGGGCGGCCGTCATCGCCGTCGTACTGCCCACGGCGCCCGGCATCGTGACCCTCTTCGGCGCCTCGCCGACCGCGGCTCCGTATGCGACGACGTATCTGCGGATCTCGGCACTCGGCATCCCCGCGATGCTGGTCGTACTGGCCGCCACCGGCGTCCTGCGCGGACTGCAGAACACGAGGACACCGCTGTACGTGGCGGTCGCGGGCTTCATGGCGAACGCCGCCCTCAACGCGGGACTCGTCTACGGCACGGGCCTGGGCATCGCCGGATCCGCGTGGGGCACCGTCGCAGCACAGTGCGGGATGGCGGCCGCATACGTGTACGTCGTCGTCCGCGGCGCCCGTCGGCACGGCGCCTCGCTACGGCCGGACGCGGCCGGGATACGCGCCTGCGCGCAGGCGGGGGCACCGCTGTTGATCCGTACGCTCTCGCTGCGGGCGATCCTCATGATCGCAACGGCCGTCGCCGCGCGGCTCGGGGACGCCGACATCGCCGCGCACCAGATCATCCTGTCCCTGTGGAGCCTGCTCGCGTTCGCTCTGGACGCGATCGCCATCACAGGGCAGGCCATCATCGGACGCTATCTCGGGGCGGACGACGCGTGGGGCGCCCGCGCAGCATGCCGCCGCATGGTGCAGTGGGGCATCGTCGCCGGCCTCGTGCTCGGACTGCTCGTGCTCGTGGCCCGGCCGCTGTTCCTCCCACTGTTCACGAGTGACTCAGCGGTGAAGGACACGGCCCTGCCCGCCTTGCTGATGGTGGCACTGTCCCAGCCCGTATGCGGGATCGTCTTCGTTCTGGACGGAGTCCTGATGGGTGCCGGCGACGGGGCGTATCTGGCCTGGGCGATGGTCGTCACCCTGGCCGTCTTCGCACCGGTGGCCCTGCTCGTCCCCACGCTCGGCGGCGGACTCACCGCCCTCTGGGCGGCTATGACACTGATGATGACGATCCGCATGCTGACCCTGTGGCTGCGCGCCCGCTCCGGTCGATGGATCGTGACGGGCGCGACGCGCTGACCGTTTCACGTGAAACATGGACCGGTGACGACTGCCGCCAGCTGAAAGGGGCCGCACCCGGGAGGGGTGCGGCCCCTTTCAGAGCTGCTCAAGCCGAGTGCGACGATCAGGCCGCGACGACCTCGATGTTGACCTTGGCGGCCACCTCGGGGTGCAGACGCACGGACGTCTCGTGGGCGCCCAGCGTCTTGATCGGCGCACCGAGCTCGATGCGACGCTTGTCGACCTCGGGGCCACCGGAGGCCTTGATCGCCGAGGCGATGTCGGCCGGGGTGACGGAACCGAAGAGACGGCCGGAGTCGCCGGAGCGGACGGCCAGGCGGACCTTCACGCCCTCGAGCTGGGCCTTGACCTGGTTGGCCTGCTCGATGGTCTGGATCTCGTGGATCTTGCGAGCACGACGGATCTGCTCGACGTCCTTCTCGCCACCCTTGGTCCAGCGGATCGCGAAATTCCGCGGGATCAGGTAGTTGCGGGCGTACCCGTCCTTGACGTCGACGACGTCGCCCGCGGCGCCGAGGCCGGAGACCTCGTGGGTGAGGATGATCTTCATGAGTCGGTCACCCTTCCTTTAGCGCGCGGTGGACGTGTAGGGCAGCAGCGCCATCTCACGGCTGTTCTTGACGGCCGTGGCGACGTCACGCTGGTGCTGCGTGCAGTTGCCGGTCACGCGACGGGCACGGATCTTGCCGCGGTCGGAAATGAACTTCCGCAGCATGTTCGTGTCCTTGTAGTCCACGTACGTGACCTTGTCCTTGCAGAATGCGCAGACCTTCTTCTTCGGCTTGCGCACAGGCGGCTTCGCCATGGTGTTTCTCCTGTGTGATCAAGAAGTTTGGGGTACGGCCCGCCTAGAAGGGGGGCTCGTCCGAGTAGCCGCCACCGCCGCCGGAGCCACCGCCCCAGCCGCCGCCCTGGCCGCCTCCGCCCTGGCCGCCGGCGGGAGCGCCGGTCGCCCACGGGTCGTCGGCCGGAGCACCGCCCTGACCGCCGCCGGGGCCGCCGCCCCAACCGCCGCCCTGGCCCTGGCCACCACCGCCGCCGTAACCGCCCTGGCCACCGCGGCCGGCGGTCTTGGTGACCTTGGCCGTGGCGTTGCGCAGGCTGGCGCCGACCTCGTCGACGTCGAGCTCGTAGACCGTGCGCTTGACGCCCTCACGGTCCTCGTAGGACCGCTGCTTCAGTCGGCCCTGCACGATGACGCGCATGCCTCGCTGAAGCGACTCGGCGACGTTCTCCGCCGCCTGGCGCCAGACCGAGCAGGTCAGGAAGAGGCTCTCGCCGTCCTTCCACTCGTTGGTCTGACGGTCGAAGGTGCGGGGAGTGGACGCGATGCGGAACTTCGCGACCGCCGCACCGGACGGGGTGAAGCGCAGCTCGGGGTCATCGACAAGGTTGCCGACGACCGTGATGACGGTCTCGCCTGCCATGGGGGAACCTCTCGGCGGGTTTGCTGCTGGCTGCTGGTGCTACTCGAATCCCGGGATCAACCGAGCGCGAGGCTCAGTGGGTCTCGGGGCGGAGGACCTTGGTCCGGAGGACCGACTCGTTCAGGTTCATCTGGCGGTCGAGCTCCTTGACGACCGCAGGCTCGGCCTGCAGGTCGATGACCGAGTAGATGCCCTCGGGCTTCTTCTTGATCTCGTAGGCGAGACGACGACGACCCCAGGTGTCGACCTTCTCGACCTTTCCTCCACCGTCACGGACGACGGAAAGGAAGTTCTCGATCAGCGGGGAGACAGCACGCTCCTCGAGATCGGGGTCGAGGATGACCATCACCTCGTAGTGACGCATGTGGAACCCACCTCCTTCGGACTCAGCGGCCACGGTCGTTCCGTGGCAGGAGGGTTGTGATGCGTACGCAACCGTGCCTGTCAGTAAATCAGCCGCCACTGACAATCAGAGGCCGGTCGACGGTTGACCAGGCTGTGCCTGGGCAGACACGGGTGCAGACGGTACAGAGTACCCGCACACGTGCTTCCGGTTGAAATCCGGCCCCGGAGGCCGTCAATCTGTACACATCGGGTGTGTATGGCGCTACGATGCGCCGCCTTCCGCAGGAGGTGCCCCATGGCACAGGTATTGCGACCCAACACCACCGGTTCCCTGTTCGCCACGGACGGCAAGGCCCATCCCGTCCAGGACACCCTGCTCGCGGTGACCCTGGTGCTCGGTGTCACGGCCTTCGTGACGGCGCTGGTGTCCAAGGACCTGCATCTGATCAGCTCCTGGACCGGCCTGGTGGGGATCTTCACCGGCGCCTACGGGCAGTACATCTCCGTGACGACCCGAGAGCGCTTCGGCCTGATCCTGGGGCTCGGTGCCTCGGCCGTCGGCTTCTTCCTGGGCATGGCCCACGGCGGTCTCTTCGGCGGGGTCGTCGGCCACTGACCGTCGAGCCGCGGTGCCGTCGGCGGGTCCGTGAGGCGACCCGCCGGACGCACAGGTTGCGTAGGGCCAGTCGGGGCGCTCGCGGGGCGCAGTAGGCTTCGGCGCGAGAGCCGGAGCCCCTGTACCCATGGGGACACACCAGCCCGAGGAGCGCCCCGAATGAGCCTGACCCTGAGGACGATCAGTCGCGAGCAGCATCTGGCGTACATCCAGAGCCTGCCGGCGGCGAGCCACATGCAGGTCCCGGCCTGGGCAGACGTCAAGGCGGAGTGGCGCTCCGAGAACCTCGGCTGGTTCGACAAGAGTGGCGAACTGGTTGGCGTCGGTCTGGTGTTGTACCGGCAGCTGCCCAAGATCAAGCGCTACCTGGCGTATCTCCCCGAGGGTCCGGTGATCAACTGGTTCGCGCCGAACCTGGAGGACTGGATCCAGCCGATGCTGGCGCACCTGAAGCAACAGGGCGCCTTCTCGGTGAAGATGGGCCCGCCGGTGATCATTCGACGGTGGAACGCGGAGACCATCAAGAAGGGCATCCAGGACCCGGACGTCAAGCGGCTGCGTGACCTGGAGGCCGACTTCATCGAGCCGCGCGCGTTCGAAGTCTCCGACAAGCTGCGCCGGATGGGCTGGCAGCAGGGCGAGGACGGCGGTGCCGGCTTCGGCGACGTGCAGCCGCGGTACGTCTTCCAGGTGCCGCTCGCCAACCGGTCCCTGGAAGAGGTCCACAAGAACTTCAACCAGTTGTGGCGCCGCAACATCAAGAAGGCCGAGAAGGCGGGCGTCGAGGTGGTCCAGGGCGGCTACCACGACCTCGAGGAGTGGCAGCGCCTGTACGAGATCACCGCGGTGCGCGACCACTTCCGGCCCCGCCCGTTGTCGTACTTCCAGCGCATGTGGACGGCCCTCAACAGCGAGGACCCCAACCGTATGCGGCTGTACTTCGCGCGGCACAACGGTGTGAACCTGTCGGCGGCGACCATGCTGATCGTCGGCGGTCATGTCTGGTACTCCTACGGAGCCTCCGACAACATCGGCCGTGAGGTGCGGCCTTCGAACGCGATGCAGTGGCGGATGCTGCGCGACGCCTACGCGCTCGGTGCCACCGTCTACGACCTGCGCGGCATCTCGGACTCGCTGGACGAGACCGACCACCTCTTCGGCCTGATCCAGTTCAAGGTGGGCACGGGCGGGCAGGCCGCCGAGTATCTCGGTGAGTGGGACTTCCCGCTCAACAAGCTGCTCCACAAGGCGCTCGACATCTACATGTCGCGCCGCTGAGGCCGGAGCCCCGCGCCGGGCCGCCCGAGCCGCCCGAGCGGCCCGGCCAGCCCGTCGGTCCGGCGGATCCGTCACAATTCCCTCTCAGACCTCTGACACACGGCAGCCACGAGAAAGGTTCCGGGACCGGCCATGGCGCTCACGCTCTACGTCGACACCGCGCGCTGGCGGGCACACCACAAGCACGTGCAGGAGCAGTTCCCGGGGCTGGTCCCCGTCTGCAAGGGCAACGGCTACGGGTTCGGCCACGAGCGGCTGGCGGAGGAGGCCACCCGCCTGGGCGCGGACATGCTCGCCGTGGGCACGACGTACGAGGCGGCCCGGATCAAGGACTGGTTCGGTGGCGACCTGCTGGTGCTGACGCCGTTCCGGCGGGGCGAGGAGCCCGTGCCGCTGCCGGACCGCGTCATCCGCTCGGTGTCGTCCGTGGACGGCGTGTACGGGCTCGTGGGCGCCCGGGTGGTCATCGAGGTGATGTCCTCGATGAAGCGCCACGGGGTCAGCGAGCAGGACCTGCCGCAGCTGCACGCGGCCATAGAGAACGTGCGCCTGGAAGGCTTCGCCATCCACCTGCCGCTGGACCGTACCGACGGCTCCGACGCAGTGGAGGAGGTCATCGGCTGGATGGACCGACTGCGCGCGGCCCGGCTGCCGCTGCACACGATGTTCGTGAGCCACCTCAAGGCCGATGAGCTGGTCCGGCTGCAGCAGCAGTTCCCGCAGACCCGCTTCCGCGCCCGCATCGGCACCCGGCTGTGGCTCGGGGACCACGAGGCCACCGAGTACCGCGGGGCGGTCCTGGACGTGACGCGTGTGGCCAAGGGCGACCGCTTCGGCTACCGGCAGCAGAAGGCGGCCTCCGACGGCTTCCTGGTCGTCGTGGCGGGCGGGACGTCGCACGGAGTGGGTCTGGAGGCCCCCAAGGCCATGCACGGCGTGATGCCGCGCGCCAAGGGAGTGGCCCGGGCCGGCCTCGCGACGGTGAACCGTAACCTGTCGCCGTTCGTCTGGGCGGGCAAGCAGCGCTGGTTCGCCGAGCCGCCGCACATGCAGGTCTCGATCCTGTTCATCCCGGCGGACGCCACAGAGCCGAAGGTGGGCGATGAACTGGTGGCCCATCTGAGGCACACGACCACGCAGTTCGACCGGCTCGTCGACCGCTGAGCACAGAGCCGGGAGCACGACGAAGGCCGTACACGTAGCTCGTGTACGGCCTTGTCAGCGACGGCCTGGCGCGGTTTTCGCTCAGCGCGACCCGTCGTCAGCCGGTTGCGCGCCGGGGCTCCCCCACTCCACCTGCGGCCCCTCGAAGTGTGCCGCGTGCCGCGGAGGATGAGCGGCGGCTCCGAGCGCGAAGACGTCCGGCGCACCGTCCAGTACGCCGCCGGACGGGTCGTCGTCGCCGGCCCGGCGCACCACGTCCCGTTCCGGCAGGAAGATGTCGCGTACGACGACGGCGCACAGGTAGAGCGTCCCCAGCAGGTGGACCGCGATGGCGAGCTGGTACCCGTCCGTCGGCAGGCCCTTGTGGGCGTCTCCACTGGTCGTGTACGCGAGGTACATCCAGATCCCCAGGAAGTACGCGACCTCGCAGGCCTGCCAGATCAGGAAGTCCCGCCAGCGCGGCCGGGCGAGTGCGGCGAGGGGGACCAGCCACAGCACGTACTGCGGCGAGTAGACCTTGTTGGTGAGGATGAACGCGGCGACGATCAGGAAGGCGAGCTGCGCGAAGCGCGGGCGGCGCGGAGCGGTCAGCGTCATCGCGGTGATGCCGACACAGGCGAGCACCATCGTGATCATCGCGTAGGTGTTGGCGGTGTCCGCGGTGATGTCGATGTTGAACCAGCGTGAGACGAACAGGAAGACGGACCCGAAGTCCACCCCGCGCTCCTGGCTGAAGCGGTAGAACTTGGACCAGCCCTCGGGGGCGAGCCACATCACCGGCAGGTTGACCACGAGCCACGCGCCGACGGCGCCCAGGACGGCCGTCCCGTACTCCCGCCACCTGCCCGCCCGCCAGCACAGCACGAGGAGCGGTCCGAGCACCAGGAACGGGTAGAACTTGGCGGCCGTGGCGAGCCCCACGAGGACACCGAAGGCAAGGGGCCGGCCACGTGACCACATCAGCATCGCGGCGGCCAGCAGGGCCACGGCGAGCAGGTCCCAGTTGATCGTCGCGGTCAGCGCGAAGGCGGGCGCGAGGGCGACGAGAAGGCCGTCCCAGGGGCGCCTGCGGTGGATGCGGGCGGTGCACACGGCGATGACCACCGCACACACCATGAGCATTCCGGCGTTGACCATCCAGTAGGCCTGCTCTCGGGCCTGGATGCCGCCGCCGCTCGGAGTCATCCAGGAGGCGACCTCCATGAACACACCGGTGAGCACCGGGTACTCGAGGTAGTCCATGTCGCCCGGGAGCTTGTCGAAGTAGGGCACGAGCCCGTCGGCGAAGCCGCGTCCCTGGTAGAGGTGCGGGATGTCCGAGTAGCAGGCGTGCGTGTACTGCGAGCTGGCGCCGAAGAACCAGCCGCTGTCGTAGCAGGGCAGCTTCTGGACCATGCCGAGGGCGAACATGCCGATCGCGACGAGCGCCACGATCCGCACGGGCGTCCACCAGGACGTCCCGACCAGGGAGCGCCGTCCGACGGGCCCGCCGATCAGCTCGCTGCCGGCCGCGGCGACCTCGTCTTCCCTGGTCGGCCGCACCACATCCGGCTGGGGCACGCTCACGCGCGTCGTCTCTGCACTGGGCATGAGGCTCATCCTGCCGTATGCAGCCAGGAAAACGCTGAGGGCCGCCCCACCCGGTTGGTGTGACGGCCCTCTTCGAGCGATGTTTCACGTGAAACGGACTGTTTCACGTGAAACACGGTCGGTGACGACTACCCGTTCGGCCCCGCGAAGATCCCTCCGTTGCCGTTGCCCCGGGTGTTTCCGTTGCCGGTCGACTCTGTCGGCGAAGAGGTCACTCCGCCCGTACCGCCCGCGTCGGTGCCACCTGGGCCGGTTCCACCGTTCCCGTTGCCGCCTCCGTTGCAGGGGCTGTTGCCCCAGAAGCCGCAGGTGTCGCTCGGCGAGGGCGAGGGCGAGATCCTCGACGGGCTCGGCGACGCGCTCGGCGTCGGGCTCTGGGTGACGCTCTGGGTGGGCGTGGGGGTCACGCTCGGGCTGGGAGTGTCGTTGACGACCGTGCCGATGGGCTCGGGCGTCGGGAACGACTTCGCGGGTTGCCCCTTGAGCGCCTGGTCCATGTAGTCGTGCCAGATCTCGGCCGGGAACGAGGCACCGTGGATCTTCTTCTGCGCGCCCGTTCCATACATCTCCAGGAACGTGCGGTTCTTGTTGGACTCGTTGTCGTCCATGCGGAACATGCTGATCGCGGTGGACAGCTGCGGGGTGTACCCGACGAACCAGGCTGACTTGTTGCCGTCCGTCGTACCGGTCTTGCCCGCCACATCGCGTCCCGGCAGCTTCGCCGCGGTACCGGTGCCCTTGTCGACCACGGTCTTCAGGACGTCCGTGACGTTGTCGGCGACCTTCGCGGTGAACGCGTCCTTGGCCTGCTTGCGGTGTTCGAAGACCGGGCCGTCCTTGCTCTTGACGTATTCGACCGAGTAGGGGTCGTTCTGCTTGCCGCTGGCCGCGAAGGTGGCGTAGGCGCCGGCCATGCGGATCGCGCTCGGGGAGGAGGTGCCGATGGAGAACGAGGGATAGTTCGAACTGGCGAGGCTGCCCTCCAGGATGCCGGCGTCCAGGGCGGTCTGCTTCACCTTGTCGAGGCCGACGTCCATGCCCAGCTGCACATAGGCGGTGTTCACCGAGAACTGCATCGCCTCACGCAGGTCGATCTTGTAGGAGGGCGGCTCGCCCACCGACTCGTCGCCGTCGTTCGTCTGCAGCCACTCCTGGCCCTTCTCGTTCTTCCAGACGTTCCCGTTGTACTCCTTGATCTTCAGCTTGTTCTTGCCGCTGTAGAAACTCTTCGGTGAGACGACGGTGCGCTCGTCCTGGGCCTGCTCCGGTCCGAGGTCGGGGTTGCGGACGCCCCACTTCATCGCCGCAGCCAGCACGAACGGCTTGAACGTCGACCCCACCTGTGCACCGGTCGAGTCGGCGTTGTTGGTGAAGTGCTTGGTCGCGTCCTCACCACCGTAGATCGCCTTGATCGCACCGGTGCCCGGATCCACGGAAGCCCCGCCGAACTGGACGAATTTATCCGTGTTCGGGCGCAGGTTGGGTTTGATGTTGGCCTTCTGGACGTTCTTGACCGCGGCCTCGAGTTCGTCGACCTTCTTCTTCTCGAAGGTCGTGTGGATCTGGTACCCGCCCTGCTGCAGCTTCTCCTGGGTGATGTGGGTCGTGCTGCTGTGGGTGACCAGGTAGCTGTTGGCCAGGTCGACGAGGTAACCGATCTGGCCGCTCAGCCGGGTGTTCGACCTCGGGTTCTGGACCTGCGGAAGCGTCGTGTACTTGGCGCGCTCCGCGGCGCTCAGGTGCCCGTACTGGACCATCTTGTTGAGGGTGTCCTGCATCTGCAGGGTGGCACGCTTCTGGTTTGCCTGGGGGGTGGCGTTCTTCGGGTCGATGGACGTGGCGCCTGCCGGGTCGTAGTACGTGGCGCCCTTGAGCATCGCCGCCAGGAAGGCGCACTCGCCGGGGTTCAGCTCGATGGCGGACTTGTTGAAGTACGCGTGCGCGGCGGCCTCGATCCCGTAGGCGTTCCGCCCGTAGTACGCGGAGTTCAGGTAGCCGGCCAGGATGTCGTCCTTCTTGACGGTGGCCCCCACCTTGATCGCGATGAAGATCTCCTTGAACTTCCTGGAGATCGTCTGTGACTGGTCGTCCAGCCTCGCGTTCTTCACATACTGCTGGGTGATGGTGGAGCCGCCCTGGGTCTGACCGCCCGTGGCCATGTTGAAGACGGCCCGGGCGATGCCCTTCGGGTCGACGCCGCTGTCGGTGTAGAAGGTCTTGTTCTCCTGGGAGATGACGGCGTACTGCATCGCCTTGGGGATCTGCGACAGGTTGACGATCTGCCGGTTGGTCTCACCACCCGTGGCGACCATCTGGCTGCCGTCGGCCCAGTAGTAGACGTTGTTCTGGGACTGCGCGGTCTTGGCGACGTCCGGCACGCTCACCATCGCGTACCCGACGCCCGCCACCGCCACCAGGCTCCCTATGAACCCGATGAACAGTCCCGCGACCAGCTTCCAGGAGGGCAGCCAGCGCGCGACGCCGTACTTGCCCGCGCGCGGGTAGTCGATGAAGCGTTTCCTGGCGGGGGCAGCCCCCCTGCCACGGCCCGCGCCGTCGGCCGCTCTGCGTCGGCTGCCCGCGTTTCTCTGGGCCGCCCGGCGGGCCTCGGCTCGGCCACCGTACGGGCGCTCCTCACCTCCCGCTCCATAGGGGGCGGACGGAGACCCGGTGGCGCCTCGCGGTGCCGCGCGGCGGCCGGGGGACGCCGACTGGCCGCGTCGGGTCGCGGCACGTCCGCCTCCCTGCGGCTGCGGCGGTTTGCGACGGTGCTCGCTCATCGAACGGTTACTCCTCGGGCAGGCGCACCCTTGCGCGCCTGGAAACGGCGGCTGGTTTCCGGTCCCCCCGAAGTACGGATGCGGTCGTTTCGGCATTCACCCGTACTGCACCAAGGACGAGGACGTCCCTCATGGGTCACTCGGTTCCCGGTGGTGTGCATGGCGCACAGACTACGCACCGCCAAATCCTGCCGAGCCCTGAACTTCACCCCAAACCAGGCAACTTGCCTACTACGAATCGGTGATGTGACGCCGTTCACCGCGCCCCCTCTTGTCGCACCCGGAGGGGCGTTCTATCGTCGTGATGTATCGAGTCGATACATCAGCGCGGCATAAAGACCGTGCGGACGGGACAGTGAAAGGAGGGAGGCGCACATGAGCCGGCGTTCCGGGATCCTCGAGTTCGCCGTCCTCGGCCTGCTCCGCGAGTCCCCGATGCACGGCTATGAGCTGCGCAAACGACTCAATACGTCACTGGGTGTATTTCGCGCGTTCAGCTACGGGACGCTCTACCCGTGCCTCAAGACGCTGGTCGCCAACGGCTGGTTGACCGAGGAGCCGGGGAGTGCCCCCGACGACGCGGGCGCTGCTCCGCTCGCCGGGCGGCGAGCCAAGATCGTCTATCGGCTGACACCCGAAGGCAAGGAGCACTTCGAGGAGCTGCTCTCCCAGACGGGTCCCGACGCGTACGAGGACGAGCACTTCGCCGCTCGTTTCGCCTTCTTCGGACAGACGTCCCGTGACGTGCGCATGCGCGTTCTGGAGGGCCGCCGCAGCCGACTGGAGGAGCGCCTGGAGAAGATGCGTGCCTCCCTGGCGCGCACCCGGGAGCGCCTCGACGACTACACCCTCGAGCTCCAGCGCCACGGGATGGAGTCCGTGGAGCGCGAAGTGCGCTGGCTGAACGAGCTCATCGAGAGTGAGCGGGCCGGACGGGACCTCAGGGGTTCCACTGCCGACGGCTCCGCTCCTGGCAGCACATCTGGATCGACGGGCGGCCTGCCCCGGCACCGGGACAGCACCGGGCCGGATCCGTCCGACGACACCACCACGTGAGGCCCGGTCGGGGCCTCACACGTACACACAGGGAGCAACCGGAATGGGTTCGGTTCGCGTAGCCATCGTCGGCGTGGGCAACTGCGCCGCATCGCTGGTGCAGGGAGTCGAGTACTACAAGGACGCCGACCCGGCGTCCAAGGTCCCGGGTCTGATGCACGTCCAGTTCGGCGACTACCACGTCCGTGACGTGGAGTTCGTCGCCGCGTTCGACGTGGACGCCAAGAAGGTCGGCCTCGACCTCGCGGACGCCATCGGCGCCTCGGAGAACAACACCATCAAGATCTGCGACGTCCCGTCCACCGGCGTGACGGTCCAGCGCGGCCACACCCTCGACGGCCTCGGCAAGTACTACCGCGCCACCATCGAGGAGTCCGCCGAGGAGCCGGTCGACGTCGTCCAGGTCCTCAAGGACAAGCAGGTCGACGTGCTCGTCTGCTACCTGCCCGTCGGCTCCGAGGACGCGGCGAAGTTCTACGCCCAGTGCGCCATCGACGCCAAGGTCGCCTTCGTCAACGCCCTTCCGGTCTTCATCGCCGGCACGAAGGAGTGGGCCGACAAGTTCACCGAGGCCGGTGTCCCGATCGTCGGTGACGACATCAAGTCGCAGGTCGGCGCGACCATCACGCACCGCGTCATGGCGAAGCTGTTCGAGGACCGGGGCGTGATCCTGGACCGCACGATGCAGCTGAACGTCGGCGGCAACATGGACTTCAAGAACATGCTCGAGCGCGACCGCCTGGAGTCCAAGAAGATCTCCAAGACGCAGGCCGTCACCTCCCAGATTCCCGACCGGGACCTCGGCGAGAAGAACGTCCACATCGGCCCGTCCGACTACGTGGCCTGGCTGGACGACCGCAAGTGGGCGTACGTCCGCCTGGAGGGCCGTGCCTTCGGTGACGTGCCGCTGAACCTGGAGTACAAGCTCGAGGTCTGGGACTCCCCGAACTCCGCGGGTGTCATCATCGACGCGCTGCGCGCCGCGAAGATCGCCAAGGATCGGGGAATCGGCGGCCCGATCCTCTCCGCTTCCTCGTACTTCATGAAGTCCCCGCCGGTCCAGTACTTCGACGACGAGGCCCGCGAGAACGTCGAGAAGTTCATCAGGGGCGAGGTCGAGCGCTGACGTCGCTCCCGTCCCCGTGCCGGGGTCCCCGGGTCGTCCGCCCGGGGACCCCGCACGTATGTGAGGCTGTGCCCCATGTCCGTCGTGCGCGATCTGCGCGTCCTGCTGCGCTTCAGCGGTTTCAGGCGCCTGCTCGCCGTACGGCTGCTGTCCCAGGGGGCCGACGGCGTCTACCAGGTCGCGCTCGCCACGTACGTGGTCTTCTCCCCTGAGAAGCAGACCTCGGCCACCGCCATCGCCTCCGCCATGGCCGTGCTGCTCCTGCCCTATTCCCTCGTCGGCCCCTTCGCGGGGGTCCTGCTGGACCGGTGGCAGCGCCGCCAGGTCTTCCTCCACGGCAATCTGCTGCGCGCCCTGCTGGCCTGCGCGACCGCCGTCCTGATGGTGAGCCATGTACCGGACTGGCTCTTCTACGTCTCCGCGCTGTGCGTCACCGCGGTCAACCGTTTCGTCCTCTCCGGCCTGTCCGCGGCGCTGCCCCGGGTGGTCGACGCCGAACGCCTGGTGATGGCCAACTCGCTCTCCCCGACGGCGGGCACGCTCGCGGCGACCGCGGGTGGCGGACTCGCCTTCGCCGTACGACTGGTGATCGCCGACTCCGATGCCGCGGTGGTGCTGCTGGGTGCGCTCCTGTATCTGGGATCGGCCCTCGCCTCGCTGAGCCTGGCTCCGCAATCGCTGGGCCCGGACAGGGATGCGGTGCAGCCGCGCCTCGGCGCCGTGCTGGTCGGCACCACGCAGGATCTGGCGGCCGGTGTACGGCATCTGGCGGCACCCCCGCGTCGGGAGGCCGCGTGGGCGCTCACCTCGATGACCCTGATGCGGTTCTGCTACGGCGCGCTGCTCGTTCTGCTGCTCATGCTGTGTCGCTACGCCCTGTCCGCGAACCCGCGCCAGGGGCTGGCCCTGCTGGGACTGGCGCTGGGCGTCTCCGGGGCGGGGTTCTTCGCCGCGGCCGTGCTGACACCGTGGGCGGCAGGGCGTCTCGGTGCCGGCCGCTGGATCGCAGTGTGCGCGGGGTCCGCCGCCGTACTGGAGCCCTCGCTCGGCCTGCCGTTCGCCGCGGGCCCCCTGCTGGCGGCCGCGTTCGTCCTGGGGTTGACCACACAGGGCGCGAAGATCTCTACCGACACGATCGTTCAGTCCTCGGTCGACGACGGCTTCCGCGGCCGGATCTTCTCGGTCTACGACGTGCTCTTCAATGTGGCCTTCGTCGGCGCGGCCGCGGTCGCCGCCTTGATGCTGCCGCCTGACGGCCGATCAGCCGCTCTGGTCGTCATGGTGGCCGTGCTCTACGCGGCAGTTGCTCTGTCTATGTCCCGCTTTGAACGCCAGTAAGTGTCACATCAAGGCTACGGAGACCCAGGCGACTTCAAGGTTGTCAGTGCCGACCTGTAGCTTACGGGCGTCTTATTTCGCGCTATGCGCACCCACGTTCGAGGGGGACCCCGAAAGTGACCACTCCGCCGCCCCAGGGCACGAATCCGTACGCCCAGCAGCCCACCGTGCCCATGGGGCAGCAGCCCGGCCAGCCGGGAGTCGCGCAGCAGCCGTACGCTCCGCAGCAGCCCTATCCGCCGCAGCAGACGTACCCGCAGCAGCAGCCGTATCCCCCCTTCCCTCAGCAGCAGGGCGCACCCGTTCCCCCGTCGGCCGCACCCGCCAAGCGGGGAGGCAAGAAGGCGCTGCGGATCATAGGCGCCGTCGTCGCCTTTGTCATCATCGCCCTGCTGAAGTTCGGCGCCGGATTCGGCCTGAGCTGGTTCCTCAACCGCGACGACGCGGAGACCACGTCGGTGGGAGCATGCATGCACAACGACGGCACGGACTCCAAGGCCGACCTCAAGGAGGTGGACTGCTCGTCCAGCAGCGCCCAGTACAAGGTCGTCCAGAAGTTTGACGGCAGCAGCGATGAAAACAAGTGCCAGGACGTCAAGGACGCGACGATCTCCTACATCCAGTACGGCGGCGGCCACGACATCGTGCTCTGCCTGAACGAGCTCAAGAAGTAGACCGACCCACGGCAAGCATGGAGGGGCGATGTTTCACGTGAAACATCGCCCCTCCATGCTTGCCGTGGTGGCGTTCCGGGGTCATGTTTCACGTGAAACATGACCCCGTCCCCTCATTCGTCGCCCTGCTCGGCCCACCACTCCTTGAGCGCGGCCACCGCTGCGTCATGCCCCATAGGGCCGTTCTCCAGACGCAGCTCCAGCATGTGCTTGTACGCACGACCGACCACGGGCCCCGGACCCACCCCCAGGATCTCCATGATCTGGTTGCCATCCAAGTCGGGGCGGATCGCGTCCAGCTCCTCCTGTTCCTTGAGCTGGGCGATGCGCTCCTCCAGGCCGTCGTACGCCCGGGAGAGCGCGGCCGCCTTGCGCTTGTTGCGGGTCGTGCAGTCCGAGCGGGTCAGTTTGTGGAGGCGGTCGAGGAGCGGGCCCGCGTCACGGACGTACCGGCGCACCGCCGAGTCCGTCCACTCTCCCGTGCCGTAGCCGTGGAAGCGCAGGTGCAGTTCGACCAGACGGGAGACGTCTTTCACCAGGTCGTTGGGGTACTTCAGCGCCGTCATCCGCTTCTTGGTCATCTTCGCGCCGACCACCTCGTGGTGGTGGAAGGAGACACGGCCGTCCTTCTCGAAACGGCGCGTCTTCGGCTTTCCGATGTCATGCAGCAGCGCGGCGAGCCGCAGCACCAGATCGGGGCCGTCCTGCTCAAGCGCCATCGCCTGCTCCAGGACGATCAGCGTGTGGTCATAGACGTCCTTGTGCCGGTGGTGCTCGTCACGCTCCAGCCGCAGGGCGGGCAGCTCCGGCAGAACGTGATCGGCGAGCCCTGTATCGACCAGCAGCGTCAGCCCCTTGCGCGGGTAGGCGGACAGGACCAACTTGTTCACCTCGTCCCGTACGCGTTCGGCGGAGACGATCTCGATGCGCCCGGCCATCTCCTTCATGGCCGTGACGACCTCGGGAGCCACCTCGAAGTCCAGCTGGGCCGCGAAGCGGGCGGCCCGCATCATCCGCAGCGGATCGTCCGAGAACGACTCCTCGGGGGTGCCCGGAGTGCGCAGCACCCGGGCCGCGAGATCGTCGAGCCCCCGGTGCGGGTCGATGAACTCCTTCTCGGGCAGCGCGACGGCCATCGCGTTGACCGTGAAGTCACGCCGGACCAGATCCTCCTCGATGGAGTCGCCGTACGACACCTCGGGCTTGCGCGAGCTCCGGTCATAGGCCTCCGACCGGTAGGTCGTCACCTCGATCTGGAAGCGTTGGACTGCGTCTCCGACGCGGGCGTCCTTCTGGGCCCCTACCGTGCCGAAGGCGATCCCCACCTCCCATGTGGCGTCCGCCCACGGCCGCACGATCTTCAGGACGTCTTCGGGGCGGGCGTCCGTCGTGAAGTCCAGGTCGTTGCCGAGCCGGCCGAGGAGGGCGTCCCGCACCGAGCCACCGACCAGAGCGAGCGAGAAGCCCGCTTCCTTGAAGCGGCGGGCGAGGTCGTCGGCGACAGGGGAGACCCGCAGCAGCTCGCCCACGGCGCGCTGCTGTACCTGACTCAGGGCACGGGGATTGTCTTCGTTGGCGTTCGGCACAACAGAAAAGGGTACGTGTCCCGGGCGGTGGCGGGCGCCCGCATTAAAGCTCCACAAGCGTTCCGTGAACGACCGGAAACAGTGCGTCGCGATGAGCCTGCCAATCCGCGCAATGACGGGACGGCCCCGCTCGCTTTCCGATCTTGTGGTGCGGACCCCGGCACTTCCCTTCCGCGCGCATCGTTACCATGCGGGGACGCACATTCCGACGACCACTGACGACGAGGGACGGGCGAGCGCGTGGCCGAGGCGGCAGACTTCCAGGGGATGAGTTCCTCACCTGCCCGCCGGTGGCTCCGGCGCACCGGAGCCCTGCTCGCGGGCGCCCCCCTGCTGGCCGGCCTGCTGCAGCTGCCCGCCGGCCCGGCCGCACACGCCGCCGTCAGGAGCGCCGCGGTGGAGGCCGGCAGCTCCCGAGCGGTCAGTATTTCCCTCGACTCGCTCAGCCCCAGCGTGCCGACCGATGGCGACACCCTCACCGTCTCCGGCACGGTCACCAACAACGGCAAGCAGGCCGTCACCGACGCCCACGTGGGCCTGCGCGTCGGCCAGGAGCTGACCAACCGCGCCTCCATCGACAACCTCGCCCGGCGCACCTCCTACCTGCCGGGCGTCGACGGCACCGAGGTCGGCGGCAAGTACGTCGAGAAGTTCGCCCAGCTCGCGCCCGGAGCCACCCAGGAATTCAGCATCTCCGTGCCCGTCAAGGAGCTGGACCTCGGCTCCGACGGGGTCTACCCGCTCGGCGTCTCGCTCTCCGGCCGGACCGCCGCGCAGCCCGACGAGCAGGTGCTCGGCATCAAGCGGACGTTCCTGCCCTGGCAGCCCGACGACGCCGCCACCAAGACGCAGACCACGTTCCTGTGGCCGCTGGTCTCCGATGTCCACATGACCGCGGAGACCCTCCCCAACCAGCAGCAGACACCCGTCTTCCAGAACGACGACCTGGCCAAGGAGATCGCCCCGGGCGGCCGTCTCTCCCAGCTCCTGTCACAGGGCAGGAACCTCGACGTCACCTGGGTGATCGACCCCGACCTGCTCGCCTCCGTGGACGCGATGGCGGGCAGCTACAGCATCAAGGGTGGCGGCGACCAGGTCACGGCAGGCAAGAGCCAGGCGGTCGCCAAGCAGTGGCTCGCCGACCTTCAGAAGGCGGTCCAGAACAAGGAGGTCGTCGCTCTGCCCTACGGCGACCCCGACCTGGCCTCGCTCGCCCACAACGGCAAGAACGTCACCGGCTCCCTCAGCCACCTCAAGGACGCCACGGACGTCGCAGCGAGCACCGTGGAGACCATCCTCCACGTGAAACCCGACACGGACTTCGCCTGGCCCGTGGACGGCGCGATCGACCCCTCCATCATCAAGGTCGCCACCTCTGCCGGCGCCGACAAGGTGATCGCCGGCAGCGGCAGCCTCCAGGAGACCCGCGGCCTGTCCTACACGCCCACCGCCGCGCGCCCCATCGGGGGCGGCACCACAGCGGTGGTAGCGGACGACGGCCTGTCGACCGCCTTCGACGGCGACATGACCTCGGCCCGGAACTCCACCCTCGCCGTCCAGGATTTCCTGGCGGAGAGCCTGATGATCAACCTCGAGGAGCCGGACAAGCAGCGCAGCATCGTGGTCGCTCCCCCGCGGATGCCGTCCGCGAGCCAGGCCCAGTCGATGGCGGAGGCGCTGACGGCCCTGCAGGGCAGCCACTGGTCGGAGTCGGCCGATCTGTCCGCGGCCGCCAAGGCCAAGCCGGACCCGGATGCCACGACGAAGGTGCCGGCCGCGTCTCGCTACCCCTCCTCGCTGCGCAGGCAGGAGCTTCCGCAGTCCGCGTTCGAGCAGATCGAGAACACGCAGGACAAGCTCGACAGCTTCAAGGTGATCCTGACCGACCCCGCACGCGTCGTCACCCCCTTCGGGCGGGCCATAGACCGCGCGATGTCCACCTCGTGGCGCGGGCACGCCTCCGACGCCTCGGCCTTCCGTCAGGGCGTGGAGTCGTACCTCGACGGGCTCACCGCCCAGGTCCGGCTGATCGAGAAGTCCGAGACGAAGCTCTCCGGCCGCAGCGCGACCATCCCCGTGACGGTGCAGAACAATCTCATGCAGGGGGTCGACCACCTGGTCCTGCGGCTCACCTCCCAGCAGCCGACGCGTTTGAAGATCGGCAACGGCCCCTATTCCGAGCAGCCCATCTCCGTCTCGGGCGGGCACAGCCAGTCCGTGAAGTTCACCACCACGGCCAACGCCAACGGCCGGGCCGCAGTCGTCGCCCAGCTCTTCACCGAGGACGGGCAGGCCTACGGCCCTCCGATCACCTTCGATGTGAACGTCACCGAGATCACTCCCACCGTGATGCTCGTCATCGCCGGTGGTGTCCTGCTCCTGGTGCTCGCCGGGTTCCGCATGTACACCCAGCGCAAGCGCCTGGCCGCACGGCAGGCCGAGGAGGAACAGCAGGACGACCCGCAGGACGCGGACGACAAGGGTCTGAACAAGGCCGCCGACGGCACCGTAGACACTGGGGACACCGCAGGATCCGCGACGGCACCCGCACAGGAGTCGGATGCGGAGACCGGGGCAGACGACCCGGAGCACCCGAGTGACCCGGGGCCGGACACCGCACCGGAAAGCACCGACCCGTCCGGGACGGGTGAGAGAGTGGACCGTTGAGCGATGTCGTGGCCAAGGGCCCGGGGACAACGAGGTGGGGTAAACCATGAACGCGCCGTACGACGGTGACCGCGAGGAGGGCGCCGTGGGCAGGTCGGGCTACCCCGAGGGCCCGCCACCGCACCAGCCCGGTCAGGTACCGCCGCAGCCCCCGGCCGACATGTACCTGCAGGACGCCTACCACCAGGACCCCTACCAGGCGCACGACCTCTCCGCTCAGGACCCGGTGACCGAGGCGCTCTACGACCGCGCCGCGCACCCCCCGCCGCCCCCCGGCCCGTACCAGCCGCAGCAGCCCCTGTACGCCCAGCCGCCGACGCCGCGGTACACCCCCGACCCTCACGTGTGGGCCCAGCCGCCGGCGCCCGAGCCGGAGGGACCGTCGCAGTACCTGCCGTACGGCGACGACCCCCGCACCACCCAGTTCGTCGGCGTCGACGACCTCGTCACCCAGGCCGGTGAGGAGCGCCACGAGCCGGACGCCTTCGCGCACCTGTTCAGGGACCAGCAGCAGGGCGGCACACAGCCCTACGTGCGGCAGCCGTCCGTACCGGGCCCCGCACCGGCTCAGGGCCAGGGACCGGCCGAACCGTACCCGGCACCCGCCTACGCCCAGGCGTCCCCGCAGGAGCGGACGTACGCCGCCCCCTCACCGGCGGCTCCTGCGGCACCGGTGGTCGCGCCCGAGGCGACCGCCGAGCCCACCGCGCCACCCGCGCCCGAAGGGAAGAAGGGCGGGCGGGCCTCGAACCTGCTGAAGTCCAGCGCCGTGATGGCGGCGGGCACGATGGTCTCCCGGCTCACCGGGTTCATCCGCTCGGCGCTGATCGTCTCGGCGCTCGGCGTCGGTCTCCTCGGCGACACCTTCCAGGTCGCCTACCAGCTGCCGACGATGATCTACATCCTCACCGTGGGCGGTGGCCTCAACTCCGTCTTCGTGCCGCAGCTGGTGCGCGCGATGAAGGAGGACGAGGACGGCGGCGAGGCGTACGCCAACCGGCTGCTGACTCTGGTCATGGTGGCGCTCGGTGGACTCACCGTGGTCGCGATCCTGGGGGCGCCCTTCCTGATCCGCCTGCTGTCCGACTCGGTCGCCAGCGACCCGGCGGCCAACGAGGTCGGCGTCACCTTCGTCCGTTACTTCCTGCCCTCGATCTTCTTCATGGGCATCCACGTGGTGATGGGGCAGGTTCTCAACGCGCGGGGGAAGTTCGGCGCGATGATGTGGACCCCGGTCCTGAACAACATCGTCATCATCGTGACGCTCGGCGCGTTCATCTGGGTGTACGGCAGCGCGGCCAACTCCGGGATGAAGGTGACGAACATCCCGCCGGAGGGGCAGCGGTTGCTCGGAATCGGCGTGCTGCTCGGCATGGTCGTACAGGCTCTGGCGATGATCCCGTACCTGCGCGAGACCGGGTTCCGGCTGCGGCCGCGCTTCGACTGGAAGGGCCATGGCCTCGGCAAGGCCGCGACGCTCGCCAAGTGGACCGTCCTGTTCGTCCTCGCCAACCAGGCGGGCGCGCTCGTCGTCTCACAGTTGTCCACCTCGGCGGGCAAGCACTCCCCGGTCGACGGCACCGGCTTCGCCGCCTACGCCAACGCCCAGCTGATCTGGGGGCTCCCGCAGGCGATCATCACCGTCTCCCTGATGGCGGCCCTGCTGCCGCGCATCTCACGCTCGGCCGCCGAGGGCGACGGGGGAGCCGTCCGCGACGACATCTCGCAGGGCCTGCGCACCACGGCCGTCGCGATCGTGCCGATCGCGTTCGGGTTCGTCTCGCTGGGCATCCCGATGTGCACCCTGATCTTCGGCTCGTCGGGCACCAGCGAGGCCACCAACATGGGCTACATGCTGATGGCCTTCGGCCTCGGCCTCATCCCTTACTCCGTGCAGTACGTCGTGCTCCGCGCCTTCTACGCGTACGAGGACACCCGCACCCCCTTCTACAACACGGTCATCGTGGCCGCCGTGAACGCGGGGGCCTCCGCCGTCTGCTACTTCGTCCTCCCGGCCCGCTGGGCCGTGATCGGCATGGCGGGCTCCTACGGCCTCGCGTACGCGATCGGCGTCGGTGTCGCCTGGGCCCGGCTACGCAAGCGGCTGGGCGGCGACCTGGACGGCGCCCGGGTGCTGCGGACGTACGCACGGCTCGGCATCGCCTCGGTGCCGGCCGCTCTGCTGAGCGGAGCGGCCTGCTACGAGATCGGCCACACGCTGGGGCAGGGGGTGGCCGGCTCGCTGGCCGCGCTCGTCGGCGGTGGCGTCCTGCTTCTCGGTGTCTTCTACGTCGCCGCACGCAAGATGCGCATCGAGGAACTCAACTCAATGGTCGGCATGGTCCGCGGGCGCCTGGGGCGCTGAGGCGGGGGTACGCGCACAACCATTGTCCGCCGCCGTGTGTCGTGCATAACGGCGGACTGTGGGCACAATTGGTTTCTGCGTCGGACAGCGCGCAACGGATGGGGAGGCAGGTACGACGGTGGCGGAACGGAGCACGGCTGCCGTCGACGTGGCAGACAACAGCGGTGACGAGCCGCTGACCGCCAAGGCGGACCAGTCCACGTCCGACGGGGTGGCCCAGGACCGGGAGCGGGACACGGACAGCGACGAGCCGCAGGGGAGCGGCGGGACCGAGCGTCCCGGGAAGGCCTCACCACCCGAACTGCACAGCGGCCACAAGCTCGCCAGACGCTACCGTCTCGAGGAGTGCGTCACCCGTCTGGACGGATTCAGCAGCTGGCGTGCGGTGGACGAGAAACTTCGCCGCGCCGTCGGTATTCACGTCCTTCCCTCGGACCACACCAGGGCGCGTTCGGTGCTGGCCGCGGCCCGCTCCTCCGCGCTGCTCGGCGACCCGCGATTCGTGCAGGTCCTGGACGCGGTCGAGGAGAACGACCTCGTCTATGTCGTGCACGAATGGCTGCCGGACGCCGTCGAACTGACCACGCTGCTCGCCACCGGACCGCTGGAAGCGCACGACGCCTACCAGATGGTCACCCAGGTGGCCCAAGCCATGGCCGCCGCCCACCGCGAGGGCCTCTCCCATCTCCGGCTGAACCCCGGCACGATCCTGCGCACCTCCTCCGGCCAGTGGCGCATCCGCGGCCTCGCGGTGAACGCCGCCCTGCGCGGCATCAGCTCCAACACCCCGCAGCGCACCGACACGGAGGCCATCGGCGCACTCCTGTACGCCGCCCTCACCCAGCGCTGGCCCTACGAGGACGACGCCTACGGTCTGTCCGGGCTGCCCAAGGGAGTCGGCCTGATCGCGCCGGACCAGGTCCGCGCCGGCGTGCACCGCGGTCTGTCCGAACTCGCCATGCGGGCGCTGGCCAACGACGGTGCCACCGCCTCCCGCCACGAGGCTCCGTGCACCACGCCCGAGGAACTGGTCAAGGCGATCGGCGAGATGCCCCGCATCCGCCCGCCGGAGCCCTCGTTCACAGCGCCGCCCGACTACCAGCGCACGACGTACCAGCAGGGCACGTACGGCCGCCCCGCGGCCGGCCCGGGCATCACCCAGCCCGTGCAGGCCCCGCCGCCCCCATTGCAGAGCCGCACGGGCAAGGCCCTCAAGTGGGCGGTCTCCGCGCTGCTGATCGCGGCACTGGGCCTGGGCAGCTGGCAGTTGGCTGAAGCCCTTATGGACCAGCGCAAGAAGTCGGACAACACGAACCAGACCCATACGACGGACGGGAACGACAAGAACGGCGGCATCACGCCCAGTCGGCCCACCACCCAGATCAAGATTCAGGGGGCGCAGGAGTACGTCGCGAGTGGTGACGCGCAGGCACCCGAGGACGTGAAGAAGACGTACGACGGGGACAGCTCCACCTACTGGCGGACCAAGCGCTACAACGACGGTCCCGAGCTGGCGCCCTACAAGCCCGGTGTGGGCATCGTCTACGACCTCGGCTCCGCCAGGAAGATCGCTGCCGCGTCCATAGGGCTCCGCTACCCGGGCAGCCACACGACGATCCATCTCTATGCAACGGACTCGCTGTCCCCCTCCACAGGGGTCGAGGGAATGACGGAGATCGGAACCGCCACCACGAGCGGTACCTCTCTCACTGTGAAGGCGACCAAGTCGTTGAAGACGCAGTACGTCCTGCTGTGGATCACCGCTGTGCCGATGGCGCCGAGCGACGGCTACAGCGGAGCCGGCTACAAGCAGGCCATCACCGACGTGAAGTTCACCGGCTGAGCATTCATCAAGGGGAGGGGGTCCGATGGCGGATGGCACCGCATACGACGACGCTAGCGATCAGGACCTCCTCGCCCGTCATATAGCCGGCGACCCCGACGCCTTCGGTGAGATCGTGCGCCGGCACCGGGACCGGCTCTGGGCCGTGGCCCTGCGCACGCTCGGGGACCGTGAGGAGGCCGCCGACGCCGTTCAGGACGCTCTGGTTTCTGCCTACCGGGCGGCCCATACGTTTCGGGGCCAGTCCGCCGTCACCACCTGGTTGCACCGGATCACGGTGAACGCGTGCCTGGACCGCGCCCGTAAGGCGGCCTCCAGGAAGACCTCGCCCGTGGACGACACCGCACGCCTGGAACAGCTCCTGGAGCCGCATGAGTCGGCCTCGGCGCCGGCCGAGCGGAATGATCTGCACCGCCAGCTGCTGGAGGCTCTGGGCACCCTGCCCCCGGACCAGCGTGCCGCTCTCGTCCTCGTGGACATGCAGGGCTACCCGGTCGCGGAGGCCGCCCGCATCCTCGATGTGCCGACGGGCACGGTGAAGAGCCGCTGTGCCCGTGGCAGAGCCAGACTGCTGCCGCTGCTCACCCATCTGCGCGCGGAGGGCGGAGGCAGGGACGAAAAGAAGTCGGGCGGCGGACGGAACCGGGCTCAGGGGACATCCGTCCCACCCGCAGCAGGACCACATGACGCAGGGCCAAGCGATTCAGCTGCTGTGAAGGGCGGAGGTGGGCGAGCGTGACATCCACGACCGATAGGGCCGGGCACCCGGACGTCGAGGAGCTCTCCGACCTCAGCGAAGGGCTTCTGCCACCCTCCCGTGTCGCGGACGTGCGGCGGCATCTGGACGAGTGCCCTCTGTGTGCGGACGTGTACGACTCCCTGGAGGAGATCCGCGGACTCCTTGGCGCGAGTCCGGACCCGCCCCGCATGCCCGACGATGTGGCGAACCGTATCGATGCCGCGCTCGCCGCGGAGGCACTGCCGGACGTCGCGCCACCGGCATCGGCACCCAACAGCGCGCATACGGATTCACCCGAACTCATCACCGCGCATGTTTCACGTGAAACAGCGACCACTGCCGCCGCTGACCGACCTTCGGGCCACGCCCGTGCGGCCACCGGACCGGGCCGCGCCGAGCGCACCCGTCGCCTCCGCCGCAGGACCGTCGCCGTGGCCGCCGTCTTCACAGCTGCGGCCGTGGGTCTGGGCGTCCTCCTGGTGCAGACGCTGGGCGGCGACACGGGGAAGAACACAACGGCCACGCCGCAGCACACCGACTCCGCGCACACCTACTCCGAGGGCACCCTGCAGAGTCAGGTCACCAACCTGCTCGCCGGGAAGACGGACGAGGGCAGCCCCGCCAGTGACAAACCCTGGGGCGTCCAGTCCGACCCGGGCACGACCGGTTCTTCAGGCATGCGGCCGAACAGGACGTTCCAGGACACCACGGTCAACGTGCCGACCTGCGTCCAGCAGGCCGTCACCACCAAGGAGAGCGTCCTCGCCGCCGACAAGGGCGTGTACCAGGGGACCCTCGTCTATCTGCTCGTCACCCCTGACGCCTCCGACAGCACCAAGGTCACGGCCTACATCGTCGACGCGGCCTGCGTGAAGCAGGCCTCGGGGCCCCCCGGCAAGGTGCTGCTGACCCACTCGTACGCCCGCTCCTGAGGTTTCCCGCCCCGGACCGGTTCCTACCCGAGTGTCATTGGGAACTGTGTGCGGTGCCGTGTCTCCGTGTACCCGGACACACCGGGAATGCGGGCCCCTTAGGATCCGTTGGGTGGGGTGAGAGCGCCGAGCGAGGCTCCCACCGGCAGTAGGCAGCAGCAGTCTCCAGAGACGAGGAATCAAGCCGTGAGCGACGTCCGTAACGTGATCATCATCGGCTCCGGGCCCGCCGGTTACACGGCGGCGCTCTACACCGCGCGCGCGTCGCTGAAGCCACTGGTGTTCGAGGGCGCCGTCACCGCGGGGGGTGCGCTCATGAACACGACCGAGGTCGAGAACTTCCCCGGCTTCCAGGACGGCATCATGGGCCCCGAGCTCATGGACAACATGCGCGCGCAGGCCGAGCGCTTCGGTGCCGAGTTGGTTCCCGACGACATCGTCTCCGTCGACCTCACCGGTGAGATCAAGACCGTCACGGACACCGCGGGCACGGTGCACAAGGCGAAGGCCGTTATCGTCGCCACCGGCTCCCAGCACCGCAAGCTGGGCCTGCCGAACGAGGACGCCCTCTCCGGCCGCGGAGTCTCCTGGTGCGCCACCTGTGACGGCTTCTTCTTCAAGGACCAGGACATCGCCGTGATCGGCGGCGGCGACACCGCGATGGAGGAGGCCACCTTCCTCTCGCGCTTCGCCAAGTCCGTCACCGTCGTCCACCGTCGTGACACCCTGCGGGCCTCGAAGGCGATGCAGGACCGCGCCTTCGCCGACCCGAAGATCAAGTTCGTGTGGGACAGCGAGGTAGCCGAGATCAAGGGCAACCCGAAGCTCGAGGGCCTGTCGCTGCGGAACCTGAAGACCGGTGAGCTCACCGATCTGCCGGTGACCGGCCTGTTCATCGCGATCGGGCACGACCCGCGGACCGAGCTGTTCAAGGGCCAGCTCGACCTCGACGAGGAGGGCTACCTCAAGGTGGATGCCCCCTCGACCCGCACCAACCTGACCGGTGTCTTCGGCGCGGGCGACGTCGTCGACCACACCTACCGCCAGGCGATCACCGCCGCCGGCACGGGTTGCTCCGCCGCCCTTGACGCCGAGCGCTACCTCGCCGCCCTCGCAGACAGCGAGCAGCAGGCCGAGCCCGAGAAGACCACCGTCTGACCCCCGTTTCGCCCATCGCATCACCGAGGTAAGGAGCCCGCCGTGGCAGGCACCCTGAAGAACGTGACCGACGCCTCCTTCGAGGAGGACGTCCTCAAGAGCGACAAGCCCGTCCTGGTGGACTTCTGGGCTGCCTGGTGCGGCCCCTGCCGCCAGATCGCCCCGTCGCTCGAGGCGATCGCCGCCGAGTACGGCGAAAAGATCGAGGTCGTCAAGCTCAACATCGACGAGAACCCGGCGACGGCCGCGAAGTACGGCGTCATGTCGATCCCGACCCTGAACGTCTACCAGGGTGGCGAGGTCGCCAAGACCATCGTCGGTGCCAAGCCGAAGGCCGCGATCGTCCGCGACCTCGAGGACTTCATCGCCGAGTAGACGGCGAGGCCACTCAGCCGGGCCGCCGAGCGAGGTGGCCGAGCGAGGTGGCGATGTTTCACGTGAAACGCCTAGGGGCCGACCTTCAGAGGTCGGCCCCTAGGCATGAGCCCGGTCTACAGAGGACGCAGCGCCGGCTCCTTCTGCACGGCTCCCAGCAGACGGTCCAACGCCAGCTCGACGTCTTCCTTCCAGGAAAGCGTCGAGCGCAGTTCCAGCCTGAGCCGGGGGTACGTCGGGTGCGGCCGTACCGTCTTGAATCCCACGGCCAGCAGGTGGTCGGCGGGCAGCAGGCACGCCGGTTCCTTCCAGCGTGCGTCGCCGAAGGCCTCGATGGCTTTGAAGCCCCGGCGCAACAAATCCTTGGCGACCGTCTGGACCATCACCCGGCCAAGCCCCTGGCCCTGGTAACCAGGCATGATGAAGGCGGTCATCAGCTGGACCGCGTCCGGTGACACCGGGCTCGTGGGGAAGGCCGTGGAGCGCGGGACATAGGCGGGCGGCGCGTACAGCACGAAGCCCACCGGTACGTCGTCCACGTAGACCACCCGGCCGCAGGAGCCCCAGTCCAGCAGGACGGCGGAGATCCAGGCCTCTTTCTCGAGCGTGGACGTCCCGGCCTTTACCGCCGCCTCTCCGCTGACGGGGTCCAGTTCCCAGAAGACACACGCGCGACAGCGCTTGGGAAGATCCGGAAGGTTGTCCAGCGTGAGCGGTACGAGCCGACGCCCCATGAAGGCAGTTCCTCGCTTCCTTCGCCCGCAGCACTGCGGGCGGCTGTCAGAGCGCTCCGCTCCCTGAGCAGGCTGCCGACGAACCCGCCGACCGCTCCCACACTCAGGCCCGCAGTCATCAGTCCGGTACGGCTCATGGTTCGCATGGCCCCCGCCTCCCCGATCAAGGTGCCGTCAGGTGGATGCGCCATACCCCAACGCATCGTATCCACGTTGGTGATTCCATCGGTACTGCCTGAAAGCAAAGAGCGGGCCGTGTTCCGTACACGCCGGACACGGCCCACCCGGAGGGTCACCGATCACGACCGGCTTCACCCGGAAGGCTTAGTCCTCCGGCTCCTCGGCATCGCCGTCCTGCAGGCCCTTGTGCAGGACCGGTCCCTCACCCGGGGCAAGCGTGCTGAGGATCCGCTCCAGATCCTCCATCGAGGCGAACTCGACGGTGATCTTGCCCTTCTTCTGTCCCAGGTCCACCTTCACCCGGGTCTCAAAGCGATCCGAGAGCCGAGTCGCCAGGTCGCTGAGCGCCGGGGAAACCCGGGCACCGGCGCGTGGTCCCTTGGACCGCGGGGCACTGCGCGGCCGGGACCCCATGAGCGTGACGATCTCCTCGACGGCGCGCACGGACAGCCCCTCGGCCACAATCCGGTGCGCCAGCCGGTCCTGTTCCTCCGAGTCCTCCACGGACAGCAGCGCCCGGGCGTGGCCCGCGGACAGCACCCCGGCGGCCACCCGACGCTGCACCGCCGGCGACAGCTTCAGCAGCCGCAGGGTGTTGGACACCTGAGGACGTGACCGGCCGATGCGGTCGGCCAGCTGGTCGTGGGTGCAGTTGAAGTCCTTGAGGAGCTGGTCATAGGCGGCTGCCTCTTCCAGCGGGTTCAGCTGCGCTCGGTGCAGGTTCTCCAGGAGGGCGTCCAGCAGCAGCTTCTCGTCGTCCGTGGCTCGCACGATCGCCGGGATGGCCTCCAGGCCTGCCTCTCGGCAGGCCCGCCAGCGCCGCTCGCCCATGATGAGCTCGTAGCGCGCCGGACCCACTTGACGCACCACGATCGGCTGGAGAAGGCCCACCTCCTTGATGGAGGTGACGAGTTCGGCGAGCGCGTCCTCGTCGAACACCTCACGGGGCTGCCGTGGATTCGGGGTGATGGCGTCGAGGGGCAACTCAGCGAAGTGAGCACCGATCGGCGACGCGGTCGTCTCCACCGCGCCCTGCGCAGACGCGTCCTCGGTTTCACGTGAAACAGTCGACAGCGTGGCCACCTTCGCGGCCGCCACTCCCCGGTCCGTGGTCAGGACGGGCACCGCCGCCGATGAGGCGGGTGCACCGCCGCCCACCGCCCCCTGAGTCGTCGCCTTGTCCCCTGTCGGGGCAGCGGGGATCAGTGCGCCGAGACCACGGCCCAACCCCCTCCGTCGCTCGCTCACTGAATCCCCTCCACCATGCTCTGTTCCGTCCGGGCGCCGACATGGGCGTGCTGTGCGTCGTAGTGGACGCCAACACCCTTCAGCGCGATTTCACGTGCCGCCTCAAGATACGAGAGCGCACCGCTCGATCCTGGATCGTAGGTCAGCACCGTCTGTCCGTAGCTCGGCGCCTCGGAAATACGGACCGAGCGAGGAATGCTAGTCCTCAGCACCTCGCCGCCGAAGTGGTTGCGCACCTCTTCCGCGACCTGGGATGCCAGGCGCGTCCGGCCGTCGTACATGGTGAGCAGGATGGTCGACACATGCAGAGCTGGATTGAGGTGTCCCCGCACCAGGTCGACGTTGCGAAGCAGCTGGCCCAGACCCTCCAGTGCGTAGTACTCGCACTGGATCGGGATGAGCACCTCCTGCCCGGCGACCAGGGCGTTGACCGTCAACAGGCCAAGAGAGGGCGGGCAGTCGATGAGGATGTAGTCCAACGGCTGCTCATAGGCCTGAATCGCCCGCTGCAGTCGGCTCTCCCGGGCCACCAGGGATACCAGCTCGATCTCTGCACCCGCCAGGTCGATCGTGGCGGGAGCGCAGAAGAGACCTTCCACATCGGGGACGGGCTGAACGACCTCCGCGAGCGGCCTACTCTCGACCAACACGTCATAGATGGAAGGGACTTCGGCGTGGTGGTCGATCCCCAGCGCGGTAGACGCATTGCCCTGCGGGTCCAGGTCGATCACCAGGACGCGGGCGCCATGCAGGGCGAGGGAGGCGGCGAGATTGACGGTCGTCGTCGTCTTGCCCACGCCACCCTTCTGGTTGGCGACCACGATGACCCGGGTCTGCTCTGGCCGCGGCAGGCCTTCGCCGGCACGACCCAGTGCCTCCACCGCAAGTTGGGCAGCACGACCGATGGGAGTGTCGTCCATCGGGGGCGGTGTTTCACGTGAAACATCCTCCCCCATCGACTCGGTACGGGGACCGGGGACCGGATCGGTCATCGGTCCCGCGATGTTGGCGTCGGACCGCAAGGATTCACTCTCCTCGACATCAGGCTCGCAATGAACAGAGCCTCCCATGCCTTCGGGGTTGTGAACCAGTGAGGTCTGGTCTTCTGTGGAGAAATCCACCTCTGTGGACAACTCCGTACCCTCCACGGGGGGTACCACGCTACGAGTGGACGGTTCTCCGAGAGATCCGAGAGGCTTGCGTTCGCGGGGTTCGGCCGCGGCCCGGCCGCGACTGATGATGCCGTGCAGCAGTGAGCGACGTTTCACGTGAAACACGATGCACAGCAGCCGCGGTCAGGCCTCCGCGACACTCCGAGATGCGCAGGTTTGGCAGCTTGTGTGGCGTACGGCCCAGACTCAGAGCAGATCAGACAATCGCCAGATCAACGACGTCGGCGTGCCCGCCCCGTCCGGGCCGCCTTGGCCCGCTTGGCCGCGAATCGCACCCCACCGGGGCTCTCCCCGACCTCGACCCGCACCACGGTCGACAGCGGGTCCACGATGCCCTCCCCTACATGGAGGATGGACGTCTCGACCGCACCGAGCTTGGCCAGAGCGGTGGCCGCACTCTTCAGTTCCTCTTCCGCGGTGTCGCCCTTGAGCGCCAGCATCTCCCCGTAGGGACGCAGCAGGGGGATGCCCCAGGTGGCCAGACGATCCAGCGGAGCCACCGCCCGCGCGGTCACGACATGGACCGGTGGAATCTTGCCCATGACTTCCTCGGCGCGACCACGAACCACGGTCACATGATCCAGGCCGAGCAGCTCGACGACCTCGGTGAGGAAATTGGTCCGCCGCAGCAGCGGCTCGAGCAGCGTGATCTTCAGGTCGTCCCGAACGAGCGCCAGGGGAATACCGGGCAGGCCGGCACCCGAGCCGACGTCGCACACCGTCACTCCTTCGGGGACGACCTCCGAAAGGACCGCGCAGTTCAGCAGGTGCCTCTCCCACAGGCGGGGCACCTCGCGCGGGCCGATCAGCCCTCGTTGCACGCCCGCCTCTGCCAGCAATTCGGCGTACCGGACCGCATCCGCGAAGCGATCACCGAATACGTCACGTGCCTTTTCGGGCGCAGGGGGGAGCTCCGCTGCCTCCGTCACGGGGACCGTCCTTCCGTACCGCATCAGCGCGACCAGCGCCGATCACCAGAACTACCAGGCTGACAAAGTTCGGCCCCGCCTGCGCTACAGACGGGGCCGGAGAGACGTACGGACCGATTCAGGCGGGCAGCACGACGACGAAGCGCTGTGGCTCCTCGCCCTCGGACTCGCTGCGCAGGCCCGCGGACTTGACCGCGTCGTGCACCACCTTGCGCTCGAACGGCGTCATCGGCTTGAGCTTCACGGGCTCCCCGGTGCTCTTGGCCTCGGCCGCCGCCTTGGCACCGAGTTCCGAGAGCTCGGCGCGCTTCTTGGCCCGGAAGCCCGCGATGTCGAGCATCAGGCGGCTGCGGTCGCCGGTCTCCCGGTGCACGGCCAGGCGCGTGAGCTCCTGGAGCGCCTCCAGCACCTCACCGTCACGGCCGACCAGCTTCTGCAGGTCACGGCTGCCCGTGTCGCTGATGATCGAGACGGACGCGCGGTCGCCCTCGACGTCCATGTCGATGTCGCCGTCGAGATCGGCGATGTCCAGCAGACCCTCGAGGTAGTCCGCCGCGATCTCACCCTCCTGCTCCAGGCGGGTCAGGGTGTCTGCACCCTCGGCAGCGGCGGAGGTGGTGCCTTCCGTCACGGGATGGACTCCTTCTTACTTCTTGGACGGGGACTTGGGCCGCTGCGGACCCTTGCGCTGGCCGGACTGGGCCCGGCTACGGGTGCCACTGCCGGGCTGCTGCGCCGCCTTCTTGGCGGCACCGGCCGGCTTGGCGTCCTGCGGCTCATCGGCCTTGTCCAGCGACGGCGAGGAGGTCGTCGGCTCGGAGCCCCCGGCCGGCTTGACAGCACCGGACTGGCGCTGTGCCTTGCTCTGCCGCTTGGGCTGCTGACGCTTCGGGGCGGCGGCACCGGCGACCGTCGTACCGTCCTCGGCGGTGGCGACGGCCGTGACCTCGCTCTTCACCACGGTGCCGTCGGGCTGGGCCGCGAGGCCGGCCTTGTTCAGAGCGTTGATGAACTTGCGCTCGAACTCGTTGCGGTCCCGGCCCTTGGCGACGATCGCCTTGACGATGGTCTTCTCGCTGCGACGACGGATCTTGCCGTGGTGCGTGACGTGATTGCTCAGGCGCTCCAGGTAGGCCGCCTGGGCCTTGGAACCCGGGGTCGGGTTGTTGTGGATGACGTACATCTGCTGGCCCATGGTCCACACGTTGGTGGTCAGCCAGTAGACGAGGACACCGACCGGGAAGTTGATGCCGAAGACGGCGAACATGACCGGGAAGACGTACATCAGCATCTTCTGCTGCTGCATGAACGGCGTCTTCACCGTCGTGTCGACGTTCTTGGTCATCAGCTGGCGCTGCGTGTAGAACTGCGACGCCGACATCAGGACGATCATGACCGCGGTGACGACCCGGACGTCGGTCAGCGAGGCACCGAGCTGGGCGACCTTGCCCGAGCCGTCTGTGAACTTCGCGGCCAGCGGGGCGCCGAAGATGTGCGCCTTACGGGCGCTGGCAAGCAGCGTGTCATTGATGACACCGATCGTCTTGCCCGTCGCGATGCCGTTGAGCACGTGGTAGAGGGCGAAGAAGAACGGAGACTGCGCCAGGATGGGAAGGCACGAGGAGAGCGGGTTGGTGCCCGACTCCTTGTACAGCTTCATCATCTCTTCGGACTGACGCTGCTTGTCGTTCTTGTAGCGCTCCTGGATCTTCTTCATCTCGGGCTGGAGCGTCTGCATGGCCCGGGTCGCCTTGATCTGCTTCACGAAGAGCGGGATCAGGCAGATACGGATAAGGATCACCAGGGACACGATGGACAGGCCCCAGGCCCAGCCCGTGTCGGCGCCGAAGATCGCGCCATACACCTTGTGGAACTGGACGATGACCCAGGAAACGGGTGTGGTGATGAAGCTGAAGAGGCTGGCAATCGTGTCCACTAATCATGCTCCTTGGGCATGGGACGAGGTCTCTGCGGCCGGGCTCGAGGGGAGATTCTCCTCGGTGGCCGGTTCGGCGGCGGAGGGCCCGCCCTTGCGTGTGCGCCAGGCGTCACGCAGCATTTCGTGCCACCGCGGACGCTTGCGCGGCGGGACATGGTCCACACCGCCGAGCGACCACGGATTGCACCGCAGGATGCGCCAGGCGGTCAGTGCCGTCCCCTTGATCGCACCGTGCCGGTCGATGGCCGTGTAGCCGTAGTGGGAACACGACGGGTAGTACTTGCACACGGGCCCGAGCAGTGGACTGATCGTCCACTGGTACAGCTTGATCAGAGCCAGCAGCGGGTACTTCATCGCGTGCCCCCTCCTCCCAGCAGCCGCTGGAGAGCGGCATCCAGGTCTCGGGCCAGCTGTGCATGGTCGGCGTCACCCGCACCGGGCAGCGCTCGTACGACTACCAGGCTACCGGGGGGCACCAGGGCCACTCGGTCACGCATCAGATGGCGAAGCCTGCGCTTCACCTTGTTGCGAACGACCGCTCCACCCACAGCCTTGCTCACGACGAAACCCGCACGCGTCGGGGGAGCGCTCTCCCCAGGCGCGTGCGGGTCCGTGGCACCGCTACGAAGGTGGACGACGAGAAGCGGGCGTCCGGCCCGGCGTCCTCGGCGTACCGCGGTCGCGAAGTCCTCGCGCCGCCTCAGCCGATGCTCGGTAGGCAGCACGTCATGACCTGTACGCGATCAGGCGGACAGGCGGGCGCGACCCTTGCTGCGGCGGGACGCCAGGATGGCGCGGCCGGCACGGGTGCGCATACGCAGCCGGAAGCCGTGGGTCTTCGCGCGACGACGGTTGTTCGGCTGGAAGGTGCGCTTGCTCACTCGGGGGCTCCAGTAATGATTCGGTGGGTGGCGGGGTGTCACCTGGCTGTCACCGTGCGCCCACGAGTAGCTCGCGTTACGCCCGAGTGCACCGCTTCCCGATCACCGAAATGTGCCCTGGTCGGCACACTGATACGTGATCTGTGCCCATCGGAGGCAGGCGGCAGCAGCCATCGACAACTCGACCTGGTTACGGTACGCGGGGCTGCGCCATCCGGTCAAACCGGTGGCCGGTCGGGGACACTTGTCCACAGGCTGGGGACAACAACTTGAACCGCACGGGCCGCCCTGACTACCGTGACTGGACTCCGATTCGTTCCTTTATCGCTGCCCGAGCAGTTTTGCCCCCGACCTGACCGAACCGATTCACATCCCGACCCGTCCCGCAACCAGACGTTCGTGGGACCTGTGAGAGAGCGTGCCCTGTGGCTGACGTACCCGCCGATCTTGCCGCAGTATGGCCGCGAGTACTCGAGCAGCTCCTCGGTGAGGGCCACGGGCCGGGCGTCGAGGCGAAGGACGAGCACTGGATCAGGCGCTGCCAGCCGCTGGCGCTGGTGGCCGACACCGCCCTGCTCGCCGTTCCGAACGAGTTCGCGAAGGGTGTCCTCGAGGGCCGGCTCGCGCCGATCGTCAGCGAGACGCTGAGCCGTGAGTGCGGCCGCCCGATCCGCATCGCGATCACCGTCGACGACTCCGCGGGTGAGCCGCCCGCCCCGCCCGCCCAGTCGCGCTACGAGGAGCCCGAGCTGCCCTCTCCCCAGGGGCGCGACGCATATGACGGCAGCGGCTACGAGGGGTACGGCCGCCACCGCGCGGACGACCACCGCGACCACCGCGATCATCGCGCCGGCCGCCCCGAGCAGCGTCCCGGTGACCAGCTCCCGCCCGCCCGCGCCAACCAGCTCCCGGCGGCCCGGCCCGCGTACCCGGGCGAGTACCAGCGCCCGGAGCCCGGCGCATGGCCGCGCCCCGCCCAGGACGACTACGGCTGGCAGCAGCAGCGCCTCGGCTTCCCCGAGCGCGACCCGTACGCGACACCGGACTACCGCACGCAGTCGCTGGACCGCTCGCCCTACGAGCAGCAGCGCTCGGATTACGACGGCGGACGCCCCGACTACGACAGCGGACGCCCGGACTACGAAAGTGGGCGCCCGGACTACGACAGCGGACGCCCCGACTACGACCAGCAGCGGCCCGACCGCCGCGAACTACCGGAGCCGCCCTCCGGCAACGGCCACGTGCACAGAGGGGGCCCGGTCGGCCCGAACCTGCCCACGACCGGCGCCCCCGGCCCGCTGGCCGCGCAGCCCGCGCCGGCGACCGGGCCGGGCGAGCCCACCGCGCGCCTGAACCCCAAGTACCTCTTCGACACGTTCGTGATCGGTGCCTCCAACCGCTTCGCGCACGCCGCCGCCGTCGCCGTCGCCGAGGCACCGGCCAAGGCCTACAACCCCCTGTTCATCTACGGGGAGTCCGGGCTCGGCAAGACGCACCTGCTGCACGCGATCGGGCACTACGCGCGCAGCCTGTACCCCGGCACGCGCGTTCGGTACGTGAGCTCCGAGGAGTTCACCAACGAGTTCATCAACTCCATCCGCGACGGCAAGGCGGATGCCTTCCGCAAGCGCTACCGCGACATGGACATCCTGCTCGTCGACGACATCCAGTTCCTGGCGCAGAAGGAGTCGACGCAGGAGGAGTTCTTCCACACGTTCAACACACTCCACAACGCCAACAAGCAGATCGTGCTGTCCTCGGACCGGCCGCCCAAGCAGCTGGTCACCCTGGAGGACCGGCTGCGCAACCGCTTCGAGTGGGGGCTGATCACCGACGTCCAGCCGCCCGAGCTGGAGACGCGCATCGCGATCCTGCGCAAGAAGGCGGTCCAAGAGCAGCTGAACGCGCCGCCGGAGGTGCTGGAGTTCATCGCCTCCCGCATCTCGCGCAACATCCGCGAGCTGGAGGGCGCGCTGATCCGGGTGACGGCGTTCGCGTCGCTCAACCGGCAGCCCGTGGACCTGGGCCTGACGGAGATCGTGCTCAAGGACCTGATCCCGGGCGGCGAGGACACGGCACCCGAGATCACCGCGACCGCCATCATGGCCGCCACCGCCGCCTACTTCGGGCTGACGGTGGAGGACCTGTGCGGCACCTCACGCGGTCGCGCCCTGGTGACCGCGCGGCAGATCGCGATGTACCTGTGCCGTGAGCTGACCGATCTGTCGCTGCCGAAGATCGGCGCGCAGTTCGGGGGCCGCGACCACACGACGGTCATGCACGCCGACCGCAAGATCCGCGCGCTGATGGCCGAGCGGCGCTCCATCTACAACCAGGTGACGGAGCTGACGAACCGCATCAAGAACGGCTGACGCGGTCGCCACCGCTGACGCGCTCGCCACGGCCGGCGCGGTCGCCACCGCTGACGCGCTCGCCACGGCCGGCGCGGTCGCCACCGCTGACGCGCTCGCCACGGCCGGCGCGCTCACCACAGCCGACGCGGACGGTCATCCGCCTCCGCAGGCGCCCTGGGGCAAGGCCCCGGGGCGCCTTTGCGTTCCGGTCCTGCTCCTCCCGCGTCCCCGACCACCAGACGCCTCAGGACACCCGCTGTTCGATTAGCTGCCGCGTTACGGCCACCCTCCACAGATTCGGTGACTTTCTTCCGTCCACATCCTGGGGACTGCGGAGTTGTCCAGATCGCGTCCACAGGGAGTGCTGGGGAAGAAGCATCAGGCCAGCTCACGGGCTTGTGGATTCGTGGACGGAGAGTCTCCACAGACTGTGGACGAGGAGAAGATCCACAGGCTGTGCACGGAGTTGTCCACCGGCAACCCACAGGCCGAGGCGGGTTGTCCCCAGTGATCCCCAGCTTCTCCACAGTCCTGTCCACTGTTCGGCAACGCGGCGCGCCTGCTCACCGACGGGAGTGAAAGCCGTCACATCAAGGTGCTGGGTTGCCCTGTGGGAAAGGTGGGTAAAACTGGGGACGGCACTGGGGAGAAGTGCCCCGAGGCTGTGCACGGGATGTGCAGAACTTTCCGTTCTCCACAGAGACCCCAGGTTGTCCACGGGCTGCGCCCACAGGCCCCGTGGACAAAATTCCGCCTCCGACCTGGGACAACGGGGTTATCCACGGTTTCCACAGGCCCTACTACTACTCCCGACTAGAGAGACCGGGAAATTCGCTTGGAAGCGGGGTCTGTGCACAACTCGCCCTCCGGCTCCCGACTGCCCCTCGTCACGACTTGACCCCGAGAGGCACCTACTGTCAGCGGGGTGCGTCAGACTGGTCCCCGGTGTCCTTCCCCTCGCCGGGACCCACGACACCGAGTCAGACGACGAAGGCCAGCAGGGCGAGAGCGCCGGCAACAGCAGGAGGCGGCTTACGGTGAAGATCCGGGTGGAACGCGACGTACTCGCGGAGGCAGTGGCCTGGGCGGCGCGCAGCCTCCCGGCCCGTCCGCCGGCGCCTGTCCTCGCCGGCCTGCTGCTGAGGGCCGAGGACGGCCAGCTGAGCCTGTCCAGCTTCGACTACGAGGTCTCCGCACGTGTGTCGGTGGAGGCCGAGGTCGAGGAGGAGGGCACGGTCCTCGTCTCCGGCCGCCTTCTTGCCGACATCTCCCGCGCCCTCCCCAACCGTCCGGTGGAGATTTCCACAGACGGTGTACGGGCGACGGTGGTGTGCGGGTCCTCCCGGTTCACCCTGCACACACTGCCTGTGGAGGAGTACCCGGCGCTGCCGCAGATGCCGAACGCGACGGGCACGGTCCCCGGCGAGGTCTTCGCCTCCGCCGTGCAGCAGGTCGCGATCGCCGCCGGCCGTGACGACACGCTGCCCGTACTGACCGGTGTGCGTATCGAGATCGAGGGCGACACGGTCACGCTGGCCTCCACCGACCGCTACCGCTTCGCGGTCCGCGAGTTCCTGTGGAAGCCGGAGAACCCGGAGGCGTCCGCGGTCGCCCTGGTGCCCGCCAAGACGCTCCTGGACACCGCCAAGGCGCTGACCAGCGGCGACAGCGTGACCCTGGCGCTGTCCGGCTCGGGCGCGGGTGAGGGCCTGATCGGTTTCGAGGGTGCCGGGCGGCGGACGACGACCCGCCTCCTGGAGGGCGACCTGCCGAAGTACCGCACGCTGTTCCCGACGGAGTTCAACTCGGTCGCCACCCTGGAGACCGCCCCCTTCGTGGAGGCCGTCAAGCGCGTGGCGCTGGTCGCCGAGCGCAACACCCCGGTGCGGCTGAGCTTCGAGCAGGGCGTACTGATCCTGGAGGCCGGTTCCAGCGACGACGCACAGGCTGTGGAAAGGGTCGACGCCAATCTGGAGGGCGACGACATCTCGATCGCCTTCAACCCGACCTTCCTGCTGGACGGCCTGAGCGCGATCGACTCCCCGGTGGCCCAGCTGTCCTTCACGACGTCCACCAAGCCCGCGCTGCTGGGCGGCAAGCCGGCCATGGACGCCGAGGCGGACCAGGCGTACAAGTACCTGATCATGCCGGTGCGCCTCAGCGGCTGACGGTCGTCCACAGTCCCCTGGGGTCCGGTGGACGACGGGTCCCAGGGGGAAGCCGCAGGTGGGACCACGTATGAGCGCGTATGCCCACAGCTGTGCGTGACCGTCCGGGTTTAGGCTCGGGCATGGGTACGAACGTGCCCCACACGCCACACAGCGACCTAAGGAACAACTGATGGAGCTCGGTCTCGTCGGCCTCGGCAAGATGGGCGGCAACATGCGCGAGCGGATACGCCGCGCGGGCCACACCGTCATCGGATACGACCGCAACCCGGACCTCGCCGATGTCCACAGCCTCGAAGAGCTTGTGGGCAAGCTGAAGGGTCCGCGTGTGGTCTGGGTGATGGTCCCGGCCGGTGCCCCGACCCAGTCGACGATCGACGAGCTGGCCGAGCTCCTCGAGCCCGGTGACGTCGTCGTGGACGGCGGCAACTCCCGCTGGACGGACGACGAGAAGCACGCCGCCGAACTAGGCGTCAAGGGCATCGGCTTCGTCGACTGCGGCGTCTCCGGCGGTGTGTGGGGCCTGCAGAACGGCTATGCCCTGATGTACGGCGGCGACCCCGAGAACATCGCCAAGGTGCAGCCGATCTTCGACGCGCTCAAGCCGGAGGGGCCGTACGGCTCGGTCCACGCGGGCAGGGTCGGTGCCGGCCACTTCTCGAAGATGGTCCACAACGGCATCGAGTACGCCATGATGCAGGCCTACGCCGAGGGCTGGGAACTGCTGGAGAAGATCAAGTCCGTGGACAACGTCCGCGAGGTCTTCCGCTCCTGGCAGGAGGGCACCGTCATCCGCTCCTGGCTGCTCGACCTCGCGGTCAACGCCCTGGACGAGGACGAGCACCTGGACAAGCTTCGCGGCTACGCCGAGGACTCCGGCGAGGGCCGCTGGACCGTCGAGGCTGCCATCGACAACGCCGTCCCGCTCCCGGCGATCACGGCGTCCCTCTTCGCCCGCTTCAGCTCCCGGCAGGAGGACTCGCCGCAGATGAAGATGATCGCCGCGCTGCGCAACCAGTTCGGCGGCCACGCCGTGGAGAAGAAGTAGTCCGCAGGACCGCACGGCGGTCCACAACCCTGGGGGAGGTCGGCGAACGACCATGCACGTCACGCATCTGTCGCTGGCCGACTTCCGCTCGTACGCCCGGGTCGAAGTCCCGCTCGACCCGGGCGTCACCGCCTTCGTCGGCCCCAACGGCCAGGGCAAGACGAACCTCGTGGAGGCGGTCGGCTACCTCGCCACCCTCGGCAGCCACCGCGTCTCCTCCGACGCCCCCCTCGTCCGCATGGGTGCCGAGCGCGCGATCATCCGGGCCGCCGTCCGCCAGGGCGAGAGGCAGCAGCTGGTCGAGCTGGAGCTGAACCCCGGCAAGGCCAACCGTGCCCGTATCAACCGGTCGTCGCAGGTCAGGCCGCGGGACGTACTCGGCATCGTACGGACGGTGCTGTTCGCGCCCGAGGACCTGGCGCTGGTCAAGGGCGACCCGGGCGAGCGCCGCCGTTTCCTGGACGAGCTGATCACCGCGCGCTCCCCGCGCATGGCCGGCGTCCGCTCCGACTACGACCGGGTCCTCAAGCAGCGCAACACCCTGCTGAAGTCGGCCGCGCTGGCCCGCCGTCACGGCGGCCGCTCGATGGACCTGTCCACCCTCGACGTCTGGGACCAGCACCTCGCGCGCGCGGGCGCCGAACTGCTCGCCCAGCGCCTCGATCTGATCGCGGCGATCCAGCCGCTCGCCGACAAGGCGTACGAGCAACTGGCGCCCGGCGGAGGTCCGGTCGCCCTGGAGTACAAGCCGTCCGCGCCCGGCGAGGCTCACACGCGTGAGGCGCTGTACGAGCAGCTGATGGCGGCGCTCGCCGACGCCCGCAAACAGGAGATCGAACGCGGCGTCACCCTGGTCGGCCCGCACCGGGACGACCTGCTGCTCAAGCTCGGTCAGCTGCCCGCGAAGGGGTACGCGTCCCACGGCGAGTCCTGGTCGTACGCGCTGGCGCTGCGCCTGGCGTCGTACGACCTGCTGCGCGCGGAGGGCAACGAGCCGGTGCTCGTCCTCGACGACGTCTTCGCCGAGCTGGACAGCCGCCGGCGCGAGCGGCTGGCGGAGCTGGTGGCGCCCGGGGAGCAGGTCCTGGTGACCGCCGCGGTCGACGACGACGTACCGGACGTACTGACGGGGACGCGGTACTCCGTGTCCGACGGCACCGTGGAGCGCGCATGAGCACCGACGAGCCCACCTCGAAGAAGACACCGGAGCTGTCCGGCGTGGACCTCGCGCGCGTGGCGCTGCGGGCCGCGAAGGAGCAGGCACGCGCGCGGGGGGAGGCGGCGCAGCAGAAGAGGCAGGCGCGGAGCGGTGGTCTGCGCTCCGGCGCGCGCGGCGACCGGCGCGACCCCATGCCACTCGGTGCGGCGATCAACCGGCTGATCACCGAGCGCGGCTGGGAGACGCCGGCCGCGGTGGGCGGTGTCATGGGCCGCTGGCCGCAGATCGTCGGCGAGGACCTCGCCCGGCACTGCGTTCCGCAGACGTACGACGAGGACGAGCGGGTCCTGGTCGTACGGTGCGACTCCACGGCGTGGGCGACGCAGCTGCGGCTGCTGGCGCCGCAACTGGTGGCGCGGCTCAACGAGGACCTGGGGCACGGCACGGTCCGGCTGATCAAGGTCCAGGGCCCCGGCGGTCCCGCCCGCCGCTACGGCCCTTTGCGTGCCCCTGGGAGCTCAGGCCCGGGCGATACCTACGGGTGACAGACATCATATAAATCCGTCGACGGCAGGGGGCGACGGCTCTTTCGGTGCGCCCGCACGCCTTCGCGAACACCGGGTCTTACTCGCACGTAGCCAAGGGTTGACAGCCGGAAGCGCTGAGTGCCGCTCAGAGCCTCTTGGAGCCCCGCTCCGCATATGGGGAGTCGGGCGAGACCGGTTGAGGGCGGCACATGCGGACTCAGGTACCGGCAAACCCCCATCACTGTCGGCGCTACCGGTAGACTGGAGGACAATCCCGCCCCGAACGGGGACCGTCCGGGAAAAGCTGAGCAACGCTGATCAGGGCTTGACCAACGCAACATGCCGCAGCCGCTCCGGCAACCCTCCCCCAGAGGGGGCACCTCCAGGAGCCCGGCTCGTGCTGTGCCAGTGCCAGAAAGGGCGCTTCGTGGCCGATTCCGGCAACCCCAACGAGAACATCCCGTCCACCGACGCGGGCGCGAACGGCCCGGCGACTTCCTCGAACGGGGAGGTCACGGCCTCGTACGACGCCAGTGCCATCACCGTGCTCGAGGGTCTGGACGCGGTCCGCAAGCGACCCGGTATGTACATCGGTTCGACCGGGGAGCGCGGCCTGCACCACCTTGTGTACGAGGTGGTCGACAACTCCGTCGACGAGGCGCTGGCCGGGCACGCGGACACCATCGACGTGACGATCCTGGCCGACGGCGGTGTGCGTGTCGTCGACAACGGCCGTGGCATCCCGGTGGGCATCGTGCCCTCCGAGGGGAAGCCGGCCGTCGAGGTCGTGCTGACCGTGCTGCACGCGGGCGGCAAGTTCGGAGGCGGCGGTTACGCGGTCTCCGGCGGACTGCACGGTGTGGGTGTCTCCGTGGTGAACGCCCTGTCGTCCAAGGTCTCGGTCGAGGTGAAGACCGACGGTCACCGCTGGACGCAGGACTACAAGATGGGCGTGCCGACGGCCCCACTCGCCAAGCACGAGGCGACCGAGGAGACCGGCACCTCGGTCACGTTCTGGGCGGACCCGGACATCTTCGAGACCACCGAATACTCCTTCGAGACGCTGTCGCGGCGTTTCCAGGAGATGGCGTTCCTCAACAAGGGTTTGACGATCAAACTCACTGATGAGCGCGAGTCGGCGAAGGCCACCGCCGGGGCGGACGAGGCGGGCGCCGACGAGAAGGACGAGGTCAAGTCCGTCACGTACCACTACGAGGGCGGCATCGTCGACTTCGTGAAGTACCTCAACTCCCGCAAGGGAGACGTGGTGCACCCCACCGTGATCGACCTCGAGGCCGAGGACCGGGACAAGAGCCTGTCCCTCGAGGTCGCGATGCAGTGGAACAGCGGCTACAGCGAGGGCGTGTACTCCTTCGCGAACATCATCCACACCCACGAGGGCGGTACGCACGAGGAGGGCTTCCGTGCCGCGCTGACCTCGCTGGTCAACAAGTACGCGCGCGACAAGAAGCTGCTGCGCGACAAGGACGACAACCTCACGGGTGACGACATCCGCGAGGGTCTGACCGCGATCATCTCGGTCAAGTTGAGCGAACCGCAGTTCGAGGGCCAGACCAAGACCAAGCTGGGCAACACGGAGGCCAAGACCTTCGTGCAGAAGGCGGTCTACGAGCACCTCAACGACTGGCTGGACCGCAACCCGAACGAGGCCGCGGACATCGTCCGCAAGGCCATCCAGGCGGCCACCGCGCGCGTGGCGGCCCGCAAGGCCCGCGACCTGACCCGCCGCAAGGGCCTGCTGGAGACGGCGTCCCTGCCGGGCAAGCTCGCCGACTGCCAGTCGAACGACCCGACCAAGTGCGAGATCTTCATCGTCGAGGGCGACTCCGCCGGCGGCTCGGCCAAGTCCGGCCGCAACCCGCAGTACCAGGCGATCCTCCCGATCCGCGGCAAGATCCTCAACGTGGAGAAGGCCAGGATCGACAAGATCCTGCAGAACCAGGAGATCCAGGCGCTGATCTCGGCCTTCGGCACGGGCGTGCACGAGGACTTCGACATCGAGAAGCTCCGCTACCACAAGATCATCCTGATGGCGGACGCCGACGTCGACGGCCAGCACATCAGCACACTGCTGCTGACCTTCCTGTTCCGCTTCATGCGGCCGCTGGTCGAGGCCGGGCACGTGTACCTCTCCCGTCCCCCGCTGTACAAGATCAAGTGGGGCCGGGACGACGTGGAGTACGCCTACTCGGACCGCGAGCGCGACGCGCTGATCGAGATGGGCCGCCAGCGCGGCAAGCGGGTCCGCGAGGACTCCATCCAGCGCTTCAAGGGCCTCGGCGAGATGAACGCCGAGGAGCTGCGCGTGACCACGATGGACCAGGAGCACCGCGTACTCGGCCAGGTCACCCTCGACGACGCCGCCCAGGCCGACGACCTGTTCTCGGTCCTGATGGGCGAGGACGTCGAGGCGCGGCGCGCGTTCATCCAGCGCAACGCCAAGGACGTCCGCTTCCTCGACATCTGAGTCGGTCTCAGCTGACCGCACCAGGAAGGATCCTCACCAGCAATGACCGACGAGAACATGCCTGTGACGCCTGAAGAGGGCGGCGAGAGCGGCCTGCGCGTCGAGCCCGTCGGGCTCGAGACGGAGATGCAGCGCTCGTACCTGGACTACGCGATGTCCGTCATCGTGTCCCGCGCGCTGCCCGACGTCCGGGACGGCCTCAAGCCCGTCCACCGCCGTGTGCTGTACGCGATGTACGACGGCGGCTACCGCCCCGACCGCGGCTTCTACAAGTGCGCCCGTGTCGTCGGCGACGTCATGGGCAACTACCACCCGCACGGCGACTCCTCGATCTACGACGCGCTGGTCCGCCTCGCGCAGCCGTGGTCGATGCGGATGCCGCTGGTGGACTCCAACGGCAACTTCGGCTCCCCGGGCAACGACCCGGCGGCGGCGATGCGCTACACCGAGTGCAAGATGGCGCCGCTGTCCATGGAGATGGTCCGTGACATCGACGAGGAGACCGTCGACTTCACGGACAACTACGACGGCCGCTCCCAGGAGCCGACGGTCCTTCCGGCCCGCTTCCCGAACCTGCTGATCAACGGCTCGGCCGGTATCGCGGTCGGCATGGCGACCAACATCCCGCCGCACAACCTGCGCGAGGTGGCGGCCGGCGCCCAGTGGTACCTGGAGAACCCGGAGGCCTCGCACGAGGAGCTGCTCGACGCCCTCATCGAGCGCATCAAGGGCCCGGACTTCCCGACCGGCGCCCTGGTGGTCGGCCGCAAGGGCATCGAGGAGGCCTACCGCACGGGCCGCGGCTCGATCACCATGCGCGCGGTCGTCGAGGTCGAGGAGATCCAGAACCGCCAGTGCCTGGTGGTCACCGAGCTGCCCTACCAGGTCAACCCGGACAACCTGGCGCAGAAGATCGCCGACCTGGTGAAGGACGGCAAGATCGGCGGCATCGCGGACGTCCGCGACGAGACGTCGTCGCGCACCGGCCAGCGCCTGGTCATCGTGCTGAAGCGGGACGCGGTCGCCAAGGTCGTGCTGAACAACCTCTACAAGCACACCGACCTGCAGACCAACTTCGGCGCCAACATGCTGGCGCTCGTCGACGGCGTGCCGCGCACGCTGTCGCTGGACGCGTTCATCCGCCACTGGGTGACGCACCAGATCGAGGTCATCGTCCGCCGTACCCGCTTCCGGCTGCGCAAGGCCGAGGAGCGGGCGCACATCCTGCGCGGCCTGCTGAAGGCCCTGGACGCCATCGACGAGGTCATCGCCCTGATCCGGAGCAGCCAGACCGTCGAGATCGCGCGTGAGGGCCTGATGAGCCTGCTCGAGATCGACGACATCCAGGCCAACGCCATCCTCGAGATGCAGCTGCGGCGCCTGGCCGCCCTGGAGCGCCAGAAGATCGTCCAGGAGCACGACGAACTCCAGGCGAAGATCAACGAGTACAACGCGATCCTCGCCTCCCCGGTCCGCCAGCGCGGCATCGTCAGCGAGGAGCTGGCCGCGATCGTCGAGAAGTACGGCGACGACCGGAAGACCAAGCTGATCCCGTACGAGGGCGACATGTCCATCGAGGACCTGATCGCCGAGGAGGACATCGTCGTCACGGTCACCCGCGGCGGCTACATCAAGCGCACCAAGACCGACGACTACCGCGCCCAGAAGCGCGGCGGCAAGGGTGTGCGCGGCACGAAGCTCAAGGAAGACGACATCGTCGACCACTTCTTCGTGTCGACGACGCACCACTGGCTGCTGTTCTTCACCAACAAGGGCCGCGTCTACCGCGCCAAGGCCTACGAGCTGCCGGAGGCCGGCCGGGACGCGCGCGGCCAGCACGTGGCGAACCTGCTGGCCTTCCAGCCGGACGAGGCGATCGCCGAGATCCTCGCTATCCGCGACTACGAGGCCGCGCCGTACCTGGTGCTGGCCACCAAGTCCGGCCTGGTCAAGAAGACGCCTCTGAAGGATTACGATTCGCCCCGCTCCGGCGGTGTCATCGCGATCAACCTCCGTGAGACGGCGGACGGTTCCGATGACGAACTGATCGGGGCCGAACTGGTCTCGCCCGACGATGATCTGCTTCTGATCAGTAAGAAGGCACAGTCGATCCGGTTCACGGCGACCGACGAGTCCCTGCGCCCGATGGGCCGCGCCACCTCGGGTGTCAAGGGCATGAGTTTCCGCGAGGGTGACGAACTCCTCTCGATGAATGTTGTTCGACCCGGTACGTTCGTGTTCACTGCCACCGACGGTGGGTACGCGAAGCGGACCGCCGTCGACGAGTACCGCGTCCAGGGCCGCGGCGGCCTCGGCATCAAGGCCGCCAAGATCGTGGAGGACCGCGGTTCGCTCGTCGGCGCGCTGGTGGTCGAGGAGACCGACGAGATCCTCGCCATCACACTGTCCGGCGGTGTGATCCGTACGCGGGTCAATGAGATCAGGGAGACGGGCCGTGACACCATGGGCGTCCAACTGATCAACCTGGGCAAGCGCGATGCGGTGGTCGGCATCGCACGTAACGCCGAGGCGGGACGCGAGGCGGAGGAAGTCGACGGCGACGTGGCCGTGGACGAGACCGCAGAAGGTGCCGCGACCACCGGCACGGACGAGGGTGAGGCGCCCTCGGCCGAGTAGCACGAGGAGTGAGTCAGCGTGAGCGGAGCCACGGGCGCCGGATCGACCGGTATGGACACGGACGGCGGAGGCCGTGGCTCCGCCGCGGGGGCGACAGATCCGCACACGACGAATCTGAAGGCGATCAAGCCGCCCGCGACCGACTCGCCCTCGCCCGGCCCGCAGCAGAAGCCCGGCTCCGGCTCGGCCGCCGCCGGCGCCGCGCAGCCCGCCCCCGGCGCACAGCCGGGGGCGTCGCCGCTGCCCGGAGAGCGCCGGCAGCAGCCCGAGGGCCCCTACCACCCGCCGCAGGCCTACCAGCCGCAGGCCCCGGCCGGTGCCGTACGCCGCCCCCGCACCGGGGCGGGCACGATGCCCCGCACCCGCAAGGCACGCCTGCGCGTGGCCAAGGCCGACCCGTGGTCGGTGATGAAGGTCAGCTTCCTGCTCTCCATCGCACTCGGCATCTGCACGATCGTGGCCTCTGCCGTGCTGTGGATGGTCATGGACGCGATGGGCGTCTTCTCCACGGTCGGCGGCACGATCTCGGAGGCCACCGGCTCGAACGAGTCGAACGGCTTCGACCTGCAGGCGTTCCTGTCCCTGCCGCACGTCCTGATGTTCACCACGATCATCGCGGTCATCGACGTCGTCCTGGCGACGGCCCTCGCGACGCTCGGCGCCTTCATCTACAACCTGTCGGCCGGTTTCGTGGGCGGCATCGAACTGACGCTGGCGGAGGACGAGTAGACACCGCCTTCGCGCTCTCGCGGAGGCTGGGGAGACCGCCTACCGGGTATCGATTTTGGGACTTCCCACCTGGTGCGCTAATCTTCAGGGGTCAGCGCGCGGGAGACACACCGCAGAGCGCGGCGGGGCTATAGCTCAGTTGGTTAGAGCGCATCCCTGATAAGGATGAGGCCACAGGTTCAAATCCTGTTAGCCCCACCAGCACGAAGACCTCCGGTCCCCTGGGGCCGGGGGTCTTTTGGCGCCGACGGTCTGGGGCGCGGGCTTTTCGCGAAGAGCGGTACCGACAGCAGGAGCAGGGCTCCTTCGACGGCCAGGCTGAGCAGCCCGAGCGGTTCGGTCCAGTTGCCGATGTCGTCGCCGTAGTCGGGCGGTCCCGGGCCCCTGGAGAGGATGTAGCCCAGGAGCGGGCCGACGGCGACACCGGCTGCCAGCAGCCGTCCCGGTCGGACGAAGCCGACGAGGAGCAGCGCGGCGGTGACCACGGCCGCGATCTCCAGGACGTGGTACGCGACGCCGAGGTAGTAGGAGTCCCTCGTCACCGTGATGCCGCCTTGGTCCACGACATGGATGGCGGCCACGGCGAGGGACAGCAGAGCTCCCACCCACCTGGCCACCCAGGCCGATCCCGGCACCGGCGCGGTGTGGTGTGACATCCGAGGTGCCTTCTCCCTGCTCGGGCAGCGCGTGCACGCCGGTCCTGTGTCAGGTCCAGCTTCGGCGCACAGCTGCTCCCCCGTCGTCCCCGACGGGGAGCAGACGAGTGACAGGGGGAGGTACCGCCGCGGACGGCACTCCTGCGGCTGGCATCGGCTGATCGCCTCGGGCCGTCGGCGGCGTCAGGGCATGGAAAGGCCCGACCGCCGGCGACGGGGGATGCACCGGCGATCGGGCTATGGCCAAGGGTAACAAGGTGACTTGCGCGGCGGGAGGCGACTGCTCGACGGCGGTCCGGGGTTGTGATCCGGATCACTGTCGGTCGCACGGGGGGTCGTAAGAGAGGCGGGGCAGGTACTCCCGCCATTTCTCCGGCGTCAGAACGTCCCGGGTGGTCGAGCAGATGCGGCGGACGGCCTGGTCGACGTCCAGGTTCCACAGCCGGACGGTGTCCGCGCCGCTCGACACCCCGAGCAGGTGGTTGGCGGGGCTGAAGGAGAGGAAGTTGCCCGTCTTGGCGTTGGGGCTCATCGACTGGCCGATGGGGGAGGCCTTGTCGGGGTCGGTGACGTTCCACAGCCGTACGGTGTTGTCGTTACCACCGCTGGCCAGCCGGTGCCCGTCCGGGCTGAACGTCAGCGACACGACCGCCTCCGTGTGGCCGGTGAGGGCGGTGCCCAGCCGGGTGGTGCGGAGCGGGTCGGTGACGTTCCACAGCCGGACCGTGTCGTCGTCGCTGCCGCTGGCCAGCGTGTGGCCGTCCGGGCTGTAGGCGAGCGTGTTGATGGGACCCAGATGCCCGGTGAGCGGCGAGCCGAGCGGTCGCGGGCGCCGGGGGTCGGTGACGTTCCACAGCCGTACGGTGCCGTCGGCGCTGCCGCTGGCGAGGGTGTGGCCGTCGGGGCTGTAGGCGAGGGCGTTGACGTAGCCGGTGTGGCCGGTGAGGGGTTCGCCCAGGCGGCGCGGGCGGGCCGGGTCGGTGATGTCCAGCAGCTGGATGGTGCGGTCGTCGTGGTCGACGGCCAGTGTGTGTCCGTCGGGGCTGAGCGCCAGCGCGTCGGCGCCCGCGTACCGGGTCCGCAGCGGTACGGGCGAGCCGTGGGAGACCGGACGGGCGGGATCGGAGACGTTCCACAGCTGGACCGTGTTGCTGGTCCCCGTCAGGACGGCGAGGGTGCGGCCGTCGGGCGAGAACATCATCGACCGCAGGTCGCGCTCCCCGGTCGTGAAGGGCTTGCCCAGTGCCACGGGCCGCTCGGGGTCCGTCACGTTCCACAGCCGGATCCTGCTGTCGCCCGCGGCCGTCGCGAGGACCTGCCCGTCCGGGCTGAACGCCCCGATCCGGCCGATCATGTCCGACCTCCGTATCGACCACAGCCGGACCTTGCTGTCGCCGCTGCCGGTGGCGAGGGTGTGCCCGTCGGGGCTGAAGCCGAGGGCGTACATCTCGCCGCTGCTGCCCGAGAGCGGTTCGCCGACCTGCGAGGGGTAGGCCGGGTTGCTCACGTTCCACAGGCTCGCCGTGCTGTCCGCGCTGGCCGCGGCGATCAGGGACCCGTCCGGGCTGAAGGCCACGGACCACACCGGACCGGTGTGCCCGGTCAGGGGCTCACCGAGGGTGCTCGGGTGCCGTGGGTCGATGACGTTCCACAGCCGGACGGTGTCGTCCGCGCTGCCGCTGGCGAGGGTCCTGCCGTCCGGGCTGAAGGCGACGGAGTGCACGGTATGGGTGTGGCCGGTCAGAGGCCGGCCGAGGGAGTGCGGGTTCCGTGGGTCGGTGACGTCCCACAGCCGGACCGTGGTGTCGTCGCCACCGGACGCCAGTGTCTTCCCGTCGGGGCTGAACGCGATGGACCGTACGGCGTCGGTGTGGCCGGTCAGCCTGGTGAGCGGGACCGGATGCCGGGGATCGGTGACCTTCCACAGCCGTACGGTGTGATCCTCGTCGGCGGTGGCCAGCGTATGCCCGTCCGGGCTGAAGGCGGCCAGGAAGATCGTGCCGTCGTGGCCGGTCAGGGGCTCGCCCAGGGAGCGCGGGTGCCGGGGGTCGGTGACGTCCCACAGCCGGATCGTGCCGTCGTCCCCGGCGCTGGCCAGGGTGCGGCCGTCCGGGCTGAAGACCGCGCTGCTCACCCAGCTCGTGTGTCCCCTGAGGGGCTTGCCAAGGGGGCGCGGGCGCGCCGGGTCCGTGACGTCCCACAGCCGGACGGTCCGGTCGTAGCTGGCGGTGGCCAGGGTCCGCCTGTCCGGGCTGAACGAGGTCAGGTAGACGGCGCCGGTGTGGCCGAGCAGCGGTGTGGCCAGCGGCGCGTTCACGATGGAGATCAACCGGCTGTTGGTGCCCTCGTCGTCCGGTCGCAGGCGGTGGGCCACGACGTCGATCTGGGCGGACAGCGACGGATCGGTGTACTGCACCCGGTCCGCTTCGGCGACCACCTGCTCGAACACCGCGTCGTCCCGCTGCTGCCACGCGACCACCGACGAACCGACCGCGAGCAGCGCCAGGACGACCAGCGCCGCCACGGCTCCCCGCCGGAGCCGGACGGTGCGCTTGCGCAGCCGGACCGAAGCGGCCAGGAACTCCACCGCGCTGCGGGTGAGGAAGGTGTCGCCCGAGGACTTCGCCCAGCCATGGGCCTGCTCCAGGCGAGAACCCCGGTACAGCAGGGCGCTGTCGCGGTGGGATTCCTCCCAGGCCCTGCCGTCCTCCTCCAGCCGCTGGCGCAGCAGGTTCCCGTTCCTGTCCTCCTCGATCCAGTCGCGCAGGCGTGGCCAGGCGTGGAGCAGCGCCTCATGGGTGATCTCCACGGTCTCCGCGTCGAGCGTCACCAATCGGGCGCGGACCAGCGCTTCGAGCGACTCCTCCGTCTTGCCGGGGTCCGTCGACTCCTCCGCCAGTTGCCGCCGGGTGCCCCGCCTGCGGGTGGCCTGGGTGTCCTCGCCCAGCCGGACCAGCCGGAGCAGGAGCAGACGGGCGGCCGTGCGGGCCGCCGGGTCGAGACCGGACCAGGCCCGCTCGGCCGTCGCCGCCACCGCTCCCTGGATCCCGCCGGCCGCGCGGTAGCCGACCAGTGTCAGCCGGCCCGCCTTGCGCCGCTGCCAGGTGGCGAGCAGGGCGTGCGAGAGCAGGGGCAGCACACCCGCGTCGTGCGCCCCGCGCGGGCCGTCGACGCTCACCTCCCGGACGATCAGCTCCGCCAGCCCGGGTTCGAGTTCGAGCCCCACGGCCTTGGCCGGGCCCGACACGGCTTCGCGCAGCTCCGCGGTGGTCAGCGGCCCGAGCACCATGTGCCGGTGCTGCAGCGCGTCGGCCAGTTCAGGGTGCCCGAGGCACTGCTCGTAGAAGTCGGCGCGTATGCCGAGGACCACGAGCACGGGGGCGAGGTCACCGGGGGCGGCGGGCGAGCACGCCGCGTGCAGGATCCGGACGAACATGCGCCGGTCGGCCTCGTCCGGGCAGAGGGTGAACGCCTCCTCGAACTGGTCCACGATGAGGACCGGGCGGGCGGCGCGGGACGTCCCGCGCCCCGCCCAGGCCGCGACGGCCGCCCGCACCGCGTGCTCGAAGCGCCCGGTGCCGGGCTCGTACGCCTCCGCCTCCTTCTCGGCGGACAGGACCGGGGCGAGTTCGGGGATCCGACGGGTCAGCTCCGCGAGGGGGTCGCCGCCCGGTACGAGCTGCAGCACGTCCCGGTCCCGGCCGCCGCGCAGGGCGGGCACCAGACCGGCGTTCAGCAGGGAGGACTTCCCCGCTCCCGAGGCGCCCACGAGCATGACCAGGCCTCCGGTCCGCTCGGCCGCCTCGAGCTGACCGACGAGGGCGGCCGTGCACCGTTCCCGGCCGAAGAACCACCGGGCGTCCTCCTGGCGGTAGGGAGCCAGCCCGCGGTACGGGCACACGCCACCGGGGACGGCCGGGGCATCGACGGACGAACGGTCCTCGTCCTCCGTCTCCTCCTCGGACGCCTGGGGGCGGTCGCCGACCGGGTCGGCCACCGCGCGCTCCCACAGACGCTGCCACTGGGCCAGGTCGTACAGGCCGGTGGACACCGGCGCGGGCCGTGCGCGCCGTGCTTCGGGGATCAGGACGTGCAGCACCGCCGCGAGGGCGGCGAACTGGGCGGGCACGTTCCTGGCCCGCCGCCAGTCGCTGATCCGCTGCGCGGACACCCGCACGGGGCGCCCTCGTTCGTCGACCCGCTGCAACCGGACGACCGCCTCCGCCACGCGTTTGAGGGGAGGGTTGCCGGCCTCCTTGTACAGCAGGGCGAGACGTTCCGCGAAGGCCGTGCGTGCTCCCGAGTCGGAACTCAAGGTCCCCACCCCTTACTTCCACCGCACCCGACGTCCGGACCGGAAAACTCACCTTATACGGCTGACCTGCGGTTAAGTCGCCTGGACCGTACCGGAATCTCCTCGCTGAAGGCATCAACTGGCAGGATCCACGGCGCGGGAGCGAACCGACCGCGCGGTGCCCGGACAGGCCACCGGATCGGCGCTCGGCGAGACGACGTGCGACATCGCAGGTCCGCGGCGCGCCCCGCCTTTCCTCGACCGCGCCGGTACGGCTCGGCTCGACGCCACCACCCGGTTCGGCACCGGTCTCCACGAGGGGAGGGACCGGTGCCGGACGGTGGGGCGCGGAGAAGACACCCCCCGGCTCCCGCCCGAGTGTCGCGGCCCGCCGCCATCGCCACCGTGCGCCGCCGCACGCCCCTGGCTAACTGACGGTCCGTCAGTTACGGTCTGCCCTGCCGTACCGTTTCCGAAAGGGTGGGTGCAGTGCACACACGTCCGCAGAGTCCCCGGCCGCCGGGCACCCCACGGTGGGTCGCGATGTACCACCAGCCGTCCATGGCCTCCTGGCGGGTGGCGGCGGAGTCGCCCCACCGCTCCGCCGTGCTGTACGCGGTCGGTGAGATGACCCAGACCGTGCGGGCGCGCGGGGACGACGTGACGGTCGCGTTGTGGGGTCCGAAGGACGGCGCCTGGCAGCTGTTCGACACGCCGGAGGGCAAGGCCGCCACCCAACCGCTGCCACGCCCTGCCCGGAGCAGCGAGGAGCCGGGCAAGCTCGCCGAACGCATGGCCGACCGCCGCCACCAGGTCCTGATGGCCGGCCTGAGCAAGGCAGGGCTGTACGACCTCACGCAGGAGGACACGGCGGCGCTCCAGGAGTTGGTGAAGCGGCTCGACGAGCCCACGGTGCGTCGCGTCGCCCACTGGCTCGCCGCTGCCGGCGGCCAGGGGGCGTCTGTCTGACGTCCGTCGGGCGCGCGACGCCCGGCGCAAACCCCGGACGTCCCAGGCCCCATGCCCGACCTCAGGCCCCAGGCCCGACCCCAGGCCCCAGGCCCAAGCTTCAGGCCCCTCGGTCCGTCACCGCCCCGCGCGCGGAGCGCTACGGTTGCCTCTGTGCGGACGGAGAGAGAGGCGGACCGGATGAGCAGCACCGTCGCGGAGGTCCTGGTCACCCTGGGCCGCCGGTACGTACGGGATGCTCCGGGCTCGCTCGGCAAGGCGCCCCTGGCCGCGCGGTTCCTGAACCCGCATCTGCGGGACCACCCCCGCCGACGGGTCGTCGACACGCGCTTCGGTGCGCGGTTCGCGGTCGACACCCGGGACCTGATCCAGCGGTACCTGTATCTCTTCGGGGTGTGGGAGCCGCACATGACCCACTGGATCCAGCGCCGGCTGAGGCCGGGAGACGGATTCATCGACGTCGGGGCCAACATCGGCGTCTTCAGCGTGCTGGCCTCACACCTCGTCGGCGACCGGGGACGGGTCGTGGCGATCGAGGCCTCCCCGGCGTTCCACCACCGTCTGGTGCAGCAGGCCCGGCTGAACGGGTGCCGGAACATCCGGGCCGTGAACGCCGCAGTCTCCGACGCCCCCACCACGCTGACCTTCGTGCTCGCCAGCTCGCGCAACATGGGCGCGAACAGCATCGTCCCGTACGACGGGCCGGCCGAGTCCACCTTCGAGATCGACGCCCTGCCGCTGCCGGAGCTGCTCGATCCGCAGGAGATCGCGAACGCCCGCGTGATCAAGATAGACGTCGAGGGCGCGGAGGGCGGCGTCGTCCGCGGACTGGCGCCCGTGCTGGACAAGCTCCGGCCGGACGCGGAGATCACCGTCGAGGTGACCCCCGAGCGCATGGCGCGACTCGGCGACCGTGCCGAGGACTTGATGAGCACCATGGCCGATGCGGGCTTCCACGCCTACCGGCTGGCCAACGACTACGCGGCCGAGAGCTACCCGCGGGCGCTGAGCGGGACGCCCGGGATCGCGGTCCGCCTGCGGGGTCCGGTCGTCGAGGAGACCGATGTGGTCTTCTCCCGGGTGGACGCCGAGACCCTGCCCTGACGCGACGCGCCCCGGCAGCGGGAGTGGGTCGGGTGGTGCTTCCGGGCATCCGGGGCCTGGTCGGGTGGCGCTTCCAGGCACAAGGGTCCTGGGCCCAGGCGGCTCTTCCGGGCGCAGGAGCCTGCGGTCAGGTCGGGCTTCCGGCGCTCGGGTACCGCCAGCCGCAGGACGCCAACGCCCTGGCCCTCGCCTCCACGACCGCCATGCGCCGCTCCCGCTCGGCGGGGTCGACATGCGATGCCTGGCCCGTGGCCTGTCCCTGCCACTTCCGGTACAGCAGCCCCACCTCCCGGGAGAACCAGCCCCGGCTCACGGCGTTCAGCGCGAGCAGCAGGCCCGTGTCCTCGGACGCCGGCAGCGCCATCCAGCCCCCCAGCGCCATCAGGAGATCGCGCCGGACGCAGAGCGTCGCCGGGTGGACCTGGGCGCGGAAGCCGTTCGCCCTCCAGTAGTCGAGGACCGCGCCGCGTTCGACCGGCCCGTCCGCCGGATCGCCGGGGAAGCCGGCCGTCGAACCGTCCGGCAGGAGGTCCAGCGCGCGGGACGTGGTCCAGCCCAGGGCGGGGTCCGCTTCGAGGACGGCCAGGTCGCGGGCCAGGGTGCCCGGCGGGAGCTGGTCGTCGGCGTCCAGCACCTTCACGTACGCGCCGTCGGTGTGCGCCAGGGCCATCGTGCGGGCGACGCCGGGTCCGCCGGGCCGGCCCTGACGGAAGGTCACGCGCTCGTCGTCCGGGACGTACGGGCGGACGTCGTCCGTCTCCCCGTCCTCCTGGATCACCCAGTGCCACTCCCAGTCCTCCGGGAGCCACTGTTCGCCCAGGGACTTGTACGCCTCCGGCAGGAACCGGGCCGACGGGGCGTGGACAGCGGTGACGACGATGACGCGCCGGCTCACGGCAGCGCTCACCACCTTTCCAGGGGAGTGACGAAGACCAGTTCCGTGCGGTCGCCGGGCAGTGTGACGTCGGTGATGTCCACGACGCGGCCGCCGGTGTCGTACGAGGTCTTGCGGAGCAGGATCACCGGCGCCCCGGGCGGAAGCTCAAGTTCCTGCGCCTCTTGGGGCGTCGGCGGACGGGCGGTGAAACGCTCCTCGATGCGGTCGACCTCGATGCCGACCGTGCGGAGCTGGTTGTGTGTGCCGCCGGGCCAGGGCTCGTTGGAGTCGTCCAGCAGGTCCGGATTCCGCGCGACCACGTCACGGACGAGATAGGAGGTCACGAGGCTGAACGGGGCGTTCTCGGCCGCGCAGCGCGTCCGGTAGGTGCGCTCCAGCAGGACCGTGCCGTCCGGGACGCCGAACGCGTCCGCGAGGTGCTTGGGCGCCTTCGTCTCGCGGTACTTCGCGTCGAACACGAGGTGGTGAGACGGCAGCCCGGTGTCGTGCTCCGTCGCCCCGGTCCCCGCCCGCGTGGCCAGCGGCTGCCGGGCGCGGTCCTTCTCCCACTGGTGCCGCCCGTTGTGGCGCACCACGGGCGTCCGCCAACCCCGTACGCAGGTGTCGCGGCCGTGCCGCCGGTCCATCGGCGGGTCGTCCGCGATCAGCTCGTACGCCTTGGGCACTGGTGCTCTCACCGATCCGTCGGGGCCCTCCAGGCCAGCCTAGGACTCCTCGAGAGGTCCTGACGACTTGGGAACGGGCACGGGCTGCGCAGGCGGAAGGCGCCGGTGCCGGAAGACGAGGGCACGGCAGACGGCCCGGCACCTGGGAGCAGGTGCCGGGCGGTCTGCCGTCGGCGTGTACGCAAGTCGCCTCGGTGGGTCCCTGAGTGTCTCCGTGCTGGACGTCGTCCGCCGCTCCGTCAGCTGCGCAGCAGCACGGTCGGCTCCTCGAAGCGTCGTGGTGCGTCGTGGGAGCGGTGGGCGTGGTGGGTGAGGGGCGTGGTCGCGGCGATGGCCGTGGACGGGAGGTGGCGGCAGGAGGGGGAGGAGCCGTGGGCCTCGGCCCTGATGCGTTGCTTCATCGTGGGGGGCAGGGACCGGGCCAGGGGCCGGTGTCCGTGCGCCGGCCACGGCAGCATCATCTGCGGGCCGGAGGTGCGCGCCGACTGCGGCTGTGGTACCGACGCGGCCGCGGCCGTGGTGGCGGTCGTGGTGGCGAAGCCGAGCGCGGCGCACAGCGCCAGGAAGGCGGTGACGACGGCGGTCCACAGCTTCATGACCTTGTTCCGGGCCATGACCCCTCACTTTCGGGTTGGGCGATTTGCGTACTTTCCTCATGATGTGTATGGGGGCTGCGAAGTGGTGGACCGACGCCCGTGCCGCGTCGATCTTCGGATGAACACCACCCGGATGGGCGCACGGGGTCGCACAGGGCCGAAAAAGGCCGGAAATCTGTGGTGGAGGGCGGTGAACGTCACACACCGTGAGGTCCGCTCACCCGCGGATCGCCATCGGTGAGGTCCGGTCGTACTGCGCTGCGCCGGGCCGGAGTTGAGCGTCGGCTCAGGTCACCGATCGATATCGATCGGTGTGTATAGTCGGGCGCCAGAGGTCCCCTACGTCAAGGAAAGACGAGGTCGCGCGGTGAAGAAGCTTCTCCTGGTCGCACTGGCCGCCATCGGCGGGCTCCTCGTGTACCGCCAGATCCAGGCGGATCGCGCCGAGCAGGATCTGTGGACGGAGGCGACCGACTCCGTGCCCACGGGTTCGTGAGTTCCGACAGACAGCAGTTCAGAGCAGACCCCGGCCGCCGACGCGGTCGGGGTTTTGTGTTGCTTTCTCCAGGGACTCCCGAATATGTACCTGTCCGTCAAGGGATCGGTTGCTGCCGCAAGCGCCGTCCCCCGGGGTGAGCATTTCGGCCGCTCCTCTCCGATGCGCTGATGCCCCTGTGGCCGGCGGGGCAGGATGGGCGACGGTCCGGTCCGGAGCGGCGCAACGGCCAGAGGGGGGCGCGGGATGTGGTGGCGCACGGAAGCGCGGCGCGGAGCGCGGGGGCGTGGGCTCACGCAGGCGCACGCGGTGGTGGCCCTGTGCACGACGGCCGCGCTCGGTGTCACCCTGGCGCTTCCCGCGCGAGCCGCCCCCGCCGCCCCGGCGGCCGACGGTACGCCCACTCCGTACGCCTTCGCGCCCGGCGCCGGAACGGTCCGGGGCGCCACCGTCACCTCGGACGCCGCGCGCCTTGATCCCGGACACACCTACCGGAGCACCCTCCCCGCGGCCGGCAAGCTCTACTACCGCCTGGACCTCGACGCCACCACCAACGCCTACGTCTCCGCGACCGCCGTCCCCCGGGCCGGCGCCCGGGTCTCCGCCTCCGACGGCCTGCGGGTCTCCGTCCAGGACGCCGACGGCGCCACGTGCTCATCCGGCACCACCCACTTCGGCCCCACCCAGAGCCCGCACCCCGTCGCCGCGTGGGCCGCCCGCGAGACCGGGCCCGGCAGCTACGGGTGCAAGGACGCCGGGGTGTACTACGCGGTCGTCGAACAGCGAGACCTGTCCGGCTCCGCGACCGGCGCCTGGGACCTGGAGCTGGACTACGTCTCCGAACCCTCCCTGCAGCAGCCGGACGCCACGACCACCACACCGCCCGGCGCCTGGAACTCCGCGACCCCCGACGCCCTGCTGGGCGACCCCGTCCGGCGCGCGGGCGGAGCCGGTTTCGCCACGGCGAGCGCCCTCGGCCAGGGCGTCTGGCAGGACGCGATCCGGCCCGGGCAGACCCTCTTCTACAAGGTGCCCGTGGACTGGGGCCGGCAACTCGCCGCAACCGTCGAACTGGGCAGCTCCCCCGGTGGCTCCCCCGGCGACGGCTACGTCGGCACCGCCCTGGCCATGGCGCTGTACAACCCCGTCCGCGGCCACGTCGACGACGCCACCACCGGGTACAGCGGTGCCCAGACCTCGGCGGCCCTCACCCCGCTGCCGCCCGTCGCCTACGCCAACCGCCATGCCGCCGGCGACCGCACGAGCGGAATGCGGTTCGCGGGCTGGTACTACCTTGCCGTGCACCTGGGCGCACCCGTGGCGCAGCGGTACGGGAACGGCCCGTTCGGACTGACGCTGCGCGTGCGGGTGAGCGGGACGGCGACGTCCCCTCCGGCGTACGCGGGGTGGTCCGCGCCGCGCGATGTGTTCCGGGTGACGGCGGCCGACCGGGAGGAAGCCGCGGTGGGGACGCCCGGAGGCGGTGGGGGAGACGGAACGGGCGCGGCCGGCGGGGACCGGGATTCCCGCACGATGACGGCGGTCGCGCTGGGCGGGATCGGCACCGGGACCGCCCTCGTCCTGGTGCTCGCGGTGTGGACGGCGGCCGCCCGGCGGCGGGCGCGGAGCCGATGGGCCGGGTGACCGCCGCTCAGATCCGCAGCAGCGCCCAGAACCCGACCGCGTAGCACAGCAGCGCGAGGAGCAGGACCGGCACGGCGACCTTGGCGGGCGGGCCGGGGCGCCGGGTGGCCGCTCGCCTGCCGTGCCGGGCGACCCGCTGCGACTGCGTGGGGGCGTGCGGGGACGGGACGGCGTGGTCCTGGAGTGGGTGCCGGCCGGCGACCGCCGGGGCTGTCACGGGAGCCGTGGCGGAGGGCATGCGGGTGGGGTCGTGGTGCGGGGCATGGGCCGGGGCCAGGGCCACCACGGGTGGTGACGGCGGCCGGGCGGGCGGCCGTGGCACCACGGGGACCGTCTCGCGCGGCGAGGGCAGCGGCGGCGGCAGATGGAAACTCCCGGTGTCCGACATGGCGGCCGGCTGCGGAGGCGGCGTCGACCCGGCCGTCGGTGTGGGGCCGGATGCCGGTGTGGGGCCGGCCGTCGGTGTGGCGCGGGATGCCGGTGTGGGGCCGACCGTCGGTGTGGGGCCGGATGCCGGTGCGGGGCCGACCGTCCACCTGGGGTCGGACGTCGGCTCCGAGGCGGCCGAAGGTGCAGGAAAGGGCGACGGCGTCGGATCGACCGTGGGTCTGGGCGGTACGACGAGGGGAGCGGCCGCCGGCCGCACGGCAGGGGAAGGCGGCCCGGGCGTTGCGGTGCCCGAAACCCCCGGCCCGGCACCGGCCGCACCCGCACCGGTCGTCGGGGGCGCCGTGGTCGGCCGCGGCGGTATCGAACCGGTCGCCGGCCACGACGCCGAGACCCGGTCCGCCGACACCCCGTCCGCAGACTCCCGGTCCGCCGACACCCCACCGGCCGCACCACCCGCCCCCGCGCGCACCGGCCCGTCGGGCCCGAACCCCGCCGGAAGCGGTCCGAGTTGGTCGAAGATCTCCACCTGCTCCACGTCGGGCCCCGGCTCCGGCAGCAACTCCACGGCCGCGGCCAGCGCCTTGCGCGCCCCCGTCGCCGTACGGAACCGTGCGGCCGGATCCGGCTGCACCAGGGTCGCGACGACCTCCCAGAGCGGCCCGGGCACGCCCTGCGGCGCCCCCGGCGTCCCGTTGGCCGTGAAGTACTCGACCAGGGCCTTGGCGTCAGGCTTGGCACCCTGCAGCAGATACAGGGTGACCAGGCCCACGGCGAACAGGTCGGCCGGGAAGTCCGGCTCCGCGCCCAGCAGTTGCTCCGGCGCGAGATAACCGGGCGTGCCCACCACGTAGTCGGTCTCCGTCAGCCGCGGCTCGCCCAGCCGCATGGCGATGCCGAAGTCCGACAGCCGCAGCCGGGGCCGGGCCGTGCCGGTGGCCTCCAGAAGGATGTTGGCGGGCTTGATGTCGCGGTGCACGACCCCCTCCGCGTGCACGGCCGCTAGCCCGGACAGCAGCTGGTCCAGCAGGGTGCAGACGAGCACCGGGGGCAGCGGCCCGTAGTCCCCGACGAGGTGGACGAGCGAGCCGCCGGCGACCAGGTCCATGGTGAACAGCACCTTGTCGTCGTCCGCGGCCCAGCTCGCGGGCGCCAGCACATGGGGGTGGTCGATGCGCAGCGCCTGCTCGCGCACGAACCTCAGCAAGGAGTGGGCGTCGCTCTGCTGCAGCACCTTCGCGGCCACATAGCGGCGTCGGCGGTGGTCCCAGGCGCGCCACACCGCACCGACTCCCCCGCGCCCGATGGGATCGACCAGTTCGTACCGCCCGGCGAAGACCTCACCCATGGTCGTACGTCGCTCCCCCTCCCGGACGGCGACGAGGACCCCCGCGCACCCCCCGGCGCGAGAGTCCCCGGCGGCAAAGGCGTCGGCTCAGTTCTGGTGGGACTGGTAGTGGGCGACCGCGTCGGAGGTGCGGCCGGCGCCGTACACCCGGAGGAACTCTGCCAGTTCCGGGTGGCTCGGGGCGAGGGTGTCGGCCGCCTCGATGATGTCCCCGGCCGCCGCCACCGAGCGCAGCAGCGACTGGATCTCACGGACCACCCGCTTCACCGTGGGCGCGCCCGAACTGTTCGTCGTCTGCGTGGTGTTGCTCAGCACCGAGCCCCCCTGGGACTTCTTGATCTCCTCCATGCGCTCGGTCGCCTCGGCCGCGCTGACACTGCCGTCCGACACCTGCGCCGCCAGCTCCTGCAGCAGCTGCACCCGCTGGACCACCGCCGGGTTGCCGATCTTGGCGCGCTGACCGCTCATCAGCTGCGACAGCATCGGGGCGGACAGTCCGAGAACCCCCGCGAGGCGGGCCTGGTTGAGCCCAAGATCCTCGATGAGCCTACGGAAGAGCGCCCCCAACGGCTCCCCGTACCAGTTCCGCTGCAGCTCCCGCGCTCTTGCGGTGGCTTCCTGCTGTGCGGCGTCCATTGCGTCTCCCCATCGCTTCCCCAAAAACCGCGGTTCGCTGTAGCGAACCACGTCGAGCATCTTACGGAGAGTGGTTGTCCACGGGGACCCCCCATCTTTTTGTGAGATACCGGCCAGGACCCGGTACGCTGGTCCGCAGCGCCCGGCAGCCCGTGTTCCACCGGCCGGACGCCTCTGCGCGGGGCCTTAGCTCAGTTGGTAGAGCGCTGTCTTTGCATGGCAGATGTCAGGGGTTCGACTCCCCTAGGCTCCACACTCGAAACCGGTCGGACGCCGCATCGCGGCGATCGACCGGTTTTTGCGTGCGCCGTGACCCCGGTCACACATGGAATTTGCAGCCGTTGCGATCCATAGCGCGAACAACCGGAGAATGCCAGGCTCCTCGAGATCTCCCTCCGAGGATCCGGCGGCCTCTGACCCTCCGCCGAAGGGGGAAGCGGTCCTTGTACCGCCTGCTGGACCCCGGCCTGCGTAACCGTGAGCGTGCTCAGAGTGAGCGAAGTCTCCACGGAACGTGCACACCAGAAGCGTTGCAAACGTCATCACGGAGGGGAGAGGTGAACGCCCGCCCCCGTTCCACGTGAAACAACAGCGCCGTGGGGCAGGGGAACCCTCACCTTCCCCTGCCCCACGGCGTGATGGCAGCCCACAGCCGACCAGGCGCACTCAGCGGCGGTCGTCGCCGTCCGTGGACTCCTCCTCGGCCTGCTTCGCCTCCACCTCCGGGTCCAGCACGCTGGGACCGCTGCCGTCCACCGACGACAGCCGCTCGCTCTGCGGGACTTCGGTCGCGGCAGGCGGCTCGACCAACCAGTCCGGGTTCGCCTGCTTGTCCCACCACTTCCAGGCGGCGAAGGCGCCGCCCGCCGCGAGGCCCAGCAGGGCCAGACCCTTCGCCACCCGGCCGGCCCTGGCCCGCCGCCGCTGCCGGCGGACCAGCTTCTCGATCTGCCGCGGCGAGACCTGACCGCGCAGCGCAGCCAGTGCCGCCGCCCCGCGGGCCGCCGCCTCCTCCCGTACCGGGCCGGCCGCGGCGACGGCCTGCTCGATCTTCGGACGGGAGTAGTCGGCCGCCTGGCGGGCCGCCTTACGGGTGCGTGTCGCGGCCTGGTCCACCGCCGGCGGCACATGCGCGCGGGCCTGTTCCAGGCGCGGGGCGAGATGGGCGTCGTACTGGACGCGGGCCTGCTCGGCGGCCTGCGACACCTTGGGCGCGAGACGGACACGCGCCTCATGTGCGTAGTGCGCTGCCTTGTCCTTGGCCGTGTCGGCGTAGGGCGCCACCACTTCCGCGGCATGCAGCACGCTGTCCTTCGCCGAACCGGTCGCGGCGCGCACGCTGTCAATGCGGGTCACGGGGTTCCTCCTCCTCGGTGGCGTACGGTAATTCGACTTTCCAGCCTTTTACGGATCATGCCTGTCGAACAGCACCCGGGCATGCGAGAAACGGCATCCGGGTCATGCGGCCCAGGCGGACGATTGCGGTCCGTGCCCGGGCGGACGACGAGAGACGATCACGCGCATCGGCCGATCACGTGCAAGAGCGGATGAATACGGAGTAACAGGAGCTTGTCCCCGACAATGCCACGGATCGTCCCGCCGCGCCCTTGAGACAGGACGACTCGACCGGTTTTCCCACGCCCGCAGCCGACACCGGCCCCACGAACCACCCGCCGTCCGGGCTGCCGCCCCGGCAGCACCACGGGAACCACCGACCGATCTTCCCCCGGACGTGGTCGCGGACGTGGTCGCCGGACGACGCGGAGGGCGTGGCGTGCGAGGATCAGGAGGTCACAAAGGACAACGGAAGGCAGATCGTGGCTGAGCAGCTCTACGCCACCCTGAAGACCAACCACGGCGACATCCTGGTCCGGCTCTTCCCGGACCACGCCCCCAAGACGGTCAAGAACTTCGTCGAACTCGCCAAGGGTGAGCGTGAGTGGACTCACCCCGCCACCGGCGAGAAGTCCGCCAAGAAGCTCTACGACGGCACGGTCTTCCACCGGGTGATCAGCGGCTTCATGATCCAGGGCGGTGACCCGCTGGGCAACGGCACCGGCGGTCCCGGCTACCAGTTCGAGGACGAGTTCCACCCGGACCTGCGCTTCGACAAGCCCTACCTGCTGGCCATGGCCAACGCCGGTCCGGGCACCAACGGCTCGCAGTTCTTCATCACGGTCGCCCCGACGGCCTGGCTGAACCGCAAGCACACGATCTTCGGCGAGATCACCGACGCGGGCAGCCAGAAGGTCGTGGACTCCATCGCCACCACCCAGACCAACCCGCGCACCGACCGCCCGGTCAACGACGTCGTCATCGAGTCGGTCGTCGTCGAGACCCGCGAGGGCTGACCCCCACAGGGCACCCCGCACGAGGGAACAAAAGCGCCCCGCCCATCCGTAGAAGGAGGGGCGGGGCACCCCGTCGTACGGAGAAGTGAGGGACCTCATGGACCAGGCGCCAGGCAGCCCGCAGGGCCCGCAGAACCAGGGGCCGCCCGAGGCCCGGGAGCTGCCGGTCTGCTATCGGCACCCGGACCGCGAGACCGGCATCCGCTGCACCCGCTGCGAGCGCCCCATCTGCCCGGAATGCATGGTCGACGCCTCGGTCGGCTTCCAGTGCCCCGAGTGCGTCCGCACCGGATCCGGCACGGGCCACGCCCCGGCCGCCTCCCGGCCGCGCACCATCGCCGGCGGCAGCGTCACCGCCGACCCGCGCCTCCTCACCAAGATCCTCATCGGGATCAACGTCGCGGTGTTCATCGCGGTGCAGGTACGCCCGTCACTGTTGAACGACCTGTTCCTCATCGGCGCCTGGCCGCCCAAGCCCTTCACACCCACCGAAGGAGTCGCGGGCGGCGAGTGGTACCGCATGGTGACCTCGATGTTCACCCACCAGGAGATCTGGCACATCGCCTTCAACATGCTCAGTCTCTGGTGGCTCGGCGGACCTCTGGAGGCAGCCCTCGGCCGTCTCCGCTACCTCACGGTCTACTTCGTCTCCGGGCTGTCGGGCAGCGCCCTGGCCTATCTGCTGGCCTCCCCGACCACGGCCACGCTCGGTGCCTCCGGCGCCATCTTCGGCCTGTTCGGCGCCACCGCCGTCCTGATGCGCCGCCTCAATTACGACCTGCGGCCGATCATCGCCCTACTGGTGATCAACCTGATCTTCACCTTCAGCCCGGGGATGCACATCTCCTGGCAGGCCCATATCGGAGGCCTGGTGGCCGGCGTGATCAGCGGCTACGCCATGGTCCACGCCCCGCGCGAACGGCGGGCCCTCGTGCAGTACGGGGTGTGCGCGCTGGTGCTGGCCGCCGTGGTCGTCATGACACTGCTGAGAACAGCTCAGCTCACCTGAGTGGCGGATGTGCACAGGCCGTAGCCCGGGGTTGTACCCAGAGTTGTCCACAGCCCGGCCCGGGATCTTGTGCATGCGGCGGGGAACGCATGTGCCCCCTGTCACCGACCGGAGTTTTCCCAGGTGGGACAGGGGGCGAACAGGTTTACGGAGGCCGGTGATTCCGTCATACCGGCGTCAATGCCCGACGGGTTATCCACAGATCGTCGTTCTTTTTCCACTGGCCGCACGACTTGTGGACAGGGCTGTGGATAACTCCGCGTGCAGCTGTGGGCAGAGCCGGCGCCGACGGGCGTGAGGCCCTACTTCCACTGGGTGGAGACGCCGAACCCGGCGGCGATGAACCCGAAGCCCACCACGATGTTCCAGTTGCGCAGCGCGTGGATCGGCAGCGACCCGTCGGTCACGTAGAAGACGACGATCCAGGCCAGCCCGATGAGGAACATGGCCAGCATCACCGGCGCGACCCAGCCGCGGTTCTCCAGCTTGATGGCCTGGGCCTGCTTGGACGGCGGTGGCGTGTAGTCGGCCTTCTTGCGGATACGTGACTTCGGCACGAGGGTCTCTCCTGTCGATGCGCTGCGTCGCCGCGCAGGGAACTGGGGCTGGCTCCGGGGCAGCGTACAAGGGGACATGAGCGCTCCCCCGGGCGTCCGTTAGCGTAGTGCTTCCGCGGCGCCGAAGGAGATAAGGGTACGTGAGCGATACGGACGACTCCCCCGGGACGGGTTCCGGTTCCCCGGATGTGGGGACCCCGTCCGTCCGCACGCGCCGATTCCGGCCCGTGCGGGTGCTCACCGTGGGCGTCTTCGCTCTCGCCGGTCTTCTGTTCATGACGAGCTTCAACACGGCCAAGGGGACCAACCTCCGCACCGACACCTCGCTGCTGAAGCTGTCCGACCTCATCCACGAGCGCAGCCACAAGAACGCCCGGCTCGACGAGTCCAACGCCGCCCTGCGCTCCGCCGTGGAGGCCCTGGCCAAGCGCACCGGCGGCACGACGAGCAAGGCCGAGCAGGACCGCCTCGCGACGCTGGAGAAGGACGCCGGCACCCAGAAGCTCACCGGCAGGGCCGTCACGGTCACCCTCAACGACGCCCCGCCGAACGCCACCGCCAAGCTCCCCGGATATCCGGAGCCGCAGCCCGACTACCTGGTGATCCACCAGCAGGACCTCCAGGCCGTGGTGAACGCGCTGTGGCAGGGCGGCGCCCAGGGCATCAAGGTCATGGACCAGCGGCTGATCTCCACCAGCGCGGTGCGCTGCGTCGGCAACACCCTGATCCTCCAGGGCCGCGTCTACTCGCCCCCCTACAAGATCACCGCCGTCGGGAACCCGGACAAGCTGCAGAAGGCGCTCGCGGACTCGCCCGCGATCCAGAACTACATGGTGTACGTCAACGTCTACGGCCTCGGCTGGAAAGTCACCGAGGACGGCACGGTGACTCTTCCCGGCTACTCCGGCACAGTGGACCTGCACTACGCCAAGCCCGTGGAGTAGAGGCCGCTGCCGCTGGGGGGATCCGTGCCGGTGCGCGTGATCGTCAGGACCGTCAGCGAACTGTGCATCACCGTGGGTGCCCTCATCGTGCTGTTCGTGGTCTACGTGATGTTCTGGACCGGGGTGAAGGCGGACGGCGCGATGAACGACCAGATCGGCCGGCTGCAGAAGCAGTGGGCGAAGGAGACGGTGCGCGCGTCCGCCGCGGCGACGGGCGCCGCGAGCCCCGGCAGTCCGGGACCGTATGTCCAGGGCAGGCCGTTCGCCGTCATGTACGTCCCGCGGTTCGGTTTCACGTGGAACAAGCCCGTGCTCGAGGACACCGCCGTGGACACCCTGAAGAGGGGGCTGGGCCACTACGCGGGCACCGCCCGGCTCGGCCAGGTGGGCAACTTCGCGGTCGCCGGCCACCGGCGGACGTACGGCGATCCCTTCAAGGACTTCCCCGGGCTGCGGCCCGGCGACGCGGTGGTCCTCACCGACGGCACCACCTGGTTCACGTATCGGATCGACAAAGGCCCTTACAAAACCGTGCCGACGGACGTTGAAGTGATCGACCCTGTGCCACGTACGTCCGGGTACACGCGTCCGGGACGCTATCTGACGCTGACGACGTGCGATCCCGAGTGGGGGCACAGTCACCGGCTGATCGTCTGGGCGCACCTGGATTCCACACAGCCTGTGGAGGCAGGGAAACCGGCGGCTCTGCGCCAGTAGTCTGGTGGCGTACGGCGTGAGTCTGGTGCCGTGGTGAGACGGAAGGGACGGCATGTACGGCTGGATCTGGCGGCATCTGCCGGGGAACGTGTGGCTGAAGGCACTGATTTCCGTCGTGCTGGTCCTGGCCGTGGTGTACGTCCTGTTCCAGTACGTCTTCCCGTGGGCCGAACCGCTGCTGCCCTTCAACGATGTGACGGTGGACAACCAGTGAGCGCGCGCATTCTCGTCGTCGACAACTATGACAGCTTCGTCTTCAACCTGGTGCAGTACCTGTACCAGCTGGGCGCCGAGTGCGAGGTGCTGCGCAACGACGAGGTGTCGACGGCGCACGCCCAGGACGGCTTCGACGGCGTCCTGCTGTCCCCCGGACCGGGCACCCCCGAGGAGGCCGGCGTCTGCGTCGACATGGTCCGCCACTGCGCCGCGACGGGCGTCCCGGTCTTCGGGGTCTGCCTGGGCATGCAGTCGATGCAGGTGGCCTACGGCGGTGTCGTCGACCGGGCGCCGGAGCTGCTGCACGGCAAGACCTCGCTGGTGGAGCACGAGGGCAAGGGCGTCTTCGCGGGCCTGCCGTCCCCCTTCACGGCGACCCGCTACCACTCCCTGGCCGCCGAACCGGCCACCGTCCCGGCCGATCTGGAGGTCACGGCGCGCACGCACGACGGGATCATCATGGGTCTCAGGCACCGGGAGCTGCGGGTGGAGGGTGTGCAGTTCCACCCCGAGTCGGTGCTGACCGAGCACGGGCACCGCATGCTGGCCAACTGGCTGGTGGAGTGCGGCGACGAGGAGGCCGTGGCGAGGTCGGCGGGGCTCGCCCCGGTGGTGGGCAGGGCCACGGCGTGACCGCGCTGCGCCCCGAGCGCGAGACCGGCGCCACCTACGGGGACGCCGCGGAGCAAGGGTCCTCGTACGGGCAGCAGCCGTACGGGGACTTCGGCATGTGGCAGGGGCAGGAGCCGGGCCCTCAGTGGCAGGGCGCCGGGGAGTACGGGCAGCAGGCGCCGCAGCAGACGTACGAGCCCCGGCAGGGGTACGACGCGACGACGGTGCTTCCGTCGTACGGGGAACCGCGACCGGCACCGGCTCCCGCGTACGACGAGCCCGTGCCGGTGGACAACGAGACCGTCGCGCTGCGCACCTCGGACATCGAGGAGGCGCGGCGGGCCGCGAACCGGGCCGCCGAGACCGCTCCGCCGCCCGGTGGGCGCGCCGCGCGCCGCAAGGCGGCCCGGAAGCACGGGCGGCGCGGAAACGGGCCGCAGACGCCCGAGAAGGCCGCGGAGACGCCCGCTCAGGCGCCGCGCTCCCGGGTGGAGGCCCGGCGGGCGGCGAAGGCGCAGAAGCCCGGTGCGGCGGTCGTGGCGAGCCGCGTGGTGGGCGAGCTGTTCATCACCACCGGTGTGGTGATGCTGCTCTTCGTGACGTACCAGCTGTGGTGGTCGAACGTGCGGGCGCACCAGGAGGCGGGCAGCGCCGCGCAGCACCTCCAGCAGGACTGGGCGAGCGGCAAGCGGGAGCCGGGGGTGTTCGCGCCGGGGCAGGGCTTCGCCATCCTGCACATCCCGAAGCTGGACGTGGTGGCGCCGATCGCGGAGGGCACCAGCAAGACGAAGGTGCTCGACAAGGGCATGGTCGGGCACTACGGCGAGGGCAGCCTGAAGACGGCGATGCCGAGCGACAAGACGGGCAACTTCGGGCTCGCGGGGCACCGGAACACGCACGGCGAGCCGTTCCGGTACATCAACCGTCTCCAGCCGGGTGACGCGATCGTGGTGGAGACGCAGGACGAGTACTACGTCTACAAGATGACGTCGATGCTGCCGGTGACGTCCCCGGCGAACACCACTGTCCTGGACCCGATCCCGAAGGGGTCCGGCTTCACCGCACCGGGCCGCTACATCACATTGACCACGTGCACGCCGGAGTTCACCAGCAAGTACCGGCTGATCGTGTGGGGCAAGATGGTCGAGGAACGGCCGCGCAGCAAGGGCAAGCCGGACGCGCTCATTTCGTAGGCGCAGGGCACGTGGACGCACGGGCACGTGGAACAGACAGGGCAGATGCAGTGGGAGTGACCACCGACCAGGACGAGCGGACCGCCGCTTCCCCGTCGGCTCGGCGCCGCGGGCGCGGCCGGATCGCGCTGGCGGTCAGCGTCTTCGGCGAGCTGCTGATCACGGCGGGACTGGTGCTGGGCCTGTTCGTCGTCTACTCCCTGTGGTGGACGAACGTCATAGCGGACCGCCGGGCCGACCATCAGGGCGACAAGGTGCGCGACCACTGGGCGGCCGAGAAGGACAGCGGCCCGGGCGCCCTGGACACGAAGGACGGCATCGGCTTTCTGCACGTGCCGGCGATGAAGAACGGCGAGGTGCTCGTCGAGAAGGGCACGTCCACGAGCGTCCTCAACGACGGCGTGGCCGGCTACTACACGGACCCGGTCAAGGCGACGCTGCCGATGACGGGCGGGACGGGCAACTTCACGCTGGCCGCGCACCGGGACGGGCACGGGGCGAAGTTCCACAACATCGACAAGCTGAAGAAGGGCGACCCGATCGTCTTCGAGACGAAGGACGACTGGTACGTCTACAAGGTCTTCGCGATCCTCCCCGAGACCTCGAAGTACAACGTGAAGGTGCTCTCGGCGATCCCGAAGGAGGCGGGCGTGAAGAAGCCGGGCCACTACATCACCCTGACGACGTGCACCCCCGTCTACACCTCGGAGTACCGGTACATCGTGTGGGGCGAACTGGTGCGGGTGCAGAAGGTGGACAGCGAGCGGACGCCGCCGAAGGAGCTGGACTGAGCGACAGAGGTCCTGGGAGGACCTCTGTCCCCTGACATGGCGGAGGCTCGAAGCCCCGCAACTACCTCTGCGGATTCGAGCCTTCGTCGGCTTCGGCTGGCGCAGGGCCTTGAGCCGCACTCCGGCGGTCCACGCTTCCAGCTCGTGACGGTCCACGAGATGTGGTCGGATCTCGTACAAAGAGCTGGAGCTGCAGGTTTGGTTCCATGCGAGAGCCCCGGCACCTGCAGGTGCCGGGGCTCGCTCGTCGTGGTGGCCGGTGCGGGCCGGTGCGGGCCGGTCGGCCTCAGCCTCCGGTCAGTCCGCTGAAGAAGCCGCCGTTGCCGCCGCCGTTGTTTCCTCCGGCCGGCACCGTGGTCAGGGTGATCGTCTGGCTGTTCGGGTCGGCCTGGGTGTTGGGCTGCGGGTCCTGGTTGACGACCCGGGCGTTGCCGTCCGTCGGGCCGTTGACCTGAATGCGGTTGAAGCCCTTCTGCTGAAGGATCTTCACGGCGTCGCTCAGCTTTTGGTTGAATACGCCCGGGACCTGCGTCTGCTGGTTGGCCTGCTTGCCTATCTGGATGGTGATCGTCGTGCCGGCCTTCACCTGGGTGAGCACCCCGGGGTCGGTCTGTATGACCTTGCCGACCTGGTTCGGGTCGGTGGTGTCGGTGTCGACGCAGTTGCCCGGTGTCAGGTTGTTCGCCTGCAGCTGCTTCTTGGCGTCGTCACAGGTCTGGTTCCTCACGTCCGGCACGGTCACGGTCTGCGGGGCCGCGGCCACCGTGAGGGTTATCGTCGAGCCCTTCTCCTGATCCGTGCCGCCGGCGGGGTTCTGGTCAGTGACGACGCCCGGGGTCTGGTCGGACTCCGCCGTCTTGCGTTCGACCACGAAGCCCTTGTCCTCGAGCTGGGACTTCGCCTTGTCGAACTGCAGCCCCCGCACGTCCGGCACCGCCACCTTCGGGGCCCCCGTGGACACCACCAGATTGACGACGCTGCCCTTCTTGACCTCGGTGTTCGCCTTCGGGTCCTGCGAGCAGACATTGCCCTTCTGCTGGTCCTCGCAGGGCTTCCGCGAGATGGAGAGCTTCAGGTCCGAGTTGTCCGCGAGTGTCTGCGCGTCCTTCTGGGACTGGCCGACGAAGTTCGGCGCCGGCACGGTGTCGTTGCCGACCCCGCCGTTGCCGCTGAAGATCCACTTGCCGATGAGGATCGCGCCGACCAGCACCAGTACACCCGCGACGACCAGCAGGACCGTCGAGGTGTTCGACTTCTTCTGGCGGCGGCGGTCCGGGCGGTCGTCGTAGCCGTAGCCCCCGTCGTCCGGGTTCATCGGCGGCATCATCGTCGTCGCGCCGGCGCCCGGGTCGGAGCGCAGGGCCGTCGTCGGCTGGTCGTCGGGGTAGCCGCCGTAGCCGACCGAGCCCATCGCCGCCGTCGCCGCGACCGGCTGGCCGTCGAGGCACGCCTCGATGTCGGCGCGCATCTCGTCGGCGCTCTGGTAGCGGTAGTCGGGGTCCTTGACCAGCGCCCTGAGCACGATCGCGTCCATCTCGGGCGTGATCTCGGGGTCGAAGACGCTCGGCGGCTGCGGTTCCTCGCGGACGTGCTGGTAGGCCACCGCGACCGGGGAGTCGCCGACGAAGGGCGGGCGGACCGTCAGCAGCTCGTAGAGCAGGCATCCCGTCGAGTACAGGTCCGAACGCGAGTCGACCTGCTCGCCCTTCGCCTGCTCGGGCGAGAGGTACTGGGCGGTGCCGATGACCGCCGCGGTCTGCGTCATCGTCATGCCGGCGTCGCCCATGGCGCGGGCGATGCCGAAGTCCATCACCTTGACCTGGCCGTTGCGCGTCAGCATGACGTTCGCGGGCTTGATGTCGCGGTGGACGATGCCGTTGCGGTGGGCGTACTCCAGGCCCTGGAGGATGCCGATGGTCATCTCCATGGCGCGCTCCGGCAGCAGCTTGCGGCCGCTGTGAAGAAGCTCACGGAGTGTTGAGCCGTCGACGTACTCCATGACGATGTACGGGATCGAGACCCCGTCGATGTAGTCCTCGCCCGTGTCGTACACCGCGACGATCGCGGGGTGGTTGAGTGAGGCGGCCGACTGGGCCTCCCGGCGGAACCGGGCCTGGAAGGAAGGGTCGCGCGCCAGGTCGGCGCGCAGCGTCTTCACCGCCACGGTGCGGCCGAGGCGGGTGTCGTGCGCGAGGTAGACCTCGGCCATGCCACCACGGCCGAGCACCTGGCCCAGCTCGTACCGGCCGCCGAGGCGACGCGGCTCTTCCATAGCTTCCTACCAGCCCTCTCCGTCGGTCCCGACCACACCCGCGTGTGGTCCGGCGGTGTGCTGTCCGGGCATACGGTACCCGGCTCGCTCTGTGTGACCTGGCCACATCCGCCACCTGATACAGGACCGGTATCGCAACGTGCACCGATGTGAAGGGGACGTGACGGGGGTCACTTCTTGCTGTTGATGACCGCTTCCATGACGCTCTTCGCGATGGGGGCGGCGAGGCCGCCACCGGAGATGTCGTCACGGTTGGCCTTGTCGTCCTCGACCACCACGGCCACGGCGACAGGCGAGCTGCCGTCCTTGAGCTTGGCGAACGAGAGGAACCAGGCGTACGGCTTCTCACTGTTGTTCAGACCGTGCTGGGCGGTACCGGTCTTGCCGCCCACGGTGACGCCGGGGATCTGCGCGTTGGTGCCGGTGCCCTTCTCGACGACGGTCTGCATCATCGACTGCAGGATCTGGGCGTTCTTCTCCGACAGCGGCCGGCTGAGCTCCTGCGGCTGAGTCTGAGTGATCACGTCGAGGCTGGGCGCCTGCAGCTTGTCCACCATGTACGGCTTCATCAGCTTGCCGTCGTTGGCGACGGCGGAGGCGACCATGGCCATCTGCAGCGGCGTCGCAGCGGTCTCGAACTGGCCGATGGAGCTGAGCGCCGTCTGCGGCCGGTCCATCTTCTCGGGGAAGTTGGAGGCGACCGAGCGCACCGGCGTGTACTGCTCGGAGTCGAAGCCGAACTTCTTCGCCTCCTCGAGCATCTTGTCCTTGCCGAGGTCGGCGCCGATCTTGCCGAAGACGGTGTTGCAGGAGTACTGCAGCGCGGTCCGCATGGTCGCGTTCTCGCAGGGGATGTTCCCCTCGTTCTTCAGCTCCGTCCTGGTGTCCGGGAGGGTGTAGGGCAGCGGGGACCTGGTCGGGTCGTCCGCGCTGGTGTACAGCCCGTTCTCCAGCGCCGCCGCCGCAGTGACCACCTTGAAGGTCGAGCCCGGCGGGTAGGTCTCGCGCAGCGCCCGGTTCAGCATCGGATCGCTCGGGTCGCTCTTCTTCTGCAGCTTCTGCCAGGCCGCGGAGTCCGTGGACAGCGAGTTGCCCGCGAACGTCGACGGGTCGTACGACGGGTAGGAGGCCAGCGCCAGGATCGCCCCGGTCTGCGGGTCGAGCGCCACGGCCGCGCCCTTGCCGCCGACCTTCTTCAGGCCGTCGTACGCGGCCTTCTGCGCGGCCGCGTTGAGGGTGGTGACGACGTTGCCGCCCTGCTGCTGCTTGCCCGTCAGCATGTTGAGGGTGTTGCGGAAGAACAGCCTGTCGTCGGTGCCGGTGAGGATGCCGTCCTCGATGGACTCCAGCTGCGTGGCGCCGAAGGCCTGCGAGGCGTAACCGGTGACCGGCGCCCACATCGCGCCGTCCTTGTAGGTGCGCTTGTACTTGAAGTCGTTGAGGCTGTTGGTGGGCGTCTCCTTGGACCCGGTGATGGGGTTGCCGTCGACGATGATGTCGCCGCGCGGCGTGGAGTACCGGGCGATCAGCACACGGCGGTTGTTCGGGTCGGTGCGCAGGCTGTCGGCCTGAAGGTACTGGAGCCAGTTGTCGCGGACGAGCAGCGCGAGGACAAGGAGCCCGCAGAAGATCGCGATCCGGCGCAGGGGCTTGTTCACGGTCGGACCACCTGGGTCATCTCGGCGTCGGGGTTCGGGGCGGGGGTGGGGGCCGGGCGGCGCGCGGTGTCGCTGATGCGCAGCAGGATGCCGATCAGGGCCCAGTTGGCGATCACGGAGGAGCCTCCGTACGCCAGGAAGGGCATCGTCATACCGGTCAGCGGGATGAGCCCCATCACACCGCCGGCGACCACGAAGACCTGCAGCGCGAACGCGCCGGACAGGCCGACGGCCAGCAGCTTGCCGAACGGGTCGCGGGCGGCGAGGGCGGTGCGGACGCCGCGCTCCACGATCAGGCCGTAGATCAGCAGGATCGCCATGATTCCGGCCAGGCCCAGCTCCTCGCCGAAGGTGGCGAGGACGAAGTCCGAGTTGGCGGCGAACCGGATCAGGTCGGAGTGGCCCTGACCGAGGCCGGTGCCGAGGGTGCCGCCGGAGCCGAACGCCCACAGGGCCTGCTGCAGCTGCTCGGAGTGGCCGCCGACGCCCTGGCGGCTGAGCGTGTACTCCTTCATCGGGTCGAGCCAGGCCTGGACGCGCATCTTCACGTGCGGCTCGATGCTGGCCACGCCGACGGCGCCGGCCGCGGACATCAGCAGACCGAAGACGATCCAGCTGGTCCGCTCGGTGGCGACGTACAGCATGACGACGAACATTCCGAAGAACAGCAGCGACGTACCGAGGTCGGTCTCGAAGACCAGGATGAGGATCGAGATCGCCCAGACGACGAGGATCGGTCCGAGGTCGCGTCCGCGTGGCAGGTACAGGCCCATGAAGCGGCGGCTGGCCAGGGCGAGCGCGTCGCGCTTGACCATCAGGTAACCGGCGAAGAACACCGCGAGGACGATCTTCGCGAACTCACCGGGTTGGATGGAGAAGCTGCCGACGTGGATCCAGATCTTCGCGCCGTAGATGTTGGCGCCCAGGCCCGGGACGAGCGGCAGGAGCAGCAGGACCAGTGCCGCAACCATGGAGATGTAGGTGTAGCGCTGCAGGACGCGGTGGTCCTTGAGGAAGACCAGTACGGCGACGAACAGCGCGATGCCCAGCGCCGTGTACATCAGCTGGCGGGGCGCCGCGTTGCCGGCCTGCTTGATGGACTGCAGCAGCTTGGACTGGTCCAGCCGCCAGATCACCACCAGACCGAGGCCGTTGAGCAGGGTCGCCAGCGGCAGCAGCAACGGGTCCGCGTACGGGGCGAACTTCCGTACGACGAGATGGCCGACGCCGGCCAGCAGACCGAGGCCGACACCGTAGCTCAACAGGCCGGGCGGCACCTTGTTGTTGATGGCGAGGCCCACGTTGGCGTAGGCGAACACCGGGATGACGACGGCGAACACCAGCAGCGCCAGCTCGGTGTTGCGGCGGCTCGGTGTGCCGATCGCGCCGATCGTGGACGTGTGGTGCGTCGACGTGTTCGTACTGCTGCTCATGGTGTGACAGGGCCCCTCACGGCTTGCTTACTGCTTACCGCACAGTGAGACGACCTTCTGCTCTTGCTCCGAGAGGCTGGGGCCGGGTGTGGGAGTGGGTGCGGTCTGGGTCTTGGAGGCCGACGCCGAGGGGTTCGGAGTCGCTGTGGCCTTGGACGTCGGGGAGTTGCTCGCGGTTCCCGTGGTGCTGCCGGGCTTGGGGGTGTTCTTGGAGTCCGCGGTGCGGCGTTCGGCGTCCTTCCTGCACGCGGACGCCTGCACGGCCAGCTCGGAGATCTTCGACTGGGCCGCCTGGAGACCGCCCTCGGCGATGGTCGCCTGGACCTGCTTCTGCTGGTACGACGGCAGGTACTTGAGTTCGATCTCCGGGTGGTCCTTCTCCACCTTGGACAGCGACACCCAGGCCAGGTCCTGGCTGATGCCGCGGTACAGCGCGACGTGCTCGCCGTTGGCGCCGACGTAGTACTGCGTCTGCGTCCACCGGTAGGCGCCGTAGCAGCCGCCGCCGATGACGGCGAGCGCGAGGACCGTGTAGAAGGATCTCTTCAGCCACCTGCGGCTCTTCCTCGGCTTGACGAAGTCCTCGTCGGTGTAGTCGCCGAAGCTGCCCGCCGGGATGTACCCGGTGGTGTCGCCGCTGCCGGGCGGCCCGAACTGGCCCCCGCCGCCCTGCCCGGCGGCGTGGCGGCCCAGGCCGGCGGCGCGGCCCGCGGGCGTCTGCATGATGCCGTTGTCGTGCAGGTGGTTCTGGTTCTCGGCGACCGCGCCCACCACGACCGGGGTGTCGGACAGATGCCCGGCGAGGGTGTCCCCGGTGTCCAGGTCCAGCACGTCGGCCACGATGACCGTGATGTTGTCGGGGCCGCCACCGCGCAGCGCCAGCTCGATCAGCGCCTGCACGGTCTCCTCGGGGCCGTGGTAGCTGGCGAGGGTCTCCTCCAGCGTCTGGTGGGAGACCACCCCGGACAGCCCGTCGGAGCAGATCAGGTAACGGTCGCCGGCGCGCACCTCGCGGATGGACAGGTCCGGCTCGACGTGGTCGCCGCTGCCCAGCGCGCGCATCAGCAGGGACCGCTGCGGGTGGGTGGTGGCCTCCTCCTCGGTGATGCGGCCCTCGTCGACGAGCCGCTGCACCCACGTGTGGTCCTGGGTGATCTGGGTGAGGACGCCGTCCCGCAGCAGGTACGCGCGGGAGTCGCCGACGTGGACGAGACCGAGCCGCTGACCGGTCCACAGCAGCGCGGTGAGCGTGGTCCCCATGCCCTCGAGCTGGGGGTCCTCCTCGACCATCGCCCGCAGCTGGTCGTTGGCGCGCTGCACCGCGGTGCCGAGCGAGGTGAGGACGTCGGAGCCGGGGATGTCGTCGTCGAGCGCGACGATGGTGGAGATCACCTCGGAGGAGGCGACCTCGCCGGCGGCCTGGCCGCCCATCCCGTCGGCGATCGCGAGCAGGCGCGGACCGGCGTAACCGGAGTCCTCGTTGCCCTCGCGGATCATGCCTTTGTGCGATCCGGCGGCGAAGCGCAGTGACAGACTCATGCGCACCTCGCCCGTCGGCTCCGGGTACATCCGCACGGTGCCCACCCTCCGGTCGGGAGCGCGCCGGTGCCCTGGGTGGGGGCCGCCGCTGCGTGCTCGCTCCGCTCGCTCATTGTCGTACTACTTCCGCAGCTCGATGACGGTCTTGCCGATGCGGATCGGCGCGCCAAGCGGAATCGGTGTGGGGGACGTCAGCCGGGTCCGGTCGAGGTACGTACCGTTGGTGGACCCGAGGTCCTCGACGATCCACTGGCCGTCGCGGTCGGGGTAGATCCTGGCGTGCCGGCTGGAGGCGTAGTCGTCGTCCAGCACGATGGTGCTGTCATGGGCACGGCCGAGTGTGATGGTCTGGCCCTGCAGCGCGACCGTCGTCCCGGTCAGCGAGCCCTCGGAGACGACCAGCTTGGTGGGGGCCCCGCGACGCTGCCGGCCGCCGCCCGGCTGCTGGCGCTGCGGCGGGGGCGCCGCCTGGCGGGCGGTCTGCTGCGGCCGTGCGGCCTCGCGACGCGCACCGCGCTGGGTGACCCGCGTACCGAACAGGTCGCTTCTGATGACCTGCACGGCCACGATCACGAACAGCCACAGTACGGCCAGGAAACCCAGCCGCATGACCGTGAGGGTCAGCTCTGACATTGCCCCCGCTTCACCCTTCGGCTTGCCTATAGATAACGGTGGTGCTGCCCACGACGATCCGCGAGCCGTCGCGGAGCGTAGCGCGGGTGGTGTGCTGCCCGTCCACCACGATGCCGTTGGTGGAGCCGAGATCCTGGATCGTCGAGGGCGTTCCGGTCCGGATCTCACAGTGCCGGCGGGAGACGCCGGGGTCGTCGATCCGCACGTCGGCGTCGGTGCTGCGCCCCAGCACCAGCGTCGGGCGGGAGATCTGATGGCGGGTGCCGTTGATCTCGATCCAGTAGCGGGTGCGCCCGCCGGACGCCGGGACCCCGCCGGGGCGCTGCCCGGCGGGCTGCGGGTAGCCGTATCCGCCGGGGCGGGCGCCGGGCGGCGGCGCGGACGGCATGGGCGGAGCGCCCGCCGGCGGGGCTGAGGGCGGGTAGCCGTAGCCGCCGGGGCGCCCGGAGGCGCCGCCCTGCGCGGGCGCCTGCTGGTTGGTGGAGGAGGCGAGCGTACGGCTGCGCACCCGGTACAGGCCGGTGTCCAGGTCGTCGGCCTTCTCCAGATGGACCTTGATGGGGCCCATGAAGGTGTAGCGCTGCTGCTTGGCGTAGTCGCGCACCATGCCGGCGAGCTCGTCGCCGAGCTGGCCGGAGTAGGGGCTGAGGCGCTCGTAGTCCGGTGCGCTCAGCTCCACGATGAAGTCGTTGGGGACGACGGTGCGGTCGCGGTTCCAGATGGTCGCGTTGTTGTCGCACTCGCGCTGGAGCGCTCCGGCGATCTCCACGGGCTGGACCTCGGACTTGAAGACCTTGGCGAAGGTGCCGTTGACCAGACCTTCGAGGCGTTGCTCGAACTTCTTCAGGACTCCCATGGGGCACCTCCTCCGTCGTTGCCGTCCTGTGTACTGCTTACCTGGTACTGCTTACTGATCGTATCCACGCGCCGGAAAATCGGCTGGTTCCCCCCATCGGCCCTGTCGACGGGTGTCGACGCCTCCGGGTTTCCCTCCGGACGGCCCCTTCGAACACCTTCCGGGCGTACTCCTTGACGCACTCCTCGGAGCACTCCGCGGTCGTACTCCCGCCATGGATCGTAAAGGGGGCCGCAGACCAGTGTCCCGCACCCGGCTGTGGAGCCCGCCCGACTCCTGGAGAGATGGGCGGGACCGGTACGAGGTTGATACGTGAACAGACACGCGTTGAGACGTTGCGGGGCCGGCGGGGGCTCGGGGCGGCGGGAGGTCGGGTGGGGCGGGCGGGGGTGCCGGGGCAGGGTGCTGGGGGGCTGAGGGCTTGGGGCTTGGGCTGACGGCTGAGGGCTGGGCGTCGGGTGGAGGCGTGTCGGTGGTGGGCTGGGCTGGGGGTGGGGCGTTCCTGCCGAGGTGCCGGATGCCCGACGTCTGGATTCGGTGTCCGCCGTTCGCTGTCCGCTGTTTGTTGTCTGCTGTTCGGTGTCTGCTGTTCGGTGTCTGCTGTTCGGTGTCGGGTCCGTGGGCGGTGGTCGGTGGGGGCGGGCGTGCGTGCGGGAGGGCCGGGAGCCGGGGGCTCGGTGATGCCGCTGGTCGCGAGGGGGTTCGCGGGGCGGGGCCGAAGGCCCCAGGGGAAAGGGATGTGAACCCACCCTCTCCAGCGTGCTAATGTTCTGGGTGTCGGAAGGCGCCGGGCCGAAAGGGCCGGAGCCGGAGGACACACCCAATGCGCGGGTGGCGGAATAGGCAGACGCGCTGGATTCAGGTTCCAGTGCCCGCAAGGGCGTGGGGGTTCAACTCCCCCCTCGCGCACAGAGAGATACCGACGGAACGGGTCTCTGCCGGTGACGGAAGTCACGGCAGGGGCCCGTTTCTCGTTGTGTTGGCGGTTGTCGGCTGTGAGACATCGCACAACTTGGTCAAGGCATACGGCGGGGCCCCGGCGCGTGAGTTATCTCACGTATCGGGGCCTGTCCTTGGTGTGCTGCGGTGCGGGGCCGGGGCGGCTGGGCTCGGGCTATGCCGCCGGTGTCAGGTGGCCGTCGGTGTCCAGGGCGGTGGCCGGGCTTGTCGAGGGAGACGCCCAGGACGAGGGACGGGAGCACATCTGGGCTCGGAGTACCGTCGGCGAGCAGTACTGCATCGTGTTCCGCGTCGCGCGTCACGATGAGGTGGGCGTCGTACCCGAAGAGGTATTTCTTCCTGAGCGAGGTCTTCTTCTGGCATTCTGGGATCTTGGCTTTGCCCTTCCTGGCGGGCGGCAACGGACGCATGGCGTCAGCCACCGGCACGTCGGGGTCGCGGTGGTCGCCGTCGCGCACGTACCAGCCGGCGTCCGGGTCGGTGGCGAGCTCCGGGCCGTTCGAGCGGCGGCCGCGGGAGAAGGTGCGAATCGGGGTGGCGTCGATGCCGATGGACACCTCCGTCAGCTTGCTCAGCAGGCTGTGGAGGGGCCGAACCGAGGCGTCGAGCAGGAACACCGCCTTCAACGTCTTCTACCAGGCGGGCATCCTCATCGGCCCCCTCGCGGGACTGGACCGCGATCAGCGCGTGGACGTTGATGATGCGGCCGCCCTCGCGGACCTTCTGAGTCAGGGCATCGACCCAGACGAAGGCGTAGGGACCGGCGTCCAGGGGCCGGTTACGAAACTCGGCGACCTGCTCGTCCAGGTGCTTGGCCATCGCGCTGACCTGCGACTTCCGATGGACGCTCCCCACCATCCCCATCCGCCCTGATGAGACCAGCCGCCGCGCGGCTGCCCGCTGTCTGCGCCGGTCAGCCCACTTCCCCGCATCGGCCGACTCCCGCGTAGGGATGCGTCTGGAGGCGCAGCAGTTCGTTGAGCGAGCACTCCAGCTGTGCACGGCGTGGCGCGGCACGGGCCAGCGCCTCGGCGATCGCCTCCTGCAAGGACTCATCCGGTGTCTTCCGCTCGGCCGCGGCGTACGTCGAGAGCCGATCGTGGGTCTCCTCGCTCATGGGAACGCTCATCCCACGTACAGCCCCGAGGAGATCAGTGTGGCGGCGGCGCGGTGGATCGAAGGGTGAGCGTAATCCGTCACAGTTGCTCGGATTGCCGGAGACCGGCGTCAGCCCTGCGCATCGGTCGCCGGGCCTGCTCGAAAAGGTGGTGCGTCAGCGCACGCCTGCCGCATCGAGCAGGGTGGCCACCGTGGGGGCGATGAGTCCGGTGAGGTTGTCGGCTCCGATCCCCGCGCGGGCGCTGGCGCCGTCGAAGACCAGGCTGAGCTGTCGGGCCAGCAGGTCGGGATCATCCGCTCCGCCCTGTTCGGCCTCGGCCCGGAAGAAGGCCGTCAGGTTTCCCTTGACCCGGTGGGCCACCCGACTCGCAGGGTGACTCCGGTCCTTGAGCTCGATCTGCACCGCCAGATACCGGCAGCCCCGGAACTCGGGCGCACCCGCCTGCAGTTCCACCTGCTCGAAGACGTGCAGGATCCGCTCGCGGGGTGAACGGCCATCGTCCGCCGCGGGCAGGAGTGTCGCCACGAAGGCGGAAGCCCGTTCCTCCAGGCTCGATGCCAGCAGCTCGTCCTTGCTCTCGAACAGCTGGTACATGGAGCGTTTCGACACCCCCGCTGCCTTGCACAGCGCCTCGATGCCGATACTGACGCCATCTCGGTAGGTGAGTGTGGCCGCCGCTTCCAGGAGTCGTTCTCGGGGACTTGCCTTTACTTCGGTGCTCATAGTGTGAGGTTAACTCGATTCGGGTGAAATATAAACCGATCGGTTTCCGGGTTGGGTGGGACGGCCGGCGCTGCCTACGCGACGTAGTGGACACCCGAAAGCCGTACAGAGGCTCGGCGACGGCACCCGGGGGAAAGGTACCGTCGCCGAGCCCTGATGGTGTGCGCGCCTGCCGTCCCGCAGGGTGACGCACACCGGGGCCACTACGCACCGTGGCCCCGTCCGGGGGTGGGTTGGAGTTCCGCTACGCCAGGGCGGCGGCCTTCTCGGGCTCCGTCGCGGCGGGGATGCGGTGCAGCCCCCTGCGGTCGTACCAGCCCGTCACGCCGAAGCCGAACAGCGCGGCCGCCATGAGGCCGGCGGCCATCATCACCCAGCCCCGGGTCAGACCGGCGTCGGCCTGGGCGTCGTAGTAGAGGATCGAGCGGACGCCGCCGGTGATCTGCCGCAGCGGTTCGAACTCTGCCAGGAAGCGGTAGAAGCCGGGCAGCGCCTCGATGGGGGTGGTGGCGCCGGCCGTTGGCACCGCCATCCCGATGAAGACCAGCGTCACCACCAGCATGCCGGGCGTGCCGAAGACGGCGAGGAGGGTGAGCGCGCCGATCCCGGAGACCGCGATGGCGCACACGGAGTACAGCCACAGCAGCGGCAGGTGGGAGGCGGCCATCCCCATGATGCCGACCGCGCCCACGGTGACCAGGGTGCCCATCAGCAGGGAGAGGCCGACCATGAGGGTGCTGCTGATGGCGAGGGTCTGCACCCGGGTGACCCGGATCAGCGGGCGGTGCCGGCGCAGCGGGCCCATGTCGTTGTGGGTGTAACCGAGGGTGTGGTCCACCTGCCCGCTGATGACGTTGGCGGAGAGCATGCCGACGACCACCAGGGTGAGCGCGTAGTAGAACGCCGTCATGCCCAGTCCGCTGTGCGAGCCGAGCGGATGGCCGTCCTCGACCGTGACGGCGGCCGGGTCGGCGAGCAGGACGCGTGCCGCAGCGGGCAGCTTCGCATGCTGGGCGCCGGTCTGCGCGGTCAGCTCCTTGCCCACCTGGTGCGAGGCGTTCTCGGCCGCCTGGGTCGTCGCCGTCCGGGCCAGGCCGGAGCCCAGGCTACCGGCGGACTGGTTGGTGAGCACCATCAGTGTCGGGCGGGCCGGGGTTCCGGTGGGCGCGGTGCGGGTCAGTGCGGTGGTGGAGGAGGTGAAGTCGGCGGGCACGACGAGCGCGCCGTAAAGCTTGCCTTTGCCGAGTTCCTCCTTCATTTCCTTCTCGTCCATCGACTTCCAGTCGATCTTGTCCCCGCCCGCGGTCGACTTCTTGATGGAGTTGGTGATCTGCGCCCCGAGGTTGACCTGCTTGCCGCCGACCGCGGCTCCCTTGTCGGCGTTGACCAGGCCGACAGGCAGCTTGGTCAGGTGATTGACCGGATCGATGTTCGCGCCGACGTAGAACACGGTGAACAGCAGCGCGAGTGCACCTGTGACGACGCCGTTGGCGACCCACAGAGGTTTGGCCCGCAGCACGCGGAAGGGATGAATGCCACTCATGACTTACTCCGGTCTCGACAGCACAGCCATATCGAGAGGAGACCGGACAGTGCCATCGCAGGCCGGCGTCCCTCGGAAACCTCGGCGCGCACGGCCGACTGAGGCGGTGCGCGCCTGACCGTCTGCCGTGGGCGATGGCTCCTAGATCACGTTCAGGGCATCATCGACACGGGAAACCGGGCGGTTTCACTTTCATCGTAAACCGATCGGTTTCCATATTCAAACTCGATGTCCTGGAGCGGTCGCAGCATGGTGTCCATGAAGGTCTTGCGGTCGTCCAGGTACGGGCCCAGGACGTCCTCGCCGGCAGGGCAGACGGCCACGCAGTAGCCGGACTTGCAGTCGGGAGGAGAGGCCAGGCTCTGCCACATGGAGGCGCCTTCTGAATCGGTGACCCGGGAGCGGTAGTCGCAGTCAAGGCACGCATGTACGCCTCGGTCCTCGACACACTGCGCAGCACGACCGACCCGCGCGGCTGACACCGCGCGACCGGACACCGCCCGACTCGACCGGACACCGCTCGACCCTCTGTCCAACGCCGGCAGGCCCGGCGGTATGGCCCGTAGTACCGTGAACGAAGGTGTTGCGAAGCACTGGGGCGAATGACATGCGGTCTCCGGCATCCCCTTCTCAGCCGTCGTCCGGCGCCGGCAGCACAACCGACGCGGCGGGCCGCGACGACCTGTTCGTGTCGGTGGCTCGCCGTTGCATGCGCGACCTGCACGCGTCGGCCGCCTCCGTCTATCTCGCGGCGCCCGGGGATCAGGTGTTGGCGGCCGCGGTGGTCGTCGCCTCGCCCTTGGGCCTGATCGCACCCGAGCGTCTGCCCCTCGACGACCTGACCCTTCCCTCCGTCCGGGCCCATCGAACGGGGCGGATCTGCACGGACCGCGCCTACGACATAGCGGCACAGCATCTCGATTTCGGGGTCTACGCGGCTGCTCCGCACCTCGTGGCCGCCGCACCGCTGGCGGCAGGAGCGCGGCGGTTCGGTGTGCTGGTGGTGTTCTTGCCGCGCGACGTTCAGGAGCCGTCGACGGAGGAGACGGACTACCTGCGCCGAGCAGCCCGACATCTTTCGTTCGAGTTGGACCGCCTTGCCCACCGCGGTGTCTCTCTGTCTCCTCCGAAGCTTCCGCTGGTCGTCTCTCCTGAGAGCGGTGCCGCTGCGGAGACCGGCCAGGCCGCCCCGATGGAAGGAGAGTGGAGCGCACCCTTCATCTTTCACCTGCACAAGCTGGCCGTTTCCCTGATGTCGGTCGTGCATACGAGGGACGCGGTGGCGCGGACGATCGAGCGCCTGATGTCCGGACTCGGCGCCCGAGCGGTGGCCATCAGCCTGATCGAGGGCGATCGGCTCCATGTGGTGGGCGCGTCGGGCTGCTCGAAGGAGTACCTGAAAGCCGTCAACGGAATCTCTGTCAGCACGAAGTCCCCGGAAACCGAGGCCATCGCACACAAGCAGCAGATCATCCACGAGGCCGGAGAGCGGGGCCGGCCGTCCGGGCAGGGCCGCCTGACAGGGGACGGCCGTGACGAATACGTGTGGGTCGTGCTCCCGCTGCTGGCGGGCGACCACGCACTGGGCACGTGCTCGATCGGGCTCGCACCGGAGCAGCGCCCGGTGGCCACGCACCTGTCGCCCCTGCCCACTCTGTCGACGCTGCTCGGCCAGACACTCGAACGCACCCAGCTGTACGACGCCGGCCACGCGTTGGCGCAGAAGTTGCAGCAGGCCCTGCTGCCTCGGATGCTTCCCCAGCTCGCGGGTGTGGTGACCACGAGCCGGTACGAGCCGCCCAGTGGCGCGATCGAGCTGGGCGGCGACTGGTACGACGTGATCACGCTCCCCTCCGGCGGCGTGGCCGCCGTGGTCGGCGACGTCGAGGGCCACAACACCGCGGCAGCCGTCGTGATGGGGCAGCTCAGCAGTGCGGTACGCAGCTATGCGCTGGAGGGCCACGACCCGAGCACGGTGCTGCATCGCGCGAATCGCCTGATGGTCGACTTGGAGACGGATCACTTCGCGACGTGCTGCTGCGTCTGGCTCGACCCCGACACCGGCACGGCCCAGATCGTCAGCGCTGGTCATCCGCGCCCGGTCATCCGAACCGCTGACGGCGCGTATCCGGCGGCCGTCGCCGACATCGGCGTCCCGCTGGGAGTCGAGGCGAGTCCGTCGTATCAGGCCGGCATCCTCACTCTGGAACCGGGGACGCTGCTGGTTCTGTACACGGACGGGCTGTCCGGCAGGGGTGGCGAACTGACCCGGGAGACGCTGGAAGCGGCTGTCGCGGCCTCCGGGAACGAGCTGGAACTGCTCGGTGACCGGCTGATGGGCTCCGGTGTCGGGGGGACCCCGCGGGCGGACGACGCCGCGCTTCTGCTGCTGCGGTACGAAGGCCCCTCGGTGGAGGTGAAGGAGTACATCAGACGGCTGCACCTGCACCGCCACGACTACCAGGGCGTCCGGCGCGCCCGGCATTTCCTCACCGCGTCCCTGGACAACTGGCATCTGGCCGAACTGTCCGATTCCGCCGAGGTGCTGGCGTCGGAGGTCGTCACCAACGCGCTCGTCCACGGGGACAGCGACGTCGACCTGTGTCTGCGCAGGTACCCGGACCATCTCCGGGTGGAGGTACGGGACAGTGACTCCCACCCCGCCATGCTCGTGGATCTCGGTCCCGACGAGGACAAGGCGGAGGGAGGACGGGGGCTGGTGATCGTGTCCGCCCTGGCTTCCTCCTGGGGGAACTCGCCGAGCGGCCGGGGGAAGACGGTGTGGTTCGAGATGGACACCGTGGAGGCGGCGTAGCCCCCGCTGCCTCATGGCCGCCGGCGCGGGCCCGCCGGGGCGGGGCGGCGCGCCGTCGCGGCATGTCCCGTCCGGGCCGGCCGCATCGACGGCCCCTTGTGCCACACCTCCCATGTAGTCCGGTATTCAACCGTTGAAGCCCAGGAACCGGGAGGCGTCGGTGGTGCTGGAGGTCGCCGGTGTCTCGCACGAGGAGGAGTCCGTCTACCGGCTGCTCGTCACGTCCGGCCGGGCCACCACGGAGGACCTGGCCCGGCGCGCGGGTCTGACCGACGCGGACGCGGCGCGCATTCCCGACTCACTGGCCCTCAAAGGCCTCGCGAGTCATACGGACGGCACACCCCGGTTGTTCCGGGCCGCTCCCCCGGACGTGGCGCTGCTTCCCCGGCTCAAGCGCAGCGCCGACACGCTGGAGCTGGCCAGGCTCGAGGCCACTCATCTGATCCAGGCCTACCAGGACACGATGCGCAGGCACGACGCCGGCCAGTTGCTCGAGGTCATCACCGGGACGGAGGCCCTGCGCCAGCATGGAGATGAACGAAGCCAGGGACACGCGGCTACTTCACCGATCAGTCACCTGAGGCGGTGGGCCAACCGGTGAACCGATCCCTGCAGTCGTGACCTCGCGCCGTGAGTCCCCCGTCGCTGCCGGGGCCGTCACGGCGGCCCGAGTGGCTGCCGCCCCTGATTTCCCTGCGCCGCCGGAAGGTGGTCGCCCCTGATCGCCGACTCGGGTGGGCCCGTAAAGCCGCCGGCGGGGCATCCCGGCGACGCCGAGCCGTACGACAGGGCACCCCTCAGTCTCTCCGCCGGACTCCGGGTGTGGTCATCGCTCCCTCATGGCTGCTGACGCGTTTCATACGACTATGACCCGACTTGCACGAGGAAACCGATCGGTTTACTGTAAGAGAAACCGATCGGTTTCCAGCTTGTGGAGGTAGTCGTGACAGCAATCGAAGGCGCCACTGTCCTTGTCACCGGGGGCGGCCGGGGCATCGGCAAGATGCTGGTCGAGGAGCTCTACGGGCGCGGGGCCGGCAAGGTCTACGCCACGGCGCGTGACCCGCGCACGGTGACGCACCCCGGTGCCGTTCCGCTGGCTCTTGAGGTCACCGACCCCGCATCCGTGACGGCCGCCGCCGAGCAGGCCCAGGACGTCACCATCCTGATCAACAACGCCGGCGCCTCGGTCCGCGCCTCGTACCTCGACTCCCCGATGGAGGAGGTGCGCCGTGACGTGGAGACCAACTTCTACGGCCCGCTGCTGGTCACCCGGGCCTTCGTGCCGATCATCGAGCGCAATGGCGGGGGTCATATCCTCAACGTCCATTCCGCCCTGTCCTGGCTGGCCGACGGCACGCCCTACGGCGCCTCCAAGGCCGCCCTGTGGTCGCAGACCAACTCCCTGCGTCTGGAGTTGCAGCCGCGCGGCATCGCGGTGACCGGACTCCACATGGCCTACGTGGACACCGACATGACCTCGGACATCGACGCACCCAAGGCCGACCCCCGCGACATCGCCGTGGCCGCCCTCGACGGCATCGAGGCGGGCGCCCACGAGGTGCTGGCCGACGACACCACCCGCTGGGTCAAGTCGCAGCTGTCCGCCGATCTGGAGGCCCTCTACCCGCAGTTGAACAAGTAGCACGCCCTCACCGAATCCGAGGAAATTCTCATGGAAAGTTCGCTCACCCACCGCTTCGTCGACGTGAACGGGATCAGGCTGCACATCGCCGAGCAGGGGCAGGGGCCGCTGGTCCTGCTGCTGCACGGCTGGCCGGAGAGCTGGTACTCCTGGCGTCACCAGTTCGGGGCGCTGGCAGCGGCCGGGTACCGGGTCGTCGCCCCGGACCAGCGCGGCTATGCCCGCAGCGAGCAGCCGCCGGACGTCACCTCGTACACCCTGCTCCACCTCGTCGGCGACGTGATCGCCCTGATCGAGGAACTCGGCGAGGAGCAGGCGGTCGTCGTGGGTCACGACTGGGGCGCACCGGTTGCCTGGACCGCGGCGATGCTGCGTCCCGACAAGGTCCGTGCGGTGGCCGGGCTCAGTGTCCCGCCGATCCTGCCCGGGGGGATGGTCCCGCCCTCCATCACCCGCGCCCAGTACGGCGAGGGCTTCTACCAGGTGTACTTCCAGCAGCCGGGAGTCGCCGACGCCGAGTTCGCCAAGGACATCCCGGAATCCTTCCGCCGCCTCCTGGTCGGTGCCTCGGGTGACAACCCGCTCGGCAGGGAGCCCCGCCCGTTGGTCATACCCGACGGTCTGGGCCTACTGGACACCATGCCGGAGTCGCCCGACCTGCCGGCCTGGCTGACCGAGGAGGACATCCAGGCGTACGCCGAGGACTTCGCTCTCCATGGCGAGCAGGCGTTCACCGGAGCCTTCAACTGGTACCGGAACATCGAGCGCAACAACGAACTGCTCGCCGCATTCCGGGGGCGTGGGATCGACGTTCCCGCGCTGTACGTGGTGGGAGACCGCGACATGGTCACCTCGTTCCGCAGCCCGGACGGGGGCCCCTCGATGGGCGAGATCCTCCGAGGCGAGGGCGGGCCGGACAACCCGCTGAGCGCTGTCCCGCACCTGCACGACGTGGTGGTCCTTGAGGGCTGTGGGCACTGGACGCAGCAGGAGCGTCCCGCGGAGACCAACGCAGCGCTCCTGGACTTCCTCGCCCACATCGACGGCCCCGCACCCCGATGACACTGCGCAGAATCCGCCTGGCCGGCACAGTCCGGTGGGCAGAGGGCCCAAGACACGCGTGGAGACGGCCATCGAGCCAGGCGGCTTCACCGTCATCGACCGCTTCCGACGGGCCCGGTCACCTCCACGAGTCCGACCGAGACCCTGGCCCGCCACCTCGCCGAGCGACGGCATAGACGCCCCAGGCGACCGAAGCGACCCAAAACGATCGCCGGCCACATCTCGTGGCCTTCCCATCCAGCTGACTCACACCCCAACCAGACAGAGGAATCACGATGTCAGAGCGCCATCCCATCCTGATCACCGGAGCCGCCGGCCATATCGGCGGAGTGAGCCGAACGATCGTCGACATGCTGCTCGACCAAGGGCATCCGGTGCGGGCGTTCGTACGGCAGGACGACGAACGCGCGCAGTCGCTCCGCCAGGCCGGGGCCGAGGTCTTCGTCGGAGACCTGCTCACCATCGCCGACGTGACAGCCGCGCTGAAGGGCGTCCGGCGCATCTACTTCAGCATGAGCCTGTCGCCGTACTACACCGACGCCGTCAGCCTGATGGCCGCGGCGGCGCGTGCCCAGGGCGACATCGAGGTCTTCGTCAACATGTCCGAGTACGAGCAGTCGTTCATGACGTTCGAGAAGATGACCGCGCCGGTCGAGGAACGGCGTGCGTGGCTCGGCGGACTCGTCGCCGACTGGTCGCCGCAGCAGCGCGCCCATTGGGTCGCCGAGCGGGTGCTGGAGTGGTCCGGCCTCCCGACCGTCAACATACGGGCGGCCATATTCGTCGAGAACCCCTTGATGACCTGGCTGGCCCTGGCCCCGCTGAGCGACGGTGAACTGCGCCTGCCCTTCGGTAACCACCGCTTCCCGCCCGTCGCGGGCTACGACGTGGCAGAGGCGTGCGCGAAGATCCTGGCCGACCCGGCGCCGCACATCTCGAAGATCTACGAGCTCACCGGTCCGGAACTGAAGGACATGCACGGGTTCGCGGAGGACTTCGGGGCCGTGCTGGGACGCCAGGTCACCGCCGTGCCCGAAGAGGTCGAAACCTGGAACGAGACCTACGTGGACCCCGCCCTGGCCGAGTTTCCGCACACCGCGGAGCACATAAAGACCCTCGCCCGGCTGGTCGGCGGCGGCGGATACCGCGGCGTCACCGACCAATTGGAAACCCTGCTCGGGCGCGCGCCGAAGACCGTGCGGTGGGCGCTGCAGAACCATCCGAGTATCCAGATGCTGGCGACTGGCCGAGTCGCCGAGCGGTCGAACCGCGGTCATGAGGGAGGGGACGAGGGGTGATGGCGCCGAGATCCGTGGGTGAACAACCGTCACACCGGCAGTTGGAACGCGTCGATTTGGGAGAAATACCCTACGCGGCGGCGCAGACGGACATGGCCCGCTGGGTTGAGGAGCGCAAACAGGGACTCGCCGCCAACCGGCTCTTCCTGCTCACGCACCCTGCGGTGATCACCTACACCGCCCGGACGCCGAACGACCAACTGCCCGACGCGGCTTCACCCATCGACCTGGTGCAGACAGACCGCGGCGGACATGCCACCTACCACGGCCCCGGCCAGCTCATCGGCTACCTCGTGCTCAACGTGCGCGAGCTCGGCCCCCGTGGCCTGATCCGCCGTGTCGAGCAGGCGCTCATCGACGCACTGGACAGCCTCGGTTTCCCAGCGGTCCGACGCGAGACGCCGCCGGGGTCCGAGAGCCTGGCGGGCGTATGGACCCCCGATCACCGCAAACTCGCCTCGATCGGCATGCGCATCAGCGGGAGCGTCTCCAGCCACGGCTTCGCCCTCAACATCGACCCCGACCTGAGCGTCTACACCACCTTCACCGCCTGTGCCCTGCCCGGCGTCCGGATGACCTCCCTGGCCGAACTCGCCGCCGAACGCGGCCTGCCGACCCCCACCCATACCAAGGTGCGCGACACCGTCGCACAAGCGGTCACTGCACACCTGACACCAGGTTAGAAACAGGAAAGGACGCACGATGGCCAGCAAGAACAAGCTCGACGACCATCCCACCGTCGTCAAAGTCCGCCGGCAGCACGACCGCGGCGTCACCCGGCCCGCCGAGCCACTGGACGCGTCCCGGCTGCGGCAGCTCTGTCTCGACGCGGGTGCGGACGACGTCGGTTTCGTCGAGATCGACCGACCGGAAATCGCCGACCAGCGAGCAGACCTGGAAGCCGCGCTGCCGGGTGTCCGAGTGCTGATCAGCTTCGTGACCCGAATGAACCGGGAGAACATCCGCACTCCCTCGCGCTCGGTCGCCAACCTGGAATTCCATCACACCGGCGACCACTCCAACGAGGTCGGCCGGCAAGTGGTGGGCAAGCTGGAGGCGATGGGCGTGCGCGCCCTCAACCCCGCGATGGGTTTTCCGATGGAGATGGACAAGTTCCCCAGGAAAACATGGGTCGTCTCGCACAAGCCGGTTGCCGTGGCTGCCGGGCTCGGCAAGATGGGAATCCACCGCAACGTCATCCACCCCAAATTCGGCAACTTCATCCTGCTGGGCACCATCCTCACTGACGCCGAGGTCAGCGAATACACCCGGCCCATCGAGTACAACCCATGCCTGGAATGCAAGCTGTGCGTGACAGCTTGCCCGACCGGGGCGATCGCCTCCGACGGTCACTTCAACTTCTCCGCCTGCTACACACACAACTACCGCGAGTTCATGGGTGGCTTCGGCGACTGGGCCGAACAGGTCGCCGAAAGCCGTGACGCCCACGACTACCGTTCGCGAGTGAGCGACAGTGAGAGCGCGTCCATGTGGCAAAGCCTCTCCTTCGGCGCCAATTACAAAGCCGCCTACTGCATGTCGGTCTGCCCGGCCGGCGAGGACGTCATCGGCCCCTGGCTGGACGATCGCAAGGCACATCTGACCCAGGTCGTGCGCCCACTGCTGGACAAGGAAGAGACCGTCTACGTCGTCCCGGGTTCCGACGCCGAACAGCACGTGGCCGACCGGTTCCCCAACAAGCGCACGAAGCATGTCGCGATGAGCCTGCGCGCGAACAGCATCGACGGTCTGGTGGAGGGCCTGCCGCTGATCTTTCAGCGCGAACAGGCCAAGGACATGTCCGCCACCTATCACTTCACCTTCACCGGCGACGAGTCCAGGCAGATCACCGTGATCATCCGCGACCGCGCACTCGATGTCACCGACGGACACCACGGTGAGCCGGATCTCAGGATCACCGCCGACACGCGCACCTGGCTGCGATTCCTCAGCAAGCCATCACTGCTGACGTGGGCACTGGTGCGCCGGCAGATCAAGCTGCAGGGCTCACCCCGACTCCTGCGCGACTTCGGTCGCTGCTTCCCGTCCTGATCGCTCAGAAAAGGACGCATCACCGAATCATCACCGCAAGAAATGGAAGGGCGATCATGAGCACACTTAGCGCCGAAGCCGAACTCGACCTCGTGTTGGAACGCAAGGAAACGATGGCCGAAGGTGTCGTGCTGCTGACCTTGCGCGACCCGGAAGGCCGTCCGCTGCCGGAATGGCAGCCAGGAGCCCACATCGATCTGGTACTGCGAGTCGACCTGGTCCGGCAGTATTCACTGTGCGGGGACCCGGGGGACCGGTCCTGTCTTCAGGTCGCGGTGCTGCGTGAACCGGAAAGTCGCGGCGGGTCGAGCTACGTGCACGACGTGCTCACCGAAGGTGAGTCGGTACGCATCCGCGGGCCACGCAACCACTTTCCGCTCGTGAAAGCCAAAAACTACCTGTTCATCGCAGGCGGAATCGGGATCACCCCCATCCTGCCCATGGTCGCAGCCGTCAACGCCACCCGCGCCGACTGGCGCCTCGTCTACGGGGGCCGCACCCGAGCGTCGATGGCATTCGGTGAGACTCTGCAGCGGGCCTACGGAGACCGGGTCAGCCTGCGGCCCCAGGACGAATACGGGCTGCTGGACCTTCCCTCGCTGCTCGGCAAGCCGCAACGGAAGACAGCCGTCTACAGCTGCGGCCCGGAACCGCTGCTCGCGGCGGTCGAGGCCGGCTGCGAGAAGTGGCCGAGCGGATCTCTGCACCTGGAGCGCTTCGCCCCGAAACAGGATGTCACGGCCGGGCCGCAGGGCAGCTTCGAGGTCGAGCTGGCCCAGTCCGGCAAGAAACTGCTCGTCTCTGAGGACATGTCCATTCTTGAGGCCGTCGAAGCTGCCGGTGTGCCGGTGATGACCTCCTGCGAGGAGGGAATCTGCGGAACCTGCGAGACGAAGGTGCTGTCCGGACAGATCGACCACCGCGACTCGGTCCTGGACGACCAGGAGCGCGCCGCAGGCGACACCATGATGATCTGCGTCTCCCGAGCCAAAGGCGACCGCCTGGTCCTCGACCTCTGATCCACTGGAGAACCATTCCGGATGCTGCGTCAGCTGCTTCTCCGATCGTTGAAGGCCGCTACGCCAGGGCGTCAGCCCCCTTGGGCAGTCGCCACCGGAGGGCAGGCACGGGGCGCGAGCCCGCTCCCTGTGGACTGATCCGCCGCATCGAACAGTGGCGGGCGAGCCTCCGGAAGCGGAGATTTTCCCAACCAGGACACGGCGCTGTCTTCCTGAATGCACTGGGCTGAGCATCCACCGAAGGCAGCGCCTGTACCCCTCGGTAATGCCACCAAGAGTCTGTCGGCCCTGATCGAAGAGGTACGCGAGCCCGAGGCATCTGCCTGAGCTGAGCGGGAGGTCATGGGACCTGCATGGTGGGAAATGATCAGTCTTTTCCCGGGAAATGATCTCCGTTGCCCTCGGCTAGCGCCTGACCAGCGCATTTCGTCGGTTCCCCACAGAGAAACCGACGAACGGGTCTCTGCCAAGGACGGAAGTCCTGGCGAGGCCCGTTCGTCGTTGTATGCGGTTCGTCGTTGTACGGACCGCATGTGAGGCATTGCACGTCGGCGCTTGACGCGCCAGGGCTTGGCGGCGTGAGGTATTTCACGCTGTGACCGGAGCGGCGGCCTCTCATGTCCGTGGTGCCGGACCGGGCGGGTCCGGAGGGTCGGGCAGGTTCTCCAGGAAGTCGCTGGTGGGCACATGGAACAGCGATCCGGTGACGGGTGTGGAGAAGTCCAGGATCCGGTCGTGGGACGCCGGCGGTGCGCCCAGGAACATGCGCTCCAACATGGTCTCCAGCACCGTCGGCGTTCGGGCGTACCCGATGAAGTACGTGCCGAACTCGCCCCTGCCGACGGTGCCGAAGGGCATGTTGTCGCGCAGGATCTCGTGCTTCGCACCGTCTCGGTCGACGATCGTGGTCAGGGCGACATGCGAGTCGGCCGGCTTGACCTCGTCGTCGAGTTCGATGTCGGACAGCTTCCGACGCCCGATCACCTTCTCCTGGGCCTCCACCGGAAGGGCGTTCCAGGCCCGCAGATCGTGGAGGTACTTCTGCACCATCACATAGCTTCCGCCCGCGAAACGGGGGTCCTCGTCGCCGACCAGCACCGCCTGGCTCGCCGCCGGGCCGACCGGGTTCTCCGTCCCGTCGACGAAGCCGAGCAGGTCCCGCACGTCGAAGTACTTGAACCCGTGCACCTCGTCGCACACCGTCACGGCACCGTGCAGACGTTCCATGATCTCGCCCGCCAGCGCGAAGCACAGGTCGATGCGGGCGGCACGGATGTGGAAGAGCAGGTCCCCGGGCGTGGACACCGCGCGGTGCACGGAGCCTGTCAGCTCACGGAAGGGATGCAGCTCCGCGGGACGCGGCCCGCAGAACAGACGGTCCCACACGTCGGATCCGATGCCCGTGACACAGCTGAGCCTTCCGCTGGGAGTGGCACGGAAGCCGACGGCCCGCTGCAGCCCGTTCAGGTCGGACAGCAACCCGCGGACGACCGGTTCGCTTCCCGGGTCCACGGTCACCACCAGGAAGATCGCGGCGTTCGTCAACGGGGACAGCACCGACTGGGGAACCGGCTCCGCGGAGGACTGGGTCACGGGCCACACCCCTTTCCCAGGGCACGGGCGGATTTTCACTCTAGGGCGGCCCCAACGGGTCTGCCACCGCGCGGCGGGCGGACGCCGACGCCGGAGGTTTTCCACAGCCTCCGAGTTGTCCACAGGCTCTGACGCGCCTCGACCGCCGACCTGTACGGTCGTCCGCAGTTGATGTTCACACGGCTGCATGGACAGCGGGGGAGGCGATCGGCGTGACCGAGTTCGAGGCTGGGGTGGGGACGGCGAAGCCGCGGCAGGAGGCCCGGATTTCCGCGGTGCGCGGCTTCGCGCGGTGGCCGGTCGAGGGCTCACCGAAGGAGGAGGGCAAGGCACTGCGCGCACGGGTGCCGCGCCGGGCCCACGCCGAACTGGTGCTGGACCTCGACCGCCCGGACGCGGTGACCGCCGTCGAGGAGTCCAACCGCGGCCGCCTCCCCGATTTGACGCCTATACGCGTCGGCAGGATGGCGGCCACACCGTTCGCGTTCCTGCGCGGCTCGGCGGGCCTCATGGCCTACGACCTCGCACGCACTCCGATGACCGGCATCCGCGCCCAGATCTGCGGCGACGCCCACGCTGCGAACTTCGGCCTGTACGGGGACGCCCGTGGCGGCCTCGTCATCGACCTGAACGACTTCGACGAGACGGTGCACGGCCCCTGGGAGTGGGACCTCAAGCGGCTCGCCGCCTCGCTGGTGCTCGCCGGCCGTGAGGCCGGGGCCGACGAGGACCGGTGCCGTCAGGCGGCGCACGACGCGGTCGGCGCCTACCGGCGCACCATGCGCCTGCTGGCCAGGCTCCCGGTCCTGGACGCCTGGAACGCGATCGCGGACGAGGAGCTCGTCTCCCACACGGACGCCCACGATCTGCTCGGCACGCTGGAACGGGTCTCGGAGAAGGCGCGGGCCAACACGAGCGGGCGGTTCGCGGCGAAGGCGACCGAGCCGGTCGAGGGCGGCGGCCGACGCTTCGTGGACGCGCCGCCGGTGCTGCGCCGCATACCGGACGCGGAGGCCGAGTCGGTGGCGGCGGCGCTGGAGGAGTATCTGACGACGCTGCCCGAGGACCGGCTCCCTCTCCTCGCCCGGTACGCGGTGCACGACGTGGCGTTCCGCGTCGTCGGCACGGGAAGCGTGGGCACCCGCTCCTATGTGGTGCTGCTTCTCGACCACCGAGGCGAACCGCTGATCCTCCAGGTCAAGGAGGCCCGCCCGTCGGCCCTGCTGCCCCATCTGGCCACGTCCGGGCACCCGGTCCCGGAGGTGGAGCACGAGGGCCGCCGGGTCGTCCAGGGACAGAAGCGCATGCAGGTCGTCAGCGACATCCTGCTGGGCTGGACGACGGTCGACGGACGCCCCTACCAGGTACGGCAGTTCCGCAACCGCAAGGGCAGCGTCGACCCGGCGGCCCTGGCCGCCGACCAGATAGACGACTACGCCCGCATGACCGGGGCGCTGCTGGCCCGCGCCCACAGCCACAGCGCCGACCCGCGCCTCATCTCGGGCTACTGCGGCAAGAACGAGGAACTGGACGAGGCGACAGCGGCGTTCGCCGTGGCGTACGCGGACCGCACGGAGGCGGATCACGCGGAGTTGGTGGCGGCGGTGCGGAGTGGGCGGATCGCGGGGGAGACGGGGGTCTGAGGGGCAGGGGGAGGAGGGGGAGGGAGGGGGCGGGGGGAGGGGAGGCCCCCCAAGGGTGTCGATCTGCCGGGGATCCCGACCTCACCGGACCACGGCAGACCCCCCGCCACCGTGTCTTACGCTGGTGCGGTGACGACGCCCGATGCCGAGCAGAGCCAGACCGTGTCCGGGGCCGAGGAGCCGGTTGCCGAGGGCACCGGTTCGGGCGGGACCGGGGGTGCCGGGGCGCGGCCCGAGGAGCGGCTGGAGCGGGCCGTGCGGGCCGCCGAGCAGGCGTTGATCGAGTACGAGATCGCCCTGGAGACCTTCCGTGTGGAGGTCGAGAACTTCTCCCGGCTGCACCACCAGAAGCTCGGCCCCGTGTACGCGCGCCTGGAGGAGCTGGACGCGGAGATCGCCGAGGCGCGGGCCGCCCGCACCCAGGACCCGGAGGACATACGCCGGGCCCATGAGGCACGTGCCCGGGTCCTGCCGATGCCGGGCGTGGAGGAGCTGTTCCACGGCTGGATGGACGCCGGCGGGCTGTTCCCGGAGGCGCAGGCCATGCTGACGGACCAGCCCGTGCGGCCTCCGCAGCGCGTGCGGCCCAGCGAGGAGGCCCGCAAGCTGTACCGCGAGCTGGCCCGCAAGGCCCACCCCGACCTCGCCCAGGACGAGGACGAGCGCAAACGGCGGGACGACTTCATCGCCCGGGTCAACGCCGCCTACGCCCGCGGCGACGAGGCCGTGCTGCGGGAGCTGTCCGAGGAGTGGGCCGCAGGCCCCGTCCCCGAGGAGCGTCGGCCGAGTCACAGCGAGGAGCTCTACGCCCGTCTCGAGTGGCTCTCCCGGCGCAAGGAACTGCTCACGCTGGTGGCCCGGGAGCTGGAGGAGGGTGCGATCGGTTCGATGCTGCGGCTGGCCCCCGACGACCCGGACCGTCTGCTCGAGGAGATCGCGGAGCAGCTGCTGGCCCAGGTCGCGCAGAAGGAAGCCGAGCTGGAGGCGCTGCGCGGCTGAGCCCACCGCTGCGGTCGACGATGGCGGGCACGTCCGCGTCGGCGTCGGGTAGCGTCGGGGTATGCATTTCGGAGCTGGTGTGCCCACGGTCGAGGTCGCGGACCTCAAGGACGACGACTTCCTGCTGGACGTCCGCGAGGACGACGAATGGCGGGCGGGTCACGCTGAGGGGGCGCTGCACATCCCCCTCAGCGAGTTCGTCGCACGCTACGGAGAGTTCACCGAGGCGGCGCCGCAGGACGGCCGGGTGCATGTGATCTGCCGTTCCGGGGGCCGTTCGGCTCAGGTGGCGATGTACCTGGTCCAGCAGGGCATCGACGCGGTGAACGTCGACGGTGGCATGCAGGTGTGGGCCGCCGAGGGGCGGCCGGTCGTGAACGCCGAGGGTGAGCCCGGCATCGTGCTGTAGTCCGGCCCCGGCAGGTCGTGCCGCACCCCGGGCTGGGGCGTGGGCTGTGGTCCGGCCGGGGATTTTGGGCGCGGGGTCATCCCGGTCAGCCCAGCGGGTGTACCGCCAGCAGGTCGCCCAGGCTCTCCTCGTGTGCTGCCGCCGGGCCGAGTGACAGTTCCAGGTGCTTGGCCCAGGCGTGGTACCGGTGCAGGGAGTAGTCGGTGTCGGCGCCGAAGCCGCCGTGCAGGTGCTGCGCCGTCTGCACCACTCGCCGTACGCCCTCCGAAGCCCAGATCTTCGCCACCGCCACGTCCCCGGCCGCCGGCAGCGCTCGCGCCGTGCCGGACGTGATGCGCCACGCGGCCTGCCAGAGTGTGGCCTCCATGGCGCGCAGGTCCATGTACCGGTCTGCGGCCTGCACCGCGACCGCCTGGAACGTGGCGATGGGGTGGCCGAACTGTTCCCGTTTGCCGGCGTACTCGCTCGTCATCCTCAGCGCGGCCTCGGCGAGGCCGAGCGCCAGCGCGCACGTCCCGGTGGTGAGCAGCAGGCGCACCGACTCCCAGGCCCCCTCGGTGTCGAGCACATACCGCTCGGCGATCCGTGCCGACTCCAGCCGCAGCTCGGCGAGCCGCTCCCCGGTCGTGGAGAGCTGCTCGGCCAGAACGGCGCCCTCGTGCGAGCGCGGCACGAGGGCGAGTACGGTGCGGCCGGAGTCGCCGGTGCGGGCCGGTACGAGGACGGCGTCGGTGTTGTACGCCCACGGCACCGTCGTCTGTGTCCCCTCCAGCACCCAGGTGTCGCCCTCCTGCCGCGCCACCACCGCGAGTTCGGCGGGGTCGTGCCCGGTCCGGCCGTGTGCGGCGACCGTGAGGACGGTCTCTCCCCGGCCGGTTCGTGCGAGCAGTTCCTCCTTCAACTCAGCGCTGCCGTACGCCTGTATGGCGACAGCCGCCGTTGTGTTCTCCAGCAGCGGTACCCGTGCGAGCACCTTGGCCGACTCCCGTAGCACCAGGCAGAGGGCGATCGCGTCGAGACCCGCGCCGCCGTACTCCCCGTCCAGCAGCAGGCTGAGCAGGTCCGCGTCGGCGAGTCGCGCCCACAGCGCCCGGTCGAAGTCGTCGGCGACGGCGCCGGTGGTCAGTGCGGGGCTGGGCACCCCGTCCGGCGCGATTCCGGTGAACACGGCCCTCGCCGCCTCGACTGCCGCCTGCTGCTCTTCGCTGAAGGTGAAGTCCACGGCCTGTCCTCCTGGCGGTCCGCTGATCTGACGGAGCGTCAAGATAGAACAGGTTCTAGTAGAAGGGAACGGCCCGCGGACAGGCCCTCCCTCGGAAAGCCTGGCGAGCGGCTCCGCGGGGAACGCTCACCGGTCGAAGTCCAGCTCCACCGTCTCCGTGACCGGATGCGACTGGCACGCCAGCACATATCCGGCCTCCGTCTCCTCCGGCTCGAGCGCGAAGTTGCGGTCCATCCGTACCTCGCCCGAGACCAGGAAGGCCCGGCAGGTCCCGCACACCCCACCCTTGCAGGCGTAGGGCGCGTCGGGTCGGTTGCGCAGCACCGCCTCCAGCAGCGACTCGCCGTCGTGGACCGGCCAGGTGCCGCCGCGTCCGTCGAGCCGCGCGGTCACCCTGCTGTGCGCGGGGGCGGGAGCGGACGGCGTGGTCACGGCTCCTTCGTCCACATGGAAGATCTCCTCGTGGATCCGTGTCCGCGGCACTCCCAGCCCGCGCAGCGCCCGCTCCGCCGACTGCACCAGGCCGAACGGTCCGCACAGGAACCAGCCGGCGACCTCCTCCACCGGCAGCAGCGCCGGCAGCAGCCGGTCCAGCCGCTCCCGGTCGAGCCGTCCGGAGGGCAGTCCCGCCTGCTGTTCCTCCCGGGAGAGCACCGTGACCAGCTGGAATCGGTCGGGATAGCGGTCCTTGAGGTCGGCGACCTCCTCCAGGAACATCGTCGAGGCCGTCGTGCGGTCGCTGCGTATGAGGCAGAACCGCGCGCCGGGTTCCCGCTCCAGGAGTGTCGTCACGATCGACAGCACGGGGGTGATGCCGCTGCCGCCCACCACCGCCGCGTACAGCCCGGGTGCCGGCTCGAGCGTGAACCGTCCCGCCGGTGTCATCACCTCCAGCTCGTCCCCCTCGGCGATCTCCTTGAGCGCGTAGGTGGAGAAGGCTCCGCCCTCCACCAGCCGCACCCCGACCCGCAGCGTGTGCGGGCCCTCTTCGTCCGGTGCCGGAGCGGGGGAGCAGATCGAGTACGTACGTCGTATCTCCCTGCCGTCGGCGGTGCGGCGCAGCGCGAGGTGCTGGCCGGGCGTGTGCCGGTACTCCTCGCGCAGTGCGGGTGGCACGGAGAGGGTCAGGGCCACGGAGTCGTCGGTGAGCCGCTCCACCGAGGCCACCGGGAGCGGGTGGAACCGGGCCATCACAACTCCTTGAAGTGGTCGAAGGGCTCACGGCAGGCGAGGCAGCGGCGCAGCGCCTTGCACGCGGTGGACGAGAAACGGCTGAGCAGTTCGGTCTCGGCGGATCCGCAGAACGGGCAGCGGACGGGGGCGTCCGGCTCGGTAAAGTCGGTGACTGTACGGGTCGGGCCCAGCTCCACGGGCACCGGACCCGACGTGTGCGGTCCGCGGACGCGAGGGGGCGCTATTCCGAACTCCTGCAGCTTGCGGCGACCCTCTTCGGAGATGTCGTCCGTCGACCAGGCGGGGCTGAGGACGGTGCGCACGACGACCTCCCGTACGCCGTGCTCGCGCAGCACCCGCTCTATGTCCACGGACATCGCTTCGAGCGCGGGGCATCCCGTGTAGGTCGGGGTCAGCTCGACCTCGACCGCGGCCGTGCCGCGCAGATGGACGGACCGCAGGACGCCCAGTTCCTCCAGGGTGAGCACGGGCAGCTCCGGGTCGGGGACGGAGCCGGCGAGCCGGCGCAGTTCCTCCTCGAGGGCCGTGGCCGTCACCATGACGCCCCCGGGTGACTGCGGTGCAGATGCTGCATCTCGGCGAGCATCCGTCCGAACGGTTCGGTGTGCAGGCCCTGCCGCCCCGCGCTCGCGGTCCACGCCCCGGAACGCGGCCCCTGCGGGACCTCGAGGGTGGCCCGGCGCAGGATGCCGCCGACCGAGTCCAGCCAGGCCTGCTCGATGCCGGTCCAGTCGACGTCCACGCCCTCCACCGGCTGGAACATCTCTCCCGTGTACCGCCACAGTGCCTCGCACGCGCGACGCATCCGCTCATGGCTCATGTCGGTGCCGTCGCCGAGCCGCAGCGTCCACTGCTCGGCGTGGTCCTGGTGGTAGGCGACCTCCTTGACCGCCTTGGCCGCGAGCCCGGCGAACTCGCTGTCCCCGGCGGCGAGTTCGCTGTACAGGAGCCGCTGGTAGGTCGAGAAGTACAGCTGGCGGGCGATGGTGTGCGCGAAGTCGCCGTTCGGCTGTTCCACCAGTTGGAGATTGCGGAAGGCGCGCTCCTCGCGCAGGTACGCCAGCTCGTCCTCGTCGCCCACCATGGACAGCAGCACCCGGGCCTGGCCCAGCAGGTCGAGGGCGATGTTGGTGAGGGCGACCTCCTCCTCCAGTACCGGCGCGTGGCCCGCCCACTCCCCCAGGCGGTGCGAGAGCACCAGGGCGTCGTCGCCGAGTGCCAGGGCGGCCGCGGTGTGCACGGTGACGGTCACAGGTGCTTCACTCCTTCCGGGATCTCGTAGAACGTGGGGTGCCGGTACGGCTTGTCGGCGGCCGGCTCGAAGAACGGGTCCTTCTCGTCCGGCGAGGACGCGGTGATCGAGGCGGAGGGCACCACCCAGATCGAGACGCCCTCGCCGCGCCGGGTGTACAGGTCGCGTGCGTTGCGCAGGGCCAGCTCGGCGTCCGGGGCGTGCAGGCTGCCGGCGTGGGTGTGCGAAAGCCCGCGGCGTGAGCGCACGAAGACCTCCCACAGAGGCCAGTCGGTGTTCGTCATGCGTGCTGCGCTCCCGTCCCGCCGTTGTGCTTCGCCGCGTATGCCGCGGCTGCCTCCCGTACCCAGGCGCCTTCCTCGTGGGCCTGCCTGCGCTGGGTCAGCCGCTGCTCGTTGCAGGGGCCGTTGCCCTTGAGGACCTCCCAGAACTCCGTCCAGTCGATGGGGCCGAAGTCGTGGTGCCCCCGCTCCTCGTTCCACTTCAGGTCCGGGTCGGGGAGGGTCAGGCCCAGGGACTCCGCCTGGGGGACGCAGATGTCCACGAAGCGCTGGCGCAGCTCGTCGTTCGAGTGCCGCTTGATCTTCCAGGTCATCGACTGCGCGGAGTGGGCGGACTCGTCGTCGGGTGGGCCGAACATCATCAGGGACGGCCACCACCAGCGGTTCACCGCGTCCTGCGCCATCGCGTGCTGCTCCGGTGTGCCTCGGCTCAGGGTCAGCAGCAGTTCGTAGCCCTGGCGCTGGTGGAAGGACTCCTCCTTGCAGATGCGGACCATCGCGCGCGCGTACGGCCCGTAGGAGCAGCGGCACAGGGGCACCTGGTTGGTGATCGCGGCGCCGTCCACCAGCCAGCCGATGGCGCCGACGTCCGCCCAGGTCAGCGTCGGGTAGTTGAAGATCGATGAGTACTTCTGGCGGCCGGTGTGCAGCTTGTCCAGCAGTTCGTCGCGGCTGGTGCCGAGGGTTTCCGCCGCGCCGTACAGATACAGTCCGTGGCCCGCCTCGTCCTGGACCTTGGCCATCAGGATCGCCTTGCGGCGCAGCGACGGAGCGCGCGTGATCCAGTTGGCCTCCGGCTGCATGCCGATGATCTCGGAGTGCGCGTGCTGGGCGATCTGCCGGACGAGGGTGGCGCGGTAGGCGTCGGGCATCCAGTCGCGGGGCTCGATGCGCTCGTCGGCGGCCACGGCGGCGTCGAACACGGCCTCGTACGCCGTCGCGTCCGCCGCTGTGCCGTCCGCGCGGGCCGGCCGGTGCGCTGCTGCTGTCGCCATGCGGTCCCCCTGACCACTCGCCTGCTCCCGACCGATCGTTCGGTTCGGTCGATTCAATGGTGAGGCGGGGGCCCGTAGGGTGTCAACCGCTGTGGACGACCCGCGGCGACCCTCCGGCCGCTGTGCCGATCGGGCTGTGCGGGGCGGGCGGGGCTGAGTACCGTTCCGGGTGCGCATGCCCGGCGTGCTGCGAACGGGTGAGGCGAGACGGGCGGCCCGCCGCGGAGAAGGCAGGTGGTGGTCCGGTCGGCGGCACGGAAAACGGCACCACGGCAGGAGAGCTCGGGAGACGGGGCGGAATGGACGCGTACGACCAGGGACCGGACGCCCGGCGGCATCGGCCGGGCGATTGCGCCGACCCGGTGTCCGCCCTGCCCGAGGACGCTATGACGGACGTCACCGAGGAGCCGGAGGAACAGAGGGACGCCGGGGGCGCTCCTCCCGCCGGACCCGCCGCCTTTCCGGAATCCCCCTCTCAGAAATCCCCCTCCCCGGAAGCCGCCTCCCCGGCCCCCACGCCTCGCACCGGCATAGCCGCCCTCTCGCTCCGCTACCAGGTCGCCGCCGCGCTGGCGCTCGCGGTCGTCGCGGTCGCCGCCTGTGTGCACCTGGGCATGGTGTTCCTGCACGTCGCGCCCGCGAACACACTTACGAAGAAGCACGGCAAGGCGATCGACGACTGGATCTACCCGGAGTTCGAACAGAACTGGAAGCTGTTCGCCCCCGACCCGCTGCAGCAGGACATCGACGTCCAGGTCCGCGCCGAGGTGCGCACCCGGAACGGCGGAGAGCGGACGACCGGCTGGTACGACCTGTCGGCACTCGACGGCGCCGCCGTCCACGGCAATCTGCTGCCGAGCCACACCCAGCAGAACGAACTGCGTCGCGCCTGGGACTTCTACGCCGCCTCGCACGACGGTGAGAACCGCACGGCGGGCCTGCGCGGCGCCCTGTCCGAGGACTATCTGCGCCGCGTGGTCGTGGTGCGTCTCGACCGGGAGCACGCGGCAGGCCGCGGCGAGACCCTCGAGAGCGTCCAGGTCCGCTCCCGCACCACCAACGTGCCGCCGCCCAAGTGGAGCGACGAACAGGTGTCCAGTACGCCCGTGTACCGCCAGCTGCCGTGGTGGTCGCTTCCGGACGGCGAGCGGACGGGGGCGAGCGCCTGATGAACCGTGTCGCCCTGTCCGTCTCGCGCGGCATCGCCCGAGTCGCCGACGCCGCCCTCGGCCCTTACCAGACGGCGGTCGTGCGCATCGGCTTCGCGGCCACCTGGCTGCTGTTCCTGCTGCGGGAGTTCCCCCACCGCCAGGAGATGTACGGACCCGACGGCCCGTGGAGCTGGGACCTGGCCCGGCAGCTCATCGCGGACAACCACGCCTTCACGATCCTGATGTGGTCCGGCAGCCAGGTCTGGTTCGAGGCCGTGTACGCCCTCGCCGTGCTGTCGAGCGCCCTCTTCCTCGTGGGATGGCGCACCCGCACGATGTCCGTGCTGTTCATGGTGGGCGTGCTGTCGCTGCAGAACCGCAGCGTGTTCATGGGTGACGGCGGCGACAACGTCATCCATCTGATGGCGATCTACCTGGTCTTCACGCGCTGCGGGCAGGTGTGGTCGCTGGACGAGCGACGCGAACGGCGTGCCCGGGCGGCACGGGCGCGTGGGGAACGGCCACGGCCCGACCGGGCGGGGCCCGTGCTGTGGTGCGCGCTGGGCCTCGCGCTGGCCCTGGTGACGGGCGCGGGCCGGCTCGGCGCCGGCTGGCTTGCCGTGTACTGGGGGCTGTGGGCCGTACAGGGCCTGTGGTGGTACGTCGTCCGGCGCGCCCCGGACGGCGAGCCGCGCATCCTGCTGGACGTCGTCGCCAACCTCGTGCACAACGCCGCACTGCTCGTGATCATGGCCGAGGCGTGTCTGATCTACTCGACCGCCGGCTGGTACAAGATCCAGGGCTCACGCTGGCAGGACGGCACCGCCGTCTACTACCCGCTGCACCTCGAGTCCTTCTCGCCCTGGCCCGCCCTGTCCGACCTGCTGTCCTCGCACGGCACGATGGTGCTGCTGGTGACGTACGGGACGGTCGCCGCGCAGGTCGCGTTCCCGTTCACCCTCTTCAACCGGCGCGTGAAGAACGTCCTGCTGGCATGCATGATGACCGAGCACGCGGTGATCGCCGTGGTTCTCGGGCTGCCGTTCTTCTCCCTGGCGATGATCGCGGCCGACGCCGTGTTCCTGCCGACGTGCTTCCTGCGCCGACTGGGCGGCTGGGTCTCACGCGCGCGCGGGCGCCTGGTCGCGGGCGGTGTCGCCCGGGCGCTGCCGCGTCCGCGTCCGCATCGGCCGCCCACTGAGGAGCCGACCGAGCCCGCGCAGGCAGGTTCGTCGGCCTGAGCCGCACGTAGGCTGCACAGCATGACCGACCCGTCCCGCGGCGCCACCGACCCGCTGACCACCTGGCGCAGGCTCGCCGCCTCCTGCGTGCTGCTCGACGGTTTCCACGCGCTCAAGCACGCGGTCCGCTTCCACGCGCGGGTGACGGTCGCCGTCACCACCGACCGGGGTGCGGCGCTCGCCCTGGCCGACGAACTCGCCCCCGACGTACGGGACACCCTGGACGCGCTCCTGACGCAGGTCCCCGAGGCCGCGTACCAGACCCTCGTACCGCGCCCGCACCCCACCGGGGTCGCGGCCCTCGCCGAGCGCCCCTCGCGCGAGTCCAACCTGGAGATGCTCCGGCGCACGCCCCGAACCGCCCCCGTGGTCGTCCTCGACAACCCCCGCAACCTGGGCAACGCGGGCGCCGTGATCCGGCTCGCGGCCGGCTTCGGCGCGACCGGGGTCGTCACGACCGGCACGCTCGACCCCTGGCACCCCACGGTGGTCCGCGGCGGGGCGGGGCTGCACTTCGCGACCGCCGTGGAGCGGCTGACCGTGGCAGAGCTGCCGCCCGGCCCGGTCTTCGCGCTGGACCCGGAGGGCGACGACATCCGCGGGCTGAAACTCCCCGACGACGCCGTGCTCGCGTTCGGCTCCGAGCGCACCGGCCTCTCCGCCGAGCTGCGCGCCCGCACCGACCACCTGGTGTCCTTGCCGATGCGCCCCCAGGTCTCCAGCTACAACCTCGCGACCAGCGTCGCCATGACGCTGTACCACTGGAGCGCGACCGGGGGCGCATCCGCCTGAGCCGGTGCTACGCCTCCCGGCGCACCTCCACCACGCGGAAGCGGTTCGCCACGAACGCCCCGTCGCACAGGGTCGCGTTGGCCGCCGGGTTGCCGCCCGAGCCGTGGAAGTCGGAGAAGGCGGCCGTCTGGTTGACGTACACCCCGCCCGTCAGGTTGAGCGAGAGCTGGGCCGACTCCTCCAGACAGACGTCCTCGACGGCCTGCTCGACCTCCTCCGAGGTGGTGTACGCGCCTACGGTCATCGCGCCCTTGTCCCTGATCGTGCGCCGCAGCAGCTCCACCGCGTCCGTCGCCGAGTCCACCGCGACGGCGAAGGCGACCGGGCCGAAGCACTCGCTCATGTAGGCGGCCTCGGCGTCCGGCTTGGCGCCGTCGAGCTTGACGATGACCGGGGTGCGGACGACCGCCTTCGGAAACTCCGGGTTGGAGATCTCCCGTGAGGCCAGGGCGACCTCGCCCAGCCCGGCCGCCGCCTCCAGGCGCGCCTTGACGTCCGGGTTGACGATCGCGCCGAGCAGCGCGTTCGCCCGCGCGTCGTCGCCCAGCAGGCCGTCGACCGCCTTCGCCAGGTCGGCGACCACCTCGTCGTACGACTTCGGGCCGTCGTCGGTGGTGATGCCGTCCCGGGGGATCAGAAGGTTCTGCGGGGTGGTGCACATCTGACCGCTGTAGAGCGACAAGGAGAACGCCAGGTTGGACAGCATCCCCTTGTAGTTGTCGGTCGACTCCACGATCACCGAGTTGACGCCGGCCTTCTCCGTGTAGACCTGGGCCTGGCGGGCGTTGGCCTCCAGCCAGTCGCCGAACGCCGTGGAGCCCGTGTAGTCGATGATCCGGATCTCCGGGTGGACGGCAAGCGCCTTGGCGATGCCTTCCCCGGGCCTCTCGGCGGCCAGCGCAACCAGGTTCGGGTCGAAGCCGGCCTCGGCGAGCACCTGGCGGGCCACCTGCACCGTGAGCGCGAGCGGCAGCACCGCGCGCGGGTGCGGTTTGACCAGTACCGCGTTGCCGGTGGCGAGGGAGGCGAACAGGCCCGGGTAGCCGTTCCACGTCGGGAAGGTGTTGCAGCCGATGACCAGCGCGATTCCGCGCGGCACGGCCTTGAAGGTCTTGGTCAGCGCCAGCGGGTCGCGCTTGCCCTGTGGCTTGGTCCACTCGGCGGTGTCGGGTGTGCGGGCCTGCTCCACGTACGCGTACGCCACCGCTTCCAGGGCGCGGTCCTGTGCGTGCGGGCCGCCCGCCTGGAACGCCATCATGAAGGCCTGGCCGCTGGTGTGCATGACCGCGTGCGCGAACTCGTGCGTCCGGTCGCTGATGCGCTTGAGGATCTCCAGGCACACCATCGCGCGCATCTCCGCGCCCGCGTCGCGCCACGCCTTCTGACCCGCGCGCATGGCGGGCAGCAGTACGTCGGTGTCAGCGTGCGGATAGGTGATGCCCAGCTCGATGCCGTACGGGGAGACCTCGCCGCCCGTGAAGTCGTCCGTGCCGGGCTGGCCGAGGTCGAGGCGGGAGCCGAGGAGCGCCTCGAAGGCGGCCTTGCCCGCCGCCGCGTCCTGGCTGCCGTGCTCCCCGTAGGCCTTGGGGTGCTCGGGGTGCGGGGACCAGTACGCGCGTGTGCGGATCGCTTCCAGCGCCTGGTCGAGGGTGGGCCGGTGCTGGGCGATCAGTTGGTGCGCGGTGAGTTCGGCGGCCATGCGGGACCAACTCCTCGTCTTGAGAGCTCTCCCTTGAGCTCGTGACCTGGGCAGGAACAGCCGGACAGGGTTAGAGTAACCGAACGATCGGTCGGGACAAGAGTGTCCGCCGTATCTGTGGACAAGGGGGTCCGCCGCATCCGTGGGCAACCCCGTGCGGGAGGATCGCGCACATGACAGCACTCGACCTCAGCAGTCCCGTGGCCGTCGTGGGCACCGGCACCATGGGCCAGGGCATAGCCCAGGTCGCGCTGGTCGCGGGCCACCCGGTGCGGTTGTACGACGCCGTCCCCGGCCGTGCCCGCGAGGCGGCCGCGGCGATCGGCGCGCGCCTCGACCGGCTCGTCGAGAAGGACCGGCTCACCGGCGCCGAACGCGACGCGGCGCGCGCCCGCCTGGTGCCCGCCGGGGACCTGGCCGAGCTCGCGGACTGCGCGCTCGTGGTGGAGGCGGTCCTGGAACGCCTCGAGGTGAAACAGCAGCTGTTCCGTGAGCTGGAGGACGTCGTCGGCGAGGACTGCCTGCTCGCCACCAACACCTCCTCCCTGTCCGTGACGGCGATCGGCGGTGCCCTGCGCAGCCCGGGTCGCTTCGTCGGACTGCACTTCTTCAACCCGGCGCCGCTGCTGCCGCTGGTCGAGGTCGTCTCCGGGTTCGCCACCGATGTGACGTCGGCCACGCGCGCGTACGAGACGGCCCGCGCCTGGGGCAAGACCCCCGTCGCCTGCGCGGACACCCCCGGCTTCATCGTCAACCGCATCGCGCGGCCGTTCTACGCCGAGGCGTTCGCGGTGTACGAGGCGCAGGCCGCCGACCCGGCCACCATCGACGCCGTGCTGCGCGAGTCGGGCGGCTTCAGGATGGGCGCCTTCGAGCTGACCGACCTGATCGGGCAGGACGTCAACGAGTCCGTGACCCGCTCGGTGTGGGAGTCCTTCTTCCAGGACGTGCGCTTCACGCCCTCGCTCGCCCAGCGGCGGCTGGTCGAGTCGGGCCGGCTCGGCCGCAAGAGCGGACGCGGCTGGTACGACTACGGGGACGGCGCCGAGCGGCCCGAGCCGCACACCGCGGAGAAGGCGCAGGCCCCCTCGTACGTGGTCGTCGAGGGCGACCTCGGCCCCGCCTCCGAGCTGCTCGAGCTGATCCGCGAGGCGGGTGTCGGGGTCCGTGAGGAGGACGAGGACCACGGCACCCGTCTGGTCCTGCCGAGCGGCGGTCAGCTCGTCCTCGCCGACGGGCAGACCTCCGTCGAGTTCCGCGACGTCGTCTACTTCGACCTGGCGCTCGACTACCGCAGGGCGACCCGCATCGCCCTGTCCGCCTCGCAGGACACCTCCGCGCAGACCTTGGCCGAGGCCACCGGGCTCTTCCAGGCGCTCGGCAAAGACGTCAGCGTCATCGGGGACGTGCCCGGCATGATCGTCGCCCGCACGGTGGCCCGCATCATCGACCTCGCGCACGACGCCGTCGCCAAGGGCGTGGCCACCGAGGAGGACATCGACACTGCGATGCGCCTCGGCGTCAACTACCCCCTCGGCCCGTTCGAGTGGAGCCGCAGGCTCGGCCGCGGCTGGGCCTACGACGTCCTGGACGACCTGCACCTGCGCGACCCCTGCGGACGGTACGCCCCGTCCCTCGCGCTCTACCGCCACGCGTACGCCTCCGAGAAGCGGGAGGGCACCTCATGACCACCGCCAAGCGCGACACGTACACCCCGGAGAGCCTGCTCTCCGTCGCGGTGCAGGTCTTCAACGAGCGCGGCTACGACGGCACCTCCATGGAGCACCTGTCCAAGGCGGCGGGCATCTCCAAGTCGTCGATCTACCATCACGTCGCCGGCAAGGAGGAGCTGCTGCGCCGCGCGGTCAGCCGCGCCCTGGACGGTTTGTTCGGGATCCTCGACGAGCAGCACGCGTGCGAGGGGCGCCCGGTGGAGCGGCTGGAGTACGTCGTCAGGCGCATGGTCGAGGTGCTCACCGCCGAACTGCCTTATGTGACGCTGCTGCTGCGGGTGCGCGGCAACACCGGCACCGAGCGGTGGGCGCTGGAGCGGCGCCGCGAGTTCGACCACCGGGTCGCCGAGCTGCTGAAGGCGGCCGCCGCCGACGGGGACGTGCGCGGTGACGTGGAGGTGCGGCTCGCCACGCGGCTCGTCTTCGGAATGATCAACTCGATCGTGGAGTGGTACCGGCCCGACGGACGCGGCATGGGCGAGCGGGAAGTGGCCGACGCGGTCGTGCGGTTGGTCTTCGGCGGGCTCCGCAAGGAGTCCTGAACGGGCCCTGGGGGCCCGGCAGCCGACCTGATCCGTGAAAGAGGCCCTAGCCCTCCGGCTCCACGTCCTCTTCCTCGAACACCAGCAGCGTGCGCGTGCTGAGCACTTCGGGGATCGCCTGGAGCCGGGTGAGGACCAGCTCGCGCAGCGCCCGGTTGTCCGGCGTGTGCACCAGCAGCAGTACGTCGAAATCGCCGCCCACCAGAGCGATGTGGGCGGCGCCGGGAAGCCTGCGCAGCTGTTCGTGGACGGTGCGCCAGGAGTTCTGGACGATCTTCAGGGTGATGTAGGCCGATGTGCCGTGACCGGCGCGCTCATGGTTCACGCGGGCCCCGAAGCCGCGGATCACCCCGTCCTCGATGAGCCGGTTGATCCGCGCGTAGGCGTTTGCGCGCGAGACGTGGACGCGCTCGGCGACCGCCCGTATGGAGGCACGGCCGTCCGCCTGGAGCAGTTGCAGGATGTCCCGGTCGATGGCGTCGAGTGGGCGCGGGGACGGCGGAACGGGACTGTGCTCCGCGGGCTCGGCCATTTGTTCAGATGCCATGTACCCCCGCCTCTCTACCATGGACGTACTGCGTCCATCTCAGGGTGTGGAGAACCGTTTGTCCACAGCCTGGAGGGGCCTGTAGCCAAAATGTGCTGTCGACCGAACAATCGGTAGGTGAGGCGCATCACTCCCGTGGCGCGCCGGAAGCCGCTCCCACGAGGAGGTGCCGTCATGACGGTCATGGAGCAGCGGGGTGCCTACCGGCCGACCCCGCCGCCCGCCTGGCAGCCCCGTACCGATCCCGCACCGCTGCTGCCCGACGCGCGGCCGTACCGCGTTCTCGGCACCGAGGCCGCCGCCAAGGCAGACCCGGAGCTGCTGCGCCGGCTGTACGCCGGGCTGGTGCGCGGACGTCGGTACAACACGCAGGCGACGGCGCTGACCAAGCAGGGCCGCCTGGCCGTCTATCCCTCCAGCACCGGGCAGGAGGCCTGCCAGGTCGCCGCCGCGCTCGTCCTGGAGGAGCGCGACTGGCTCTTTCCCAGCTACCGCGACACGCTCGCCGCCGTCGCCCGCGGCGTCGACCCCGTCCAGGCACTGACCCTGCTGCGCGGCGACTGGCACACCGGCTACGACCCGTACGAGCACCGCGTGGCCCCCCTGTGCACCCCGCTCGCCACCCAGCTGCCGCACGCCGTGGGCCTCGCCCACGCCGCGCGCCTGAAGGGGGACGACGTGGTGGCGCTCGCCCTGGTCGGCGACGGCGGCACCAGCGAGGGCGACTTCCACGAGGCCCTGAACTTCGCCGCGGTCTGGCAGGCACCGGTCGTCTTCCTCGTCCAGAACAACGGCTTCGCGATCTCCGTGCCGCTCGCCAAACAGACCGCGGCGCCTTCCCTCGCCCACAAGGCCGTCGGCTACGGCATGCCGGGCCGCCTGGTCGACGGCAACGACGCCGCCGCGGTGCACGAGGTGCTCGCCGACGCCATGGCGCACGCGCGCGCGGGCGGCGGCCCCACGCTCGTCGAGGCGGTGACGTACCGCCTCGACGCGCACACGAACGCCGACGACGCGACCCGCTACCGCGCCGACGCCGAGGTCGAGGCCTGGCGCGACCACGACCCGATCGTGCTGCTGGAGCGGGAGTTGACGGACCGCGGACTGCTCGACGAGGACGGGATGCGGGCCGCGCGCGAGGACGCCGAGGCCATGGCCGCCGACCTGCGCCAGCGCATGAACCAGGACCCGGCTCTGGACCCGAGGGACCTCTTCGCCCACGTGTACGCCGAGCCCACCACCCAACTCACTGAGCAGCGGGATCAGTTGCAGGCGGAGCTGGACGCGGAGGCCGCGGGGCCGGAAGGAGTCCGGTGATGACGACCGTGGCCCTCAAGCCGGCCACCATGGCCCAGGCCCTCACGCGCGCGCTCCGCGACGCCATGGCGGCCGATGCGTCCGTGCACGTCATGGGCGAGGACGTCGGCACACTCGGCGGTGTCTTCCGCGTCACCGACGGGCTCGCCAAGGAGTTCGGCGACGACCGCTGCACGGACACCCCGCTCGCCGAGGCGGGCATCCTCGGCACAGCCGTGGGTATGGCGATGTACGGCCTCAGGCCGGTCGTCGAGATGCAGTTCGACGCGTTCGCCTACCCCGCGTTCGAACAACTGGTCAGCCATGTCGCGCGGATGCGCAACCGCACCCGTGGCGCGATGCCGCTGCCGATCACCGTCCGCGTCCCCTACGGGGGAGGCATCGGCGGTGTGGAGCACCACAGCGACTCCTCCGAGGCGTACTACATGGCGACTCCGGGCCTCCACGTCGTCACTCCCGCGACCGTCGCCGACGCCTACGGGCTGCTGCGGGCCGCGATCGCCTCCGACGACCCGGTCGTCTTCCTGGAACCCAAGCGGCTGTACTGGTCCAAGGACGCCTGGAACCCGGAGGAGCCCGAGGCCGTCGAGCCGATAGGCCGCGCGGTGGTGCGGCGCCCGGGCCGGAGCGCCACGCTGATCACGTACGGTCCGTCGTTGCCGGTGTGCCTGGAGGCCGCCGAGGCGGCGCGCGCCGAGGGCTGGGACCTCGAAGTCGTGGACCTGCGGTCCCTGGTGCCGTTCGACGACGAGACGGTGACCGCGTCCGTGCGCCGTACAGGCCGCGCCGTGGTGGTGCACGAGTCGAACGGGTTCGGCGGTCCCGGCGGGGAGATCGCCGCACGCGTGACGGAGCGCTGCTTCCACTACCTGGAGGCGCCGGTGCTGCGGGTGGCCGGGTTCGACATCCCGTATCCGCCGCCGATGCTGGAACGGCACCACCTGCCGGGGGTCGACCGGATCCTGGACGCCGTGGGTCGCCTGCAGTGGGAGGCGGAGAGCTGATGGCCCAGGTGCTGGAGTTCAGGCTGCCGGACCTCGGGGAGGGACTGACCGAGGCCGAGATCGTCCGCTGGCTGGTGCAGGTCGGGGACGTCGTCGCGGTGGACCAGCCGGTCGTCGAGGTGGAGACGGCCAAGGCGATGGTCGAGGTGCCCTGCCCCTACGGCGGTGTGGTCACGGCCCGCTATGGCGAGGAGGGCGCCGAACTGCCGGTCGGAGCACCGCTGTTGACGGTTGCCGTAGGCGCCCCGGCGGAGCCCGCGGCGGAGTCGTCCGGGAACGTGCTGGTCGGATACGGCACGTCGGCGGCTCCGGCGCGCCGCCGCAGGGTACGGCCACCGCAGCCCGGCGTACGGCCCGCGGGCGGTGAAGCCTCCGGAGGCCATCGGACGGCTGAGCCCGCCGCCGAGCCCCCGGTGTCCGCCGCCCAGTCCCCTGTGTCCGCCTCTTCACTGCGCACCCGGCGTCCGACCGTCCCGGAGCGCCCCGACGGCCCCGTCCCGGTCATCTCCCCGCTGGTCCGCAGGCTGGCCCGCCAGAACGGCCTGGATCTGCGGCGGTTGGCGGGGTCCGGACCCGACGGGCTGATCCTGCGGGCGGACGTGGAGGGCGCCCTGAGGGCGACGGCGGCCCGCGAGGGGGCGCCGAAGACCACGGTGACCGCTCCGGCAGCCGAGACGGCCGCCCCCGAGCGCCGCGAGGCCCTCGCCGGCACCCGTATCCCCCTCAAGGGCGTGCGCGGTGCCGTGGCCGACAAGCTCTCCCGGAGCCGCCGCGAGATCCCCGACGCGACCTGCTGGGTGGACGCCGACGCGACCGAGCTGATGCGCGCGCGGGCGGCGATGAACGCGGCCGGTGGCCCGAAGATCTCCCTGCTCGCGCTTCTGGCCCGCATCTGCACCGCCGCGCTCGCCCGGTTCCCGGAACTCAACGCCACCGTCGACACGGAGGCACGGGAGATCGTCCGGCTCGACCAGGTGCACCTCGGGTTCGCCGCGCAGACCGAGCGGGGGCTCGTCGTCCCCGTCGTACGCGACGCGCACGGGCGGGACGCCGAGTCGCTGACCGCGGAGTTCGCGCGGCTCACCGAGGCCGCGCGCGCCGGGACCCTCACCCCCGCGGACCTCACCGGCGGGACGTTCACGCTGAACAACTACGGGGTGTTCGGCGTCGACGGCTCGACACCGATCATCAACCATCCCGAGGCGGCCATGCTCGGCGTCGGCCGTATCGTCCCCAAGCCCTGGGTGCACGAAGGTGAGCTCGCGGTGCGGCAGGTCGTGCAGCTCTCGCTCACCTTCGACCACCGGGTGTGCGACGGCGGCACGGCAGGCGGCTTCCTGCGGTACGTGGCGGACTGCGTGGAACAGCCCACGGTCCTGCTGCGCACCCTCTGAGCGACGGCCGAACCCGGGCGCCCGCCCAGGAGGGGACGGGCCCGGCCGCCTCGCCCCGGAGACGGGTCGGTCGGCGCGCTGTCATCGATCCTTCGCGCACGGCCGAGGTCCCCGAGGGTGGCATTGATCCACGTGGCGCCCATACTCAGGGGCATGACCGTGTACCAGCCCCCGAGCACCCGCCGCCGCGAGGGCTACGACGCCGTGGTGCTCGCGGGCGGTGCCGCCCGGCGGCTCGGCGGCGCCGACAAGCCCGGTGTGCGCGTGGGCGGACGGGCGCTGCTCGACCGGGTGCTGGCGGCGTGCGCAGACGCGGACACCACCGTGGTCGTCGCCGGTGCCCGGCCCACCGCGCGCCCCGTGGTCTGGGCCCGCGAGGAGCCGCCCGGCGCCGGACCGGTCGCCGCGCTCGAAGCGGGCCTCAGGCGGATCACGGCCGAGGATGCCGTCGTACTCTCCGCCGACCTGCCGTTCCTCACCGAGCGGACGGTACGACGGCTGCTGGACGCCCTCCGGGCGAGCGGCGCCGAAGGGGCGGTGCTGATCGACCCCGAGGGGCGTGACCAGCCCCTCGTCGCCGCCTACCGCACAGCGGCACTGCGCCGCGAGCTGGTACGCCTCACCACCGAGCACGCCGGTCTCACCGGCCTTCCGCTGCGGCGCCTGGCCGCCGGGCTGGACCTCACCCGTATCTCCGACCCCGTCGCGTCCTTCGACTGCGACACCTGGGACGACATCGCCACCGCCCGATCACGCATCAGGGAGCATGGGCACGTGTTGGATGAATGGATTTCCGCAGTCAAGGACGAACTGGGCATCGATCTCGACGTCGACACCGGCGTCCTCCTCGACCTGGCCCGCGACGCCGCGCACGGGGTGGCCCGCCCCGCGGCCCCGCTGACGACTTTCCTCGTCGGCTATGCCGCAGCGCAGGCGAAGGGCGGCCCCGAAGCGGTCGCCGAAGCCGCCCGCAAGGCCGCCGCGCTGGCGCTGCGGTGGGCCGAGGAGGACACCGTCGACGACAGGCCGGGCGCCGGATGACCGGGCGGGGCATCGAGGGACGCCTGGACACCGAGGAACGCGACATGGAGGAGGCACTGGCCGTGGCCAACGAGAGCGGGGAGCCGAGCCGTCCGCAGGCCCGCCCCGCCCGTTCACCGCAGGACCAGCACGACCGGGACCTCGAAGAGGCCCTCGCCCTCGTCCGGGACCCGGACCCGCGCGCCCCCGATCCCGGGCCGCCCGCTCCCGAGTCGCCCGCTTCCGAGTCCGAGACGCGTACGCCCGAGCCCGGCCCCCGCGCACGGCGGCACCCCGGCACGCAGGACCGCCCGGCGGGTACCGACGCCCCCACCCCGCCCTCCTCCCGGCACCGCGCCACGCCGTGGCCCGAGGCCCGCGCCGTCGCCGAGCGCGCCGCCCGCTCCGCTCCGCGCCGCCCAGCCCTCGACGTGCCGCTCGACGCGGCACTCGGCCTGGTGCTCGCCGCGCCCCTCACCGCCCTCACCGACCTCCCCTCCTTCGACACCTCCGCCATGGACGGCTGGGCGGTCGCCGGCCCCGGCCCGTGGGACGTGCGGGAGCACGGGGTCCTTGCCGGGCACGGCCAGCCGACAGCCCTCGGCGACGGCGAGGCCGTGCGGATCGCGACGGGCGCCCGCATCCCGCCGGACACCACCGCCGTCCTGCGCACCGAGCACGGCCGCACCGACGACAAGGGACGGCTGCACGCCACCCGAGAACTCCAGCAGGGGCAGGACATCCGGCCGCGCGGCCAGGAGTGCCACACCGACGAGCATCTGCTCCCCTCGGGCACCCACGTGACCCCCGTCGTCCTCGGACTGGCCGCCGCCGCCGGGTACGACACCCTGCTCGCGTTGCCCCGGCCGCGCGTCGAAGTCCTCGTGCTGGGCGATGAGTTGCTCACCGAGGGCCTGCCCAGGGACGGGCTGATCCGGGACGCGCTCGGGCCGATGCTGCCGCCGTGGCTGCGCGCACTCGGCGCCGATGTGACGGCCGTCCGCAGGCTCGGCGACGACGCCGATGCCCTGTACGGGGCCGTGAGGTCCTCAACGGCCGACCTGATCGTCACCACGGGCGGTACCGCCGCGGGCCCCGTCGACCATGTCCACCCCACCCTGCGACGCGTCGGCGCCGAGCTCCTCGTCGACGGCGTGCAGGTCCGCCCGGGCCACCCCATGCTCCTTGCGCGTATCCGGGACGGCCGGCACCTCGTCGGTCTGCCCGGAAACCCCCTCGCGGCCGTCTCCGGCCTGCTCACGCTCGCCGAGCCGCTGCTGCGCATCCTCGCCGGCCGTATGGCGCAGGAGCCGTACACGCTGCCCCTGAAGGACTCCGTCCACGGTCACCCTTACGACACCCGGCTCATCCCCGTCGTCGTACGCGCCGACCAGGCCGTACCGCTGCACTACCACGGCCCCGCCATGCTGCGCGGTGTCGCCGCTGCGGACGCCTTGGCGGTGGTGCCGCCCGGGGGCGCGGATCCCGGCCAGGAAGTCGAACTGCTCGACCTGCCCTGGGCGTTGGCGGGGTGAGGTCTCTCTGGATCAGCTCGCTCGGGCTGACCCGGCACGGGGAGTGTTTCACGTGAAACATCCGGGTCGGGATGTCGATGGGCGCCCGTGCGAGGGGTCGGCGACGCTCTTCCGTGAGGAGTAGCGTCGCCCTCATGTACGCGATCACGATTCCTGAACCCGGTGGGCCCGAGGCGCTGGTGTGGGCCGAGGTCCCCGATCCCGTACCCGCCGAGGGCGAAGTGCTGGTCGACGTGGTGGCCGGCGCCGTCAACCGTGCCGATCTCCTCCAGCGGCAGGGCTTCTACAACCCGCCGCCCGGCGCGTCCCCGTACCCGGGGCTCGAGTGCTCCGGGCGAATCGCCGCGGTGGGCCCCGGGGTCTCCGGGTGGGCCGTCGGCGACGCGGTGTGCGCGCTGCTGGCGGGCGGCGGATACGCCGAGAAGGTGGCCGTACCTGCCGGTCAGTTGCTGCCCGTGCCCGAGGGGCTCGATCTGCGGAACGCCGCCGCGCTGCCCGAGGTGACCTGCACGGTCTGGTCGAACGTGTTCATGGTCGCCCATCTGCGCCCGGGCGAGACGTTGCTGGTGCACGGCGGCTCCAGCGGCATCGGCACGATGGCGATCCAGCTGGCCAAGGCGGCGGGCGCGAGGGTCGCGGTCACGGCAGGCACCAAGGCGAAGCTGGACTACTGCGCCGAGCTGGGCGCGGACGTGCTGATCAACTACCGCGAACAGGACTTCGTCGAGGAGATCCGGCAGGCCACGGCCGGGGCGGGTGCTGACGTCATCCTCGACAACATGGGCGCCAAGTACCTGGACCGCAACGTCCAGGCGCTCGCGGTGAACGGGCGTCTGGCGATCATCGGTCTCCAAGGCGGGGTGAAGGGTGAGCTGAACATCAACACGCTGCTGCGCAAGCAGGCGGCGATCACCGCGACCTCTCTGCGGGCGCGGCCGCTCGGGGAGAAGGCGGCGATCGTGGCGGCGGTGCGGGAGCACGTGTGGCCGCTGATCACCTCCGGGGAGGTACGCCCGATCGTCGACCGTGAGGTCCCGATGAGCGACGCCGCCGAGGCGCACCGGGTGCTCGAGGAGAGCGGACACATCGGGAAGGTGCTGCTGGTGGCGCCGTAGGCATGGTCGTCCGGGGCTGCTGGTGGTGGCGCGGTGGGCATGGTCGTCCGGGGTGCGGGTGGCGCGGTGGGCACCGGTCGTGCGGGGCGGCGGTGGTCTCGGGGGTCATTCGCGACGCAGGCGCAGGGCGAGGAGGGCGAGCGCCAGGCCGAGGCCCATGAGGACCAGGCCGCTGCCGAGGGGAAGGACCTGGGACACGGGCTGCGAGGCGGAGGTCTCCCGGGTGGAGCCGGCAGCGCCGTGCGAGGGGCTGGGTGAGGCCTCCACGGGGTCGGCCGCGTCGTGGGACGGCTCGATGCCGGTGGTCGGGTCTGCGGTGTCGCGGTCTGCCGGGTCCGGTGTCCGCTCCGGCGGCGACGGCGGGTCCTGGTCGGTGTAGGTCGGCTCGTCGTCCTCGTCCAGTGGTTCCGGATCCGGCCGCCCGGGCCGCACCCTCCCCTCGCCGGCCCAGTTGCCGGCCCATGAGGAGTCGGGCGAGGGATAGGCGGAGGGCGGATCGTCGACGGGGCGCCCGGGGGCGGGTGACTGCGCGGGGTCCTCGCGCTGGTGGCGGCGGGGCTTGTCGTGGCGCTGTGGCGAGGCGTGTCTCTCCGGCCTGGCGTGGTCCTGTGGATTTTCGTGGCCGCCCGGCTGGTCGTGGCCCCGCGGCTGGTCGTGGTCACGGGACCGGTCGTGGCCCTGGGGCTTCTCGGGTCCGGGCGGGGCTGTGCCGGTGGCCGGGGCGGGCGCGGGGGGTGCGGGCCTGGACCCGTGCGTCGGTATCGCGGATGCCGTGTGCCGGGGAACGGAAGAGTCGTCGGACGCCGTCCCGGACGCCGGGGCCTTGGCGGCGGGGGCGTCGGTCGGCGGGTCGGACGCGACGGTGACGACGGCGGCTGTGCGGCCAGGGGGGCCGGTCTGAGCCGGTGGAGCCGAGAGGGAGTGCCCGGCGGCGGAGGCGCGGGTCGGCGGAGCGGAGACGGTGTGCGCGGTGTCCGTGAGCGGGGCTATGGATTCGTGGGCCGGATACGCGATGCGGGTGACGTACGTGCCGTGGAAGGGGCCCTTGGCCCCGGCCTGACGCACGGCCCCCGTGGGGTGCGAGGCGGCCCGTATGCCGTACACGGGCCGGAGCCCCTCCGCGGAGGCGAGGGCACAGGCGGATATTCCGTACAGACCGCAGACGGCCGTGGTGGTGAGCACCGGTGGCAGGACGGCCACGCGGAGCGTGCGGAACCTGGAGGGCGGACGAAGCCATGGAGTCACGCGAGTGACCCCCTCCCGTGCTCGGGTGGCAAGATCAACGGCACCAGCGTCACACGGACTGCGGCGTCCGGCATCTCGGCCGTACGCCGTACGCAGTCCGTCGCGCCCCCACCGCACTGACGCAGGCACTGAGACCGAACTGTCGGTTGTGGGGTGGATCACTCCTCGTACCGGGCACCTGGCTGATGAGGTGTGTCGGTGCGAGAGAATGGCGGCATGGAGATGCCGAGGAACGAACGGTCGTCGGAGAACGCCCAGAAGATCTTGGTCGTGGGCCAGGACGGGATGGCTCTCGGCGGCACCGGAGACGATGACTCCCGCGAGGTCCCGGTGACCGAACAGGTGGAGCAGCCCGCGAAGGTCATGCGCATCGGCAGCATGATCAAGCAGCTGCTGGAGGAGGTGCGCGCCGCTCCTCTGGACGAGGCGAGCAGGCAGCGCCTGAAGGAGATCCACTCCAGCTCGGTGAAGGAGCTGGAGGACGGTCTCGCCCCCGAACTCGTCGAGGAACTCGAGCGGCTCTCCCTGCCCTTCACGGACGAGGCGATCCCGAGCGACGCGGAGCTGCGCATCGCTCAGGCCCAGTTGGTGGGCTGGCTGGAGGGGCTCTTCCACGGGATCCAGACCACCCTGTTCGCCCAGCAGATGGCGGCACGCGCCCAGCTGGAACAGATGCGCCGCGCCCTTCCCCCGGGTGTGGGCTCCCCCGACGGCGAGGAGGACCGCCGCACGGGCGGCCGGGCGGGCGGCCCGTACTTGTGACGCGGACCGTGCGAGGGACCCGGCACCGTGCGGGTGCCGGGCCCCTGCCGTCACATCAGGGGCGGCTCACGCCGGGTTGCCCGTCGACACCGTGAGTTCGATCACGGGCATCTTCCTCGGGTTGGCGTCCGTACCGGCCGTCGGAAACTGGCTCATGACCGTGTCCTGGCCGTAGGTGTTCTCGTCCTCGTGCGTGATCCTGTACTTCCAGCCCGCTGCCTGGAAGCACGCCTTGACCGACGTGAGGTTCTTGAAGGAGAAGTCGGGCACCCGGATCTTCTTCGGGTCGACGTACGACGTCTCCGGCTCCGTGCACCTCGTCGTCTCGATCGTCTTCGTCGTGTCCGGGCCCCTGTGGCCGGCGGCCACGGTCGGGGGCGTGCTCGCGCTGCCGTCGCCCCCGCCGTTGGCCTCGTCCCCGCTGCTGCCGCCGTTGTGCAGCAACAGTGAGGTCAGCAGGCCGACTATCACGACCAGGGCGACCACGACCGAGCCGATGACCACGGCCTGGCTGCCCTTCTGACCGCCCGTGGCGGGCGTCTGCGGGGTGAGGTGGTACGGCGGCGGGGTCGCCGCGGACTGCTGCGGCGCGTACCCGGCGTTCTGCGGGGGCGTCTGGTAGCCGCCCTGCTGCGGATAGCCGTAGGGGGGCGACGGGACCGGGCCGCCGTACGGGCCGGGCTGGTACGGCGTCTGCACGGGCCCCACGGGGGCCGGCGCGGACTGGCCGACCGGCGGGAAGACCGCGGAGCCGACGCCGGCGCCGCTCGAGGTCTGCGTGCCCGGCACGATGCTCGGCGCGGCGGCCGTGAGCGCCGCGGCCACCCGCAGGCACTCGTCCCGCATCGCCTCGGCGCTCGGGAAGCGTTCGTTCGGGTTCTTCTTCAGCGCGCGGGCGACCAGCGCGTCCACCCCGGGCGGCAGTGAACGGTTGATCGAGGACGGAGCCACCGGCTCCTCCTGCACATGCGCGTACGCGATCGCGAGCGGTGAATCCGCCTCGAACGGCAGCCGTCCCGTGACCAGTTGGAACAGCATGATCCCGACCGAGTACAGGTCGGACCGCGCGTCCACGCCCCGGCCCAGGGCCTGCTCCGGCGACAGGTACTGCGGGGTGCCGACCACCATGCCCGTCTGGGTCATCGAGGTGACGCCGGACTGCATGGCACGGGCGATGCCGAAGTCCATGACCTTGACGACGTTGCGCTTCGTCATCATCACGTTGCCCGGCTTGATGTCCCGGTGGACCAGCCCCATCTCATGGCTGATCTCCAGGGCCGCCAGCACGTCAGCGGTGATCTTCAGCGCCTTGTCGGCCGGCATCGCGCCGTACTGCCGGATGTCCGCGTCGAGGACCGAGCCGAGTGGCTTGCCCTCGATGTACTCCATGACGATGTACGGGGTCGTCGTCCCCGCAAGCTCGTCCTCGCCGGTGTCGAAGACCGAGACGATGTTCGTGTGCGTGAGTTTCGCCACGGCCTGCGCCTCGCGGCGGAAACGCTCCCGGAAGGCCTGCTCGCGTCCGAGTTCGGTGTGGAGTGTCTTGATCGCGACCAGGCGGTCGAGAACCGAGTCGTACGCCAGGTGCACCGAGGCCATGCCGCCCTCGCCGAGCAAGTCGCGCAGCTGGTAGCGGCCGCCGGCGAGCGCGCGCCCCCCATACCGGCCGTGTGCGCCGTCCTGGCTCATGTTCTGCGTCCCCCATCGGCGCGGCGGCAGCGGCTGCTGGTGCTCCCGCGGCCGTGATCGGTATCCGTGTTGTCGACGATCGACAGCTGCTGTTCCGTGATCGACTGGTCCATTCCCGGCCAAGTGTGCCCCAGGGCAAGGACACGTCAAGCTCGGTGCCCGTTCCGTGACCGTACGCGAAAGAAGCGTCGCGGAAGCGTTACAGGGGTCCGTAGGGCCGGCACACGGAATTTGCACGTGGGACAGGGTTCAGGGTTGGATGGCCGGTCCATCTCGAATCCATCTCGGACCGGCGCCTTGCGCGGAGCCTGTAGCGTGGCCCGTCGGAGACCGTAACAACCACCGCGCAGACCGCGGGCAGAAACGACGGCGAGGACCGATGGCACAGACGCAGCGCGCCCAGGGCCCGTCCGACCCCGAGGCGACTGGCGGCGGGATGTCGGACGCGCCGGAGAACTGGGGCAACGGCGGACTTGTCGGGGACGGACGCTACCGGCTGACCCGCAGGCTCGGCCGGGGCGGCATGGCCGAGGTGTTCGCGGCCGAGGACGTGCGCCTCGGCCGGACGGTCGCGGTCAAGCTGCTCCGTTCCGACCTCGCCGAGGACCCGGTCTCCAAGGCGCGTTTCACCCGCGAGGCCCAGTCGGTGGCCGGGCTCAACCACCACGCGATCGTCGCCGTGTACGACTCCGGCGAGGACGTCGTGGGCGGCCAGTCGGTGCCGTACATCGTGATGGAGCTGGTCGAGGGTCGTACGATCCGCGACCTGCTGCTCAACGCCGAGGCGCCCGGCCCCGAGCAGGCCCTGATCATCGTCTCGGGCGTCCTGGAGGCGCTCGCCTACTCGCACCAGCACGGCATCGTGCACCGCGACATCAAGCCGGCCAACGTCATCATCACCAACAACGGCGCCGTGAAGGTGATGGACTTCGGCATCGCGCGCGCCCTGCACGGGGCGTCCACGACGATGACGCAGACCGGCATGGTGATGGGCACCCCGCAGTACCTGTCCCCGGAGCAGGCGCTCGGCAAGGCCGTGGACCACCGCTCCGACCTGTACGCAACTGGCTGCCTGCTGTACGAACTGCTGGCGCTGCGGCCCCCCTTCGTGGGCGAGACGCCGCTGTCCGTGGTCTACCAGCATGTGCAGGACATCCCGGTGGCGCCCTCCCGGATCTCGGAGGGGGCCTCGCCGCCGGAGCTGGACGGGCTCGTGATGCGCTCCCTCGCCAAGGAGCCGGACGACCGGTTCCAGACCGCGGAGGAGATGCGCGGGCTGGTCCAGTACGCGCTGCAGATGCTCTACGACCAGGGCGGCCACACGGGCACCTGGAACACCGGCCCGGTGGACATGCACGACGGCCGGCACACCCCGGCCGCGGGCCTCGCCGGCACGGCGGTGCTGCCGCATCCGGGTGAGTCGGGCACCACGCAGATCCCGCAGCCGATCCTGCCCACGGGATACGGCTCCGGGGACGACGGCGGTTTCGAGGGGCACGGCAACAAGGGCAGCGGGCGCGGCAAGCTGTGGGTCCTCGCGGTGCTCGCGGTCATCGCGATCGCGGCGGGCGTCGCGCTGGCGCTGCAGAACAAGGGGGACGGCGGCGGGACCGGACCGACGACGTCGCCCACCGTCACGAAGTCGCAGGAGGAGAAGCAGTCCAGCCAGACGCCGACGGACGAGAACACCGCGACCTCCTCGGGCGACAACTCGAACACGAGCGGCGACTCGAACTGGACGCCCTCGTACCGGCCGTCCCAGAGCTACAGCCAGCAGCCGCCGGCCGAGCCCTCGGCGACGCCGTCCCAGACGAGCGAGCAGCCGACCCCGTCGGACCCCTCGCAGGGGGAGCCCACCGACACGCCCCCTTCGGGCGGAGCCGGCGGCTCGACGCCTCCGGCGGGCTCGTCGGGCGGGGGCGGCAACAACACCTCGGGCGCACCCCAGGTGCCCTGACGTCCCGCGGTGACCCGGCGATGAAACGCTCACCACGCGCGCGTGGCCCGGAGACGGGCGCCACGCGCGCGTGGCTTTTCCAGGGCCGTGTCCCGGGTGGTGCCCCCGGTCGTACCCGGTCCGTGTCCCACACGGTGTCATCCGTGGGGCCGACCCGCGGATGACACCCGTGTCACTCCAGATGACGTCTTCCCGTGCTCCGGGCGGGCGGGATAACGTGCCGTTGTTCCGGCCCCCTGCAAGGCTGTGACCAGCAGCTGTTCCCGACTGACTCGATTTACTTGGATTTCCAAGCAAAATCCCAGGTCAGGAGGGGTTTCACAGAAATGTGGCGCGCTGGGTAACGTGCCCCTTGCAGGGTGCTCGCCGGGGCACCTTCCACGTCTGTTCGGACGAGCCGCACCCACCCCGTGCGTCCGTGCGCTGCAGGCGGAGCCGCTCCCACCGGCCCGAACGGGCCGAGGGGAACCCAGGCACCCGGCGAACCCGGGGGCCGGACCGACGGAGGAGCACACGTGACCGTGGAGAGCACTGCCGCGCGCAAGCCGCGACGCAGCGCCGGAAGCAAGGCCGGCACCACCGGCACCAAGCGCACCACCAGCAACACGCCCAAGAAGGGCAGCGACCCCGACCTCGTCCAGTTGCTGACGCCCGAGGGCACTCGGGTCGCGAACCCCGAGTACGACCGGTACGTCGAGGACGTCACGCCCGAGCAGCTGCGCGGGCTGTACCGGGACATGGTGCTGACCCGCCGCTTCGACGCCGAGGCCACCTCCCTGCAGCGCCAGGGCGAGCTGGGCCTGTGGGCCTCGCTGCTCGGCCAGGAGGCCGCCCAGATCGGCTCCGGCCGGGCCCTGCGCGACGACGACTACGTCTTCCCGACCTACCGTGAGCACGGCGTCGCCTGGTGCCGCGGCGTGGACCCGACCAATCTGCTCGGCATGTTCCGCGGTGTGAACAACGGCGGCTGGGACCCGAACGGCAACAACTTCCACCTCTACACGATCGTCATCGGCTCGCAGACGCTGCACGCCACCGGCTACGCCATGGGCGTGGCCAAGGACGGCGCCGACTCGGCCGTGATCGCGTACTTCGGTGACGGTGCCTCCAGCCAGGGTGACGTGGCGGAGTCGTTCACGTTCGCGGCGGTCTACAACGCTCCGGTGGTGTTCTTCTGCCAGAACAACCAGTGGGCGATCTCCGAGCCCACCGAGAAGCAGACCCGGGTGCCGCTGTACCAGCGTGCGCAGGGTTTCGGCTTCCCCGGCGTGCGGGTCGACGGCAATGACGTGCTGGCCTGCCTCGCGGTGACCAAGTGGGCGCTGGAGCGGGCGCGCAACGGCGAGGGCCCGACCCTGGTGGAGGCGTTCACCTACCGCATGGGCGCCCACACCACCTCCGACGACCCGACCCGCTACCGCGTCGACGACGAGCGGGCCGCCTGGGAGGCGAAGGACCCGATCGCCCGCCTGCGCGCCTACCTCGAGGCCTCAAACCACGCGGACGAGGGATTCTTCGAGGAACTCGAGGCGGAGAGCGAGGCGTTGGGAAGGCGGGTGCGTGAAGCGGTCCGTGCCATGCCGGACCCGGACCACTTCGCCATCTTCGAGCACGCGTATGCGGACGGGCATGCGCTCGTCGACGAGGAGCGGGCCCAGTTCGCCGCCTACCAGGCGTCGTTCGCGGACGTAGAAGGGGGACGGTGACATGGCCGAGAAGATGGCGATCGCCAAGGCGATCAACGAGTCGCTGCGCAAGGCCCTGGAGTCGGACCCCAAGGTCCTGGTCATGGGCGAGGACGTCGGCAAGCTCGGCGGTGTCTTCCGGGTGACGGACGGCCTGCAGAAGGACTTCGGCGAGGAGCGGGTGATCGACACCCCGCTCGCGGAGTCGGGCATCATCGGCACGGCGATCGGTCTCGCGCTGCGCGGCTACCGGCCGGTGGCGGAGATCCAGTTCGACGGGTTCGTCTTTCCCGCGTACGACCAGATCGTGACCCAGCTGGCGAAGATGCACGCCCGCTCGCTGGGCAAGGTCAAGCTGCCGGTCGTCATCCGCATCCCCTACGGCGGCGGCATCGGCGCGGTCGAGCACCACAGCGAGTCCCCCGAGGCGCTGTTCGCGCACGTGGCGGGCCTGAAGATCGTCTCTCCGTCCAGCGCCTCGGACGCGTACTGGATGATGCAGCAGGCGATCCAGAGCGACGATCCGGTGATCTTCTTCGAGCCGAAGCGGCGCTACTGGGACAAGTCCGAGGTCAACACGGAGGCGATTCCGGGCCCGCTGCACAAGGCGCGGGTGGTGCGCGAGGGCACGGACCTGACCCTGGCCGCGTACGGCCCGATGGTGAAGGTGTGCCAGGAGGCCGCCGCGGCCGCGCAGGAGGAGGGCAGGTCGCTGGAGGTGCTGGACCTGCGGTCGGTCTCCCCGCTCGACTTCGACTCCGTCCAGGCGTCGGTGGAGAAGACCCGCCGTCTGGTGGTGGTGCACGAGGCGCCGGTGTTCTTCGGTTCGGGCGCGGAGATCGCCGCCCGCATCACCGAGCGGTGCTTCTACCACCTGGAGGCGCCCGTGCTGCGGGTCGGCGGCTACCACGCGCCGTATCCGCCGGCGCGGCTGGAGGAGGAGTACCTGCCGGGCCTGGACCGGGTGCTGGACGCCGTCGACCGCGCCCTGGCGTACTGAGGAGAGGGTCGTGACGACGATGACTGACGCGTCCGTGCGCGAGTTCAAGATGCCCGATGTGGGCGAGGGGCTCACCGAGGCCGAGATCCTCAAGTGGTACGTCCAGCCGGGTGACACCGTCACCGACGGCCAGGTCGTGTGCGAGGTGGAGACGGCGAAGGCGGCCGTGGAGCTGCCGATCCCGTACGACGGGGTGGTCCGCGAACTGCACTTCCCCGAGGGCACCACGGTGGACGTCGGCACCCCGATCATCGCGGTGGACGTGACGGGCGGCGCTCCCGCCGAGGAGCCGCAGGCGCCCGTCGAGAAGGCGGCGGAGGAGAAGTCCGCGGCGAAGGAGACCCGGCAGGAGGGACGCAAGCCGGTCCTCGTCGGGTACGGCGTCGCCGAGTCCTCCACCCGGCGCCGCCCCCGCAAGGCGCCCGCGGCGGCGGCCGAGGAGACCCTCCCCGTGTTCCAGGGCGACCTGAACGGGCACGGCAAGCAGGCCCGTCCGCTGGCGAAGCCGCCGGTGCGCAAGCTGGCGAAGGACCTGGGCGTCGACCTGGCGACGGTACGGCCGTCGGGCCCGGACGGGATCATCACGCGTGAGGACGTGCAGGCGGCCGTGGCCTCCGCACCGGCCCCCGAGGCCGCCGCGGTCCCGGTGGCGCCCGCTCCCGTCGAGGCGCCGGCGCCGGTGGTGACGTACGACAGCGGGCGGGAGACCCGTATCCCGGTCAAGGGCGTCCGCAAGGCCACCGCGCAGGCGATGGTCGGCTCGGCGTTCACCGCGCCGCATGTCACGGAGTTCGTGACCGTCGACGTCACCCGCACGATGAAGCTGGTCGAGGAGCTCAAGCAGGACAAGGAGTTCGAGGGCCTGCGGGTCAACCCGCTGCTGCTGATCGCCAAGGCCCTGCTGGTCGCGGTCAGGCGGAATCCGGACATCAACGCGTCCTGGGACGAGGCCAGCCAGGAGATCGTGGTCAAGCACTACGTGAACCTGGGCATCGCCGCGGCCACTCCACGCGGTCTGATCGTGCCGAACGTCAAGGACGCGCACGCCAAGACGCTTCCGCAACTGGCCGGGGCGCTGGGTGAGCTGGTGGCCACGGCACGGGAGGGCCGGACGAGTCCCGCGGCGATGCAGGGCGGCACGATCACGATCACGAACGTGGGCGTCTTCGGCGTCGACACCGGCACGCCGATCCTCAACCCGGGCGAGTCCGCGATCCTCGCGGTCGGTGCGATCAAGCTCCAGCCGTGGGTCCACAAGGGCAAGGTCAAGCCCCGCCAGGTCATGACCCTGGCCCTGAGCTTCGACCACCGCCTGGTCGACGGCGAACTGGGCTCGAAGGTCCTCGCGGACGTCGCGGCGATCCTGGAACAGCCGAAGCGGTTGATCACCTGGGCGTAGCGCGGGACGACATGCCAATGGCGAAGGGGGTCTGCCGCTGACCAGCAGCGGCAGACCCCCTTGGTGTGTGGCGGGTGTCAGCCGAGCTTGGCGAAGCCGTAGTTCAGCAGCTTCGTGGCGTCGGCGGCACGCTGGTTGATCGACGACGAGGCGAGGACCGTGCCGATGACCGTCTTGCCGTTGCGGGTGGCGGCGAAGACGAGGCAGTACTTGGCCTCGGGGCCGGAGCCGGTCTTCACGCCGATCGCGCCGCTGTAGCTGCTGAGCAGCGTGTTGGTGTTGGTCCACGGCGCCATGGTGCGGACGGTGCCGGACTTGGTGATGGTCTTCGCCGTGTACGACTTGGTCTTCACGATCGTGCGGAACGTGGAGTTCTTCATCGCGCTGCTCGCGATCTTCGTCAGGTCGCGCGGCGTCGAGTAGTTGTTGCCGTTGCCGATGCCGTCGAACGAGTCGAAGTGCGTGTTCTTCAGGCCGAGGCTCGTGGCGGCGCTGTTCATCTTGCCGATGAACGACTTCACGCGCGCGGCACGCGTCGTACCGGAACCGAACTTGTCGGCGAGCGCGTACGCCGCGTCACAGCCGGAGGGGAGCATCAGCCCGTACAGCAGCTGACGGACGGTGACCTTGTCGCCGACGATCAGGTGCGCCTGGGAGGCGTTGTTGGCGACCACGTAGTCGCTGTACGCCTTCTGGATCGTCACCTTGGCGTCGAGGTTGAGGTTCGGCTGTGCGAGCACGACCTTCGCGGTCATGATCTTGGTGGTGGAGCCGGTGGAACGCCTGGTGTCCGCAGCCTTCGTGTACAGCGTCCCGCCGTTCGCGTTGTTCATCACGTAGCCGCCCGCGGCCACGATCGAGGGCGTGGTGACGGCCTGTGCGGGCACCGCGGTGAGGGCTCCGGTGGTGAGCACGGCTCCGGTGGTGACCACTGCCGCGACTGCCCTGCGAACTCGCGTGCCCTTAATGCCGGTAATCAAAGTTGAACGCTCCGATTGCGTCTCTGATGCCTCTGAATGCATCCAAATGCCCCTGGAGTGCGGCCAGATGACGCGGCCGCCTTCTCGTGAGACTCGTAGGTAGCACAAAAGGATGTGCGGTTGCCCGGGTGAAATTCGGGACTCGTGTGCCGAGTCCACATGGTGGACGCTCACCGGCATGCGTACGCGTTGTATCTATGATGTGCTCATGCCTGCAGCATCGTCCGTCGCCCACGTCCACGAGAAGACGCCCCTCAAACAACCCCCCGCCGCCGACCGCGTCTACACGCACGTCAAACAGGGTGTCCTGGAGCGCCGTTACCAGGGCGGGACGTTGCTGACCGAAGGGGAGCTGGCCGAGGAGGTCGGCGTCTCACGGACGCCGGTGCGCGAGGCACTGCTGCGGCTGGAGGTCGAAGGGCTGATCAAGCTCTACCCGAAGAAGGGTGCTCTCGTCCTCGCCGTCTCGGCACAGGAGATCGCGGACGTGATCGAGACACGCCAGCTCGTCGAGGAACACGCCGCCCGCAAGGCCGTCCCCGCCCCGCCGGGGCTGATCGAGCGGCTCGAGGAACTGCTCGCCCGCCAGAAGGAGCAGGCCGCCGCCGGTGATCTGGCCGGTGCGGCGCTCACCGACCGCACCTTCCACGCCGAGATCGTGCGCAGCGGCGGCAACGAGATCCTCTCCCGCCTGTACGACCAACTCCGCGACCGTCAGCTGCGGATGGGCGTCGCCGTCATGCACTCGCACCCCGACCGCATCGCCAAGACGCTCACCGAGCACGAGGAGATCCTTCAGGCGCTGCGGTCCGGCGACGCCGAGGCTGCCGTGGACATCGTGCACCGGCACGTCAGCTGGTTCTCCCACCTGGCGCGGGGTGAGGTGCGATGAGGTCGGGTTCGGCGAGTTCCCGCTCCGTGTCCCTGCCAGGTGATCCGCCGGGCGGCCGGCGTGCCGTCGCCGTGTGGGCCATCGGCGTCTCGGTCTACTTCGTCGCCGTCATCTTCCGTACGTCGCTGGGCGTGGCAGGACTGGACGCTGCGGACCGCTTCCATGTGAGCGCGTCCGCCCTGTCCGCCTTCTCCATCCTCCAGCTGCTCGTGTACGCGGGCATGCAGATACCCGTCGGCCTGCTCGTGGACCGGCTCGGCACCAAGAAGGTGCTGACCATCGGGGTCGTCCTGTTCACGGCCGGTCAGCTGGGGTTCGCGTTCTCCCCGTCGTACGGGACGGCGCTCGCCTCGCGCGCGCTGCTGGGCTGCGGCGACGCGATGACGTTCATCAGCGTGCTGCGGCTCGGCACGCGCTGGTTCCCGGCCCGCCGCAGTCCGCTGGTCGCGCAGCTCGCCGGTCTGGTCGGCATGGCGGGCAACCTGGTCTCCACGCTCGTGCTCGCCCGGCTGCTGCACGGGGTCGGCTGGACGGCGGCGTTCGGCGGCAGCGCGGTCGCCGGGGTGGTCGTCCTCGTCCTGCTGCTGCTCTTCCTGAAGGACCACCCGGAGGGGTACGAGCCGGAGCCGTTCCCGCACCGCGGGTCGGCGTACGTGCGGCGGCAGATCGTGGCGTCGTGGAAGGAGCCCGGGACCCGGCTCGGCATGTGGGTGCACTTCACGACGCAGTTCCCGGCGATGGTGTTCCTGCTGCTGTGGGGCCTGCCGTTCCTGGTACAGGCGCAGGGCCTGTCCCGGGCCACGGCCGGTGAACTCCTCACGCTCGTCGTGCTGTCGAACATGCTGGTCGGACTGGTGTACGGCCAGATCGTCGCCCGACACCACGCGGCGCGGCTGCCGCTGGCCCTCGGCACGATCGGGGCGACGGCGGCGGTGTGGGCGGCCACGCTCGCCTACCCGGCCGTGCATGCGCCGATGTGGCTGCTGGTCGTGCTGTGCACGGTGCTCGGGGCGTGCGGTCCGGCCTCGATGATCGGCTTCGACTTCGCCCGGCCGGCGAATCCGCCGGAGCGTCAGGGGACGGCGTCCGGGATCACCAACATGGGCGGTTTCGTCGCCTCCATGACGACGCTGCTGGCGATCGGGGTGCTGCTGGACGCGACGGGCGACGACTACCCCGTGGCGTTCTGCGCGGTGTTCGTACTCCAGGCGGTGGGGCTCAGCCAGATACTGCGGCTCCGGAAGCGGGCGGCGCGCAGGGAGCGGGAGCGGCTCGTCGCCAGCCGGGTGGAGACGGTTCACGTCCCTGCGTGAGGGGGCGCCGGATGCCGTCTAGAGCGGACGACGCGGGGGTTCCAGGCCCAGGACCCGGTCCTTCAGCGCCGGGAACTGCTCCCTCGTCGCCGCCACCCTCGCCGGGTCGAACTCCACCGTGAGGATCTCCTCCTCCGCGCCCGCCTCGGCGAGGACCTCCCCCCACGGATCGACCACGATCGAGTGACCCGCCTGCGGAACTCCCGCATGGGTTCCGGCCGTTCCACACGCGAGGACGTACGCCTGGTTCTCGACAGCCCGAGCCTGGGCCAGCAGCGTCCAGTGGGAGCGGCGGCGCTCCGGCCAGCCCGCCGGGATCACGAGCGTCTCGGCCCCCGCGTCCACGAGCGAGCGGAAGAGCTCGGGGAAGCGGAGGTCGTAACAGGTGGCCACGCCGATGGTCGTACCCGGCAGCCGCACCGTCACCGGCTCCGTCCCCGCACCCATCAGCACGGCCTCGCCCTTGTCGAAGCCGAAGCGGTGGATCTTGCGGTAGGACGCGGTCAGTTCACCGGAGGGGGAGAAGACGAGAGACGTGTTGTAGAGGGCGCCCTCGGGCGCGCGCTCGGGGATCGAGCCGGCGTGCAGCCACACGCCCGCGTCGGCCGCCGCCTTCGCCATCGCCTCGTGGGTCGGCCCTCGAAGCGGCTCGGCCTCGGCGCCGAACCGCTCGTAGGCGAACGCCCCGGTCGTCCACAGCTCGGGCAGCACCACGAGATCGGCTCCGGCCTGATCTCGTACCAGCGAGGCGGCACGTCGCCGACGGGAGTCGACCGATTCGTCCTCGTCCACCCGCATCTGGATCAGGGAGGCGCGCACACTACCACCGTCCTGGTAATCGAGCCTTCTCAACGGGCCTACGATCGTCACACCAAAGCACTGCCGGGGTGCCTCGCAGCAGCGTAACTTAACGTCCCAAGACACCCGCTGACAGCCACCTCCCGCAGTACAGCAACCGACAACGCCGTCGACCAACGCCCGTGCACCGACCGCCGAGGGGTCCCGTTCCGTGAGTCTGCATCCCACTCTTCAGCCCTACGCCGATGCCTGGACCCACTCCATCGAAGCGATATCCGAGCTGGTGCAGCCGCTCGCGGAGGGCGAGTGGAACCGCCGGACACCGTGCCCCGCCTGGTCGGTGCGCGACGTGGTCTCGCACGTCATCGGGATGGACTGCGAGATGCTCGGCGATCCGCGCCCCATCCACACGCTCCCGCGCGACCTGTTCCACGTCACCAACGATCACCAGCGCTACATGGAGATGCAGGTCGACGTCCGCCGCCACCACACGGCGCCGGAGATGACGTCCGAACTCGAGTACACGATCATCCGCCGCAACCGTCAGCTGCGGAACGACTCGCGGGACCCGGGCACCAAGGTGCGTGGCCCGCTCGGCACCGAACAGACTCTCGAAGAGGCCATGCGGTACCGCGCGTTCGACGTCTGGGTGCACGAACAGGACCTGCGCACGGCGCTCGGCCGGCCGGGGAACCTTGACTCGCCGGGCGCGTACATCGCCCGGGACGAGCTGCTGGCCGCCCTGCCGGAGGTGGTCGCCAAGGGCGCGGGCGCGCCGCCCGGCTCGGCGGTCGTCATCGACGTGCACGGGCCCGTGGAGTTCCTGCGCACGGTCCGGGTGGACGCGGAGGGGCGTGGCTCGATCGACGGCACGCCCTCGCTGGGCCCGGCGGTGACACTGACGCTCGACTGGGAGACGTACGTCCGCCTGGCCTGCGGTCGGGTGAGCGCGGACGCCGTGGCCGACCGCATCAAGGCGGAGGGCGACCCGGAGCTGACGGCGGCGATCCTGCGCTCGTTCGCGGTGACGAAGTAGACGACGCGGACGGATCCTCGAGCGTCCTGGCGCACTCGGGGCCCGCTCAGTCCTCCTCCCGCTCCTTGTCCGCCAGATGGATCACGCACACGGCCACCGCGATCAGCAGTGCCGGGTCCGCGTCCTCGCGCAGGATGTCGACGCCGTACGTCTCACGGACGTGCAGCCAGCGCCGGGAGATCTGGGCGAGCAGCTCGCCGTCGTACTCGATGGCGAACTCGCGGTCGAGGATCTTGCCGCTGACATCGAGCTCCGTGCCGTCCGCCAGCGAGACGCGGTAGTGGTTGCGCAGCAGGGAGAGCCGTTTGCGCTTGATCGTGGCCAGCCGCTCGCCGTCGCGCTCGATGATCATCGTGTCGCGCAGGGCGAACATCTTCTGGTGGATGTCGATCAGGACGCGCCCCTGCGGGTCCTTCAGCTCGAAGGTGTCCCTCAGCCGCATCGCCTTGCCGTCGACCAGGAAGACCTTGGCGCCGTCCTGGTCCTCGATCCAGTAGTCCTCGCCGATGCCGAGGAGCCGGTCGCGTACAAAAAGTCTCATACGGTCAGAGCTTCCCCCGGGGCGGGCCCGAAACGCCGCCGGTAGGCCGACGGACTGAGCCCGGTCTCAGCCCGGAGCCGGGCCCGCAGGTTCGCGGCCGTGCCGAGACCGCTGCGCGCGGCGACCACGTCCAGCCGCTCCTCGCCGCGCTCGATGAGCCGGCAGGCGAGGGCTACTCGCTCCCCCGTCAGCCAAGCCAGCGGTGTGGTGCCGAGCTGGGCGCGGAAGCGGCGGTGCAGGGTGGCGGGGCTGACCGCGGCGCGGGCCGCGAGGTCGCCGACGGTGAGCGGTTCGCCCAGGCGCTCCTGTGCCCAGGCCAGCACCGGGGCGAGCGACTCGTCCGGCACGTCCGGCACGGGGCGCTCCACGAACTGCCGCTGTCCGCCGTCGCGGTGCGCGGCGAAGACCAGCCGGCGCGAGACGGCGTTCGCGACCTCGGCGCCGTGGTCGCGGCGTACGACATGCAGGCCGAGATCGAGTGCGGAGGCGCTGCCGGAGGCGGTCAGGATGTCGCCGTCGTCCACGAACAGTACATCCGGTTCGAGCCTGACCCGGGGAAACCGTGCCCGGAAGGAATCCGCCCACATCCAGTGGCAGGCCGCTCGCCGGCCGTCCAGCAGCCCGGCCTCCGCGATGGTGAACGCGCCGGAGCAGAAGCCGACCAGCCGTGCGCCCCGTGCGTGCGCCCGGCGTACCGCGTCCAGGACCTTCGGGGAGCGCGGGGTGTCGGTGTCGGGCCTGTTCGGCACGATCAGCGTGTCCGCGTCGTCGGCCGCCTCGAGCCCGGCGACGTCGGAGAGCGTGAAGAAGCCGTCCCGCATCCGGATCCTCGGCCGGGCGGCGCACAACCGGAAGTCGTACAGCTCGCGGCCGAGTTCCGGCCGCCGCAGGCCGAACACCTCGATGGCGCAGCTCATCTCGAAGGGGTTCGAGTTCTCGTCCACGACCAGCACGACGCGGTGCCGGCGCGACGCCTGAGAGGATCCTTGCGGCATGTGCGATTTCTAGCACTCGTACGGCGGCAGGTCACCCCCGCACGATGACGGCATGGAACCCGACGCACCCATCTCCCTCACCGCGGCCCTCGCCTCCTTCGCCGAACTGTGGAGCCCGCGCATCGTCACCACCGTCAACGACTACGACGTCCGCGTCGCGAAGGTCGAGGGCGAGCACCTGTGGCACACGCACGACCACACCGACGAGTTCTTCCTCGTCCTCGACGGTGAACTGCACATCGCGCTGCGCGAGCCGGCCGGTGAGCGCACGGTCGCCCTTGCCAAGGGCTCGGTCTTCACGGTTCCGCGCGGCACGGAGCACAAGCCGTCCGCGCCCGCCGGGGCATCGATCCTCATGTTCGAACCCACCGGCACGACGACGGTCGGCGACCGGCACGAAGAGGTCCCCGCCCACGTGGACGCGACGACGGGGCACGCACTGGCCTGAGCCCACCCCTGCCCGGAATCCGCCGGCCCGGACATGCACGAGTCCCCCGCACGCGCGGCGGGGGACTCGTGGATGGACCTCAAGGGACCGCGCAGGGGCGGACCGGTCTACCGGTAGCCCTCCCGCCTGTCCTGCTCGTCGAGCTCGTCCTCGTCCCAGGACGAGCGCCGGTCCTCGCGGTCACCCCGCGTGCCGGACCTGCCCAGGTCCTGGTCGGAGAGGTCGGAGCCGCTCATGTCGGGGTCGCGGCGCTTCCGGTCGCGGATCTCCTCGCCGCTCGTCTCACCGCGCTCGCGGTCGCGGTTCGGGCGGCGCATCTGGTCGTCGATGTCACGAGGCATGGAAACTGCTCCCTTGCACTGACCCCCCTGTGTGAGACGAGCATCTCTCCGTCACGCCATGTGCGCATCCCGTAGGAGAGCTTGTACGCACAGTCACCGAGTTGTCCACAGGCCCCCCGGCACGCCGAACACAGATGGCACCCTTGACCCATGAACGACTCCACTTCGCGTCGCGTCCGTGTCCGCGCCCCCGAGCTGATCGGCAAGGGTGGCTGGCTGAACACGGGCGGAGAGCAGTACAGCCTCGCCGACCTGCCAGGACGCATCGTCATCCTCGACTTCTGGACGTTCTGCTGCATCAACTGCCTGCACGTCCTGGACGAGCTGCGCGAGCTGGAGGAGAAGCACCGCGACACCGTGGTGATCATCGGCGTGCACTCTCCGAAGTTCGTCCATGAGGCGGAGCACCAGGCGGTGGTGGACGCCGTGGAGCGGTACGGGGTGGAGCACCCGGTCCTCGACGACCCGGAGCTCGCCACGTGGAAGCAGTACGCCGTCCGGGCGTGGCCCACGCTGGTCGTCATCGACCCGGAGGGGTATGTGGTCGCCCAGCACGCGGGTGAGGGCCACGCCCATGCGATCTCCCGGCTCGTCGAGGAGCTGGAGGAGGAGCACGCGGCCAAAGGCACGCTGCGCCGGGGCGACGGCCCGTACGTGGCACCGGAGCCCGAGCCCACGACCCTCCGCTTCCCGGGCAAGGCCCTCCTGCTGCCGTCCGGCTCGTTCCTGGTCAGCGACACCACCCGGCACCAGCTGGTGGAGCTGGCGGCGGACGGCGAGACGGTGGTGCGGCGCATCGGTTCCGGCGTGCGGGGCTTCGCGGACGGCCCGGCCGGGGCGGCGAGCTTCAGCGAGCCGCAGGGCCTGGCGCTGCTCGATGAGGCAACGGTGGTCGTCGCGGACACCGTGAACCACGCCCTGCGCCGCCTGGACCTGGCGACCGGTGAGGTCGGCACGCTGGCGGGCACCGGCAAGCAGTGGTGGCAGGGCTCGCCGACGTCGGGGCCGGCCCGGGAGGTGGACCTCTCCTCGCCGTGGGACGTGGCGGTCTTCGGCGGCCGGGTGTGGATCGCCATGGCGGGCGTGCACCAGCTGTGGACGTACGACCCCGCCACAGCGACGGTCGCGGTGGCGGCCGGCACCACGAACGAGGGGCTGGTGGACGGTCCGGGCGCCGAGGCCTGGTTCGCGCAGCCGTCGGGACTCGCGGTGTCGCCCGACGGGGAGCGGCTGTGGCTGGCGGACTCCGAGACGAGCGCGCTGCGCTGGGTGGACCGGGACGGCGCGGTGCACACGGCGGTCGGGACGGGGCTGTTCGACTTCGGGCACCGGGACGGCGCGGCGGAACAGGCGCTCTTCCAGCACCCCCTGGGGGTGACGGCGCTGCCGGACGGCTCGGTGGCGGTCAGCGACACCTACAACCACGCGCTGCGGCGCTACGACCCGGCGACGGGCGAGGTGAGCACGCTGGCGACGGATCTGCGGGAGCCGTCGGACGCGGTGCTCGTCGGCGAGGACATCGTGGTGGTGGAGTCGGCCCGGCACCGGCTGACCCGGCTGCGGCTGCCGGAGGAGGCGGTACAGGTCGCAGCGGTCGCCCACCGCACGCAGCGCGCTGCGACCGAGGTGACGCCCGGGAAGCTCCGACTCGACGTGATCTTCCAGGCCCCGGCCGGCCAGAAGCTGGACACACGCTACGGACCGTCGACCCGCCTGCTGGTCTCCTCGACCCCGCCGGGGCTGCTGCTGAAGGGCGAGGGCGCCGACACGGACCTCGAGCGCGAGCTGGAGCTGAACCCGGCGATGTCCGAGGGTGTCCTGCACATCTCGGCGATGGCGGCGTCCTGCGACGACGACCCGGCCAACGAATATCCGGCGTGCCATGTCCACCAGCAGGACTGGGGCGTCCCGGTCCGCCTCACCGAGGGCGGGACGGACCGGCTGCCGCTGGTCCTGGCGGGGATGGACGACAGCCGGTAGGCGGGGCGGCCCGAGCGTCCCCCGGCGCGGGAGTTCCGGCCGGGGCGTCCCCGGCCGCTCGAGCGTCCCCCGGGCGCGGTGGGCGCGACCGGGGGACGGGTGGCCGGTTCCGGTGAGCACCTGGGCCCTGCCGCCGGTGCGCTCGACTTCCCAGGCGTAGCGGTGGAACTCCATGCGCTGCAGCAGACCGAGGAATCCGCCGCCCGGTTCGCCGTAGAAGACGCCGCCGACCGCGCCCACCTTGCGGTTGAAGGTGCCCATGGCGGTCTCGTTGGACCATGGGTTGAGGACCGTGTCCGTGTCCTGCACGAGCAGGAGGTCGCGGTCGTCGAGATGGGGGAGTATCCAGTCGCCGCATCGTCCGCTGCGTGCGGTACGCGGGCTACGCGTTGTGCAAGCCTCACTTGACTCACAGCGCTTACAGCCGAGCCCGTACGGCCCTTACATCCCTTGGCCCTTGCCGCGGTCGCAGCCCTCACACGCCGTATCCGTCGGTGTAGCCGTCGCCGCGGTGGTGCCGGTTCTCCTCGACGACGGTCGTCGGGGGCGGTACGACGACCCGCCTGCGACGGTAGATGCCGCTGAAGGTGGTCACTCCTATCAGCCCGACGATCATGAGTATGACGCCGACCAAGTGGATGTTGACGCCTTGCATGTGCCAGTCGGTCGCAAACGCGAGGATGGCCCCCACGGCGATCAGGATGATGCATCCACCCAGGCCCATGAGTCCTGCCCTCCCTGTGGGTCCGGTCCTTCCGGCCCCGAACCCGGGTACCCGGGACATCCGCGGACATGCCGGGACGGTCGGCGGGCGGACGCGAGAGTCAGCCCTCCAGAAACGCCGTCAGGGCGTTGGCCAGGATGTACGGGTCCTTCGCGCCGCACAGTTCGCGGACGCTGTGCATCGACAGGATCGCCGCGCCGATGTCCACCGTCCTGATGCCGTGGCGGGCCGCGGTGATGGGGCCGATGGTGGTGCCGCAGGGCATCGCGTTGTTCGAGACGAAGGTCTGGAAGGGAACGTCCGCCTTCTCGCAGGCCGCGGCGAACAGCGCCCGCCCCGAACCGTCGGTGGCGTAGCGGTTGTTGACGTTCACCTTGAGGATCGGCCCGCCGTTCGCGCGCGGGTGGTGCGTCGGGTCGTGCCGCTCCGCGTAGTTGGGGTGGACGGCGTGTCCGGTGTCGGAGGACAGGCAGACCGTGCCGGCGAAGGCCCGTGCCCGGTCCTCGTAGGAGCCGCCCCGGGCGAACACCGAGCGTTCCAGTACCGACCCGAGCAGCGGGCCGTCGGCGCCGGTGTCCGACTGCGAGCCGTTCTCCTCGTGGTCGAAGGCCGCGAGCACCGGGATGTACGACAGGGCGGCGTCGGAGCCGGCGACGGCCGTGAGCGCCGCGGTGCCCGCGTGCACGGACAGGAGGTTGTCCATGCGCGGCCCCGCCATCAGTTCCTTGTCGCGGCCCAGGTAGGCCGGCGGCTCCACCGAGTGGGTCATCAGGTCCCAGCCGGTCACCTCACCGGCGGCGAGCCCCAGCTCCTGCTCCAGGAATGCGATCAGGTCGCCGTCGCGCACGTCGTCGCCCAGGCCCCAGACGGGCTGGAGGTGGCGCTGCTTGTCCAGCTTCAGGCCCTCGCTGGAGACCGAACGGTCCAGGTGGATGGCCAGCTGCGGTACGCGCAGCAGCGGTCTGTCGATGTTCACCAGGCGCGTCGAGCCGTCGCGCAGGGAGAGCCGGCCGGCCAGCCCCAGGTCGCGGTCGAGCCAGGAGTTGAGCAGGGGGCCGCCGTAGATCTCCACCGCGATCTGCCGCCAGCCGTGCGCGCCGCTGTCCGGCCGGGGCTTCACCCGCAGGTTGGGGGAGTCGGTGTGTGCGCCCACGATCCGGAACGGTGTGTGCGGATCGGCGCCCTCCGGGACGTACCAGGCGATGATCGCGCCGCCGCGCAGGACGTACCGGCCGCCGGACGTGCCGTCCCAGGCGTCCGTCTCCGAGACCTGCCGGAAGCCGGCCTTCTCCAGCCGTTCGGCGGCGCCTGCCACGGCGTGGTACGGCGACGGGCTCGCCGCCAGGAAGGACATGAGGTCGTCGGTGTGGCCGCGGTCGAAGCGCGCACTTGTGCTCATGGGTTCACCTTAACGACGGAGGAGGGCCCGCTCCCGGCGATGGGGAACGGGCCCTCGTAAGGGGTATGTGGAGGCGGTCCTAGAACGCGGCCTCGTCCAGCTCCATGATGTCCAGGTCCACGGCCTCGGCGACCTTGCGGGCCAGGGTCACGCCCGGCAGGACGTTGGCCGCGAAGAACTTCGCCGCCGCGATCTTGCCCTGGTAGAACGCCTTGTCCTTGTTCGACGCGCTCGGCAGCTTCTCGGCGGCGACCGCGGCGCCCTTCAGCAGCAGGTAGCCGACGACGACGTCACCGGAGGCCATCAGCAGGCGGGTGGTGTTCAGGCCCACCTTGTAGATGTTCTTGACGTCCTGCTCGGTGGCCGCGAGGTCGGTCAGCATCAGGCCGACGATGGCCTCGAGCTCCACGGCCGCCTTCGCGAGGTGGTCGCGGGCCCCGGCCAGCTCCTCGCCGCCCTCGCCCACCGCCAGGAACTTCTTGATCTCCTCGGCGAGGGAGTTCAGCGCGGCGCCCTGGTTGCGGACGATCTTCCGGAAGAAGAAGTCCTGGCCCTGGATCGCGGTGGTGCCCTCGTACAGGGTGTCGATCTTGGCGTCGCGGATGTACTGCTCGATCGGGTACTCCTGCAGGAAGCCGGAGCCGCCGAAGGTCTGCAGCGACTGGGCGAGCTGCTCGTAGCCCTTCTCGGAGCCGTAGCCCTTGACGATCGGCAGGAGCAGGTCGTTCAGCGCGTGCTCCGCCGACGCGTCCTCGCCGTTCGCCTCCTTGACCGCGATCGCGTCCTGGACGGAGGCGGTGTACATCACCAGCGCCCGCATGCCCTCCGCGTACGCCTTCTGCGTCATCAGCGAACGGCGCACGTCCGGGTGGTGGGTGATGGTGACCTTGGGCGCCGTCTTGTCCATGAAGTTCGCGAGGTCCGGACCCTGGACGCGCTCCTTGGCGTACTCCAGCGCGTTCAGGTAGCCGGTGGACAGCGTGGAGATCGCCTTCGTGCCGACCATCATGCGGGCGAACTCGATGATGCGGAACATCTGGCGGATGCCGTCGTGCTTGTCGCCGATCAGCCAGCCCTTGGCGGGGTGCTTGTCGCCGAAGGTCATCTCGCAGGTGTTGGAGGCCTTCAGGCCCATCTTGTGCTCGACGTTCGTGGCGTACACGCCGTTGCGCTCGCCCAGCTCGCCGGTCTCGAAGTCGAACAGGTACTTCGGGACGAGGAACAGGGACAGGCCCTTGGTGCCGGGGCCGGCGCCCTCGGGACGGGCGAGGACGTAGTGGAGGATGTTCTCCTCCATGTCGTGCTCACCGGAGGTGATGAAGCGCTTCACGCCCTCGATGTGCCAGGAGCCGTCCTCCTGCTGGACGGCCTTGGTGCGCCCGGCGCCCACGTCCGAGCCGGCGTCCGGCTCGGTGAGCACCATGGTGGAGCCCCAGCGCTTCTCGACGGCTATCTTCGCGATCTCCTTCTGGGCCTCGGTGCCCTCCTCGAAGAGGATGCGCGCGAACGCCGGGCCGGACGAGTACATCCAGATCGCCGGGTTCGAGCCGAGGATCAGCTCCGCGTAGGCCCAGATCAGGGACGGCGGGGCGGTGGTGCCGCCGATCTCCTCCGGCAGGCCGAGGCGCCAGTACTCGGAGTCCATGAAGGCTTCGTAGCTCTTCTTGAAGGACGCCGGTACCGGGGCGGTGTTGGTCTCCGGGTCGAAGACGGGCGGGTTGCGGTCGGCGTCCGCGAAGGACTCCGCCAGCTCGTTCTCCGAAAGGCGGGTGAGCTCCTCGAGGATGCTCTTGGCGGTCTCGGTGTCCATCTCCGCGAACGGGCCGGTGCCGTACAGCTTGTCGCGCCCGAGCACCTCGAAGAGGTTGAACTCGATGTCGCGGAGATTCGACTTGTAGTGCCCCATGGCGACGGCTCCGTAGAGGGATCGGCGAGGCACTGTCTCCTCGCAACTGGTTCATCTACCAACAAGTAGCTCCGATGATGCTACCCGTCGGTAATAAGAAGCAACCCCTCATGGCCCAGATGTGGCCCACTACTCTTTGGGGCATGTACGGCTACCAGAACGCGGGCGCTCAGCAGAGTTACGCCTCGGAGCAGATGCCCGGGCAGCAGATGCCGGGTGGGCAGATGCCCGGCGGGTACGGCCAGCAGCCGCCGCTGTACCCCGAGCCGTCACCGCCGTCGCTCGCGGACGCGGTCCGTGCGTTCACCACCGGGTCGATGTCCGCGGAGGACTTCCAGCAGATCTTCGCCACGTCCAAGGTGTACTGCCCGCGCGGCGACAACCCCGGCTTCCTGGCGCTGCACAACACCCAGCAGCCGGTGATCCCGATGTTCACCTCGCTCAAGGAGCTGCGGCGGTACGCGGGCAAGGAGTCGAAGTACTTCGTGATCACCGGGGCGGAGGTGATCGACCTGCTGCCGACCGGCTACGGCTTCGTCCTGGACATGGAGGGCGAGCATCGGATGGTGTTCGATGCGAAGGCTGTCGAGCAGATGGTCGAATTCGCCATGCGTCGGATGTATGGCTAGACGCCCCTGCTGCGCGGACGGCCAGGTGCCGTCCTGACCACTCTCGCGCCCCTGGCGGGGCGCATCCGGAGCCCGGAGGGAATGCCCTCCGGGCTTTCTGTGTTTGGGGTGGCAGAAAGTTCAACGGTCAACTAAACTCGGACCACAAGGAGGTACCGACATGCCCGCAGTGACCGTCGAGAACCCGCTGACCCTTCCCCGTGTGGTCGCACCCGCCGACGCGGTGGCCCGTCCCGTGCTCGGTGTCACGACCGCGCCCAGCGGCTTCGAGGGCGAGGGCTTCCCGGTCCGTCGCGCCTTCGCCGGGATCCACTACCGCCACCTCGACCCGTTCATCATGATGGACCAGATGGGCGAGGTGGAGTACGCGCCCGGTGAGCCCAAGGGCACCCCCTGGCACCCGCACCGCGGCTTCGAGACCGTGACCTACATCATCGACGGCGTCTTCGACCACCAGGACTCGCACGGCGGTGGCGGCACCATCACCAACGGCGACACCCAGTGGATGACCGCCGGCTCCGGCCTGCTGCACATCGAGGCCCCGCCGGAGTCCCTCGTCGTCTCCGGCGGCCTGTTCCACGGCATCCAGCTGTGGGTCAACCTGCCCGCCAGGGACAAGATGATGGCCCCCCGCTACCAGGACATCCGCGGCGGCCAGGTCCAGCTGCTGACCACCCCCGACGGCGGCGCGCTGATCCGTGTCATCGCCGGTGAGCTCGACGGCCACCAGGGTCCCGGTGTCACGCACACCCCGATCACCCTGATCCACGCCACCGTGGCGCCCGGCGCGGAGGTCACCCTCCCGTGGCGCGAGGACTTCAACGGCCTCGCCTACGTGCTGGCCGGCCGCGGCAGCGTGGGAGCGGAGCGGCGGCCGATCCGCCTCGGTCAGACCGCCGTGTTCGGCGCGGGCTCCTCGATCACCGTCCGCGCGGACGAGAAGCAGGACTCCCACACCCCGGACCTGGAGGTCGTCCTGCTCGGCGGGCAGCCGATCCGTGAGCCGATGGCGCACTACGGCCCGTTCGTGATGAACACCCGCGAGGAGCTCCAGCAGGCGTTCGAGGACTTCCAGAAGGGGCGCCTCGGAACCATCCCGACGGTGCACGGGATGACGGAGAGCGGACCGCAGGGTTCCTGAACGATCGACGCCTGACGCCGCGTCACCCGGGCGGGCTGTCCGTACAGGACAGCCCGCCCTCGGCGTGATCACCTGGAAGGGTGCAGCTGCTCCCCGACCCCGTCCGCCGGCTCGCCGCCTGGTGTGCGGTGTTCCTGCTGGTCGCCGGGGTCGTCTGGATCGTGATCCGGTTGTGCGGCCAGTTCCGTACGGCCGTCGTGCCGGTGCTCCTCGCGCTGCTCGGAAGCGCGCTGCTCGGGCCGCTGCACCGATGGCTGGTGCGGGTGGGCGTGCACCGGTCGCTCGCGGCCGGGATCACGTGCGTCGCCGTCCTGGCCGTGGTCGGCGGGGCGGTGTACGTCGTCGCCTCCGTGCTCGTCGACACCGGCGACCAGATCATCGCCGCCCTCGAACGCGCCGGGAAGTCACTCGCGCGGCACTTCGGCGCGGCCGGCACCTCGCTCGAGGATCTTGCCTCCCACTCCAGGGAACTGCTCGCCAAGTTCGGCGGGACCGCCGCCCGCAACGTGATCAGCGGGGTCAGTGTCGTCAGCGAGACCCTCGCCATGGGCCTCCTGGCCCTGCTGCTCGTCTTCTTCTTCCTGCGCGACTCCCACCGGGCCGCCGACACGCTGCGCTCGATGGCCACGCACGGCACCGCCGACACCGTCGAAGCCGTGGCGCGGCGCGCCTACGAGGCCGTCGAGGGGTTCATGCGGGGGACGACGATCATCGCGCTCATCGACGCGGTCTGCATCACCGTGGGGCTGCTGGTGCTGCGCGTCCCCGGCGCGATCGGGCTCGGCGCGCTCGTCTTCGTCGGGGCGTACGTGCCCTATCTCGGCGCCTTCCTCTCCGGCGCGGTCGCCGTCCTGGTCGCCCTCGCGGACCGCGGGTTCGTGATCGCGCTGTGGACGCTCGGGGTGGTCCTCGCGGTGCAGCTGCTGGAGGGACATGTGCTGCAGCCGCTGATCCAGAGCCGGACCGTGCAGATGCACCCGGCAGCGGTGCTGCTGGCGATCACGGCGGGGGCGTCCGTGGCCGGAATCCTGGGGATGCTGCTGGCCGTACCGCTGACGGCGGCGGCGACCGGCGTGGCGCACGAGCTGCGCCTGCGGTACGGCCGGCAGCAAGCCGAGCCCTCACAGGACCAGTAGCGGCCTACGCCTCCCCGCCCTCCTTCACCGGCTCCTCCTCCAGCTCGAACCAGATGCTCTTGCCCTCGCCCCGCGGATCGACGCCCCAGGCGTCCGCGAGGAGCTCCATGAGGACCAGGCCGCGGCCCGAGGAGGCCAGCTCGCCGGGGTGACGTCTGTGCGGGAGGTCGTCGCTGGCGTCCGTGACCTCCACCCGGACCCGGCGTCCGGCCCGGCCGACCAGGCCGTCGACGTCGCCGGAGACCTCGGCGACCAGCAGCGCGTCCGCGTCCGTGTGCACCAGGACGTTGGTGAGCATCTCGGAGGCCAGGAGCACCACCGAGTCGACCTGCTCGGCACAGGACCAGTCGTGCAGCAGTTCGCGCAGCTGCTGCCGGGCGCCCGCGATCCGCTCGGGCTCGGCCTGCGCGATCGTCAGCGCGGTGCGCCGGATGACCGGCAGGACCGGAGTGACCGTGCCGCCACAGGTGCCCGCCCCGCCCGCACGGCACAGCAGCACCACGGCGATGTCGTCCTCGCGCCGGTCGGTCAGCGGCCCGGTGGCGTAGTGCGAGGAGGGTCCGTGCACGGCCTGGACCAGCGCGTCGGCCAGTTCCTCCATGTCACCGTCGTGCTCCTCGAGGATGCGCCGGATCCGCCGCCAGCCGGTCTCCAGGTCGTGCCCGCCGGTCTCGATCAGGCCGTCCGTGCAGAGCAGCATGGTCTCGCCGGGTTCCAGGACGAGCCGCGTGGTCGGGTAGTCCGCGTCCGGGTCGATGCCGAGCGGCAGGCCGCCGGAGGTCGGCCGCATGAGCACGGTGCGGTCGGTCGTGCGGATCGCGGGGTCCGGGTGGCCGGCGCGGGCGATCTCCAGCGTCCCGTTCGCCGGGTCCACCTCCACATAGAGGCAGGTCGCGAAGCGCAGGTCGGCGCCGTCCTCGCCGTAGGTCATCCCGTGCAGGAAGCGGGAGGCGCGGGAGAGGACCGCGTCCGGGCGGTGGCCCTCGGCGGCGTATGCGCGCAGGGCTATCCGCAGCTGGCCCATCAGGCCCGCGGCGCGCACGTCGTGGCCCTGGACGTCGCCGATGGTCAGCGCGAAGCGGCCGCCCGGGAGCTGGATCATGTCGTACCAGTCGCCGCCGACCTGGAGCCCGCCGCCGGTCGGTATGTAGCGCGCGGCCACCGTCATGCCGGGTATCTGCGGGCCCAGAGTGGGCATCATCGAGCGCTGCAGCCCGTCCGTCAGCTCCCGCTCCGTCTCGGCGGCGCCGGCCCGGGTGAGGGCCTGGGCGAGCATGCGGGCGACCGTGGTGAGCACCGAACGCTCGTCGGGCGTGAAGGCGACCGGGTGCTTGAACGCCGCCATCCAGGCGCCCATCGTGCGTCCCGCGACGGTGAGCGGCAGGAACGCCCAGGACTGGCGGCTGAACTGCGCGGCGAGCGGCCAGGAGGCCGGGTAGCGGGCCTTGTACTCCTCGGGCGAGGACATGTACACGGCGCGGCCGGTGCGGACGACCTCGGCGGCCGGGTAGTCCGTGTCCAGCGACATCTGGGTGAAGGGCGCCTCGTCGCCCGGCTTGTGCCCGTGGTGGCCGATGACGGTCAGCCGGTCGGCCTCGACCCCGAAGACGGCCAGCCCGTCCGGTGAGAACCCGGGCATCGAGAGCCCGGCCGCGACCCGCAGCACCTCCTCCGTGGACCGTGCCTCGGCCAGCGCGCGCCCAGCGTCCAGCAGGAAGGCCTCGCGGGAGCGGCGCCAGTCGCCGATGACGGGGGCCCGGGTGGTGGCGCCGGGGACGGGCTCGGTGACCTCCTGGAGGGTGCCGACCAGCTTGTACTCGCCGGTGCGCGCATCGAGCGACGGCTTGGAGCGGCTGCGGACGATACGGACGACACGGTTGTTCTCGTCCATGATCCGCATCCGGACCTCGGCGATGGTGCCCTCGGCGAGGGCGAGCTGGACCACCCCGTCGACCTCGTTCCAGTCGACCGGATGGAACCGGGAGCGGATCTGGGCCTCGGTGAGCGTGGTCGGCTCCGCGGGCAGCCCGAGGAGCCGCGCGGCCTCGGCATCCAGGGTGACGAGCCCCGCGGCGGCGTCGTAGCGCCACATGCCGGTCGCCACGGCAGCCAGGACGTCCCCCACGGCGGGCAGGGGCTCACCAGTGCGCATTGCCCCACTGTAAGAAGAGGGGATCCTCAGGTGCCACTGAAAGTGAGCAACAGCCGATCTTGAGCGGGTACGCGGTGATTCCGGCGCACCGGAAGAATCGGGGCGAGGCGATGTTGGGGCGGCCGGTACGCTTGATGGGTCCGGGCCGTGCCCGCCCGGAGGCGCCGGGGCGAGCGGCCCCGGTGAGACCCCGATCCTGCGAAGACTGGATGAACGACGATGCACCGGTACAGGTCCCACACCTGCGGCGAGCTCCGCGCCTCTGACGTCGGCAAGGACGTCCGGCTGAGCGGCTGGCTGCACAATCGGCGCGACCTGGGCGGCATCCTGTTCATCGATCTGCGCGACCACTACGGCATCACGCAGCTCGTCGCCCGCCCGGGCACGGCGTCGTACGAGGCCCTGGACAAGCTCTCCAAGGAGACGGTCGTCCGCGCCGACGGCAAGGTCGTCTCCCGCGGTGCGGAGAACGTGAACCCGGATCTGCCCACCGGTGAGATCGAGATCGAGGTCGGCGAGGTCGAGGTGCTGGGCGCGGCCGCCCCGCTCCCGTTCACGATCAACACCGAGGACGGGGTCAACGAGGAGCGGCGCCTGGAGTACCGCTTCCTGGACCTGCGCCGCGAGCGCATGCACCGCAACATCATGCTGCGCACGGCCGTGATCTCGGCGATCCGCCACAAGATGGCGGCGATGGGCTTCAACGAGATGGCGACCCCGATCCTGACGGCGACGTCCCCCGAGGGCGCCCGCGACTTCGTGGTCCCCTCCCGCCTGAACCCGGGCAAGTTCTACGCGCTGCCGCAGGCGCCGCAGCAGTTCAAGCAGCTGCTGATGATCTCCGGCTTCGACCGCTACTTCCAGATCGCGCCCTGCTTCCGTGACGAGGACGCGCGCGCGGACCGTTCGCCGGGCGAGTTCTACCAGCTCGACGTGGAGATGTCCTTCGTCGAGCAGGAGGACGTCTTCCAGCCGATCGAGAAGCTGATGACGGAGATCTTCGAGGAGTTCGGAGGCGGCCGGCACGTCACCTCCCCGTTCCCGCGGATCCCGTTCCGTGAGGCGATGCTGAAGTACGGCTCCGACAAGCCGGACCTGCGTGCCCAGCTGGAGCTGGTGGACATCACCGACATCTTCGAGGGCTCGGAGTTCAAGGCGTTCGCGGGCAAGCACGTGCGCGCGCTGCCGGTGCCGGACACGGCCGCGCAGCCCCGCAAGTTCTTCGACCAGCTCGGCGAGTACGCGGTGGAGCAGGGCGCGAAGGGCCTGGCGTGGGTGCGGGTCGGCGAGGACGGCTCGCTGTCCGGCCCGATCGCGAAGTTCCTGACCGAGGAGAACGTCGCGGAGCTGACCAAGCGCCTGTCCCTGGCCCCCGGCCACGCGGTGTTCTTCGGCGCCGGCGAGTTCGACGACGTCTCGAAGATCATGGGCGCGGTCCGGGTGGAGGCGGCCAAGCGGGCCGGCCACTTCGAGGAGGGCGTCTTCCGCTTCTGCTGGATCGTCGACTTCCCGATGTTCGAGAAGGACGAGGACACCGGAAAGATCGACTTCTCGCACAACCCGTTCTCGATGCCGCAGGGCGGCATGGAGGCGCTCGAGAACCAGGACCCGCTGGACATCCTGGCCTGGCAGTACGACATCGTCTGCAACGGCGTTGAGCTGTCCTCGGGCGCGATCCGGAACCACGAGCCGGACATCATGCTCAAGGCCTTCGGCATCGCGGGCTACGACGAGGAGACGGTCGAGCGCGAGTTCGCCGGCATGCTCCGCGCGTTCCGTTTCGGCGCCCCGCCGCACGGCGGTATCGCCCCGGGCATCGACCGCATCGTGATGCTCCTGGCCGACGAGCCGAACATCCGCGAGACGATCGCGTTCCCGCTCAACGGCAACGCCCAGGACCTGATGATGGGCGCGCCGACGGAGCTGGACGAGGCGCGGCTGAGGGAACTGCACATCTCGGTGCGCAAGCCGCAGGCGAAGTAGCGAGGCGAGGGGGTGGCCCGGAACCGGCGGACGGTTCCGGGCCACTTTCGTGTGGCAGGGGCCCTGCCGGTTCGTCATCCGGCTCCGGGCGTCTGCAGTGAGGGGCGTGTCGCGTGACCTCGGTGCGGCGTACGGCGTTGATCACGTCGTACGGAAAGGAGAGCGGATGGTCAGCTCGTCGCACGAGGCGCTGCACCGGATCTTCCAGAAGGACCCGGCGCTGCTGACGCGTGCCCTGCAGCAGGTGCTGAACGTCCCGTTCCCCGAGCCGCGCGAGTTCGCGGCCATGAACGTGGACCTGACGGAAGTCGAGCCGGTCGAACGCCGGGTGGACACGCTGGTGCGTGTGGAGACGGACCAGGGGGAGTATCTCCTGGTCGTCGAGTCGCAGGGGCGGAAGGACGAGGCCAAGCGGGGTAGCTGGCCGTACTACCTCTCGTACTTATATGAAAAATACGGCTGCGAGCCGGTGCTGATCGTCATCACACAGAACAGTGTCACGGCAGCCTGGGCGGCCGAGCCGATCCATCGCGGTCTCCCTGGCCGTCCTTCGATGACAGTACGGCCGTTGGTACTCGGCCCGGACAACGTTCCGTTGATCGCGGACGCGCGGGAGGCCGAGCGGGATGTGCCCCTCGCGGTGCTCTCGGCGATGACACATGGCAAGGGCCCGAGGGTCGCGGCCATACTGGAATCCCTGGTAGCCGCTCTGCGCACCATCGACGCCGAGAGCGCGGCGGCCTTCGTGCAGTTCGTCGACTCATGCCTGGACGACCCCCGGGCGAAGGAGATCTGGAGGGACTTGATGGCTGCGGTCCAGTACTTCTGGAGGCATCCGCTGGCGGAGCAGGTGCGGGAGGAAGGCCGTGAGGAAGGCCGCGAGGAAGGCCGCGAGGAAGGCCGTGAGGAAGGCCGTGAGCAGGGCCGGTTGGAGGATCGCGCCGAGATGACTCTGCGCATTCTGGAGTGGCGTGGCATCCCTGTGCCGGACTTCGTGCGGGAGCGGGTGCAGGGCTGTACGGATCTGCAGCAGCTGGAAGTCTGGGCCCAGCGGGCGGTTCACGCGGCGGACGCGGTGGAGCTGTTCAGTGACGAACGACGACCTCACTGAGGTCCCTCACAGCTTGCCGCCCACCACGACCACGCGGTGGTCTCCCAGGGCGTGTGCGAATCGGTCGAGGAAGCCGGGACTGAACTCTGGCCAGTCCCAGAACTCGAACCCCAAGTAGCCGAAGGCGTAGTAGTCGTCCGCCCAAGCCCACAGCGTCAGGTCCCCGTCTCGACGGCAGTGCCGGCAGGCGACGGTGGCTCCGCCCGTTTCCTGCCACGTCTCCATGGCCTTCCCGAAGGGCTCCCAGGCGGGCATTCCCCTCGCACCGTCGTTCCCCGCGCAACCGCCGTATCGTCATGGGCTCCGTAGCCGTCGTCGTGGCCGGTGGGCTCGGTGGTGGCGCTCTGGTGATGAGCGCGAACGCCGGTGGGGTCGACCTCGCGCACCAGGCGCTGCCCGCCAAGGACGGCTGGGCGGCCTCCGGTTCCGGTACCACCGGTGGGGCGCAGGCCGACTCCGCGCACGTCTTCACCGTCAGTACCCGGGCGCAGCTCGTGAAGGCGCTCGGGTCCGCCTCCGACACCACGCCGCGCGCGTCCCTGTACAGCATCAACTCCCGCGCCAAGGCCCAGGTAGTCGCGGAGGACAACTACTGGAAGGTCCCCGTCGGCCAGAAGATCGCCAAACTGCTCAGCCGCGACGGCACGGGTCCGGTCGTGGGCGGCGGCAACCTGGTCGACGGGACGGCGACCGACCTCGTCGCCGCGTACAACGCCGCCTCGACGAAGAAGATCAAGACGACCGTGAACTGGACGCCGACGCTCACCGCGGGTTTTCAGACGTCCGCGAAGAACCTGCCGGCGGAACTGGCCGGCACCACCGGTGCCGGGGTTCTTTCCCAGGGCGATGTGACGCCGAGCCTCGGTCAGCCGTCTCCTGCTGCGCTCGACGGCCGGTGGAGAAGGTAGCCGGCAACGGGACCGAGGCTCTCGTCGTTCAGGTGCAGGGTGTCCGACCAGTTGCGTTGCGCGACCGGTGCGAGCAGGGACTCGATGGTGCACGACCAGGCTTGGCACAGGGCCCGCATGAAAAGCCCGTACAGGCCACCCGACATGCGCCACCAGTCCTTCTGCCACGTCGGCGTGGTGTGGTCGCGGGCGAACTCGTATGCGGCATCACGGTTCGCCACATCCGAAAAGACGTCCGACAGGGGCGCGGTGACAATCCGCTGGCAGATGTGGACCCAGTTGTCGGGCAGCTGCACTCGCTGACCGGACAGATAGTGGTAAACCTCCGGAGGGCGGCTCCGCCAGGTGATGGGCAGCCCGGAGGCCACGAAGACCTCGCTTCGCGCCGCGGCCCAGCCGGCCACGTCGGCCGGGCGCAGCACGCCCTGCGCCGTCAGGGCGAAGGCCATGTCGTCCGGCAGGTCGTTGAAGGCCATGTGCAAGGTGTGGGCCAGCTCCAGCTGGACGGTGTCCTCGAAGTCCCCAGTGTCGCGGAGCTGTCGTTCCTGGGTGCGCATCCAGTTCCGTACCTGGTCCTGCGTGGCGATCAGTGCGGCCCTGTCGCGTGAGGCGCGGCTGGGCTGTCCGGCGAGGTAGCCCGCGAAGGACACCGACGCGTCGGCGAGAAAGCCGTTGACCGTGACGATTCCGAAGAAGCTGCGTGGACCCTGGAAGTTCATGTCGTTCCAGAGCGTCGCCAGTCCGATGCGCCGTCCTTTGTCGTCGAGAAGTTCGGTGGCCCGTCCGACGAAGTCGTCGCGCATCTGGAGGCGCTGTTTCTCCTCTCCGATCCGCCAACTGTCGGTCTTGGGCGGGTAGAGGCGGTCGAAGACCTCGTCCGGTGACCCGGTGGCCAGCGTGAACGGGGTGAGGACCTCGGGTTCGGCCATGCCCGGCTCCCATGTGAGGACAGGCACGGCGTTTTCCAGGACCAGCCGCCGGACCAGATGGGCGAGCCTTTCGTCACCGGACTCGTAGAACAAGCCCTCGACGTCGTTGGGGCTCTTGCGGAGATTGACGCGTACGGTCGTGCCCTCCGGTACCCAGCCCTGCACGGCCAGGGGCGTGAGCAGAGGGCGGCTGGAGGGCCCGTCGAAGGCGAGGCGGCGGGCGTCCGTGCGGGAGGCGTCGTAACGGCGGGTGATCAGCTCCACCCGGTCGCCGAGCAGGAAGACGGAGAAGAAGCCGATGCCGAACCGGCCGCTGGGCTGGAATCCCGCGCTGGCGAGTCCCGGAAGCCGGTTGCGCACGCCAGGGGAGCTCCACCCGCTGCTGCCGAAGTCGAGCAGGCCATGGATCAGGGTCTCCTCATCCATACCGATGCCGTTGTCGCGGACCTCCAGGCACCACGAACCGTCCGTCTCTGTCAGACGGATCTCCACGCGCCCGGCCGTGAAGTCGGGCTGCAGTGCCTGGCGGGCGATGACGGCGTCCTGGGCGTTCTGGATCAGCTCCCGTACCGCGACCTCGGGCTCCTTTCCGTACAGTTGCTCCCCGCCGAGGCTCCTGACCAGGGCGGGGATGTCGGAGATCTTGATGGTCGCGTCGATGGGGCGCCAGTCCTGTACGCGGAAGAGTTCCGCGAACCGCTCCGGGGAGTCGACGCCGGCGATCGCTCGTGCCGCCAGTCGGCTCCGGCCGAGGTCGTGCAGGAGGGCATCGACCGCTTTCAACTCCTGATCGATACCGCGCAGGTACTCCAGGGCCAGCCACCACGCGGTGGCGTCCTGCGGGCGGAAGGGCCGCAGCGAGTTGTATGTGACCCGGTCGCCTTTGAGGTAGGGACGGCTGATGTGTTCCTGGAACCGCCAGTGCTCGCGGGAGACGCCCTGCGGTCTGCGCAGGGAGAACAGAAAGCTGGGAGCACGGCGGCTGTCGATCTGGGTCGCGTCGGCGAGCCGAAGGATACAGGCCAGTTTGAGCGGTTCGATGATCCACTCGCTGGGCTGCCAGGGCAGTGAGCCACTCGGATGGCGGAACTCCTCGGCGAGCCGGTCCACGGGCCACCAGTGGCTGGCCGCCAGGTCGCCGATCAGCGGACCGTACACCTCCCGCAACTGGAACCCCTCGATGAGGAAGATCTCATTGCCGGTACTGGACCGCCACGGCTGATCCACCAGGCGCTTGGCCTGCTCCGCGTGGGTTTCCCTGATCGCGGTCGCGCGGCAGAGATCCGTGATCTCGGTGGGCGGCGCGTCCAACTCCTCCTGATCCGGCCAGCATCCCTCGCGGTGGTAGTAGGCCACCGACACCAGATCGCGCCACCGGTCCTCACCCAGCGTCTCGGACACGCTCGTCCCGTACGCGGCTCCCCCCATCGCGGCATCGTGCAGCACGAAGGCGCATCCCAGTACGTATGCCTCAGCAGGATTCAGGGTGACCTCGGTGCCGCAGACAAGATCGGCCATCTCCCACAGCGCGTCCACGTGACTGATGTCGTGCACGGTGAAGTCGGGCATGCTGCGGGCGTTCTCCTCCAGGAGCACGGCCGCTTTCTTCCGCAGTTCCAGGTACGACGTGCGCAGCCGTTCCCGCTTTTCGGCATGGGCGTCGGGGCCCGAGCGTGCGGCAAGGGTGCTCTGCCAGAGAGACGTGCTCGTGTAGTCGTGCTCGGGCACCGGGGAAGATCACCTCATCGCGGGCAGGAGGAAGAGCGCGGCGAGCACCCACATGGTGATCACCGATACGACGATGAAGAGCAGCACGTAAGTCTCGTACCAGCGCAAGAAGTTGCCTGGGCGCGGGCGCTTGCGGAACCCCGGTCCGACGACCGTATCGGTGATGTCGCACTCCTCGTTGCGGTAGTCGAGCCAAGCCAGAGCCCCCACCACGATCAGCGTGCCGGTGAAGGCGGCGACCACCGAGGTGAGGGTCAACAGCCCGACCAATCCGCCCCGGGCGGTGGCCGGAGCCAGCCCCCACTTGCGGTACCCGACGAACAGAGCGAGGGCCGCACTGACCAGTGCGGTAGCGAGCGTCTGGTAAATGGCGAGAAAGCGGTGGGCGTTCTCGTTCACGGCATGGATCTGCTGCAGGACGTACCGATAGCGCTCCAGCGCGAACTCGTTGCGGACGGCTACCGCTTCCGGCCCGGCCTCCCCCGACTCTGACATCTCCCCCACCCGATCGACCCGTTGGGAGCGAACGTAACCAAGGTCCGCTCCTGGATCCAGTGTTCCCGACGCCCACGGGAGAGACCAGTGGGCTGTCGGCTTACCAGCGCGGCCCGGAGTCGGTCTCGTTCCGATCCGGGCCGCGGGCAGTCAGGTACTACTCCGACTCGCCGCCGAAGCGCTCCTTGTACGCGGCCAGGTCCTCGTCCGTCAGCTTCGCGAACAACACCGGCGGGACCGTGAAGGGCGTGCCCGGGGTGACGGCGGTGAGGGACCTGGCCTCCTCCTGCGTGACCCAGGCCGCCGTGTCGTCCTTCAGGTCGAAGGCCGCGCGCATGGCCGCCGAGGACGTCGGGATGAACGGCTCCGAGACCACCGCGTACAGGTGGATCAGGTTCATCGCCGTGCGCAGGGTGAGGGCCGCGCCCTCCTTGTTGGTCTTGATCTCCAGCCAGGGGGCCTTCTCCTCGAGGTACGAGTTGCCGGCCGACCACAGGGCGCGCAGCGCCGCCGCCGCCTTGCGGAACTGGATGGCCTCCATCTGCTCCTCGTACTCCGCGAGCAGGCGGGCGATCTCCTCGCCGAGCCGCGCCTCGGCCTCACCCGGCGCGCCGCCCTCGGGGACGGAGTCCCCGAAGCGCTTGCGGGAGAAGGAGAGCACGCGGTTGACGAAGTTGCCCAGCGTGTCGGCGAGGTCCTTGTTCACCGTGGCCGTGAAGTGCTCCCAGGTGAAGGAGGAGTCGTCCGACTCGGGCGCGTTCGCCATCATGAAGTAGCGCCAGTAGTCGGCGGGCAGGATCTCCAGCGCGTCGTGCGTGAAGACGCCGCGCTTCTGGGAGGTGGAGAACTTGCCGCCGTAGTAGTTGAGCCAGTTGAAGGCCTTGATCACGTCGACCTTCTTCCACGGCGCGCGGGTGCCCAGCAGGGTCGCCGGGAACATCACGCTGTGGAAGGGCACGTTGTCCTTGCCCATGAACTGGGTGTAGTGGACGTCCGCGTCCGACTCCCACCACCAGGAGCGCCAGTCGCGGTTCTCCGGGTCCTGGTCGGCCCACTCCTTGGTGGCGCCGATGTACTCGATCGGGGCGTCGAACCAGACGTAGAAGACCTTGCCCTCGGCGGCCAGGTCCGGCCAGGTGTCCGCCGGGACCGGGACGCCCCAGTCGAGGTCACGGGTGATCGCACGGTCGTGCAGGCCCTCGGTGAGCCACTTGCGGGCGATGGAGGAGGCGAGGACCGGCCAGTTGTCGGCGCGCTCGTCGACCCAGGCCTCGACCTCGCCGGCCAGGGCCGACTGCAGGAGGAAGAGGTGCTTGGTCTCGCGGACCTCCAGGTCGCTGCTGCCGCTGATCGCCGAGCGCGGGTCGATCAGGTCGGTCGGGTCCAGCACACGGGTGCAGTTCTCGCACTGGTCGCCGCGGGCCTTGTCGTAGCCGCAGTGCGGACAGGTGCCGATGATGTACCGGTCCGGCAGGAAGCGGCCGTCGGCGTTCGAGTACACCTGGCGGATGGCCCGCTCCTCGATGAAGCCGTTCGCCTTCAGCTCGCGGGCGATCTCCTGGGTGATCTCTCGGTTCTGCGGGGAGGAGCTGCGGCCGAAGTAGTCGAACGCCAGGTTGAAGCCGTCGTAGACCGCCTTCTGGGCGTCGTGCGCCTGGGCGCAGAACTCGTCCACGGGGAGACCCTGCTCCTTGGCGGCCAGCTCGGCCGGGGTGCCGTGCTCGTCCGTCGCGCAGATGTAGAGGACCTCGTGGCCGCGCTGGCGCAGGTACCGGGAGTACACGTCCGCCGGGAGCATGGACCCCACCATGTTGCCCAGGTGCTTGATCCCGTTGATGTACGGAAGGGCGCTGGTGATGAGGTGTCGAGCCATCGCGGGCTGCTCCCAGGTCGATACGTGGGGTGACGACGGCCGGTTCTCGGCCCGGCTGTGCATCGTCTACGAACCTTGAAATCGTAGCCGACACGGGTACGCCGCCCACTTCCCGTTTTGGCGGGTGAGAAGCGGGCGGCGTCCGAGGGGGTGTCCGCGGAGGTCTACGGGCGCCAGTTCGCCAGTACGCCTTCGTAGACCTCGGCGTCCGTGAGCTCGCGGGGGGTCTCGCCCGCCAGGAAGTGGGACGTGTTGTCCGTCTTGAGCTTGCGGAGGTAGTCGAAGGCCTTGTTCTCCGGGTCGCCGAAGGCGATGAAGGAGAAGAAGAGCTGGGGGTGGCTCTTCGCGGCCTCGGTGAGGGACTGGGTGGCGGGGGTCTTCGCGTCCGGGGCGCCGTCCGTCTGGAAGATCACCAGGGCGGGGAGGGCCGGGTTCTCGGACTTGTCGTGGTGGGCGATCACCGCTTCCACGGCCGCGTGGTAGCTGGTGCGGCCCATACGGCCGAGGGACGCGTGGAGGGTGTCGATCTTGTTCTCGTGGTCGTCGAGGGTGAGCTCGCCGGTGCCGTCCAGTTCGGTGGAGAAGAAGACGACGGGGACCGTGGCCTCCGGGTCGAGGTGGGCGGCGAGGGCGAGGGCCTGCTCGCCGAGGGCCTGGGCGGAGCCGTCCTTGTAGTACGGGCGCATCGACGCGGAGCGGTCGAGCACGAGGTAGACCTTGGCCCGGGTGCCGGTGAGGTGGCGGTCGTCGAGGACGGCGGCGGCGGCCTTGTAGGCGGTGAGGAGGCCGGGGGCGCGGGTCTTCAGGCGGGTGGGGGGGATGGCGGGGGTGGGGGCGGTCTCGGGCTGCGCTTCCGCCTCGGCGGTGGACTCCGTCTCGGCGTGCGCTTCCGTCTCGGCGGTGGACTCCGTCTCGGCGTGCGCTTCCGCCTCGGCTTCGCCTTCGGCGGGGGTGTTCCCACCCGCACCACCCGTGCGGGTGGTGGTGTCAGGTGCGGGTGACTCCTGTGGGGCCTCCTCGCCGTCGGCGGCTGCCGGGGCGTCGGCGGGGACGGTCGCGGGCTGCTCGGCGGCGGCCGGCTCGGGTGCCTCGGCCGCCGGCTCCGGCTCTGGCGTCACCTCGGCGGTGGGCTCTTCCTTGGCCACGG